>NZ_JBHTCM010000025.1:0-160672 GCF_042665545.1 Rhodocista pekingensis | reverse complement strand
CGTCGGTGAGCCGTTATCTAGGCCCCCAAACCCAACCTGTCAAACACTTTCTTCCAACAAAATCTGAAAATCCGACGGGCCGCCCCGCGGGAAAACCCCCGGGAAACCGGGCATTTAGGCCACAGGGGCAATCTTCTGTCCCCGTCGCCGACGTTCCGGCACCTTTCCTGTCGGCAAGCGCGCCCGCGATGTAGTTTATTGTGCCCTTGTGACGAACCGCGTCCCTCCCGGACCGCCCCCCAGCATCACGACGGCCCTTGTCCACGCTCGTTACCGGACCCGACTGGATCATTCCGACCAAGCTCGCCCCGCCCCACCAGCTCGTCGATCTGGTGGACCGTGCCGGGCTGGTGGGCCGCCTGGAGGAGGGGCGGTCGGCCCGGCTCCAGCTCGTCGTCGGGGCCGCCGGAAGCGGCAAGACAACTCTGCTGGGCCAATGGCAGCGTCAGCTCGCCCGCGCCGGCATCCCCTGCGGCTGGCTCTCCCTGGACGAGGACGACGGCGACCCCACCCATCTCATCTCCTATATCGTGCTGAGTCTGGCCCGCGCCGGCGTGCCGCTGGGCCAGCTCGCGCGGCTGGCCCAGCAGGGGCTGGTGGACATGCCGTGCAAGGCGGCGCTCAGCGCCCTGGTGAATCAGATCGCCGGGCATGGCGGGCCCGTCGTGCTGATCCTGGATGATTTCCACCGGGCCGAATCGCGGGAGGTCGGCGCCCTGCTGGGCGGCCTGCTGCCCTTCCTGCCGGCCAACCTGTCCCTGGTCATCAGCGGCCGTGACCGGCCGAAGCTGCCGCTGGCCGGACTGAAGGCCATGGGGCAGGTGCGGGAGCTGACGGCCGGCGACCTGCGCTTCTCCGCCCAGGAGGCGCGGCATGTTCTGCATGACCTGCTGCCGGACGCCGACATCTCCGCCCTGACGAAGCGGACGGAGGGCTGGGCCGTGGCCATCCAGCTCGCCCGCATCTGGCTGGAGGCGGGCAGCGGCCGCGCCCGCCTGCTGGACCGCTTCTGCGGCAGCACCCGCGACGTGGCCGACTATCTGGCGGAGCAGGTGCTGGCCGACCTGCCGGAGGATCTGCGCCAGTTCCTGATGCAGACCTCCATCCTGGAGCGGGTCAACGCCGATCTGGCCGAGGCCGTCACCGGCCGCGGCGGCGCCCGCGCCCGTCTGGCCCGTCTCTCCCGCCTGGACAGCCTGCTGGTGCCGCTGGACGGCGAGAGCAGCGGCGGCTGGCTGCGCTACCACCACCTGCTCCAGGACTATCTGCGCGACGTGCTGGCCCGGGACCATGCGGCCTTGCTGCCGGACCTGCATGCCCGCGCCTCGCGCTGGTTCGAGGCGCGCGGCTTTCTGACCGAGGCCGTCCGCCACGCCCGTCTGGGCGGCGATCTGGCGAGCGCCGCCCGGCTGGTCGAATCGGCGGGCGGCTGGTCGCTGATCCTGTCGGGCGGCATCGGCCTGTTGCGCAACCTGTTGCAGAACTTCCCCGCCGAGAGCTTCCTGCGTCACCCGCGGCTGGGAATCAGCCGGGTCTACCTGCACATCAAGGACGGCGAACTGGCCCAGGCCCGCCGGCTGCTGCACCGCATCCCCGGCGCCGACCGGCCGCTGGAGCTGATCCAGGAGCAGCCCGCCTTCGCCCGCGACGCCCTGATCATCGGCAGCCTGCTGGCCGGCTACGAGGATGCCGCCCCCACGGCCGACGGGCTGGTCGCCCTGCGCCGGGTCATCGACGGGATGCCCGAGGACGACCAGATCGGCAGCGGCGCCCTGCGCACGGTGGAGGCGGTACAGCTTCTGCATCTGGGCGATCTTGCCGGGGTTGAACGGGCCGGCCGGCGGGCGCTGCGCCACATGAGTGCGGCCAACTCCGTCCTCGGGCTCGCCTACTGCCTGTTCCACCTGGGCCAGAGCGCCCTGTACCGCGGCCTGCGGCGGGAGGCGGAGGCGACCTACCGCGAGGCCATGGCCATCGCCGCCGACAATTTCGGCGCCGACAGCGGCCTGAAGGCCGTGGCCGCCGTGCTGCTGGCGGAGGTGCTGCACGAGGCCGGGCGCGGCGACGAGGCCCGGGCGCTGATCGGCCCCGCCCTGGCCCAGATCGAGACGGCGGACGGCTGGCTGGACATCTATGCGTCGGGCTACCGGGTGGCCGCGGCCCTCCAGCTCGCCCAGGGCGAGCACGACGGGGCCCTGGCCGTGCTCGCCCGCGGAGAGCGCACGGCCGCCGAACGGGGGCTGGCGCGGCTGGGCCGGCTGATCGCCTGCGAGCGCGCCCGCGTGCTGACCGCCATGGGGGAGACGGCCTGGGCCCGCGACGCCCTGGCACCGCTCCTGGCGGAACTGCCGCTGATGCGCGCCTCCCCGGCGGCCTGGCGGGAGCACCACGCCTTCCTGACGGTCCAGGCCCGGCTGCTGCTGGCGGAGGGGCACCCGTGCGCGGCGCTGGAGGCGGCCGGCGAGGCCGCGGAGCGGGCGCGGGAGGCCGGCATGACGGTCCACCGGATCCAGGCGCTCATCCTGCGGGCCGAAGCCGCCGCCCGGCTGGCGCTGGAAAGCGGCGGATCGCCCGCCGCCGATCCGGTGGGAGATCTGGCCCAGGCTCTTACCCTGGCGGCCCCGGAAGGGCTGCGGCAGGTCTTTCTGGAGCGTGGCGAACGGCTGGCGCCGCTGCTGCGGGACTGCCTGCGCCGCAGCCGGGAGATCGGGCTGGACAGTCTGGCCCGCGCCTTCGCGGAGGAACTGGAGCGCACCCTGGCGCGGCCCCGCGACGAAGCCGACACGCTGAGCCCGCGCGAACGGGCCGTGGTCATCGAGCTGTGCCGGGGCGCCTCCAACAAGGAGATCGCCCGGGCCCTCGCCATGACCGAGAACACGGTGAAGTTCCACCTGAAGAACATCTTCGGAAAGCTGGGCGTGGACCGGCGGGCCGCCGCCATCATCACCGCCCGCCGCCTGCTCGGCCTGACCTGACAGCCCCCTTCCGATCTCGCGGAAAAGCTCCCCGCCCGAGGATGCCGGAACCCCCGGCGCGGCCGGGAGCGGCCGCCCTTCGCCACCACCTACCCGGACGGGTAGGGTGGGGTCGGGGCCGCCCCGCCCGACCCCACCCGAATACGGTCCGAATCCACCCGCCGGCCTTTTTGACAAGTCGGTGACGGTCCCGAAGACTTCGATCCATGGTCGCCAGGAATCGCGGCCACGGTTCCAGGTAATCCGGCCCCCGCGGCCGGCGGGAGGGCAGATGCGCATCGGCGTCGATGTCGGCGGAACCAATACGGACGCAGTCCTGATGGACGGGCGCCGGGTGGTCGCCACCTACAAGTCACCCACGACGGCCGATGTCGGCAGCGGCATCGTCGCCGCCATCCGCGCCGTGCTGGACGCTTCCGGCCTGGGGCCGGAGAGCATCAAGGCGGTGATGATCGGGACGACCCATTTCACCAACGCCTTCGTCGAGCGCAAGCGGCTGCTGCCCGTCGGCATCATCCGGATCGCCCTGCCGGCCGGCAAGGGCCTGCCGCCCCTGATGGACTGGCCCGAGGACCTGAAGGCCGGCGTCGGCGGCGATGTCGCCCTGGTCGGCGGCGGCCGTGAGTTCGACGGCCGCCCGATCGCGCCCCTGGACGAGGCGGCGGTGGCCGAGGCCGCCCGGCGCTTCCGGGCGAAGGGGCTGACGGCGGTCGCCATCAGCTCGATCTTCGCCCCCGTCAGCCCGGACATGGAGGAGCGCGCCGCTGCCATCGTGCGCGAGCAGCATCCCGATGCGCTCATCACCCTGTCCGGCAGCATCGGCCGGATCGGCATGCTGGAACGCGAGAACGCCACCATCATGAATGCCAGCCTGGCCGAGATGGCGCGGCATGTGGTGGCGTCCTTCCATGCCGCCCTGGCCGAGCTGAAGCTGGACTGCCCGTTCTTCGTCAGCCAGAACGACGGCACCCTGATGAATGCGGAGACGGTGGCGCGCTTCCCCGTCCTCACCTTCGCGTCGGGCCCCACCAACAGCATGCGCGGCGCCGCCTACCTGTCGGGCCTGACGGACGCGCTGGTCATCGACATCGGCGGCACGACCAGCGATGTCGGCATGCTGGTCAAGGGCTTCCCCCGCGAATCCTCGGTCGCCGTGGACATCGGCGGCGTCCGCACGAATTTCCGGATGCCGGACATCCTCTCCATCGGCCTGGGCGGCGGCAGCCACGTCCGCCCGGAGCAGGGGCCGGTGGATGGCTCGGGAGAGGTCAGCGTCCGGGTCGGGCCGGACAGTGTCGGCTACCGCCTGCCGCAGGAGGCCCGCGTCTTCGGCGGCGAGGTCCTGACCACCTCCGACATCGCGGTCGCGGCCGGCCTTGCCCGCATGGGCGATCCGTCGCGCGTCGCCGGGCTGGACCGCAGGCTGGTCACGGCGGCCCAGGCCGAGATCCGGCGCCTGCTGTCCGGCGCCATCGACCGCATGAAGACCAGCGCCACCGACCTGCCGGTCGTGCTGGTCGGCGGCGGCGCCATCCTGGTGGACGGGACGCTGCCCGGGGCCGCCCGGATCGTGCGGCCGGAGAACGGCGGCGTCGCCAACGCCATCGGCGCCGCCATCGCGCAGATCGGGGGCGAGGTCGACCGGGTCTACTCCTACCAGGAGCTGGGGCGCGAGGCGGCCATCGCCAAGGCCAAGGAGGAAGCTGCGGCCATCGCCATCCGCGCCGGGGCCGCCCCCGGCAGCATCGACATCCGTGACCTGGAGGAGGTGCCGCTGGCCTACCTGCCGGGCGGGGCCGTGCGCATCCGCGCCAAGGCCGTCGGCGACATGGCCGGCATCTGAAGGAAGGGCAGAGCCATGACGATCGAGCTGAGCATCCCCGCCCTTCACGACATCGCCCGCGGCGCCGCCTTCCTGGGCACCGGCGGCGGCGGCGACCCCTATATCGGACGGCTGCTGGCGCAGCACGCGCTGGAGCGGCACGGGGCGCCGCCCGTGGTGGCGCTCCAGGACCTGCCGGACGACGCCAATCTCTACACCATCGCCATCATGGGGGCGCCCACGGTGATGGTGGAGAAGCTGGTCGGCGGCGACGAGGTCGGGCTGGCGGTGAAGGCGCTGGAGCAGCACACCGGCCGGCCCGCCACCGCCATCCTGCCGGTGGAGATGGGCGGCATCAATTCGCTGCTGCCGGTCAAGCTGGCGGCCGAGCGGGGCCTGCCCGTCGTGGACGCCGACGGGATGGGCCGCGCCTTCCCCGAACTCCAGATGGTCACCTTCAACGTCATGGGCATCCCGGCGACGCCCATGGTGCTGGCCAACGAACACGGCGAGTACAACGTCATCAGCGCCCGCGACGCCAAGTCGGCCGAGGACATGGCCCGGCTGATGGTGATCCACATGGGCGGCGGCGTGGCGCTGTCCTGCTATCCCATGAGCGGGGCGGAGGCGAAGCGGGCCGCCATCCCCGGCACCCTGTCGCTGGCGCTGGGCATCGGGCAGGCCATCGCGGCCGGGCGGCGCGCCGGCGACCCGTTCGAGGCGCTGCTGGGCTACCTGCGCGGCACCGACTACTACCGGCACTGCGCGGTGCTGTTCGACGGCAAGATCGTGGATCTGGTGCGGGAGACGACCCGCGGCTTCTCCATCGGCCGGTGCAGCATCGCCGCCGACGGCGCCGCCGGCGCGGACATGGAGATCCTCTTCCAGAACGAGAACCTGGTGGCGCGGCGTGGCGGCCGGACGGTGGCCATCGTGCCCGACCTCGTCACCATCCTCGACCGTGAGACGGCGGAACCGATCACGACCGAGTCGCTGAAGTACGGGCAGCGGGTCCGGGTGATCGGGGCGAGCGTGCCCCCGATCATGCGCTCGCCCGCCGCCCTGGCCTGCTTCGGACCCCGCAGCTTCGGGATCGAAGAGGATTTCCAACCAATAGAAGACCTCATCTGAGGCGAAGCGGAGGCTCCATTGCGCACGTCCCCACAGCTCACGTCCCGCCTGCTCACGACGACCACCCTGACGGCACTTCTCGCCGGGCTGACAGCGGCACCCGCCGCGGCCCAGTCCGGCCTTGCCATCGAGGAGATCGTCGTCACCGCCCAGAAGCGCGAGGAGCGGTTGCAGGACGTGCCCGTCTCGGTGACCGCCTTCTCCGCCGACGCGATCGAGGATGCGGGCGTGCGCACGCCGCAGGACTTCATCGCGCTGACGCCGAACATCGGGATCGTGCAGAGCTTCACGGTCGGCAACAGCTTCGTCACGGTCCGCGGCATCTCCCAGATCAACAACAGCGATCCCTCGGTCGCCGTCGTGGTGGACGGGGTGCCGCAGGCGAACCAGAAGCAGCTCACCCAGCAGCTCTTCGACATCGAGCGGATCGAGGTGTTGAAGGGCCCGCAGGGCGCGCTCTACGGCCGCAACTCCATCGGCGGCGCCATCAACATCATCACCCGGCAGCCCGGCAACGACTTCGAGGGCTACACCGAGGCGGGCTATGCCGAGGGTAACACCCGTACCCTGTCGGCCGCGGCCGGCGGGGCGATCGTCGCCGACAAGCTGTTCTTCCGGGCCGCCGGCTCCTATGCCGACAGTGACGGCCAGATCACGAACGGGTTCCTGGACGAGAAGGCCGACTTCTACGAGGACAAGACGGGCCGCGCCCAGTTGCGCTGGATCGCCAGCGACAGCGTCACGGTCGATCTGCGCGGCTCGATCTCCAACACCGAGGGCGGCGCCGTCCTCTACAGCCAGTTCCCGACCCTGGGCTTCTCCAACAACGAGAACGTCAAGCCGGACGAGAACCTGCTGGGCCGCAGCGAGCGCGACATGGGCGATCTCAGCCTGAAGCTCGACTGGGACTTCGGCGCGGCGACGCTGACCTCGATCAGCGCCTACAGCAAGGTCAAGGAGAACTACCGCGGCGACCTGGACTTCTCCCGCGTGCAGTCGATCGGCCAGGGCCAGGACCTGGAGGTCGAGATGTGGAGCCAGGAACTGCGCCTGACCTCGCCCGACGACCAGCCGCTGCGCTGGATCGGCGGCGCCTACATCCTGCAGACCGACCGTGACCTGCGGACCACGGTCTTCCTGGACACCAACAGCACGCTCGCCGGCCTGCAACCGCTGTTCATCTTCGGCGACGAATCCAACGACAACCTGGCCTATGCCTTCTTCGGCCAGGCCTCCTACGACGTGACCGACCGCTTCGAACTGTCCGGCGCGCTGCGCTACGACAGCGACGAGCGCGAGCAGACCGACCTGCTGCGCAACAACGCGGTGCGTTCCAAGACCTTCAGCGAGTGGCAGCCCAAGGTCACGGCCAAGTACGAATGGACGCCGTCGCTGATGACCTACGCCACCTTCTCGACCGGGTTCCGCTCCGGCGGGTACAACGCGCCCACGGTCAACCCCAGCATCTTCCAGAAGGAAGTCAGCACGAACTACGAGGTGGGGTTCAAGTCGCAGCTCCTGGACAACCGCCTGGTCCTGAACGGTGCCGCCTTCCACACGAAGCTGGACGATGCACAGATCTTCCGGGTCGATCTGACGGCCGGTGCCCAGATCATCGACAACGTCAAGGATGCCGAGCTGACGGGCTTCGAGCTTGAGTTCCAGGCCCGGCTGGCAGAGGGCTGGGACGCCTTCGGCGGCGTCGGCGTGACCGACAGCGAGATCAAGGATTTCGACGGGACCCGCGCCTACCGCGGCAACCAGCTCCCGAACAACACCAAGGCGAAGATCAACGGCGGAACGCAGTACAGCTTCCCCATCACCGACGCGCTGTCCGGTCTGCTGCGCGCCGACATCGAGTATCGCGGCAAGCAGTACTTCCACGCCGACAACATCGACTACCGCGATCCGGTGACCCTGGTGAACCTGCGCGCCGGGCTGGAGACCGAGCGCTGGTCGCTGACGGCCTATGTGAAGAACCTGACCAACAAGCAGTTCTTCACGGAATATGCCGACGGCTTCTGGTCCGGCTCGGCCACCGGCCAGGATCTGGGCCAGCTCTCCCCGCCGCGGCAGGTCGGCGTGACCGGCCGCGTCCGGTTCTGAGGCCGCGCTGGAACCCGGACAAGCGCACCCGTCCCGGCGGCTGTCATGGCCGCCGGGCCCCTTTTCCGCTTCCGCAAGGACACATGATGCGCGTCGCGACCGATGTCGGCGGGACCTTCACCGATCTGGTGCTGTGCCGGGAGGACGCTCACGGCGCCATCACCGGCGTCTCCACGGTGAAGGTCGATACCACGCCTCCGGACTTCGAACGGGGGGTGCTGGAGGCCATGCGCACGGCCGACGTGGCGATGGACGGGCTGGGCCTGTTCGTCCACGGCACGACGGTGGTCATCAACGCCCTGACCGAGCGCAAGGGCGTCGTCACCGGGCTGATCACGACGGAGGGCTTCCGCGACGTGCTGGAGATCGGGCGGTCGAACCGGCCCGACCTGTTCAACTTCGCCTTCCGCAAGCCGGTGCCGTTCGTGCCGCGGCACCTGCGCCGGGAAGTCCCCGAGCGGCTGGACGTGAAGGGCCGGGTCGTGCGGGAGCTGGACCTGTCCGGGCTGCCCGCCATCCTGGACGACTTCCGCGCCGCGGGCGTGGAGGCCGTCGCGGTCTGCCTGCTGCACGCCTACCGCAACCCGGCGCACGAAGCCGCGGTGGCGGCGGAGATCGCGCGGCTGTGGCCGGAGGTGACCGTCACCGCGTCGCACGCCGTCACGCGGGAATGGCGCGAGTACGAGCGGACCAGCACGGCCGTGCTGTCCGCCTATGTGAAGCCCGCCGCCGGCCGCTACCTGGACAGGCTGCGGCAGCGGCTGGAGGATGACGGCTTCCGCGGCCGCGCCTATGTGATGCAGTCGAACGGCGGCATCGCCACCCTGGCCGCGGCCCGCGCCAATCCCATCGCCATGGTCGAGTCCGGCCCGGTCGGCGGCATGCTGGCCGCGGCGGCGCTCGGCCGCCTGATCGGGGAGCCCGACGTCATCGCGCTGGACATCGGCGGGACGACGGCGAAATGCACCCTGATCCAGGGCGGCGAGCCGCGCATCACCACCGACTACTGGATCGAGCAGACGCCCCGGACCCCCGGCTACGCCATCAAGACGCCGGTCATCGACATCGTGGAGATCGGCAACGGCGGCGGCAGCATCGCCTGGGTCGATGCCGGCGGTGCGCTGCATGTCGGGCCGAAGAGCGCCGGCTCCAGCCCCGGCCCCGTCGCCTATGGCCGCGGCGGCACCGAGCCGACGACGACAGACGCCAACCTGCTGACCGGCCGGATCAATCCCGGGCGCTTCGCCGGCGGGGCCATCGTCCCCGACCTGCCGGCCGTGGAGGCCGCCTTCACCCGCGTCGGCGCGGCCTTCGGTGCCGATGCGGTCGCCACGGCCCGCGGCGTCATCCGCATCGCCAACGCCAACATGGTGAACGCGCTGAAGCTGGTCTCGCTGAACCGTGGCCACGACCCGCGCGACTTCGCCCTGGTCGCCTTCGGCGGCGGCGGCGCCATGCACGCGGCCCAGCTTGCGGCCGAGCTTGCCATTCCCCGCGTCGTGATCCCGGTCCATGCCGCCGTCTTCTCGGCCCTGGGCATGCTGATGTCGGACCTGCGGCGGGACTACATCCGCACCCGCATCCTGCGCCTGGACACCGCCCCGCCCGCCGAGCTGGAGACCCTGTTCGACGAGCTGGCGGCGGAGGCCGGCGCGGATTTCGGGGACGACGGGTTCGCCCCGGAGACGGTGCTGCTGACCTGCCATGTGGATGCCCGCTACCTGGGGCAGGAGCATACGGTGAAGGTGCCGGTGCCCGCCGGCCCGCTGGACGCGGCCGCCATCGCCGATCTGGTCGAGGCGTTCCACGCCGCGCACCGCCGGGCCTACACCTTCGCGCTGGACGCACCGGTGGAGGTCGTGAACGCGCATCTGGTCGGCGTCGGCCAGATCGCCAAGCTGGCCCTGCCGCCCCGCGCCGTCACCGGCCGCGCGGTGGAGACGGCCCGCACCGGCACCCGCCGGGTGGATTACGACGTGGACGGCATCCACGATGCCGCCGTCTACGACCGCGATGCGCTGGAGCCGGGGATGACCCTGGCCGGTCCGGCGCTGGTGGAGGAAGGCGCCACCGTCGCCGTCGTCCCCCCCGGCTGGAGCGTCAGCGTGGACGCTTACGGCAATCTCATCCTCGACCGCCGGGCCGGCGGCGCCCCGGAAAGGTGACCCCATGCAGCCCGCGGACAGCTTCACCCGTGAGGTGATCAAGAACGCCCTCGTCGCCATCGGCGACGAGATGTTCACGGCGCTCAAGCGCACCAGCATGAGCCCGATCATCTACGAGACGCTCGACTATGCCATCGGCATCACCGACGCCGCCGGCCGCCTGATCGCCCAGGGCAACGGCGTGCCTCTGTTCATCGGCACCCTGGATGCCGCCGTGCGCTCCGTGCAGGAGAAGTTCGCCGGCCCCGGCCGCATCAGTCCCGGCGACGTCTTCATCACCAACGACCCCTATGGCGGCGGCGGCACGCACCTGTCCGACGTGACGCTGGTGCGCCCCATCTTCCATGAGGGCACGCTGCTGGCCTGGGCCGCCAACAAGGCGCACTGGACGGAGGTCGGCGGCAAGGACGCCGGCAGCTTCAGCCCGAACACGACGGAGATCTACCAGGAGGGCTTGCAGTTCCCCGCCGTCCGCCTGTTCGACCAGGGCCGCATCAACGAGGCGCTGGTGGACATGATCCGCGCCAATGTGCGCCTGCCGGACATGACCCTGGGCGACATGTGGGCCGGGGCCGCCGCGCTTCAGCTTGGCGAGCGGCGCTTCCTGGATCTGGTGGCCAAGTACGGCACGGCCGGCGTGGCCGACGCGGTGGAGCACCTGCTGGACCATGGCGAGGCGATGATCCGGCAGGAGCTGGCGCGGCTGCCCAAGGGCACCTTCACGGCGGAGGACATGGTCGACGATGACGGGCTGGGCAACGGCCCCTTCCCGGTCCGCGTCGCCATCACCATCACCGACAGCGAGTTCATCGCCGACTTCACGGGCAGCGCCGCCCAGGCGCCAGGCCCCATCAACAACACCCGCGCCGGCCTGCTGTCGGCCGTGCGCGCCGTGTTCAAGGCCCTGACCAACCCGGCGATCCCGGCGACCGAGGGCGTGTTCCGGCCGCTGAAGGTGATCTGCCCCGACGGCACCGTGATGACGGCCAGCCGCCCGGCCCCCGTCTCCATCTACTACGAAACGATGATCTCGGCCGCCGATGTGATGTGGAAGGCGCTCGCCCCGCACATGCCCGACCGGCTGCCGGCGGGGCATTACGGGTCGGTCTGCGCCACCGTGATCGCCGGCCGGCACCCCGACAGCGGCGATTTCTTCCTGCTGGTGGAGCCCCTGGCCGGCGGCTGGGGGGCCGCCTGCGACGGTGACGGCCAGCAGGGCCAATTCTGCGTCGGCAACGGGGAGACCTACAACATCCCGGTGGAGGTGACGGAGGCCCGCTACGGCGTGCGCGTCGAGCGCTTCGGCTTCCACACCGAGGATGGCGGCGCCGGCCGCTTCCGCGGCGGCAAGGGGTTGCAGCTCGAATACCGGGTGCTGGGCGACGGCGCCTTCATGTCCACGACCTTCGGCCGCTACCGGCACCGCCCCTGGGCCATGCAGGGCGGCCAGGAGGGCTCGCCCAACTTCGCCGAAGTGGTAAGGGGCGACGGTGAGGTCGTCCGCTTCAGCAAGACGGCACGCCTGCCGCTGGCAAAGGGCGATCTGGTGCGGCTGGTCACCGGCACCGGCGGTGGCTGGGGCGACCCGCGGGAGCGGGACCCGGCGCGCGTCGCGGCGGACCTGCGCGACGGCTATCTGACGCCCGCCCAGGCGGCGCGGGATTATGGCCATGCCAGCGGCCAGACCGGCGGCCAGTGAGGAGAGACGGACATGCGGACCTTCGCCATCGCCGACCCGGTGGACGGGGCGCTGACGCGGGAGCTGGGAGTGCTGGACCTGCCCGGCGGCGGGCGCCTGCGCATCGGCACGGCCCTGCTGCCGGCCGGAGCGCGGATTCCCGACACGGGCGCCTCCCTGCACGCCGGGCATGAGCTGTCCGTCATCCTGTCCGGCCGGGCGGAGACGGAAAGCGGCGGCGAGGCCGCCGTCATCGGCGGCGGCATGGTCAGCGTCATCCCGGCGGGGGAGCCTCATGTCGCCGTCGTGCAGGAGGAGATGCGGCTTGTCTATTTCATGCTGGAACCGGCAAGCTGAGACGCCATGGACCAGCGGGCGGACATCGTCGTCATCGGGGCCGGGATCGCCGGGCTGTCGGCCGCAGCCTTTCTGGCGCCGCGGCGGCGCGTCCTGGTGCTGGAGGCGGAGGCGCAGCCCGGCTACCACGCCTCCGGGCGCACCGCAGCCCTGTTCGCCGAAGCCTACGGCAACGCCCCCGTCCGGGCCCTGACCCGCGCCAGCCGGCCCTTCTTCGAGGCACCCCCGGCGGGGTTCTGCGACCAGCCCCTGCTGCATCCGCGCGGCACCCTGTTCATCGCCACGCACGACCAGGCGGAGAGCCTGGCCGCCACCGCCGCGGAGATCGGCCCCACCCTGCGCCACCTTGACCCCGCCCAGGCGGTGGCGCTGGTGCCGCGGCTGCGGCGCGAGCGGCTGCTGGGCGCACTGCACGATCCGACCGCCGCCGACATCGACGCGCACGCCCTGATGCAGGGCTTCGTCCGCATGATCCGGGAGGCCGGCGGCGCCGTCCTGACCGGCCGCGCGGCCGACGCGATCGAGCGCACGCCGGACGGCTGGCGCATCCGGACGGGCGGGGAGACGGTCGCGGCCGACCTCCTGGTCGATGCCGCCGGCGCCTGGGGCGACCGTGTCGCCACCCTGGCCGGCATCGCCCCCGTGGGGCTGGAGCCGAAGCGGCGCACCGCCTTCCTGTTCGATCCGCCGGCCGGGCTGGACACCGCCGGCTGGCCGATGGTGATGGACGTGGACGAGAGCTTCTACGTGAAGCCGGAGAGCGGCCGCCTGCTCGGCTCCCCTGCGGACGAAAGCCCGTCCGATCCCTGCGACGCCCAGCCGGACGATTATGACATCGCCGTCGCCGCCGAGCGCATCCAGGAGGCGCTGGACCTGGAGTTCCGGACGCTGAAGGCGAAGTGGGCGGGGCTGCGCACCTTCGCGCCCGACCGCACCCCCGTCGCGGGCTTCGACCCGGGGGAGGACCGCTTCTTCTGGCTGGTCGGACAGGGCGGCTACGGGATGCAGACCGCCCCGGCGCTGGGACGGCTGGCCGCCGGGCTGATCCTGGACGGCACCCTGCCGCAGGACTGCCGGGACGAGGGCGTCACGGCCGCGGACCTCGCCCCCGGACGCTTCGGGGGACGCTGATGGCCGGAACCGGGGAGGGGCCGATGCCACGGGACATGACGGGCAGGCCGCGGATCGTCTGGGACAACCATGCCTGCATGCCGCTACGCAGGGATGCCAGCTTCCTGCCACAGCTCCAGCGCCTGCGCGAGAGCGGCTTCACCATGGTCAGCCTGAATGTCGGGATGGACCAGACCCCGGCGACCGAGATCATGGAGACGGCGGCCTTCTTCCGCGACTGGATCGAGGCACGCCCGGACGAGTACTGCCTGGCCGGCAGCACCGAGGACGTGGTGGACGCCGCCGCCACTGGCCGGCTGGGCGTCGCCTTCGACATCGAAGGGGCGGGCTCGCTCGCCGTCCGCCCGGAATTCGCGGAGATCTACCGCTCCCTGGGCGTGCGCTGGATCAGTCTGGTCTACAACCGGACCACGGGCATCGGCGGCGGCTGCCATGACGACGATCCCGGCCTGACCGCGGCCGGCGCCCGTGCCGTGCAGGCCATCCAGGAGGCCGGCATGGTCGTCTGCCTGAGCCATACCGGCTGGCGCACCGCGCGCGACGTGCTGGAGCGCGCCGACCGGCCGGTGATCTTCTCCCACTCCAACCCGCACGCGCTGAAGGCGCACGGGCGCAACATCGGCGACGATCTGATCCGGGCCTGTGCCGCCACGGGCGGGGTGGTCGGCATCAACGGCGTGGACCTGTTCCTGGGCGGGGAGCCGACGCCGGAGCGGATCGCCGCCCATGTCGCCTATGTCGCCGATCTGGTCGGGCCGCAGCATGTCGGTCTGGCCCTGGACTACGCGTTCGACCAGGAGGAGCTGCGCGCCTGGCTGCACCGGCACCGGGACCGCTGGTCGCCCGAGCTTGGCTACCGGCCGGACATCGCCATCGCACCGCCCGAAAGCCTGGGCGGCATCGTCGAGGCGCTGACCCGGCTGGGCTTCGCAGCGCCCGAGCTGGACATGGTCCTGGGCGGCAACTGGCTGCGCGTGGCCCGGCGCTGCTGGAACGCCTGAGCCCGTCGGGCGCAACCGCTCCACCTGACCCGTGCCGTCCGACCGCACCGCGCGCGGTATCGGCCCCGTGACCTTTTCCGCGACCTGCTGTCCCTGCCCCGACGGGGCGCGTTGCCGCGCTGGATCGCCCGGCGGCATCCGTGTATCGATGGCGCCGTTCCAGGTGCCCGGATGCCTTCGGGAGAATCGGGAAGGCAGTGGAAGTCTGCCACGCGCCCAGCGCTGTGAAGGGGACCTTCCGGACGGATGCCACTGGCCCCGCGGGCCGGGAAGGTGTCCGGAAGGGCTGAGCCTGAGTCAGAAGACCGGCCTGGAACGTCCTGGGAAGCCGCCGTGGACGGGCGGTGACCCATGCTTGCCCATGCAGGGGAAACCATGGAAGCCAACCCGTATCAGGCCGACGCAGACTTCACCGCCGCCGAGCGCGACAGCGTCTACAAGTGCATCTTCAAGCGGCGCGACGTGCGCGGCCAGTTCCTGCCCGATCCGATCCCGGACGAGGTGCTGGGGCGCATCCTGAAGGCCGCCCACCATGCGCCGTCCGTCGGCTTCATGCAGCCCTGGGACTTCATCGTCGTGCGCGACCCGGACGTGAAGCTGAAGGTGCGCGACGCCTTCCAGACCGCGAACGCCGAAGCGGCCGACATGTTCGAGGGCGACCGGCAGGAGACCTACCGCCGGCTGAAGCTGGAGGGCATCGTCGAGGCGCCGGTGGGCATCTGCGTCACCTGCGACCGCGAGCGCACCGGCCCGGTCGTGGTCGGCCGCACGCACCAGCGCGAGATGGACCTCTACAGCGCCGTCTGCGCCGTGCAGAATCTCTGGCTGGCCGCGCGGGCGGAGAATGTCGGCGTGGGCTGGGTCAGCATCCTGCGCCATGCCGACCTGCGTGAGGCGTTGGGCATCCCGGCCTCGATCCAGACCATCGCCTATCTCTGCGTCGGCTATGTCTCGCACTTCTTCCAGAACCCGGAGCTGGAAGCGGCGGGCTGGCTGCCCCGCACGCCGCTGCGCGACGTGGTCTGGTTCGACCGCTGGCACGGCCGCACGGGCGAGGAAGCGCTCCTGAAGCAGCTCGGGTGATCCGGCGCCGGTGCCGCCTTAGCGGGCGGCACCGTCCACCAGCCAGGGGTACCGCCTACAGAAAAAGGAAGCCCAGGGAGATGACGACGCCCGAGAGCAGCAGGATGACGAGGCAGTAGCCCATCACATCCTTGGCCCGCAGCCCCGCGATGGCCAGGGCCGGCAGGGCCCAGAAGGGCTGGATCATGTTGGTCCAGGCATCGCCCCAGGCGACCGCCATGGCCGTGCGCGGCACGTCCGCCTGAAGCTCCAGGGCGGCGGGCAGCATCACCTGGGACTGCACCGCCCACTGGCCGCCGCCCGACGGGATCAGGATGTTCAGCAGCCCCGCGCTCCAGAAGGTGAAGAGCGGCAGGGTCTGGGCCGTCGAGATCGAGACGAACCAGGCCGAGAGATCGCGCGCCAGCCCCGATCCCACCATCATGCCCATGATCCCGGCATAGAAGGGGAACTGGATGATGATGCCGGCAGCGCCCTTCACCGCTTCCTCCAGGCTGCGCAGGAAGCGGTAGGGCGTGCCGTGCAGGAGGATTCCCAGCATCAGGAATCCGAAATTGACGATGTTGAGGTTCAGGCCGCCGCCCTGGCCCCAGACATGGACGGCGAGATAGGCAAGACCGAGTCCCCCGATCGCCAGTGCCAGCAGCCGGCTGTGCTCCAGATGCTCGGCCGGCCGCTCCGCCACGGCCCCGGTCGCGGGCGTCGGGTCGGTCAGCCTGTCCGGGTCCACGAAGACCGGGCGTGCCCCATGCCCCAGCATCAGCCGGTTGGCGAGGGGGATCAGCACGAACAGGGCCAGGACGATGGTCAGGTTGAAGCCGGCGAAGATCGTCTCGCTGGTCGGCACGACGCCGATCATCTTCTCCGTGAAATGGCCAGGTGTGGCGATGACCAGGGGCACCGACCCCGAAAGGCCGCCGTGCCAGACGACGAAGCCGCTGTAGGCGGAAGCGATCAGCAGCGGGTAATCGACCCGCACCCGGCGGGCGAGCTGGCGGGCGAACAGGGCCCCGATCACCAGCCCGAACCCCCAGTTCACCCAGCTTGCGACCAGGGAGACGACCGTGACCAGCACGACCGCCTGACCCGGGCTCCGCGCCAGCGTGGCCAGCGCCCCGAGCAGGCGGGCGAAGACGGGCGTGCTGGCGAGCACGAAGCCGGTGACCAGCACCAGAAGCATCTGCATGCTGAATTCCAGCAACTGCCAGAAGCCCTTGCCCCAGTGCTCCACCATCGCCAGGGGGGACTGGCCCTCGACGGCGATGCCCAGGACGAACACCAGAATCGTCAGCAGCAGCACCAGGACATAGGGATCGGGAAGGAAGCGTTCGGTCAGGCGGGTCGAGGCCAGCGTCAACGGTCGGAACATGCTTTCTCCTCAGTGATGGCCAGCGGCGGCGGGAAATCCCGCCCGTGGCCATCCTTCTACCAGCAGTGACGCCCGGTTCTACCCGTAATGACGCCCGGCCGGTCGCTTCGTTCCCGCCATCGCGGCGATGCGCCCCCGGCACCGGGCGATACCCCGTTTGCACGGCGCCTCCGATCTGGTCATATCGGCACTTCCGTTCCGCCTTCCCGGACAGATCCGATGCGCCGTGCCCTGCCCCTGCTGCTGCTCCTCTCCCTGCTGACGACGGGATGCGCGGCGCTGCCGGAGCGGGGACCGACGCAACCGTCAACCATGGACATGGAGGCGGTGTTCGACGCGGCCCGGACGGACGCGGCGCAGCTCACCCGGTTCCTCACGGCCCTGCCGAAGGGGGCCGACCTGCACAGCCATCTGAGCGGTGCGGTCTATGCCGAGAGCTTCGTCACCTGGGCGCAGCAGGACGGGCTGTGCTTCGACCGCGCGGCCCGCGCCATCCTGCCGCCGCCCTGCCGCCCGGCCGACGGGGTGCCGGCGGTGGCGGATCACGCCAAGGCGCCCGGCGGCCATGGCGAGATGCTGAACGCGCTGTCGATCCGCGGCACCGGCACCGGCATGGTGGACGGGCGCGACCAGTTCTTCTCCACCTTCGGCCGGTTCGGTGCCGTCTCCGCCGTCCGCACGGGTGACATGCTGGCGGAGGTGGCCCGCATCGCGGCGGACGAGCACATCCTGCATCTGGAGGAGATGCTGTCCCTGCGCTCGGCCGACCTGCGCGCCCTGGCCGCCACCCTGCGCTGGTCGGACGATCTGGACGCCCAGCTCTCCGCCGTGCGCGGCCCGGCCCTGGACGCGGCGGTCACGGCGGCCCGGGCCGATCTGGACCGGCACGAGGCGCGCCAGCGGGCGGTGCTGGGCTGCGGCCCGGACGGGAGCGGGCCGGCCGCCTGCGCCGTCGGCATCCGCTACATCCTCCAGGCGAACCGGAGCGGCACCCCGGCCGAGGTCTTCGTCCAGGCGGTGTTCGCCGCGACCCTGGCGGGGGCCGATCCCCGCGTGGTCGGGCTCAACCTCGTGGCGCCGGAGGACGGGCCGTCGGCCCTGCGCGACTTCGACGCGCAGATGCGGGTGCTGGGCTTCGTCACGGCCCGTTTCCCGCACCTGAACCTCGCCCTGCACGCCGGTGAGCTGACCCCGGTGCTGGCGCCGCCGGCCGCCCTGCGCGACCACATCACGAAATCCGTCGCCGTGGCCGGGGCAGACCGGATCGGCCATGGCGCCGCCATCGCCTATGAGACGGACGCCGCCGCGACATTGGACCGGATGGCGCGGGAGCGCATCCCGGTCGAGGTGCTGCTGACCAGCAACGAGCAGATCCTGCACCTGGACCGCGACACCCACCCGTTCCGGCTCTACCGCGCCCATGGCGTACCGCTGGTGCTCGCCACCGACGACCAGGGCGTCTCCCGCTCGACGCTGGCGCTGGAGTACGTGAAGGCCGTGCGCTGGTTCGGGCTGGACTACGCGACCGTGAAGCGGCTGTCGCGGGACAGCCTGCGCTACAGCTTCCTGCCCGGCGACGACCTCTGGGCCGATGCGGAGACGACCCGGATCGTCCCCGCCTGCGCGGGCGACGGTCCCGGCATCCCCTCCCCCGGCCCGGCCTGCGCCGGGTTCCTGGCCGGCAGCGAGAAAGCCCGGACCCAGTGGCGGCTGGAGGCGGCGCTTGCCGCCTTCGAGGCAGCCGAGCTGGCCCGTCACAGATAGGGTATCCGCCGCCGGGCGGAGTCGGGGCATGACGCCGGGCGGGAACGCCCGCAGCGTCATCGCGCTTGGGCGCCTCGCGCAGACTGCCCCTTCCGAAAGGGCGGGGATGCGCCGGACAGGCGCCCCGCAGCCTATGTATTCACGCACATGATATGCCCGCCTTCCTATGACGGTCGGGTGAATAAATCACCCACGCAATCAACCGCTAAACAAATCATACTGCTTTATAGTGGGTAAGTTGTTGCAAGTTTTCAACACGCGCCAGATCTTGGCGCCCTTTCTCTTTCGCGACATTCCGAATCCGAAGTTCCCGATGCTAGCTCGCGGGAATGGCCTGCCCGGCATCGCCTGCGCTGACGGGGGGCGGCAACCGTCACCCGGCGCGGCCGGGTGGCCCGCGACAACGAACGGCAGGCCGCAACGGCCGCCGGAACAGGGAACCGGGAATGAGCAGACTGACAGGGAACCATCGGGCGCGCCGGGTGCCCGGAACGCTCCGTGCCTCCATGCTGGCCGGGGCCGCACTGGGAACGCTGGCGACCGTCCTTCCGGCCGCGGCGCAGACCCCGCAGGGTCAGGTCGAGGAGATCATCGTCACCGGCTCGCGCATCCGCCAGGGCAACCTGACCAGCACGAGCCCGGTGACGGTCATCGGCAGCGAGGAGTTCGACTTCCAGGGCACGACGCGGGTCGAGGACCTGGTCAACAACCTGCCGCAGGCCTTCGCCGACCAGGGCGGCAACGTCTCCAACGGGTCCACCGGCACGGCGACGGTGGACCTGCGCAACCTGGGCCCGACCCGCACCCTGGTGCTGGTGGACGGCAAGCGGCTGCCCGCCGGCACGCCGGGCGGCACGGACGCCAGTTCCGCCCCCGACCTGAACCAGATCCCGGCCGCCCTGGTGGAGCGGGTCGAGGTGGTGACGGGTGGCGCCTCCGCGGTCTACGGCTCCGACGCGGTGGCCGGTGTCGTCAACTTCATCATGCAGGACGATTTCGAGGGCGCCCGGGTGGACGCCCAGTACAGCTTCTTCCAGCACAAGAACGACAACCGTCTGGCCGATGTCGTCCGTGCCGCCAACTACGAGCTGCCCAAGGACGATGTCACGGACGGCTTCACCCGCGACATCACCGGCGTGCTGGGCATGAACTCGGCCAACGGCAAGGGCAACATCACGATCTACGCCGGCTACCGCGAGATCGACCCCGTCGTGCAGTCCAAGCGCGACTACAGCTCCTGCGCCCTGGGCACCAACGACGACGGCTCCGGCTATGTCTGCGCCGGGTCCGCCACCACCTATCCCGGCTACTTCGTCGTCGGCGGCGACCAGGAGCTGACGCTCGATCAGGCCACCGGCGGCTTCCGCCCGTTCGACCTGTCGACCGACCTCTACAATTTCGGGCCGCTGAACTACTACCAGCGTCCGGACGAACGCTATACGGCGGGCGCCTTCGGCCGCTACGAGTTCAATGAGACGGTCGAGGTCTATTCCACCTTCATGTTCCATGACGACCGGACGGTGGCCCAGATCGCGCCCAGCGGCCTGTTCGTCGGCAGCTTCACCACCCCCTGTTCGAACCCCTTCCTGTCGCCGCAGCAGGCGGCGACCCTCTGCACCGCGCAGGGGCTCGGCCCCGACGACACGGCCGAACTGCTGATCGGCCGGCGCAATGTCGAGGGCGGCGGGCGCCAGGACGATCTGCGCCACACCTCCTACCGCTTCGTCGGCGGCTTCCGCGGCGACTTCACGGAGGGGTGGAGCTATGACGCCTCCTACCAGTACGGCACGGTGGTGTTCGCCGAGAACTATCTGAACGACTTCTCCATCGCCCGCAGCCAGCGGGCCCTGGATGTCGTGACCGACCCCGAGACCGGCCAGCCCGCCTGCCGCTCCTTCGTGGACGGCACGGACCCGGCCTGCCGGCCGTACAACCTGTTCCAGATCGGCGGCGTCACGCAGGAGGCCCTGGACTATCTCCAGACCCCCGGCTTCCAGGAAGGCGAGACGGTGCAGGAGGTGCTGACCGCTTCGGTCTCCGGCGATCTGGGCCAGTACGGGGTCCGGAGCCCGCTGGCGACGGACGGCATCGCCATCGCCCTGGGGGCGGAGTACCGGCGCGAGGAGCTGGAGCTGCGCACCGATGCCGCCTTCACCACCGGCGATCTGGCCGGCCAGGGCGGCCCCACGATCAGCGTGGACGGCGCCTTCGACGTGCGCGAGCTGTTCGGGGAGCTGCGCATCCCGCTGGTCCAGGACAAGCCTTTCGTGGAGCAGCTCAGCCTGGACCTGGGCTATCGCTGGTCCGACTACAGCACCTCGGGCACGACCAACACCTACAAGGTGGCGGGCGACTGGTCGCCGACGGCGGACATCCGCCTGCGCGCCAGCTACAACCGGGCCGTCCGGGCGCCCAATGTGCGCGAGCTGTTCGCGGCACAGGGCGTCGGCCTGTTCGACCTGTCCGAGGACCCCTGCTCCGGCGCCACGCCGACCTTCACCCTGGAGCAGTGCGCGAACACCGGCGTGACGCCGGAGCAGTACGGCCGCATCCTCAACAACCCGGCCGGGCAGTTCAACCAGCTTGCCGGCGGCAACACGGAACTGGACCCGGAGAAGTCCGACACCATCGCGCTGGGGGCCGTCTTCACGCCCGGCTTCCTGGCGAACTTCAGCGTCGCCCTGGACTATTTCCGCATCAAGCTGGAGGACCAGATCGGCACGGTGCCGCCGACCCTGGCGCTGGACCAGTGCGGCCGAACGGGCGATCCGTATTTCTGCGGCTTCATCCAGCGCGGCGCGGGCGGCAGCCTGTGGACCGACCCCGAGGGCTACATCGAGGCGTTCAACCTGAACCTCGGCACGCTGGAGACCTCCGGCATCGACCTCGAAGTGGCCTACCGGATGGATCTGGCCGACCTGGGCCTGCCCGACCGGGGTGGCCTGTCCTTCACCTTCATCGGCACCTGGCTCGACAAATTCGAGAGCAAGCCGGTGCCGGTGCTGGATGTCGAGTACGACTGCGCCGGCTATTACGGCCCGACCTGCGAGGTGCCCCTGCCGGAGTGGCGCCACAAGGCGCGCGTCACCTGGTCGGCGCCGTTCGGGCTGGACGTGTCGCTGAGCTGGCGGCACATCGCCAAGGTCAACCTGGACCTCTCGTCCGACGATCCCGATCTGAGCGGCAACTTCGCCGCGATCGACGAGACGCTGGACAGCCAGGACTACTTCGATCTGGCGGCCAACTGGGAGTTCTACGAGGGCTTCACCCTCAATGCCGGCGTCAACAACCTGTTCGACAACGACCCGCCGGTCAGCTCCGAGGTCGGCACCGGCTTCGGCAACGGCAACACCTATCCCCAGGTCTACGACGCCCTGGGACGTTATGTCTTCGTCGGCCTGACGGCGCAGTTCTGACGCCGCAGGCCGGTCCCGACTGACGCGAAGCACCGGGAGCGGGACGCCCCCCGTCCCCGCTCCCGGCCCCACGCGGGCTTTCCGACGACAGTTCTCCGACGGGAGTGACCATGCGCCCTGTCCGCATCGCCGCCCTCCTCCTCCCCCTGCTGACGTCCGCGGGGGCCGCCGCGGACACGCTGGAGCGTGTCATGGCCTGCCGCACGGTCACGGCCCCCGCCGCGCGGCTGGCCTGCTTCGACGCCGCCACTGCGGCCGCGGCACCCCCAGCCACCGCGGCTCCGCCCGCGGTCGGATCGGAGCAGCTCATCCTGACCCCACCCGAGGGCGCGCCCGACCGGCTGCGCGCCGTCATCACCGACCTGCGCCGCGACCAGGACGGGCGCTGGCTGTTCACCCTGGACAACGGCCAGGTCTGGCTGCAACGGGAGGACGACCCGCTGCGCATCGGCATCGGCGAGACGGTGACCGTCAGGCCGGGGGCGTTCGGGTCCTACAGCATGGTGCCGGACAGCCGCCCGACCCGGATCAAGGTGCGGCGGGTGCAGTAGCGCCCTGACCATCCCCGGTCCAGAAATCCAGGGTCACGGAAAAGCGGGCGCCGCCGCCCGGGGCATGGCCGGCCTCCAGCCGGTGACCGAGCGCATCGCAGAGCCGGCGGCTGATGGCAAGACCCAGCCCCTGCCCGCTTTCCGGGCGGGTCCCGTGCTGATAGTCGGTCACCAGATGCGGCAGGGTCGCGGGGTCGATCCCGGGGCCGGTGTCCAGGACGTCGATGCGCAGGCGACCGCCGCGGCGGCGGCAGCCGAGCAGTACCCGGCCCGCCGGCGTGAACCGGATCGCATTGGACAGCAGATTGTCCAGGATGCGCTCCAGCAGCCGCGGATCCGACAGCACCGCGGAGCGGACGGGAACGACGACCAGATCCAGCCCCCGGGCCGCCGCGGCGACACGGTGCCGCTCCGCCACCCGGAGCAGCAGGTGCCCCAGGTCCACCGCCACCGCCTCGACCCGCCCCGCGCTGGCCCGGCCGAGGTCCAGGAACGTGGCACACAGGTCCCGTGCCGACGCCAGCGCCGCCTGCATTCCGTCCAGCGGCTCCCGGAAGCGCGGGTCGCCGCCGGCGCGCATGTCGAGCACGCCGGCCAGCAGGGTCAGAGCGTTCAGCGGCTGTTGCAGGTCGTGCGCGGAGGCTGCCAGCAGCCATTCCCGGAATCGGAGATCGGCGAGCGGGACCGCAGGGGACGCCTGCACCTCCCGCTCCACGGCGATGTAGCCACGGCTGCCGTCGGGATGCGTCAGCGGGGCTGCGATGATCTCGCAGAGATAGGGCTCGCCACCGCGGCGGTAGTTGAGCACCGTCGCCCGGGCCGGCCGGCCGGCCCGCAGCGCCTCATTGAAACCGGCGAAGGCCCGCGGGTCGGTTCCTGGGCCCTTCAGGATGACGGGCGTGCGCCCGACGGCATCACCGGCGTCGTAACCGGTCAGGCGGGAGAAGGCGGGATTGACATAGAGGATCGTCGGCCCCGGCGGGTCCAGCATCGCATCGGTGACCAGAACCGCCTCGTCCAGAGCCTCCCACAGGGGCTGGACCAGGGCCGCGGGCAGCGGTGACGGTGCAGTCGACTCGGGGGTCACGGATTCGGGCCTCCGGGGGGAATGCCGGCCAACCGGACAGCCGGCGTGGCCGGCCGGGAAGACCAGGGAAGAACCGGGAAAAGGTCCGAACCCCGGCCGATGAAAGAACCGCCTCTTCCAATCACAGGGAAACCGGAATGTCCGGCAAGGAAATGGACAATACCTTGGGCCACGGTCGCTGTCACATCGACAAAATCGGGACCGCGCCGCACGGGCGGGCGGCACACTGTCCCACCGGGACTTTCAGCGGGTCACGGAGGCACCTCTTGGGAGCGCCATGGACGTCGCCTCAGGTTGCAGACCATCCGACCGGTCGGGAATTGATCCACGACAACGCGGTCGAATTTCCGTGGCCATAGGCTATCGCCCTGATTTAACTGAAATCCTCCCCCCCCTTCACCGCAGCGCAGGTCCCCCCGATGCGCATCGCCCCCCTTCTCGCCATCCTGTCGGTCGCCGCCCTTGCCGGTGGCGGTTACATTTACTGGAGCAGTAACCACGCGTCCCGCGTACCGGACGGCTTCGCCAGTTCGAACGGCCGCATCGAGGTCGAACGCATCGACATCACGGCCAAATATGCCGGCCGCGTGGCCGAGATCCTGGTCCGCGAAGGCGACGACGTGCCCAAGGGCGCCGTTGTCGCCCGGCTGGACGACAATGAAACCCGCGCCCGCCTGCTGGCCGCCCGCGCCTCCGTGCGCCGGGCCGAGGAGGCCGTCGTCAAGGCCCAGGCGGAACAGAGGATCCGCGAGGCCGAATTCGACCTGTCCAAGGTGGAACTCCGCCGGGCCGTGGAACTGGAGCGCCGCTCCGCCGGTCCGGTGATGGACGTGGACCGTCGCAAGGCCGCGAACGCCGTGGCCGAGGCCACGGTGAAGGGCGCCCAGGCCACCGTTGCAGACGCCGAGGCCGCCAAGCAGGCCGCGGAGGCCGAGGTGGCACAGATCGAGGCCGTGCTGGCGGAACTGACCCTGGCCGCCCCCGTCGCCGGCCGCGTCGAATACAAGCTTGTGCAGCCGGGCGAGGTGGTGCCGGCCGGCGGCCGGCTGGCAACGCTGCTAGACCTGACGGACGTCTTCATGACCGTCTTCCTGCCGACGCGGCAGGCCGGGCAGCTCGCGCTCGGGTCGGAGGCACGGATCGTTCTGGACGCGCTGCCCGATTACGTCTTCCCCGCCACCGTCACCTTCGTCGCCGCGGAGGCGCAGTTCACCCCGAAATCCGTCGAAACGGCGGAGGAGCGGGAGAAGCTGATGTACCGGGTCAAGCTGTCCGGCGACCCGGCCCTGCTGGCGACCTTCCGCCGCTATGTCCGGGCCGGACTGACGGGGCAGGCCTATGTCCGCCTTGATCCGACCGCCGCCTGGCCGGAGTCCCTGGCGCCGAGGCTCCCCGATGCCCTCCACTGACCCGGCGGTCGTCGTCACCGGGGTCGGGCACCGCTACGGTGCCAAGGCCGCCCTGATCGACGTCTCCCTGACCGTTCCCGCCGGCGGCACCGTCGCGGTGATCGGTCCCGACGGGGTGGGCAAATCCACCCTTCTCGGCCTGATCGCCGGCGTGAAGAAGCTGCAGACCGGCCGCGTGCAGGTGCTGGGCGGCGACATGGCCTCATCCGCGCACCGCAACAGCGCCGCCCCCCGCATCGCCTACATGCCGCAGGGCCTGGGCCGGAACCTCTACCCCACGCTGTCGGTGGCGGAGAACATCGACTTCTTCGGCCGGCTGTTCGGCCTGTCGGCCGAGGAGCGGCGCCAGCGCGTCGGCCGGCTGCTGCGGGCGACGGGCCTGGACCCCTTCCCCGACCGGCCGGCCGGCAAGCTGTCGGGCGGCATGAAACAGAAGCTCTCGCTCTGCTGCTCGCTGGTCCACGATCCGGACCTGCTGATCCTGGACGAGCCGACGACGGGCGTCGATCCGCTGTCGCGCCGCCAGTTCTGGTCCCTGATCGCCTCCATCCGCGCCGACCGGCCGGGCATGACGGTGATCGTCGCCACCGCCTACATGGAAGAGGCGGCGCTGTTCGACCGGCTGGTCGCCATGGATGCCGGTCGCATCCTGGCGGCCGGCACGACGGCGGAAGTCCTGGCCGGGGTCGGGGCTGCGACACCGGAAGAGGCCTACCGCGCCCTGCTGGACCCCGCGGGCGGAAGCCATCCGGCCCTGGTCATGCCGCCCCGGCGGGAGGTCGAGGGTCCCCCCGCCATCCGGGCCGAGAACCTGACCCGCCGGTTCGGGAGCTTCACGGCCGTGGACCGGGTCAGCTTCAGCATCGGCCGGGGCGAAATCTTCGGCTTCCTGGGCTCCAACGGCTGCGGCAAGACCACCACCATGAAGATGCTGGCCGGATTGCTGCCGGCCAGTTCCGGATCGGCCGAACTGCTGGGCCGCCCGGTCACCGCGGGCGGCATCGAGACGCGGCTGCGCGTCGGCTACATGTCGCAGGCCTTCTCCCTCTACGAGGAGCTGTCGGTCCGCGACAACCTGATGCTGCATGCCCGCCTGTACCGTATCCCGGAAGCCGAGGTGGCGGCCCGGACCGAGCGGGCGCTTGACGGGTTCGGCCTGCGCGACGCAGCCGACACGGAACCCGCATCGCTGCCGCTGGGCATCCGCCAGCGGTTGCAGCTCGCCGCCGCCTGCCTGCACGATCCCGAAGTCCTGATCCTGGACGAACCGACCTCGGGCGTGGACCCCGCCGCCCGCGACATGTTCTGGCAGCTTCTGGGCGGGCTGTCGCGCGAGCGGGCGGTGACGATCTTCGTTTCCACCCACTTCATGAACGAGGCAGAGCGCTGCGACCGCATCTCGCTGATGCATGCCGGCCGGGTGCTGGCCGTCGGCACGCCGGCGGAGCTGGCCCGGGGCCATGCCGGTCTTGAGGACGCCTTCATCGCCCAGCTCGAAGCGGCGGGCGGCGGCGATCCCGGCGCAGCGGCGGCCCCCGCCGATACACCCCAGGGCGCTGGCGCTGATACCGGGACGGGTTCCGGGGCCGGCCGGAGACAGGCGGAGGCGAACCCGGAATCGCTCATCGTCTCGGCCGGCCGTGTCTGGGCCTTCGCCCGGCGCGAGATGGTGGAGGTGCTACGCGACCGCATCCGTCTGGCCTTCGCGCTGCTGGGGCCGCTGCTGCTGCTGGTCACCTTGGGCTATGGCATCAGCTTCGACGTGGAGGACCTGTCCTACGCCGTGTTCGACCGCGACCAGAGCCTGGAAAGCCGGCGTCTGGTGGAAGAATTTGCGGGCTCGCGCTATTTTTCCGAGCGATCACCGATCCGGAGCGACGCGGAGATCGACCGCCGCCTGCGCTCGGGCGAACTGAAACTGGTCGTGTCGATCCCGCCGGGATTCGGGCGCGACCTGCTGAGCGGACACGGTCCTGAACTGGCGGTCTTCCTGGACGGGGCGATGCCGTTCCGGGCAGAGACGGCGCGTGGCTATGTCCAGGGCATCGCGCTGCAATACGCCAACAGGCTGCTGTCCACGGAGGCGTCCGTACCAGCCCAGAGCCTCCCGGCGCCGAAGGTCGAACCCCGCTTCCGCTACAACCAGGATTTCCGCAGTGCCGCCGCCATCCTGCCCGGCTGCATCATGGTGCTGATGATCCTGATCCCGTCCATGCTGACGGCGGTCGGCGTCGTGCGGGAGCGGGAGATCGGGTCGATCAACAACCTTTACGCTTCACCCGCCAGCGTGGGCGAGTTCCTGCTGGGCAAGCAGATTCCCTACATCGTCATCGGCTTCACCAGCTTCCTGACCCTGGTCCTGCTGGCGGATCTGCTGTTCGACGTGCCGGTGCGGGGCTCGCTGCCGGCGCTGCTGCTGGGGGGGCTGCTCTATGTCGGGGCGGCAACGGGGCTGGGGCTTGTCGTCTCCACCTTCGCCCGGACCCAGGTCGCGGCCATGGCGGCCGCAGCGATCCTGACCACGGTGCCGTCCATCAACTTCTCGGGCTTCCTCTATCCCGCCGCCACCGTCGAGGGGGCGGGGCACTGGATCGGCCTGGGATTCCCGGCCCTCTGGTTCCAGAACGTCAGCCTGGGGACCTTCGCCAAGATCCGGCCGTTCGAGGCGTTCCACCTGGACTTCCTCGTGCTGTTCGGGTTCTGCGCGGGCTTCCTGATCGTGGCCAGCCTGATGCTGGCGAAGCAGGAGCGCTGAACCATGCGGCAATGGCTGAAGAACGTCTTCCGCCTGGGCGCCAAGGAACTGGCCAGCTTCATGGCCGACAAGGTGCTGCTGGGCCTGATCATCTATTGCTTCACCCTCTCCATCTACGAGGTGGCGACGGGGGTGGAGACGGGGGTGAAGAACGCCACCGTCGCCATCGTCGACAACGACCATTCCATCCTGTCGAGCCGTATCGCCCAGGGCCTGCTGCCGCCGGAGTTCGGCCGCACGGTCCTGATGGACCGGTCGCAGGTGGACGCGGCGATGGATGCCGGGGAGGTCACCTTCTCCCTGGATCTGCCGTCACGGCTGGAGGCCGACCTGCTGCGCCGGCACGAACCGATCGTGCAGCTCAACATCGACGCCACCGCCATGACCCAGGCGGGCCTGGGCTCCGTCTATGTGCAGTCGATCATCCAGCGGGAGACGGCGGCCCTGCTGACGCCGGCGCTGGAGACCGCCCAACCCATCACGCTGGTCACCCGGGCGCTGTTCAATCCGAACCTGGAGTCGATGTGGTTCCAGTCGGTGATGGAGGTGATCCGGAGCGTGACGATCCTGTCCATCCTGCTGGTGGGGGCCGCCGTGATCCGCGAGCGGGAGCACGGTACGATCGAGCACCTGCTGGTGATGCCGGTCACCGCCAGCGAGATCGCGGCGGCGAAGATCTGGGCCAACGGTCTGGTCATCCTGCTGGCCGTCGGGCTGTCCCTCCTGCTGGTGGTGCAGATAATGCTGGACGTGCCGATCCACGGGTCCATTCCACTCTTCCTGGGCGGGACGGCCCTCTATCTGTTCGCCACCACCTCGCTGGGCATCCTGCTGGCGACCGTCACCCGGTCGATGCCGCAGTTCGGTCTGCTGGCAATCCCCGTGTTCCTGGTCCTTGATCTGCTGTCCGGCTCGACCACCCCGGTGGAGAGCATGCCGGACGGGCTTCAGACCGTGCTCCAGGCCTCTCCCACAGTCCACTTCGTGAAGCTGGCGCAGTCGATCCTGTTCCGTGGCGCCGGGGTCGAAACCGTGTGGCCGCAGATGCTGCTGCTCGCGGGGCTCGGCTTCGTCTTCCTGATGGTCGCCCTGTCCCAGTTCCGCAGCATGCTGGCACGCAGCCAGTAGCGGTCCCTCAGCCGCGCCGGGCGGCCCGTTCGATATCCGCGGGGTCCCAGATGGCCCCGCGGCGGCGACGGGGCCTGCGCCCCTGGCGTCGGGTGCCGTCGCCCGGGGCGGCGGCCGTCCCCCCGTCCGCCTCCTCCGGCGGGCCGGCCGGTTCGCTCTCCTGGTCCAGCAGGGAGCCGTCCACGCTCCGCCCCTCCGCAAGCGCCTTCGCAAGCCCGACGATGGCATGGCGCACGCCGGCGGGAATGCGACGGCTGGCCGACAGCAGGTTCAGGCTTTCGCGGTCCAGGGCGGTGTCGCGGGTTCCGATCGGCGTCGCCCCCAGACCTTCGAGCAGATCGGCCGGGGTAGTGTCCAACGCATTGGCAAGCTTGAGAAGAGTTGGAACCGCCACCCGGTTGGACCCGCGCTCATACTTCTGGACCTGTTGAAAGGTCAGCCCTACCCTTCGGCCCAATTCCTGTTGGGTCATCCCCAAGAGACCGCGCCGGGCCCGTACCCTCTCCCCTAGGGCGGCGGAAACGGCCGCGTCTTCTTCGCTCTGCCGCGGCCCGCGCCGCCCGCGGTTTCCCTTTTCCACCATGGTCTCACCACTGGTCGGCTATTGTTGGGAAAGTATATAACGCGAAAAGCCTCCGAAGAAAACACGCGTGTATTCGAGTCCGGATTCGCCGGCTGCGCGAAACCGGAGGGGGCCGGCGCGGAAGGCGACCGCGGGCCATGCTCCGGTTCGGGCGCATTACCCCGTTGAAATTAATGCCTTGGCGGCGGCGCCCGCCGGGACGAATCCCGCCCTGCCCCGTTGAACCTCGCAAGCAGAGTAGAAAAAGCACCCGCCGGGCACCGGACCGGCCGGGCCGCAAGGGAGGACCAGGCATGCCAGACGGGAGTCGGCCGCGGCGGGGACCGTGCAGGTCCGCACCACCCCCTGGTGACCGGGGCCACCGGATAGGAGGCCGCCGATGACGGCAACCACACCCGGTAGCCTGACCGGGGCCGAAAGCCGGAACCGGGTCGGGGGCGAAACCGTCGGCCGCCTGGAACAGCGCCGCCGCCGCGCGGCCCTGCTGTTCCTGCTGCCGACCGTCGTGGCACTGCTGCTGGTCGCGGGCTGGCCGCTGCTGCGCACGGTCTATCTGGGCTTCACCGATGCCCGCCTGGGCGGCACGGAAGAAGCGGCTTTCATCGGTTTCACCAATTTCGGCTACCTGCTGACCGATCCGGCCTGGTGGCAGGCCACCTGGGTCACGCTGAAATTCGCCTCCGCCTCGGTGGTGCTGGAGACACTGCTGGGCATGGTCATCGCCCTGGTGCTCAATGCACACTTGCCGGGTCGCGGCCTGATGCGGGCCGCCGTGCTGGTGCCCTGGGCCATTCCGACCGTCATCAGCGCCCAGATGTGGGGCTGGATGTACCACGACCTCTACGGCGTGGTGAACACGCTGCTGGTCGGGATCGGGATCCTCGACGCCCCGGTGGCCTGGATGGCCGATCCCGACACGGCGCTCTGGGCCATGGTGGCGGTGGATGTCTGGAAGACGACGCCCTTCATGGCGTTGCTGATCCTGGCGGCGTTGCAGACCCTGCCGACCGAGATCTACGAGGCCGCACGGGTGGACGGGGTACATCCGGTGCGGGTCTTCTTCCGGGTGACGCTGCCGCTGATCCGGCCGGCCCTGATGGTCGCCATCATCTTCCGCGCCCTGGACGCCCTGCGCATGTTTGATCTGGCCTATGTGCTGGCCGGCGGCAATCCCGCCACGGCGACGCTGTCCGTCTATGCCCGGCAGAATCTGGTGGACTTCCAGGACGTGGGCTATGGCTCGGCCGCATCCACCCTGCTGGTGCTGCTGATCCTGCTGATCACCATCATCCTGTTGACGGTCGGCCGCGTGCGGCTGGCCGCCGACACCCGCTGAGGGGGACCGGCCATGCGCGTGAAACGGCAGATCGGACAGGTCCTCTTCTACGTCCTCGTGGCGGTCCTGCTCGTCTACACCCTGTTCCCGTTCTACTGGGCCATCGTCTCGTCCCTGCGCAGCGGGCAGGCCCTGTTCAGCACGGACCTGATCCCCACGGACCCGGTCTGGGAGAACTACGCCGCCGTCTTCCGCGAGCAGCCCTTCGCCCGCAACATCCTGAACTCGGTGATCGTGGCCGTTTCGGTGGTGACGCTGTCGCTGCTGCTGTCGCTGACGGCCGCCTATTCGCTGGGCCGGGTGCGCTTCCGCGGCCGCGGCTTCCTGCTGATGGTGGTGCTGGCCGTCAGCATGTTCCCCCAGGTCGCCGTGCTGTCGGGTCTGTTCGAGCTGATCCGGATCATGGGTCTCTACAACTCCCTGACCAGCCTGATCCTGTCCTATCTGATCTTCACCCTGCCCTTCACGGTCTGGGTGCTGACGACCTTCATGCGGGAACTGCCCAAGGAGCTGGAGGAGGCCGCCCTGGTGGACGGCGCCAGCCCGTGGGTCATCCTGACCCGCGTGTTCCTGCCCCTGATGTGGCCGGCCATGGTGACCACGGGGCTGCTGGCCTTCATCGCCGCCTGGAACGAGTTCCTGTTCGCCCTGACCTTCACCCTGTCGAACGAGATGCGGACCGTCCCCGTGGCGATCGCGCTGATCACCGGGGCCAGCCAGTACGAGCTGCCCTGGGGCCGGGTGATGGCGGCGAGCGTCATCGTCACCGTGCCGCTGATCGTGCTGGTGCTGATCTTCCAGCGCCGGATCGTCGCCGGCCTCACGGCCGGCGCGGTCAAGGGCTGACCCCGCTTCGGCGGCCCGGGAAACGGACAAGGGAACGAGCAAGAGGGAGGATGCCATGGCTGCGGTCGAACTCCGCGACGTGGAGAAGCGGTTCGGCAAGGTCCAAGTGATCCGCGGTGTCGATCTGTCGATCGAGAGCGGTGAGTTCATCGTCTTCGTCGGCCCGTCGGGCTGCGGGAAGTCCACCCTGCTGCGGCTGGTGGCGGGCCTGGAGGAACCGACGGGCGGCGAGGTCATGATCGGGGGCAAGGTCGTGAACCACCGGCCGCCATCGGACCGGGGCATCGCCATGGTGTTCCAGTCCTATGCGCTCTACCCGCATATGACCGCCTACGAGAACCTGGCCTTCGGGCTGAAGCTGGCGCGCACCGGCAAGGGGGAGATCGACGCGGCGGTGAAGGAAGCGGCGCGCCTGCTCCAGATCGAACCGCTGCTCGACCGCAAGCCGCGCGAGCTGTCCGGCGGGCAGCGCCAGCGCGTCGCCATCGGCCGGGCGCTGGTCCGGCACCCCCAGGTGTTCCTGTTCGACGAGCCGCTGTCGAACCTGGACGCCGCGCTGCGGGTGCAGACCCGGCTGGAGATCGCCCGGCTGCACAAGGAACTGAAAGCGACGATGATCTATGTGACGCACGACCAGGTCGAGGCGATGACCCTGGCCGACCGCATCGTCGTGCTGAATGCCGGCCGGGTCGAACAGGTGGGCTCGCCGCTGGACCTGTACGAGCGTCCGGCCAACCGTTTCGTCGCCGGGTTCATCGGCTCGCCCTCCATGAACTTCCTGAAGGTCGCGCTGGCCGGATTGCAGCCCGACGGCATCGCCGTCACCCTGCCCGGCGGGGCCACGGCGGTCATCCCCGTGATCCCGGAAGGGATGGAGACTCCCGGCGCCGACCTCACCCTCGGCGTCCGGCCCGAGCATCTGACGCTGGGAGAGCCGGAGGCCGGCGTGCCGTCCGCCAGTGTTCCGGGCAGGGCCGTGCTGGTGGAACAGCTCGGCGAGAGCGGGATCGTGCATGTCCGCCTTGCCGATGGCAGCACGCTCGCCGTGCGCCAGCCGGGCACGGTGATGATCGGGCTGGACAGCCCGGTCCAGGTGGTGCTGCCCTTGCACCGGCTGCACCTGTTCGATGCCGACGGGGCTGCCTTCCGCCGCCAGCGTGACCCGGCACCGCATCGGGCGGAAGCGGCGCCGGGGTCCACCGCCAGCTCCGCCGCCTGACCACTCCCTGTCCGCGGGCTTCTGGGGCGATGTTTCTTCGACCGGTCGCTCCGACGGCCGACACCGAGGATCCTGCGCACATGGACAGCCTGACACCGCCCAAGACCGTTGCGACGGTGCCGGGATCGGACGAGGCCGCGGAAATGGTCCGCCGGGCCGGACGCGCCCGCTGGGCCGTCTTCCTGGTCTTCTTCGTCAACGGCTTCGTCTTCGCCAACTGGGTCCCGCGGGTCGCGGAGGTGCGGACGGCGCTGGGCGCCTCCGAAGGGGAGATGGGGCTGGCGCTGCTGGGAATCGCCGCCGGCGCCGTCGTCGCCATGCCGCTGGCGGGCTGGGCCGCCGGGCGCTGGGGCACGCGGCCGCTCTGCCTGGGGGCGACCGCCCTGCTGGGACTGGTTCTGCCGCTCGCCGGGCTGGCGACCAGCCTGCCGACCCTGGCGGCGGCGCTGGTCCTGTTCGGTGCGGTCAGCGGCACGCTGGACGTCGCCATGAACGTACAAGGGGCGGAGGTGGAGCGCCGCCTGGGCCGGCCGGTCTTCGCCGGTTTCCACGGCGGCTTCAGCCTGGGCGGGTTGGCCGGTGCCGGGACGGCCGCGCTCCTGGCCGGGTCGGGCGCGGACCCGGCGACGCAGTTCCTGCTGATCGGTCCGGCCGCCAGCCTCGTCGGCGTGCTGGCCGCCGGGCGGATGCTGCGGCGGGCCGCGGCCGGCGGCCATGCCGGCTTCCACCTGACGGCCCTGCGCGGACTGGGCGGGCTGTCGGCCATCGCCCTGATCTGCCTGCTGGCCGAGGGGGCGGTGGCGGACTGGAGTGCCATCCTGCTGGCAGACTGGCGTGCTGCCGGGCCGGAGGCGGCGGGGGCCGCCTTCGCCCTGTTCTCCGCCACCATGGCCGCGGGACGGCTGACGGGAGATCGCCTGATCGCCCGGGCCGGGGCGCGGGCCGTGCTGACGGGCGGCGGATTGCTGGCCGCCGGCGGTCTGGCGCTGGCCGTCGCCGTGCCGTCCGCGACGGCCACGGTGCTGGGCTTCGGCATCGTCGGCGCCGGCCTGTCCTGCATCTTTCCGTTGACGCTGCTGCTGGCGGCCCGGGCGGCCGGCGCCTCCGCCGGGCTGGCCATCGCCGCGGTCTCGACCGTGGGCTACGGCGCCTTTCTGGGCGGCCCGCCGAGCCTGGGCTTTCTGGCGGAGGCGGTCACCCTGCCCTGGGCCCTGGCGGCCGTGGCGGTGCTGCTGGCGCTGGTCCCGCTGCTGGGCGCCCGCCTGCCCCGGCACGCAACAACCTGAGTCCCCGGCCGTTCCATGACGGCGGGCGGGCGGAGCCCGGCTCCGCCGGAACCACGAACCGTCACGGGAGGAAACGGACCATGGGACTGAAGAGCCTGATCCTGGCGGCCGCCGCGACCGCGGCGCTGGCCACGGCGAAAGCGGCGGTGGCGGCGACCGTCACCATTTCCTGCGGCGCGCTGGGGGCGGAGCTGCAACTCTGCCAGCAGGGGGCCGAGGCCTGGGCGGAGAAGACCGGCAACCAGGTCAAGGTCGTCTCCACGCCCAGCTCCGCCACCGAGCGGCTGGCGCTCTACCAGCAGATGCTGGCGGCCCGCTCGGGCGACATCGACGTCTATCAGATCGACGTGATCTGGCCCGGCGTGCTGGCGCAGCATTTCGAGGATCTGTCCGGCGCCGTCGACAAGGCGACGCTGGCGAAGCACTTCCCCAGCATCGTCGAGAACAACACGGTGGGCGGCAAGCTGGTCGGCATGCCCTGGTTCACCGATGTGGGTCTGCTCTACTACCGCACGGACCTCTTGGAGAAGTACGGCCGACCGGTGCCGACCACCTGGGCGGAGCTGGAGGAAACGGCCCGGGTGATCGTCGAGGGCGAGCAGAAGGACGGCAACCCGCGGCTCCAGGGTTTCGTCTTCCAGGGCAAGGCCTATGAGGGCCTGACCTGCAACGCGCTGGAGTGGATCGACAGCCACGGCGGCGGCGGCATCGTCTCCGGCGACGGCGAGATCACGGTCGCCAACCCGCAGGCGGTCGAGGCCATCCGGCAGGCCGCCGGCTGGATCGGCACGGTCACCCCGCAGGGGTCCCTGAACTACGGCGAGGAGGAGGCCCGCAGCGTCTTCCAGTCGGGCGACGCCGTGTTCATGCGCAACTGGCCCTATGCCTGGTCGCTGGCCCAGGGCCCGGACAGCCCCGTCAAGGACAAGGTCGCCGTCGCCGCCCTGCCGAAGGGCGACGACCAGGGCAAGCACTCCGGCACGCTGGGCGGCTGGCAGCTCGCAGTGTCGCGCTACTCGGCGAACAAGGAGGCGGCGATGGATCTCGTGCGCTATCTGGCGGGCGAAGAGGAGCAGAAGCGCCGCGCCATGGAGGGGTCGTTCCTGCCCACCATCCAGTCGCTCTACCAGGACGAGGAGACGCTGAAGGCGGTGCCGATCATGCGCGAGCTGGTCGACTCGCTGAAGAACGCCGTGGCCCGGCCGGCGACCGTGACCGGGGACCGCTACAACCAGGTCTCCACCGAGTTCTTCACGGCGGTCCACTCCGTCCTGACCGGCCAGCGACAGGCGGACGCGGCGATGGAGGACCTGCAACGCCGCCTGGACCGGCTGAGCCGGGGCGGACGCTGGTAAGTCGGCTCCCTGCGGACCCGCGGCCCGGGTCCGCAGCCCCGGGGGCGAAGGCCGGGCCGCGAGAAAGGAGATGCCCGGCCCGCCCGGATTGGCTATCTAGACCGGCAGGAAATCAGCTTCGCATCGGTTTGGAGCCAAGGATGGGTTTGCTTGCCAAGTACCCGGGCCGGGCCTGGGCGGTCGCGCCGGCCGTGCTGGTCGCGGCCTTCGCCGGGACGGCGACGGCGCAGAGCCTGGATGCCTGCCGTCAGATGCAGGACCCGCAGGCGCGTCTCGCCTGCTATGACCGGCTGGGTCCGGCGACGGCGCTGCCACCGACCGACAGTCCTCACGTCGGTGGCTCCCGCCCCGTCGCCCCGTCAGCCGGAACCCATGCAGCGCCGCCGGTCGTTACGACGCCGGAACAGAAATTCGGTGCCGAGAACGTGCGCCAGCCGGCCGCCGCCGCCGCGCCGCGGCCGCAGGAGATCGAGGCGCTGACCGCCCAGGTCGCGTCGGTGCGTCAGGCCGGCATGGGCCGCATCGCGGTGACCCTCTCCAACGGCCAGGTCTGGCGCCAGACTGAGACGGTGCGCCTGGATCTTTCCGCAGGCGATACGGTCACGATCGAGCGCGGGGCGCTGGGCAGCTACAACCTGCTGACCGGCCGCACCTCCCGCCTCTACAAGGTGGAGCGCACGCAGTAGCGGAACACCGGACGCCGGCCTCGACTCCGCCGGAAGCGTCCCAGGAACAGTCTCGCGCGACATCATGAAAAGGGCGGTCGGCCATGGGGCCGGCCGCCCTTTTTCGTGCCCGCCCCGCGCGTGCCCCCCCTGCGCGGACCCGAAGACCGCCCTCCTCCGGCACAAAAGGAAAGGGGCGGCGACATCGCTGCCGCCGCCCCCGTGATCCGCGGGGTCGCCCCCTGGATCCGCCTTCCGGATCAGAAGGTGACCTTCACACCGGCGTAGAAGAACCGGCCGATCGCATCGTAGGTACCGGACGCCGTCTCGGTGCCGGTCTCGTTGCCCGGCAGGTTCGAGAGGATCGGAGCCGGCTTCTTGTCGAAGACGTTGTCCGCACCGGCGTACAGCTCGAAGTTCTCCGTCGCCGCGTAGCGGATCTGGACGTCGTGGTAGAACCAGTTGCCGACGCCGACATTGCCCGGCCACTCCATGGACGCCAGGAACTGGTTGTCCAGGTAGGAGTTGCCGATCCAGGTCGTGGTCCAGGCCACCGACAGGTTGTCCAGACCGTAGATCAGGTTCAGGGCAGCCTTGTCGCGGGGCGTCCCGATCTCACCGTTGAAGCTGTCCTTCTCCGCACCCTCCAGCGGGATCACGTAGCCCTTGAAGACGTGCGTGTAGGCCAGACGGGAGTTGAGCTGACCGGCGAGGCCGATATCCTCGAGGTCCAGGCGGTGATTCAGCGTGATATCCAGACCGCTGGTGGCCAGGCTGCCGGCGTTGGCGATCGGCTGATCGACCTCGTCGATCGCGCCGGCGCTGTTGACGCCGAAGGCCTGATAACGGCGGATCAGCTTGCAGTATTCCTGATCGTTCGTCCGGTAGCACTGGTCGAGGATGAACTGGCGCGGAATGGCCGTGATCGCATCCTCGATCTTCACGTTGAAGTAATCGACTGTCATCGAGAAGGCGGACAGCGCCTCGATGGTCGGGGTGATCACCGCACCGATGGTCCAGGACTTGCCCTTTTCCTCGGAGAGGTCGGGGTTGCCCAGGTCGAAGCCGCTGATGCCCTGCACGTCAGACTGGGTGAAGGTCACCTTGCCGTTCGTCGCGATGTTGGACAGCACGCCCGGATCGCGGCGGCAGTTCTCGCCGATCACGCCGCCACCGGTGGCACCGATGCCATCGCAGGGATCGATCAGGCCGGTCGGGTAGTTCTGGCTCGGCGGCGAATACAGCTCGCTGATGTTCGGGGCGCGGACCGACTGGGCGCGGATCACGCGGAAGCGGATGTCGTCGATCGGCTGCCACTCGCCACCGACGTTCCAGCTCGTCGTCGTGCCGACGGTGGAGTAGTCGGAGAAGCGGACCGCGCCACGCAGGTTGAGCTGCTTGGCGAAGGGCAGGTCGGCCAGGATCGGCACGTTCGTCTCGGCATAGCCTTCGAACACGTCGAAGTCGCCGCGGGTGGCCGGGATGGCGTTACCGGCGTTCAGGCCCGACTGCTGCAAGGCGTCGAACTCGGAGCGGCTCCGCTCGGCGCGGTACTCGGTGCCGAGAGCCACGCCCAGCGCACCGGCCGGCAGATCGACGACATCGCCGGTGACGTTCAGGCCGGCAATGGTCTGCTGCGTGAAGGTGGAGAGCATGCCCGGCGCGGCGATGTACTTGGCCGCCTCGGGGCTGATGGAGCCGAAGCCGAACAGATTGATCGGATGGCAACCCTGGGCGCGGGCATCGGCGTCGCGGCAGATCAGCTCGGTGCGGTTGCCGTTGCTGTTGACGTCATTGACGTCAACGACGGCATCCAGCGCCTGGCGGAAGCTCTGCACGTTGACCTGGCCGTTGGAGACCTGGCTCTCGCTGGTCTTGCCGTAGCCGAGGTAGGTCTCGTAGCGCCAACCCTCGACCATCGGAATGTCGCCGTCGGCACCGACCAGGAAACGGTAGGTGTCGCGGTCGGCGGTGTTGCCGCGGTTGCCGACCTCGCGCAGGCGGCGGGTGAAGACCAGATCCTTCAGGCCGTCGCCGTTGGTGTCGGTCGCCGCGTCGTAGAGCGCGGTCGGCACCAGCGGGTTGCGCGACCCGTCGGCATTCTGGATGTTCCAGACGGTGGCCGGGAAGATGTCGTCGGACGCCAGACCGAACGGCTCCATCTCCGTCTTCGTCTGGGTGCCGGCGTAGGTGCCTTCCATGAAGAAGCGAAGGTTGTCGTTCACCTCATAGTCGCCCTGCGTGGCGAAGAGGTAACGCTCCGTCGGGATGGCGATGGTGCGGTAGTCGGACCGGTTGAAACCGTCGGCCGCGCGGGTCGCGGTGCCGTTGGTCGAGAACCCGGAGATCAGGTTGTTGTTCTTGTCGTAGGTGAAGCTGCGTCCGCCGGCGGTGAAGCGGCCCTGCGGTGCGTAGCTGGAGTAGTACGGGCGGGAGGGGGTGAAGGCGTGGCTCGGGTCGCCGTCCAGGGCGCCCAGCGAGCTCTGGTCCACCGCGGCGAAGTCGCGGTTGCGCGAGAACACCGCACCCTGGTTGCTGTAGCCCAGGAAGCCGACGATGTTGCCGCGGTTGTCGCCGAAGTTGCCGCCCATCATCAGGCTGACGTCCTTCTCGATGCCATCCCCTTCCTCGGAGATGCCATAGCGGGCGTCGGCCTCGATGCCTTCGAAGTCCTGCTTGTAGATGATGTTCACGACACCGGCGACGGCGTCGGAGCCGTAGACGGCCGAAGCGCCGCCCGTCAGCACTTCGACGCGGTCGATGAACTGGGTCGGGATGGTGTTCAGGTCGACGGCGGCGCTGCCCGGGATGCCGGAGACGAAGCGACGGCCGTTGACCAGGACCAGGGTGCGGTCGACGCCCAGATTGCGCAGGTCGATCGTGGCGGCGCCGGCGCTGGAAGTCTGGAAGTTGGAGTTCGTGCGCGAGATCGACGGGGCGCCGAAGGTCGGGTTCTTCAGGAGCACGTCCTGGAGGGTGGCCGACGCAGCGATGTCGATGTCCTCACCGCCGACGACCTGGAGCGGGGACGGGGAGTTCAGGTTGCTGCTGGCGATGCGGGAACCGGTGATGACGATTTCTTCGACCTGGCCCTGCTGGGCGGCGGCCGGCATGGCGGTAACGAGGACGCCGATCGCAGCGCCGGCCATCAGGCCGCGCCTGATCGCAGTTTCTCTGAGGTCCATGAGTGCCATTTCCCTTCGTTCTCTGGAGCAAACCAACGGGCGGCGGAACGGGCCGCGCTGCCATGACGGTGGGCGCACCGTTCGACCAGCCTCCGCGCACCACCGGGGGCAGATGGCTAGCAAGCGTGGGGAAATGCTCCAACCTTCGGAGTGTCGCGGCTTCACTATTTCGTAACATGTGTGGCACGAAGGGCTCAGTTTTCCGGCAATGTAGACGAGTTATTGCCTTATCGAGAGCCGCAATCGACCGGTTGTTTCTTGCTATCATATGTATGTATCGAAAAGATATTCTGCTTCGTGGGTCCATTTACGCCAGCCACCCGGGCCCGGTTCGCTTCCTCGTGGCGGGCCGGGTTCCTGATGCCCTTATCACCAGCGACTCCCGTCCCGACCGGTGCCGCGCCTGCCGTTTCGCACTTGCGGTAAGCTCGACACCCTTTGTATTCTTCCGGATATAGCGGTTCGGAAGATGCGGTGGCCGTGGCCCCGCAACCGGACCAGCCGGGCAGACGGCGGAACAGGGTGACGCGATGCAAGGACCGGGCAGGACCGCGACGACGCTGAGGACCGGGGAAGTGGCCGTGGAGGCCCCGGCGGCGACGGATGCCACGCTCTACTTCATCGGCCGCATCCACACCCCCTGGACCCGCCCGGAGGAGTGTCCCCGGCAGGGCCGGGACGACGGCCCGGTCTGCCGTATCGAGGTGTTCGAGCCCTGGGTCGCCGCCCTGGACGGGCTGGAGCGGTATGGCGAGATCGAGGTGCTGTACTGGCTGGACCGCTCGGCACGCACCCTGGTCCGCCAGAGCCCGCGCGACGACGGCCAGACCCGCGGCACCTTCGCCCTGCGCTCCCCGCTGCGCCCGAACCCGATCGGCACGCAGATCGTGACTCTGCTGCGGATCGAAGGGCCGGTGCTGCATGTGCGCGGTCTGGACTGCGTGGACGGCACGCCGCTGCTGGATCTGAAGCCCGACCGCCGGATCTTCACCCCCCTCGCCCCGCCCACGCCCGGCGACGCGCCCGGCGGCGGGGTCCCGCCCCGTTCCTGACCGCTGGCCGGGGCGGATGGGCCGGCCCCGGCGCAGTCCTGCCCGCTGGAGACGCCGCCGCCATGCCGATCCCCGTCCGTCCCCGTCTTGCGCTTCTGCTCGCCACCACCGTTCTGACGGCCACCGCGCTGACGGCCGCCCCTCCCGCGGGCGCGCAGGACCGTCAGACACAGGACAGGAACCGGGGATCGGCGGCCTTCGAACTGGGTGAGATCGTCATCGTCGGCCGGCGCAGCGAGCGGCTCGCCATCGGCGGCACCAGCCTGTCCGACGCCGCCATCTACCGCTTCAACCGGCCGACCCTGGACGAAGCGGCGAGTCTCGTGCCCGGCGTCACCGCGTCCAACTCCGGCGGCTCGCGCAACGAACGCCTGATCTCCGTGCGCGGCTTCGACCGCTTCCAGGTGCCGCTCTCGATCGATGGCATCCGGGTCTATCTGCCGGCGGACAACCGCCTGGATTTCGGGCGCTTCCTGACGGCCGACGTGGCCGAGGTGCAGATCGCCAAGGGTTACGCCTCGGTGCTGGACGGGCCGGGCGGGATGGGCGGGGCCATCAATCTGGTGACGCGCCGGCCGACCGAGGAGATCGAGCTGGAGGCGAGCGCCACCGTCACGCTCGACCGCGACACCGACTTCGCCGGCAAGACCCTGTTCGGGCTGGCCGGCACCCGCCAGCAGGGCTGGTACGCCCAGGTCTCCGCCGCCCGCAACGACCGCGACCACTATACCCTGCCCAAGGATTTCACGCCGACCGCGACGGAGGATGGCGGTCGCCGCAACCGCTCGGAGACGGAGGACTGGCGGGTCAACGCCAAGGTCGGGCTGACCCCGAACGACACCGACGAGTACAGCCTGAGCTACACCCGCCAGGAGGGATCGAAGAACGCGCCGCTGCACGTCACCGACCCCGCCTCCATCCAGCGCTACTGGCGCTGGCCGTACTGGGACCTGGACAGCCTGTACTTCCTCTCCAGCACCCGGATCGGGACCGGAACGACCCTGAAGACGCGGGCCTATTACAACGGGTTCGACAACCTGTTGCAGGCCTTCGACGATGCCGCCCAGACGCGGCAGACGCTGGGGCGTGCGTTCGACAGCTACTATGACGACGAGGCCTACGGCGGATCGCTGGAACTGACGCTGCCGGTCGCCGACCGCGACACCCTGGCCGCCGCCGTCCATTACCGCCGCGACCGGCACGGCGAATGGCAGACCAGCTTCAGCCCGTCGCGCTTCACCGAGCCGGAGCAGGTCTCGACGGAGGAGACCTGGTCTGTCGCGCTGGAGAACCGCCTGTCCCTGACCCCGACCCTGCTGCTGACGGCGGGCCTCGGCTACGACTGGCGCGACCTGAAGCGGGCGGAGGACTGGGCGGGCGGGGCGACCGGCAGCCCCGTGATCTATCCGACCCGCGACAGCGACGCCTGGAACTGGCAGGCCGCGCTGTCGCAGTCGCTGGGCGACGACGCCGAACTCCATGCCCGTCTGTCGTCGCGCACCCGTTTCCCCACCCTGTTCGAGCGCTTCAGCTCCCGCTTCGGCGGTGCCACCTCGAACCCGGACCTGAAGCCCGAGCGGGCCACCAACATCGATCTCGGCGGCTCCTGGACGACGGGGGCGCTCTCCGTCGAGGCGGCAGTCTTCTACAACGACGTGGACGACTACGTCGTCTCCGTCCCCTTCATCTACAACGGCCAGTCCGTCACCCAGAGCCGCAATGTCGGCTCGGGCGAGTTCTACGGGGCGGAACTGTCGCTGGCGGTGGAACTGGCGCAGACGCTGACCGTGGGCGGAAATTACGCGCTGGTGAAGCGCCACATCGACGATCCGACCAACGCCGCCCTGAAACCCACCGGGGTGCCGACGCACACCGTCTTCCTCTATGCCGACTGGACGCCGCTGCCCGATCTCCGGCTGACGCCGACGGTCGAGGTGGCGGGCGAGCGCTGGACCGCCACGACCGACGGGCGGCTCTACTACCGCACGGGCGCCCATACCCTGGTCGGGCTGCGGGCCGACTACAGCCTGACCGACACGGTGGAGGTCGGCGCCGGCGTGCGCAACCTGTTCGACCGCAGCTACCAGCTCACGGACGGTTTCCCGGAGGCCGGTCGCTCCTTCTATCTCAGCGCCCGGGCCCGGCTGTGACCGCCGGTTCCGCCGCTCCCCTGCCCTTCCCCTGCCTCTGCCCCTTCCCCTGCCCTTCCCCGTCCGATCCGGAGGTCCCGTGATGCGCCGCTTCCTCCTGCGCTGCGCCCTGACCCTGCTCATCGCCATCGGACCGGCCGCCGGGACGGCGCTCGCGGCCGGTCCGCGGAGCTTCCAGGACGATACCGGCCGGACGGTGCCGGTGCCCGACCGGGTGGATCGGGTCTTCGTCGCCGGCGGCCCGGCGGCGATCCTGCTCTACACCCTGGCGCCGGAGCGGATGCTGGGCTGGCCACGGGAGAATGCCGAGGAGGTCAAGGCGGCCCTGGCCGCCCCCTATGCCACCCTGCCGGCCACGGGCCAGTTGACCGGCCGCGCGGCCACCGCCAGCCCGGAGGCGGTGGTGGCGCTGGCCCCGGATCTGATCCTCGATTCCGGGTCCACCGGCGCCACCTATGCCGATCTGGCCGAGCGGGTGCAGCGCCAGACCGGCATTCCCTATGTCGTCCTGACGGGGGACTTCGCGGCGACGCCGGCCACCTACCGCCGGCTGGGCACGCTGCTGGGCCTGGAGGCGCGCGCCGGAAATCTTGCCGGCTGGGCCGAGGCCATGATCGCGGAGATCGACCGCCGGCTGGCCGCCCTGCCGCCGGAGCGGCGGGTGCGGGTCTATTACGGCCGCGGGCCCGACGGGCTGGAGACGGGGCTCGCCGGGTCGATCAACACGGAGGTGCTGGAACGGGTGGGGGCGGTGAACGTGGCCGTCTCCGCCGGGGCCGGCGGGCTGGCCCAGGTGTCGCTGGAGCAGGTGCTGGCCTGGGACCCGGACGCCATCGTCACCACGGACGCCCGCTTCTACGATCTGGCCCGGCACGATCCGCGCTGGGCCGGGCTGCGGGCGGTGCGCGAGGGCCGGGTGCATCTGGCCCCCCGGCTGCCCTTTCCCTGGGTGGATTTCCCGCCGGGCGTGAACCGGCTGATCGGGGCGCGCTGGCTGGTCTCCGTGCTCTACCCCGAGCTCTTCCCGGAAGACATCCGTCCGGTCGTCCGCGACTTCTTCGAGCGCTTCTACCATCGCAGCCTGAGCGATGACGAACTGGCCACGCTGCTGACCCCGCCCGGCGGTGACGGGGCGGGGCGGTGACGGCCGAGACCCGGCCGACGGTGTCCCCGCCCCTGCCCTGGCGGCGCTGGCTGCCCGCGGTCGCCGTATGCGGGGCAGTGCTGCTGGCCTTCGCCGTCGGCCAGTACCCGGTGGGGCCGGGCGAGCTTCTGGCCGCACTGCGGGCGCGCCTGACGGGCGGGGAGAGCGGCCTTTCTCCCGCCGTGGAGACGGTGATCTGGCAGATACGGTTGCCGCGGGTGGTGGCCGCCCTGGCCGTGGGGGCCGCCCTGGCCGCCGCCGGCGGGGCATACCAGTCGCTGTTCCGCAATCCCCTGGTCAGCCCGGACCTGCTGGGTGTGTCCGCCGGGGCCAGCCTGGGCGCCATCCTGGGCATCGTGCTGGCGCAGCCGGTGCTGGTCATCCAGGCGCTGGCCTTCGCCGGCGGGCTGGCCGCCGTGGCGCTGGTCTATCTGATCGGGTCCGCGCTGCGCGGGCACGATCCCGTGCTGCAACTGGTGCTGACGGGGATCGCCGTCGGAGCCATGCTGAGCGCCGCCATCAGCCTGCTGAAGGTGCTGGCCGATCCCTACGACCAGCTTCCTGCCATCACCTACTGGCTGCTTGGCAGCCTGGCAGCGGTCGGGCCTGATGACATGCTGGCATTACTGCCTGCCTGCCTGCTGGGACTGCTGCCGCTGTGGCTGTTCCGCTGGCGGATGAACCTGCTGACCCTGGGGGAAGAGGAAGCGAAGGCGCTGGGCCTGGAGACGCGGCGGCTGCGCCTGCTGTTCATCGCCGGGGCGACGCTGATGACGGCCGCCAGCGTCGCCGTCGCCGGACTGGTCGGCTGGGTCGGGCTGCTGGTGCCGCATGTGGCCCGGATGCTGGTGGGGCCGGACTTCACGCGGCTGCTGCCGGCGTCGCTGCTGCTGGGGGCGGGCTTCCTGCTGGTGCTGGACACGCTGGCCCGCACCGTGGCGGCGGTGGAGGTGCCACTGGGCATCCTGACCGCCTGCCTGGGGGCGCCCTTCTTCCTCTGGCTGATGGCCCTGGGGCGGCGGGGCTGGACATGATCCTGCTGGAAACCCGCGCCCTGGCCTTCGGCTATCCGGGCCGCACCGTCGGCGCCGGGGTCGAGCTGTCGCTGGCGGCCGGGGAGGTGCTCTGCCTGCTGGGTCCCAACGGCAGCGGCAAGACCACCCTGTTCAAGACGCTGCTGGGCCTGCTGCCGGCCCGGTCCGGACGGGTGCTGCTGCACGGCGACGACATCGCCCGGCTGGCGCGCGACGAGATCGCCCGCCGCGTGGCCCTGGTGCCGCAGCACGCCACCGCCGGCTTCCCCTTCACTGTCGCGGAGCTGGTGCTGATGGGCCGCGCGCCGCACATCGGCCCCTTCCGCACGCCCGGCCCGGCCGATCATGCGGCCGCGGCGGAGGCCATCGGCCTGATGGGCATCGGCCATCTGGCCGGACGGCCCTGCACCCGCCTGTCGGGTGGCGAGCGGCAACTGGCGCTGATCGCGCGGGCGCTGGCGCAGGGAGCGCCGCTGCTGGTGCTGGACGAGCCCACCTCCAGCCTGGATTTCGGCAACCAGGTCCGGGTGCTGGAACGAATCCGCGCCCTGAAGGCGGAGGGGCGCGCCATCATCCTGTCCACCCACGATCCGGCACAGGCCCACGCCCTGGCCGACCGCGTGGCCCTGCTGGACGGCGGGCGGATCGCAGCCCTGGGTCCGCCGGAGACGGTCGCCACCGCAGCGGCGCTGGAGCGGCTCTACGGCGTCGGTGTCACGGTGGAACGGCTTGCCGGGTCCGGGTCCACCGCCGTGCTGCCGCGCTACTGACGTCGGCGTCCGGAGCGTCGAAGAGTCCAGGCAGTGCGGGATTTCTGCCGCATTCCTGCATAAATTCATCACTCCGCCAGAATTCGTTCTTTCCCTTTCGATGCGCATCCCGGATAAGAACGGGAACTGCACGGACGGAGGAAGATCGCATGGACACGGCGGAACGGACAGCGCTGGGCACGACCGACCCCCTGCGGCTGTTCCTGGAGCATTCGGAGGGCTGTGACGCCATCCAGCGCCGCATCATCGAGGTGCAGTCGCACCCCGACAAGTCCAAGCATCTGCGCCTGATCCCGACGCCGGAGGCGGCGCGGCTGCTGCGCATCTCCGAAAGCCACCTGCGCGGCCTGATCCGACAGGACGGCTGGCCCGAGGGCACGGTGGTCGGCGCCGGCAACCGCCGCGCCTTCACCCTGGCCGAGGTCAACGAGATCCGCCGCCGCCTGTTCGCCGCCACGGGCGACGCGCGCTACCGGGTCGGGCGCGACCGGGCACGCGGGGAAAAGCTGGCCACGGTCACCGTCGCCAACTTCAAGGGCGGGGCGGCGAAGACGACCCATTCCGTGCATCTGGCGCAGTACCTTACGCTCCAGGGCTACCGGGTGCTGCTGATCGACCTGGACAGCCAGGCCAGCGCCACCTCCATGTTCGGGCTGGTCCCGGACGAGGACTTCGACCGGCTGGACACGCTCTACCGCCTGTTCACCCTGGACGAGGGGAGCCGCACGGCGTCGCTGGCCGACCTCGCCCGCCCGACCTACTGGGACGGGCTGGACATCGTGCCGGCGAACCTGGGCCTCTATTCCACCGAGTTCGAGGTCCCGGTGCGGCAGATGCGCCAGCGCGAGCTGCGCTTCTGGCGGGTGCTGGCGGACGCCCTGCCGTCGATCGACGACCGCTACGACGTCGTCGTCTGCGACTGCCCGCCGTCGCTGTCGTACCTGTCCATCAACGCGGTGATGGCGGCGAACCTGCTGCTGGTGCCGATCCCGCCCTCCATGCTGGACTTCTCCTCCGCCGGGCGGTTCTTCCGCATGGTGCATGAGACGCTGGAGACGCTGGCCGCGGCCGAGGGCGGACGGGTCAAGCAGTTCGATGCCGTGCGCCTGCTGGTCACCAAGTACCAGACCTCCGATGCCAACCAGACCCAGCTCGTGAAGTGGATGGGGGCGGTCTTCGCGGACACGCTGATGACCAACCGGATGGCCCTGACCACCGGCCTCGACAATGCCGGCAACATGAAGCAGAGCTACTACGAGCTGGAAGCCAGCGACGTGAACCGCCGCACCTATGAGCGCGGGCTGGACTATCTGAACAGCGTCAACGCCGAGATCGAGAGCGTCATCCACGACATCTGGGGCCGCAGCGGCGGCGAGGGGGCACGATGAGCCGGAAGGACAGGATGGCGGCCCTGGATGCCGCCGTCGGTGACGTCGCCGGGCGCCGGCGCGAAAGCGGCAGCGCCCGCTCCTTCATCCCCATCGTCGCCCAGATGGAGGAGGTGTTCGAGGGTAGTGCGGCCGAGCTGGAACGGCTGAAGGCGGCCGGGCAGGTGCTGCTGGACCTCGACCCCGGCACCCTCGTCGCCACCCGCTTCCGCGACCGGCACGGTGCCGCCTTCGCGGACACGGCGTTCGAGCAGCTCGTGCAGGACATCCTGGCCCGCGGCCAGCTCGTGCCCATCCTGGTGCGCCGCACCGGCGCCGGGTTCGAGATCATCGCCGGCCATCGCCGCGTCGAGGCCTGCCGCCGGCTCGGCCGGCCGGTGCTGGCCCGCGAGCTGGCGGCCGACGACAGGGGCCTCGTCCTCGCCATGGTGCGGGAGAATGAGGTGCGGGCCGACATCTCCGCCTTCGAGCGCGCCCGGCAGATCGCCGCCGTGCTGGAGGCCGGGGTGATGGACCGCGCCGGGCTGATGGCGGCGCTGGGCTTCACCAAGGGCCACCTCTCCAACCTGCTGAAGCTGGCGGAGCTGCCGGACGCCGTCGTGGCCGGGCTGGGCGATCCCCGCCCCTTGCGCATCGCCGACGGCGCCCGGCTGGCCCGGCTGCTGACCGACCCGGCCGTTCGGGAGCGCGTGCTGGCGAAGGCGGCGGAACTGGCGGCCGGCTCCCTGCCTTTCGCCAAGCGGCTGGCCGAGCTGGTCACGGTGGCGGAGGGGCGGGCCGATCCGACCCCCGCCCCGCGCGGCGAGCGGGTGGTGCGCAGCCGCACGGGGCAGGTGCTGGCACGCCTGACGGAGCAGGACGGGCGCCCCCTGCTGCGGCTGGCCGCCGGCCTGCCGCCCGACGCGGTGGACGCCATCTTCGCCGCCATCCCCGACGCCCTGCGCCGCAGCGGCCTGGACGTGGCGGACTGACGGCCGGGACCGGCGCCGCTCAGCGCCCCGACGCGGCAGCGGGGCCGGCAGCGTCGGGGTGGGCAGCGTCGGGGCGGGCAGCGTCGGTATGGGCAGAGGCGAGCGGACCCGGGAGCCCATGGTTGACGGTGCCGAGAACCTTCGTCACCAGCGCCATGAAGAGTTGCATCATCGGTCCCACGACGACGACGAAGGCCAGGGTTCCGACCCCCACCGGACCGCCGAGCACCCAGCCGGAGGCGACGAAGAACACTTCCAGCGCCAGCTTCGCCTGCCAGAACTGCCAGCGCCAGCGCTCCACCATGGTGATGGCGACCAGATCCATGATGCGGATGCCGATGCCGGCCACGATGATCAGGGCCGAGCCGAAGGACGCCAGCAGCAGCCCTGTCGCCAGCATCGGGACGGCGGCCAGAATCGCCTGGGTCACCCGCTCAAGCTCCAGCCAGATCCAGAGATCGATCAGCGACCCGACCAGGAACATCGTCATGAAAGGCGAAAGCGGCGGGCGACGGCGGTTCCAGAGACTCCAGAGGAGCAGGAAACCGATGGCGACCGCTCCCGACGCGATGCCGACCGTGACGCCGGTGTGGCCGACGATGCCGAGAACCAGAACATCCAGCGGATCGACGCCGAGATGGCTGTCGATGAACAGCTTGGCCCCCAGCGAGAACAGGAGGCAGCCGGAAAGGTAGAGGGCGAGGCGGCCGGGAAGGGGGGCGGAAACGGGACGGGTCATGGGATCTCCTGCGGTGTGATCTGCCAGCCATCAATCCCCGCATCACATGGGGGAGCCATCAGCCGCTTTTCCGGTTCTTTCCGTCCCCGGCCTAGACCGGTCGGGGCCCCACCCCACCGCCGGACAATCCCCCGGCCAGTCCGGGTCGGCGACAAGCAGCAGCGGCCCCCCTTTCGAGGGGCCGGAGGGAACTATGCCGCCACCAAGACGCTGAAGCCGCGGGCCTGGAGATGGGCAGCCGCGCGTGGTTTTTTCCAGAAAACCGCCGGCTTGCCGATCCCGGCACCGGCCGCCTCAGCCATCTCCGTCAGTGTGACACGCTTTTCGAGAAGATCTGGATCACCGCCACCCCGGCGACGATCAGGCCGATGCCCAGCATGGCGGCAGTGTCCAGCGCCTGCCGGAAGACAACGGCGCCCACCACCGCCGTCAGCACGATCCCGACCCCGGCCCAGACCGCATAGGCGATGCCCAGCGGCACTGCCTTCAACGCCTGGGCCAGGAAGTAGAAGGACCCGGCATAGAAGAGAACCATGAGCAGGATCGGCCCTGGCCGGGTGAACTGCTCCGATTTCTGGAGAAAGGTGGTGCCGGCGACCTCACACATGATGGCGAGGGCCAGCGCGCCATAGGCGATGAGAACGGGGGACATGGAAACCCTTGCCTCCTGAATCGGTTCACCCCACCCTGGCCGCCAACCATCAGCGGGACAAGGCGGCGGATGGCGGCAGGGGCCCGACCGCGAAGGCGCGCGGGGATGGTTTTTCGGGAAAACCGGGGGCCGCACACGACCCGGTCGGTGCCGGATGGACCTGGGACAGCCATCTTCGTGAACCAAACCGCTGGATTGGTTCCTAACCAGAGCGGCCGTCGCCGCGTGTGGGCCCGGCCATGTCACTGCGCTCCGGCCGCGCCCCTCCCTCAGCCACACCACGCCCCGGGACGGGCAACGACCTGCGTTCACACAGCGTCAGACCGGCCAGGAGAGGTCGAACGCGGTGCCGCCCAGCGCCGACGGGCGGCAGGTCACATCGCCGCCATGGATGCGGGCGATGGCCCGGACCACCGCCAACCCCACCCCGCTGCCGTGACCGTGGGTTTCGCCCCGCTGGAATGCCTCGAAGATCCGGGTTGCCTGGGTATCAGGCACGCCGGGACCGCAATCCTCCACCAGCAGGTGGCAGCTTCCCTGATCGATCAGAACCCGAATGTGCAGCGGCCCGGGAAGAGCGTGGCACAGGGCATTTTCCAGCAGCGCCAGCAATGCCTGACGCATCCGGACCGGATCGCACGGCACCGGTTGCGCGTCCACCTGGCAGGATACGGCGAAGCCCGCTTCCCGCAGGCTGGGCTCGATGGCCCGCACCACCGCCGCCACCTCAGTCTCCAGGTCGGTCAGTTCGAGCCGCAGGTCAAGCCGTCCGTTCTCGACCAGACCCAGCAGGCGGAGATCCTCGATCAACCGGCCGAGCCCCTCGACCTGGGTCAACAGCGAGCGGAACAGGGCCGGGGCCGGTTCGAACACGCCGTCGTTCAGTCCTTGCAGACGACCGCGCAGCACCGTTACCGGGGTGCGCAGTTCGTGGGCGATGGCCGCGTTCCAGAACCGGCGTTCGCGCTCCATGCGTTCCAGGCGTTCAGCCATGGCATTGAAGTCATGCACCAGTTGGGCTGCCTCGTCGTGCGGATGACCCTCGCTGCGGGCGCGGACCGACAGGTTGCCCTGCGCCACCTGGCGCAGGCTTTCCGCCACGGCGTTGAGCGGCGTGACGATCGGTCTCGACAGTTTCAGAGCGAACAGAATGGCGATCCCCAGCGCCACGGCAACGGTCAGGGCCATCCACCCCCATTCCAGCGGCGTGGGGAGCCAATCGCTGGAGTCGTCGGGACCGGGGAAGCTGTTCGGGGACAACAGGAACCACGCGGCGTAGAAGGCATAGGATCCCAGCAGCGCCAGCAAGGTGGTGCCCAGGGCCAGGGCGACCATGGACCGGATGATCCGGCGGCTCAGACTTCCGGCCTCGCTCAAGGCACGGTCCTCAAGACACGGTTCCCAGCCGGTAGCCGACTCCCCGCACGCTGGCCGGGATGCCCTCCAGCCCGACGGCTTCCAGTTTCTTGCGCAGCTTGCTGACGTGGCTGTCCACCGTGCGCTCCAGGGTCTCGCCCTCGGGCAGGCAGGCGACCAGCAACTCCTCCCGCCCGAAGACCCGGTGCGGTGCCCGCATCAGATGGATCAGAAGCCTGAACTCGGTCAGAGTCAGCGGGAGAGGAAGAAAACGGCCGTCATTCTGCACGGCGATCTCGTGGCTTTCCAGGTCGGCCTGCAACCGCCCGAGCCGGATGAAGCGCCGGGTCGGCTGGTCGCCGCCGGGGCGGGCACGGCGCAGCACCGCCTGGACACGGGCGACCACTTCCGCCGGGTTGAAGGGCTTGACCACGTAATCGTCGGCTCCGATCCGCAATCCCATCAGCTTGTCGATGTCCTGATCCAGGGCGGTGAGCATGATGACCGGCGTGTCGCCGCGGCGGCGCACTTCCGACAGCACCTGCCAGCCGTCCACACAGGGCATCTGCACATCCAGCACGATCAGGTCCGGCTTGAGCGACAGGTGCAGGTCCAAGGCGCGGCGGCCATCGGCTGCGTGCACGCCGCGCAGGCCACTCCGCTGCAGATAGGCGGACAGGATCTCGGCAATCTCGGGTTCATCCTCCGCGATCAACACCAGGGAGTGTGGCTCGGCGATCGTGGGGAGCATGACAGGTCCGCGCGATTGGATTCCGCCTCCACTCTATCTCCACAAAGGCTCGACGGAAACGCCATCCTGCCGGCCTAGGGTGCGCGCTCTTTTGCGTTATCCACCCCAGAAGGGCCGATGATGGGTACCGAACGTCTGTTCCGCGGCAGCGTGCTGCTTGCCACGGTGGTGCTCGCTCTCGCCGGCTGCGACGACGCCGCGCCCGAACCACCGCCGCCGCCCACGCCGGTGGCGGTGATGACGCTGGTTCCGGCCCGGGTGGACCTGACCGAAGACCTGCCGGGGCGTGTCGCCGCCCTGCGCGTGGCGGAGATCCGTCCCCAGGTCAGCGGCATCGTCCAGCAGCGCCTGTTCGAAGAGGGCACGGAAATCCAGGCGGGCACCCCGCTGTTCCAGATCAATCCCGCTCCGTTCAAGGCCGACGCCGCGATGGCGGCCGCCGCGTTGCAACGCGCCGAAGCGGCCCTGGCCCAAGCGCAGGTGCAGACCCGGCGCCTGGAGCCGCTGGCGCAGGCCGAGGCGATCAGCCGCCAGACCTACGACGATGCCGTATCACAGCGCGATCAGGCCGCAGCGGACGTCGCCCAGGCCCGCGCGACCCTGGCGCGCCGCCAGTTGGATCTGAAATTCGCCACGGTGGACGCGCCGATCTCGGGCCGGATCGACCAGGCCCTGGTCACCGAAGGCGCGCTGGTGTCCCCCACCGACGCCAGCCCGATGGCCCGCATCCAGCAGGTCGATCAGGTCTATGTGGACGTGCGCCAGCCGGCGGCCTCGCTCGATGCGGTGCGCGATGCCCTGGCCTCGCGGCAGGCCGACCGCAATGCGGGTCTGCCGGTCACGGTGTTGCGCAGCGGCGGCGCTCCCTACGGGGCCAGCGGTCGGATTCTGTTTTCCGGCATCAGCGTCGATGCGGGAACGGGTGACGTGCTGTTGCGCGTGCTGGTGGACAACGCCCGGCGCGACCTGCTGCCCGGCATGTTCGTGCGCGCCCGGGTGCCGCGCGCCAGTTACGACGATGCCCTGATGGTGCCGCAGCAGGCAGTCGCCCGTGTCGGCGGCAAGCCGCTGGTGTGGGTGATCGACGAGGGTGACGCGGTGCACGCCCAGCCGGTGGAGCTGGGCGAACTGATCGAGCACCGCTACCGCATCCGCGCGGGTCTCAAGGCCGGACAGCGGATCGTGGTCGAAGGATCGGAGCGGCTGAGCGAAGGCGCCGTGGTCACACCGCACGACTGGCAGCCGGCCGACAGGGCCGCGCGCTGAGACGCCAGGAGCACCGCCCCCATGCCGCATTTCTTCATCCACCGCCCGGTCTTCGCCTGGGTCGTCGCCCTGTTCATCATCCTGCTGGGCCTGATCGCCCTGCCGCAACTGCCGATCGCCCGCTACCCCTCGGTGGCGCCGCCCACGGTCAGCATCTACGCCAGCTATCCCGGCGCAGCCCCCCAGACCATGAACGATTCCGTGCTGGGACTGATCGAGCGCGAACTGTCGGGCGTCAAGAACCTGCTGTATTTCGAATCCTCGGCCGACACCTCGGGCACGGCCCAGGTGACCGTCACCTTCAAGCCGGGAACGGACCCCGAGATGGCGCAGGTGGACGTGCAGAACCGCCTGAAAGCCATTGAACCACGGCTGCCGCAAGCGGTCCGGCAGAACGGACTGACCGTTGAATCCGCCGACTCTGGCTTCCTGATGCTGGTCAGCCTGAGATCCGAGGATGGCCGGTTCGACGAGACGACACTCAGCGACTATCTGGCCCGCAACATCATCGAGGAACTGCGCCGCATCGACGGGGTGGGTCGCGTGCAGTTGTTCGGCGCCGAACAGGCCCTGCGCATCTGGGTGGACCCGTTGCGGCTGGTCTCCTTCGGCCTGACCATGGCCGACCTGTCGGCAGCCATCACCCAGCAGAACACCCAGATCGCGCCCGGTCGGGTCGGCGACGCACCGACCATTCCGGGACAGCGGGTGAGCATTCCCCTGACGGCGCAGGGCCAGTTGCAGACGCCGGAGGAATTCGCCGCCATCGTGCTGCGCGCCAATGCCGACGGCTCCAAGGTCACGTTGGGAGACGTGGCGCGGGTGGAACTGGGCCCGCAGACCTACAGCTTCGCCAACCGCGAGAACGGAGACGCCGCCGCCGTTGCCGCCGTGCAGCTGTCGCCGGGCGCCAACGCCGTGCGCACGGCCGAAAGCGTGAAGAAGCGGCTGGCCGAGCTCAGCCACGTCATGCCGGCGGGCGTGACCTATTCAACCCCGTTCGACACCGCACCCTTCGTCAGGATTTCCATCGAAAAGGTCGTCCAGACCCTGGTTGAAGCCATGGTGCTGGTGTTCCTGGTCATGCTGCTGTTCCTGCAGAACATCCGCTATACCCTGATCCCGGCCATCGTTGCCCCGATCGCGTTGCTGGGGACGTTCGCCGTCATGCTGGTGGCCGGCTTCTCGATCAACGTGCTGACCATGTTCGGCATGGTCCTGGCCATCGGCATCATCGTCGACGACGCCATCGTGGTGGTGGAAAACGTCGAGCGCCTGATGGCGACCGAGGGACTGTCGGCCAAGGACGCGACCGAGAAGGCGATGAAGGAAATCACCGGCGCGGTGATCGCCATCACCCTGGTGCTGACGGCGGTGTTCATCCCCATGGCGCTGGCCGGAAGCTCGGTCGGGGTGATCTATCGACAGTTCACCCTTTCCATGGCGGTTTCCATCCTGTTCTCGGCCTTCCTGGCGCTCAGCCTGACCCCGGCCCTGTGCGCCACCCTGCTGAAGCCCGTCGATCCCGGCCACCATGCCAAAGGCGGCTTCTTCGGCTGGTTCAACCGCCGGTTCGACCATCTCACCCGGTCCTATGAAACCCGCGTTGCCGCCCTGGTCCGTCGCACCGGCCGGATGATGGCCGCGTTCGCGGTCATCGTCGTGCTGCTGGGCCTGGGGTTCCTGGTACTGCCCTCGGCCTTCCTGCCCGAGGAGGACCAGGGCTATTTCATGACCTCGTTCCAGTTGCCGTCGGACGCCACCCAGGAACGCACGCTGGATCTGGTCCGCAAGTTCGAAGCCCATGCCGCCGCGCGGCCGGCGGTGGACTCGACCCTGTCGATCCTGGGTTTCGGCTTTTCCGGCTCGGGCGCCAATACCGCGCTCGCCTTCACCATGCTCAAGGACTGGGATCAGCGCGGCGGCGCCACCACGGCCGACGAAGCCCGGCGCGCGCAGCAGGCCATGGCCGACGCCACCGACGGCACGGTCATGAGCCTTCTGCCGCCAGCCATCGAGGAGATGGGGACCTCATCCGGTTTCAACCTGCGCCTTCAGGACCGCGCCGGCCATGGTGAGGCGGCCCTGAAGGCCGCCGAGGCGAAACTGCTGGAACTGGCGGCGCAGAGCGAGGTCGTCTCCGGCGTCTATTCCGACGGACTGCCCGACGGCGCCAGCGTCCGCCTGGATATCGACCGGCAGAAGGCCGAGGCCCTGGGGGTGCCGTTCACCACCATCAGCGACACCCTGGCGGCGGCCATGGGCTCGCTGTACGTCAACGACTTCCCCAATGCCGGACGGATGCAGCAGGTGATCCTCCAGGCCGACGCCCCCGCCCGCATGCAGGTGGACGACGTGCTGAGGCTGTACCTGCGCAATTCCAGCGGCGGCATGGTGCCGTTGTCGGAGGTGGTGACGCCGGTATGGGAAGACACGCCGCTGCAACTCGTCCGTTACCAGGGCTTCCCCTCCGCCCGCATTTCCGGCGGCCCGGCTCCCGGCGTGTCCAATGGCGAGGCCATGGCCGAGATGGAACGGCTCGCCACCCGGTTGCCCGCCGGATTTGCCTTGGAATGGACCGGCCAGTCGCTGGAGGAACGTCAGTCAGCAGCGCAGGCGCCGTTGTTGATGGCGCTGTCCATGCTGGTGGTCTTCCTGGTGCTGGCGGCGCTGTACGAAAGCTGGTCGATCCCGCTGTCGGTGATGCTGGCGGTGCCGCTGGGCCTGTTGGGCGCGGTGGCGGCGGTGATGCTGCGCGGCATGCCCAACGACATTTTCTTCAAGGTCGGCATGATCACGGTGATCGGCCTGTCGGCCAAGAACGCCATCCTGATCGTCGAGTTCGCCCGACAACTGCATGCCGAGGGCAAGGGACTGCTGGACGCCGCGATCACGGCGGCACGACTACGGTTGCGCCCGATCCTGATGACCTCGCTGGCGTTCGGCCTGGGCGTGGTGCCGCTGATGCTCGCCCAGGGGGCCAGCGCCGAGACCCAGAACGCCATCGGTACCGGCGTGTTCGGCGGCATCCTGTGCGCCACCGTGCTGGCGGTGTTCTTCGTACCCGCCTTCTTCGTCTTCGTCATGGGCGGCCAGAAAAAGCTGCACGGCTGGCTGCACGCTGGCCGTCGCGCCGCTCCGCCGGGCCAGGATTGATGCCATGCGTCTGACCATCCTTGCGCTGTCGCTGGCGCTGTCCGCCTGCTCCCTGACACCGGATCCGGCCAGGCCGGGCCTGCCGGTGCCGGATACCTACCCGTCCCCGGCGACCATTGCCGATGGCGGGCCTGCCGCCGATCTGGACTGGCGTGTCATGTTCGGCGATCCGCGCCTGCAACGGCTCATCGAGCTGGCCTTGCGGAACAACCGCGACCTGCGGCTGGCGGCCCTGAACGTCGAGGCGGTGCAGGCGCAGTACAACATCCAGCGGGCCGCCCGACTGCCCGCGGTCAACGCCACGGGCGGCGTCACCCGCCAGCGGATCGCCGCCGATCCCCAGGCCGATCCCGCCACCGCCGGGCGCGTCCAGACTCAGCATAACCTGGACATCGGCATCAGCGCCTTCGAGATCGACCTGTTCGGCCGGGTCCGGTCGCTGTCGGACGCTGCTTTCGCCCGCTATCTGGCCAGCGAGGAAGGGCGCCGGACGGTCGAGATCGCGCTGGTCGGCACGGTGGCCGACGCTTATTTCGCCGAGCGCCTTGCCCAGGAACAACTGGACCTGGCCCGCCGCACGCTGGACGATTGGCGGCAGTCCCTGGACCTGGCGCGCCGGCTCAAGGCCGCCGACCAGAACAGCGGCCTCGACGTGGCCCAGGCGGAAGGTCAGGTCGCCACCGCCGAGGCCGATCTTGAAGAGCGCGCACGGACACTGGCGCGCGCCACCAACGCTCTGACCCTGTTGGTGGGCACGGACCTGCCCGGCGACCTGCCGCCGCCATGGCCGCTGGACGAGCGCGCGGTGCGGACCCGGCTGCCTGCCGGATTGCCCTCGGACCTGCTGACCCGGCGGCCCGACATCCGTCAGGCAGAGCTTAATCTGGTGGCCGCCAACGCCGACATCGGGGCGGCGCGCGCCGCCTTTTTCCCGCGGCTGTCGTTGACCACCTCGCTGGGATACGCCAGCCCGATCCTGGGCAACCTGTTCAACGGCGAACAGCGGGGCTGGAGCTTCACCCCGCAGATCACCCAGCCCCTGTTCATGGGCGGTCAGCTACGGGCCGAGTTGCGGTTGGCTGAGATCCGCAGGTCCGAAGCCATCGCCGACTATGAGCGGGTCATCCAGACGGCGTTCCGGGAGGTTGCCGACGGTCTGGCCGGCAGCGCCACCTATGGCCGCCAGATCGATGCCCAGAACCGCACCGTGGCCTCGGCCGAACGGCGTCTCGCACTGTCCACCCTGCGCTATCGCGCCGGCCTGGAAGGGCGCCTGGAACTGCTGGACGCCCAACGCCAGCTTTACGCCGCGCGCCAGACCCGATTGGACCTGAAGCGCGATGAGATCGGCAACGCCATCAGCTTGTACAAGGCATTGGGCGGCGGCGGCGCTTCAGCCGCCGACTGAAGGCCCCGCCATCAGGATGGCGCTGCTGCTGGTGGTCCTTCGCACTGAACCGCTACAGGCGACGACTCTTCTCCAACTCGGCCTTCAGCGCCATGGCATAGGCTGCGCGGGCCGTCTGCGCGATGGCGAGACGGGTCTTCAGGTGGGTGATCTCCTGGTCGGTCGCCTGAAGACCGGCGATCTGCGCCCGCGCCTCTTCGGACAGGGCATTCATGTCGTAGGGGTGACCGTCGATCGTGACGATGCTCGGCTTGCCGGTCATCGCTGCGTCCTCCGTTGATGTCTTTCCACTGAGCCGGTTCAGGAAACCGTTGATCCAGGCCGTATCGAAGGCACGGTCCGACGCCCGATAGGACCGGCAGGCCTCTACCGCCGCCTGCCGACCGTTGGCCGTGTCGCCGGGCTCCTGCCCATGGCGCCGCCGGAGGTCGGCCACGATCTCCGGCGGCGGTTCGGGCGCGCTGGCCAGCCAGGCCTCGGCCGCCTGGAACCGGTCGCGGCAGAACAGCTCCACCATGTAGAGCGTGGCGGACAGAAGGCCCGGCGGCTTGCCCGGCGCGGCACCGATCATCGGCAGCAACGGAGCGAGCGAGGGCAGCGCCGTGTTGGCATAGATGCGCAGCCCCCAGTAGGACTCCGCGATCCGGGCGAAATGCGCGGCATCCCGCACCGCCGCCATCCCGGACTCCTCCATCGGCAGGATCTCGACCTTCGGCTTGGTCACCGTCACCGTGTCGTTGGCCACGTCCACATAAAGACCGCCGAGCTGGAGGGCCGTCTGGAAGTACCGGTCCCGCAGGATGCCCCAGATGCAGCGGAGCGTGCCACCGTCCCGGATGAAATCCGCCAGCGCGCGGCTGGCCTCGCACCGGGGCTCGGCGATCCGGGCGTGGAGCTTTTCCAGGGCGCACAGGGTGATCTCCCGGCAGCAGCCGAGCGGATAGGATTTCCCGGACGGGGAGACGAAATGGCCGGCAAGATCGGCATCGACCTCCGCCCGAACCTCCAGGAAGAAGCTCTCCAGTATCCCCAGGCGGGGCAGCAGGAACCGGGCCGTGCCGGCCGCTGCTTCCGGTGTCACCGGGGCGGGTTCCTGGGTCAGAAGGGAAGACGCCTGCACGGGATTCCTGGCCACGGTGTTTCACGATGCTGCGGACCGGAGCGCCCCTGTCGGCAGCAACGGTCTTCTTCGCAGGGCGACGGTCAATATAGGATTTACGGACCCTGGAAAAGAGACCGGCGGACAGCCGAAGACTGTCCTCGCCCGCCCGGCACCCCGGGGCTGGTCCGGGCGGCAGAAAGGGGCTGACAATGCCGCCCCGTTGGCGCACACCCGGCCGGAGGTCCTTCCGCCCATGTTCCCGACACGATGACCGCCCTGCCGCCGGCCCTTCTCTCCTCCCTGGCGCGCCCGCTGGAACAGGCGGCGGCGGCTGTCGCCCGGTTGGACGGGGCGCTGATCGGCTGCCCGCTGCTGCCGGCCTGGCACTTCCGGGTCCGCATCGCCGCCGCGGTCGCCCAGGCCGAGCTGGACGGTATCCGGGTCGATCCGGCCCGGCTGGGCGCCGCCGCCCTGGGGCTGCGCCCCGAGGCACCGGCCGCCCTCGGCGCCACCGGGCCGGCGGGCGGCCGGGACGGTGGTGCCACGGCGCATGCGCTGCGCCTGCTGCACTGGTCGGCACCGGCGCGGTCCGATCCTGCCGCCAGCGCGGAGGCGGCCGGAACGGATGCCGAGGGGCCGGTGGACGATCGCATCGCGGCCGCCCTGGCCGACCTCGACCGGGATGCCGGAGACGTCCCGACATTGATCGCCGCCGGCCTGGGACTGCGGCGCTGGATCGAGCGCGGCGGGGAGCGCCCCGCCCTCTGGGCCGCCCTGCCGCGCTTTCTCGTGCAGCGCGGCCTGCTGCGGGCGGAGTGCCCGCTGCTGCTGGGGGCCGCGAGCCTGCGCGGGCGGAGCGCCTGGGAGCAGCCGACCGGCCGCTGGATGGCGACCTTCCTGGACGGGCTGCGCGCCGAGGCGGGTCAGGCGCTCGGCCTGCTGCTGGATCTGGAACGCTGCTGGCGCGCGGCCCGCGGCACGGCGGAGGCGCACAGCCGCAGCCATTCCCGCCTGCCCCAGGTCGTGGACCTGCTGGCCCTGGCGCCCTCGGTCAACCCCGAGGGCGTGGCGCGGGCGCTCTCCGGCGGACGCGATCCACGACGCTTGTCCCCGGCGGAACCCGCCGGCACCGCCCCGCTGCCGAGCTGCTCCCCCCGCGGCGCCGGCAAGATGCTGGAGAAACTGGAGGCGCTGGGCCTGGTCGTGGAGCTGTCCGGCCGCGGCACGCACAAGCTCTATGCTCTGACGGATCTGGCGCCGCTCCGCCTGCAATCGGCCCGGCCACTCACGGGACGGCGCTCCCAAGGGCGGACTCACGCGGCGCGGGCCGGGACGAAGGACAAGGCCGGCGATCCCGCGGACCTGTCCTGGGGTCGCGCCCGGCTGGACCTGAGCGGGCTGGACACCCGCGGACTGGACGATGCCGCGGCGGAGGTGGATGCCGTGCTGCGTCGGCTGGCTGCCCGCCTGGACAAGCCCTGAGACAGCCCCGGCATTCCCAGGCCGGTGGTGCCGGATCAACGGTCCAGCAGCGCCCGGTAGACGGCGACCGTCTCCGCGGCCACCGTCGCCGCCCCGAAGGCGGGATCGACGACACCGCGGCTGCCGGCCGCCAGCCTCTCCAGCCGGGCGCGGTCGGTGGCCAGGGCGGCGATCGCCCCGGCCAGGGCATCCGCGTCGTCGGGGGCCACCAGGACCGCGTTGCGCCCGGCCTGCGCCACCTCCCGGCTGCCGGGAATGTCGGTGGCCAGCAGGGGGCGCCCGCACGCCGCCGCTTCCAGCAGGCACATGGGCACGCCCTCGCCCCCGCGCGACGCCAGCACAGCCAGATGCGCACGCGCCCAGACGGTGCGGACGTCGCTGACATGGCCCGGCCACTCGATGCCCGGTTCCCGCGCCCACGCCTCCAGCGTCCCGGCACCGATGGCGGCGTGGCTCTCGCGGTCCGGCTCCCCGGCCAGGATCAGGCGCACGTCCAGGCCACGGGCACGGACCCGCCGCACGGCGCCCACCAGCACGTCCACGCCCTTGATGGTCAGCATCCGCGACACCTGCGCCAGGGTGAACGGTGTCCCGTCCGGGGGCAGGGGAAGCGGGACGAAACGGTCGAGCGGCACGCCGGAACCGCGGATCAGGGTCGCCGGCACACCGCCCAGCCACGCCAGATCGTCCCGGTTCTGCACGATGACCCGCGCCCGCCGCCCCAGCCCGACCGCGCGCAGGAGTGTCCGCAGCAGAACTCCGGCCAGCCGGCCGGCGCCGTCCTCGCGTTGCAGCAGCAGGCCGCGTCCGGCCAGGGTGGTGACCACGCCCGGCACGCCGGCCAGGACCGCCGCGATACCCCCCAGCACCGCCGGCTTCACCGCGACATGGTGGACGACGTCCGGCTTCAGCCGGGCGTAGAGCCGGGCGATCGCCAGCACGTCGCGCAGGGCCGCCAGCGGGTTCAGGCTGCGCCGGACCCAGGGCAGGGGATGCAGCTCGAAGCCCTCCGCCTCGATGGCGGCGCCGTGGCGGGCGACGCGGGTGGCGACGGCCACCCGGAACCCGGCGTCACGCGCGGCGCGGGCGGCCGGCAGGCGATGCGAACAGAAGTACCAGTCCTCGGTCACCAGGAAGAGAAGCAGCGGCCGCTTCTCCGGCACGGTCCGGGCGCCCGCGTCGGCTGCCGGCATCGCTTCGGCCTCGTCCAGCATGGAAATCCCCTTCCGCGGAACCGCCCGCTTCTACGCGCGAAGCGGCGGCTTGCCAAGCGCCCGTCCGCAGCGCCAGGCCGGAAGGCGGGCATGCTGCCCTGGTGCAGAGCCTTCAGGCCAGCATGCCTGCATCGTGTCCTGCCATAAGGCAGGCATGGCTGTTCCGGAGCAACCGGCCGGAACGGCCGTCCACCCCGCACACAGGGGTGGTGACACCCCGCTACGCGGCTGGACACCGCGGCTCGATATTCCGTAGTGTCGGCAAGCCGATACCTTTCTCGTTGGTGGTGCCGGCCCGGCCGCCCCTGTCCTGCGCCCGCCCAGGCGCGCTTTCCAGCAGCCCCCTGGCATGGACAAGAAGCTCCTCAAGCTCACGCTGACGTCCGGATCGTCCAAAGTCTTCAATGTCCTGGAGATCACCAGGCAGTCCGCCGCCGGCACGGAACCGGCACGGCTCTTTTCCGTGCGGCCGCTCAACTACGGGGTCTTCTTCAAGGAACCCGCGCTGGACGGCAAAGCGGGCCGCCCGGGGGAGCCGGTCATCGACACGATGCTCTACTTCCCCTACGACGCCGACCGGATCCTGGAGGGCGGCGCCTCCGTCTCGCTGAACGACAGCCGCTTCGACGCCGTCATCCGCGAGTTCGCCCACACCTTCGGCACGACGGGGCATGCCGACACCGGAACGGACAGGGCGATCCTGCGCGTGCTGAAAGAGTCGCCGTCGCTCGACCCCTTCCTGCTGAAGACGAACTTCCAGCGCTACGACGTCGCCGTCCCGGACGCCTATCTGCGCATCACCGACGACGAATGGCAGGCGATCCGCGACCATGTCCGGCGCAAGGTCCAGCCGATGATCGAGTTCGGGCTGACCGACAGGTCGGCGGCGACGGTCCGGCGGGTGGATGACTTCATCGAGCGTATCTGGGACGGCTCGGACATCTCCAGCCTGTTCCCGCTGCTGTCGGCCCTCTCGATCCCGCTGACCGAGGGCAACGAGATCATCTTCGCCTGGAAGGGCGTCACCTTCTTCGAATTCCAGTATTTCCGCCGCTACGACGCGATCCGCGATCTGGCAGGCTGGCTCAAGGACCATTCCGGCCCGGCCGATTTCGTGCCCCAGAGCCTGCGCCTCCAGATCGAGGGCCAGTGCGATGTGGTGAAGGGCAAGCTCCGTGACTCCTGGCGCGGGGTTTCCTCCATCATCGGCGAATACAAGGAAAGCTACGAAGCGCTGTTCATCCAGAAGAAGTCCGCAGGTGATTTCCAGAAATTTCTGATGAACTGCCGGCGTTATTATTTTGATATGGGATCGGCTTTCAACAAGCTCGACCACTCCATCGAGATTTTCGAGAGCTTCACCCGCGGAAATCCGAAAAAGCGCCTCCGGTCGGAGGAGCTGGAGGAGCTGTTCTCCATCCTGCACGATGTGCTGCGCTGACAGAGCCCCACCATGCAGGCAGCGTGGTGCGCTGGCATGCCAGCATGCCTTCCTGCTGTCTGGCGTCCATGGCCGCGGCGCGCCTCACCGCGGACGCAGGTCCTCGTACCGCTCCAGGAAGGCCTGCATGGCCGCCGCCGGGGGCAATGCCACGATGGGCATGGCGCTGGGAGGGGGCAGGTCCTTCCAGTTGACCCGGTGCGGCGCGCAGAGGTCGCGCAGTTCTGTCGCCAAGGCGCGCTGGTCGGCGATCTTGACCTCGCGCGGCTGCGGATAGCGCAGCCCGAAACGGGCGGCGACGGCCCGCTTCACCGGCGCGATCGCCGCCTCGATCGTCTCCCGACCGATACGGACTTTCCACGGGGTGGGCCAGTCGCCGGTGAACGCCTCTTCCGCGTCGTGCAGGAGCGCCTCGTACTCGAAGCCCGGCGGCGCCAACCGGCTCGCCAGCACGCAGTGCTGGGCCACGCTGTAGAAATCCGTCGTATTGCCGACGAACCGGCACTGGAAGGCGAGGGGACGGGCGATATCCTCGATGCTGAACTTGCTCAGGTCCGGTTGCGCCAGATCGACCGTGCGACCGGAGAAGGTCAGCATCACCGCCGTCGCCTCCGGCATCTCGAACAGATCGAACTGGTCGGGGTTCGCAGGTCTGGAGCGGCTGGATCGGCGTGCCATGGAGAAAGAGTCCGGAAGAACGGGACGGGGAGGGCAGGGTGCCGTCATCTTCATACTCCGTCGTCCGGCCCCCGTCATGGTGCTGCGCGGCGTTTCGCGCGGGGGTCCCGTTCATCCTGCTGTCGCAAAATTGCAACCGCCCGCGGGTTAGAGACTATTGACCCGCATCAATGCGGCGGCGCGTAATACCCGCCGTACTCGTCGGTACGGTGCGCTTCTCGCTTCCCCCCTGATGGAGAGTTGCCCATGCCCCAGAAGTCCGACAGCCCCGACGTCCCGGACCTGATCGTCTCCGGCGCCACGGGCACCGATGTCGACATGCCGGCCGCCGATCTGCCGGCCGCGCTCGACGCCAAGAAGGCCACCCGTCGCGCCAGCTCGGCCGCGGCATCCGCCAAGGCGTCAACGCCGAAGCGCGGGGCCCGGAAGAAGACCGCCGCGAACGACGAGATCATCGCCCCGATGGCCGATGCGCTGGCCGGCACCCCATCCGCCGAGCTGCTGGACGAGATCCGCACCGAAGCCTACCTGCTCTGGCTGCGCGACGGCCAGCAGAGCGGCCGCGACCTGGAGCACTGGCTCGAAGCGGAACGGATCGTCCGGCACCGCCTGTCGCTGCTGCCCCAGGCGGCGGAATAGAACGCCCTTGCACGGGATGACGGCGGCTCAGCCGCCGCCGATCCCCGCCGTGACTACACCCGTGCCGCGGCAGTCCGGGCAGGCCGTTTCCCCTTGCCTGCCCGTTCCCCGGCAGACCGGGCACATCGCCTCGCCGGTCCCCAGGGTGCCGGCGGGAGCTTCGCTGCCCGGCTTCATCGGCCGATCCTGACCCCGGGGCATCTCTCCCCGCGGCTGGTCCGCCAGCCCCTGATCCGGTTGTTCCCGTCCGGCCGGTTGTTCCTGTCCCGGAGGCATCTTCCCCCCAGCCTCCCGGACAGGGCGCTCCTCATATCTATCCATGCAGGTCTCCGCAAGAGGATGTGGCCGGGCCACCGCCTCCGGGCGGCCCCGCTGTCACAACAGCCGACAGCGGCACCCGCTGCATCGTCCGGCACGGAGCCCGGCAGCACCGGCCCTACCGTTGACCGGCGGAAGATTCTGACCGGCAAGAACTGCCGAGCGCCCGGCCCCGCCGCCACCCGATCCGACGGAACGCAAGGGAATCCCTCGGTTCCGCCTGTGGCACGCCGGTTGCTGATGGCAGGCAGACGCTGTTCAAGCATGGGAGACAGAAGATGAGCGTGTTCGGCGCGATGACGACTGCCGTCGGCGGTTTGACCGCTCAGAGCCGGTCGCTGGGCCACATTTCCGACAACATCGCCAACTCGCAGACCATCGGGTACAAGCGGGTGGAGACCAGCTTCCAGAACCTGATCACGCAGTCCAATTCGTCCGTCCACAGCCCGGGCGGCGTCAGGGCGCGCCCCAGCTACACGAACAACATCCAGGGCAACGTCTCGCAGACCCAGTTCGCCACGAACATGGCGATCTCCGGCGGCGGCTTCTTCCAGGTCAGCCGAGGCGAGGAGGTGTCCGGAACCGTGAACTTCCAGAGCCAGGCCTACTTCACCCGCGCCGGCGACTTCTCGCTCGACAAGAACGGCTATCTGCGGAACAGCGCCGGCTATTATCTGAACGGCTGGGGCCTGCGGTCCGGCACCAACGTCGTCGAGCGCGGCACGCCGCAGCCGATCCGGGTGCAGCAGCTCATCGACAATCCGACGGCGACGACGAACATCAATCTCACGGCAAACCTGCCGCTGACGCCGAACCCCGAACAGCCGCTGCCGACCTCGGAGATCAGCATCATCGACCGCAACGGCGAGACGCGCACCGTCAATCTCAACTGGCGCAAGCAGGGCGATAACAACTGGCGCCTGGACGTCGAAGCGCCCGGAAGTTCGTTGCAGCCCGTGGGTGACCTGCTCTCCACCGGCAATACCCAGTCGATCGGCCCCGAGGTCCAGATCATCCCCTCAACGACGCCTGTGCAGCAGGTCAGCACCGCGGCCTTCGCGGGCGCCCCGACGTCCGGAACGGATTACAGCATCACGATCAACAACAAGACTTTCACTTACAAGGCGCAGAGCTATGACACCAACGCGTCGATAGCGGGGCAGTTGGTGAACAAGATCTATGCCGACGGTAGTTTTACCAATTATACATTTGCGATCGATCCCGCGACATCGGCAATCACCGTGACCGGACCGACCGAGGGCACGCAGTTCACCTTCAAGGCCAGCTACGATGCCGCCGCCGCCACACCGACCACCCCGGGCGTGCCGGGCGTCAAGCAGCAGGTGTTTCTCCCGCTGAGCGGCATCGCGGGCGATGTGGGCGACGAATTCACTATTCCGTTCGGCGGCGGCACTGAATCGGTCAGTTACATCACTGACGGTACCGAGCCCGACCTGAAGACCATCGCCACCAGATTGGCTTCGAAAATCAACTCGAACAATGACAGCCCGTACACCGCGACCGTCAGCGGCGCCGGTCTGATGCTGACCCGGAAGGACTTCACCGCTCCGGTTGCCGCCAACAACGGCATGGGCGCCTACACCACCACGGGCGGCCAGACCCCGGCCCATGTGTCCGTGGAGTTCGGCGAAGGCGGCGTCCTGAAGAGCCTGACCTCGACCAACGTCGGCTCCGGTAACGCCCAGGTCTCTGCAACACAGGCGGAGGGTGATGATGCCTACATCACCTTCACCGTGGACTATGGGAACGGCCCCCAGGAGATCAAGCTCAACATCGGCAAGTTCGGGTCGAGCGTGAACGGTCTGACCCAGTTCGCCGGTGAGAACATCGAGACCTTCAACCTGACCCAGGACGGCTTCACCCGTGGCGCCTTCCGCGATCTGACGATCCTGGCATCGGGCGAGGTGGTAGCCAACTACGACAACGGCCGCAGCCGCGTCCTGGCGCAGATCCCGGTCTTCCAGGTCTCGAACCCGAACGGCATGCAGAAGACCGACGGCAACGCCTACGTCGCCACGACCGACAGCGGCGCCGTGCGGGCCAGCGGGGCGGGCGAGAACGGCGCCGGCAACCTGGTGGTCAGCAGCATCGAGGGATCGAACGTCGACATCGCCGACGAGTTCACGAAGCTGATCGTCACCCAGCGGGCCTACAGCGCCAACACCCGCGTTGTCACCTCCGCCAACGACATGCTGGTCGAGGTGCTGAACCTGGGCCGCTGATCCGCGGCGGGTTCCGCTGAACTCCCACCCCGCGGCCGGAGGCGCCCGAAAAAGGCGCTCCGGCCGCACCGGTTCCCGCGGGGTCCTGGAATCCTCGGGAACGAGAGCAGCAGATTAGCTTGTCTGAAACCTTAAATTTACTTGCTGGACAAGTCGCCACCTCTCCGCTACTCTGAGGATGGAGGTAGACTTGCCATGATGGTCGGATCCGTAATCTCTGCCGTGCGGGCATCTGACCCGCTGCCGCCATCGGCGGCGCGGACGGGGACGGATTCCGCCGACACCACCGGCCTCCAGCCGATCGAACCGGCGATCTACTTCAACCCGAAACTCCGCTTCGACTCCGATGCCAATGTCGTGGTGATCGAGTTCCGGGACCTGAAGAACGGGGAGCTTCAACGCAGCATCCCGACCCAGGCCCAGCTCGACGCCTATGAGCGGGCCGCCCGCATCACCCGGGACGAGGAACTGCGCACCGCCGCCGAAAAACTGGCAGCCACAGCGACAAGCGGCCCGTCATCATCGACAGCAACATCTCAGCGCACCGGCAGCACTCCGGAGACGGGCAGCATCGGGACTCAACCAGCCGGTCAGCCCGGGGGCCTCTCCACCTCTCCAGCCGCTGCGCCCCGTGCCGTCGCCGGAACGACCGGCAATGGAAGCGACGCCACCGCCGGTCCGGCAGGTGCTGCCCCGCCGGGATCGACTGAGGTCGATGCCTGACCGTTACGATGCCTGACTGCGATACTGTGGGGTCGCACGAACGGGCGTCATTGGCTTCCGGAAAGAACGGCCGACACTGAAGAATACGGCTTCTCCGGTGCTGTCTCTCCGAAACAGTCGCTGGAAGATACGGCAGCGGAAGGGGTGTCGGCCTGTCCGGCTTTCTCTGTTCCTGCTCTTGTTCAGAAATCCGGCGACAGTCGCCTGTCCTGCCGTTCGCTTCCGTGAGGTGCCGGAAGCGCCATCGCGGACATCCGCGAACCGAAGCACCTCCTCACTCCGTCATCTCGCCGCCAGCCGGGACCCGCTCGGTAGAGGCCGAGCCGCGGCCGAGAACGATATCCTCGTAAGTGATGACGTCGCGGGCGAGCTGAAGGGCGGGATAGTAATCCTCCGCGTCGATGTGGCGGTTCAGCTCGTCCAGCTTCTCCCGGATCGCAGCGTTGCGGGTCGCGTCATGGAAATCCCGGACCAGATCCCGCTGGAGGGCCAGCATGGCCGGGCGTTCATCCTCAGCGGCCAGATAGGTGTTCTGCACCGAGAAGTAGATGCGGCGGGCCGGGCTGTCGGCCTCCTCCGGACGCATGATCTGCCGGTCCCGCATGAACCGGGCATGGTTCATGAGAACCAGCGTCGCGGAGGTCTCGGCCTTGATCAGGGCACCGTTGACGACAAGGTGCTCGCCGGCTTTCAAGCGCAGCTTCAGCGGCATTGACGAACAGACTCCCCTGGTTCAATCGGTGGTCCGGCCTGGGCGGCACCCCTGCGGGTACCGGGCCGGCGGCGGAGCTTACACCAGCCCGGCCCGCTGGTGCATCCCCAAGGTCGCGGGTGCGAAGAAAGGGCGGCAGGTCGGCCGTTTTCCGGACACCCGGCAGTTCCTGCCGGCCGCCCCGGCACGGATTGCCGGTCTCCCGGTTCCGCTGTCGCCGGAACCGCCGTCAGTCCCCAGGAATTCCGCCATCTCCCTTCTGGCACATGCCTTGCTTATTCCTCCCCGGAGAAAGAGGAACCAGCGGCATGTCCCTGAGCGTTGCCATATCTTCTGCGATCAGCGGCCTACGGGCGACGCAGAACAATATCGCGACCGTGTCTCAGAACACGTCGAACATCCAGACGCCTGGGTACACCCGCAAGTTCGTCACCCAGGAGGCTCAGGTCCTCACCCCCACCACTGGGGGCGTCCGGACCGGCCAGGTCCAGCGGACCTTCGACCAGGCGCTTTACCGCGAACTCTTGCAACGGGAAAGCCAGGCAGCGCATCTGGAGACCGTCTCTACCACTCTCTCCTCGATCGAGAAGCTCCAGGGGAGCCCGGAATCTCAGACATCGATCAGCGCCCGTCTGGCCGATCTGCGCGACGATTTCATCAGCCTGGCGGCGAAGCCGGAGTCGGTGGAGCTGCAAGCCGACGTCGTCAACTCAGCCAAGGTCTTCGCGACCTCCATGAACACCGTCGCCAACGCGATCATCGACAAGCGGTCGGAGACGCAGAATGCGATCGTCGATACCATCGACACCGTCAACGGGCTTCTGACCGATATCGCACAACTGGACCGGCAGATCTTCCAGACCCAGGGAACCCAGCAGGGGACGGCAGATCTACAGGACCGCCGCGATCTGAAGATCCGTGACCTGGCGAAACTTGTGGACGTGGTTGCCCTGGAACGGGCCGACGGCACGATGCTGCTGATGACTCGCGGCGGCGCCACCCTGCTGGACCGCGTGCCGAACTACCTGTCCACCTCCCCGTCGCGGATCGCCGCGAGCAGTTATTATGATCCTTCGGGTGCCGGTGGGATCGCCCCGATCCGGCTGGGCGATCCGAACACAGGGGTTGACGTCACCCAGGACCTGCGCGGGGGACGCCTGGGCGGACTGCTGGAACTGCGTGACGATATCCTGCCGCGCATGCAGGCGGAGTTGGACGAGCTGGCCCACATGGTCGCCGTGCGCTTCAAGGGCAAGACGACGCCTGACGATGGCGCGCCCGGGCTGACCCTGTTCACCGATACCGACGGCGTCTCCATTCCCGGCGACGTGTCGGGGCCAGTGGATTATGCCCCACCTATTCTCTATGTCGGCTTTGCCTCCCGCATCCGGGTGGGGCAGGCCGTCATGGAAAATGCCGAACTGGTCCGCTACGGCGACGACGGCGCCCCCAAGGTGCCGCCGGCCAGCGGCTCCTCGCCGCCCGACCCGATCGCCGGCTCCACGATCTTCCTCAAGAATGTCGTGGACCATGTCTTCGGCACGACGACGGTGGGGGGCAGCAATCACATCGCCTTCAACACGCAAGGGCTGGGCGCCAACCCCCGGCGGAATCTGACCAGTTCAATTCCAGCCAACGTCGCCTTGATCGACTTCGCCCAGTCCGTCCTGGTCAAGCAGTCAAGCGAGGCCGGACAGGCCAAGGCCCGTGCCACCGAAGCCACGGCCCTGAAGGAAGAGCTGGATTTCCGCTACTCCGACAAGACCGGGGTCAATCTGGACGAGGAGGTGGTGATGCTGACCGTGCTGCAACGCAGTTACGCGGCCTCGTCCCGCGTCATCACCACCGTCGAGCAGATGTACGATTCCCTGTTCCGGATCGCCGGCTGAGGCTCAAGGAGATCGAACCATGTCCTCCATCGCCACGCTCACGCAGTACACGCGGATTCTGCGCGACACCGGGCTGGTGAAGCAGCAGGAGACAGACCTCCAGCGGCAGCTTTCCACCGGCTACAAGACCGATGTCTTCAGCGGACTCGGCATCGACGCGGCGCGCTCGGTGAACCTGCGCGAGACGGCCTCGCGCATCACCAGCTACCAGCGCAACATCGACCTCGTGCAGGCCAGGACGGAGGTGCTGGACACCGCCATGCAGCGGGTCGGGACGCTCGTCACCTCGGTGATCTCCGACCTCAACAAGCTGGACGGAACGACGATCAGCGATCCGACCGTCGTGCGCGACAACGCCCGCCAGGCCCTGGAACAGATCGCCTCGCTGCTGAACACCAAGGTGGAGGGACGCTATGTCTTCGCCGCCAGCGACGAGACGACCCCCCCGGTCAACGACCTGACCGGCCTCATCGACACCTATGACCGGTTCTACTCGACCTACCTGAACGCCCCGGCCGGCGCGGCCACGCGCCTGGACTTCGACGGGGACGGCACCACAATCGGCGACGCTGACGATGCCCTGGGCACCGGCCCGACGCCGGCGGACTCCCTCTTCGTGTTCAACGGGGTCGGGCCGGAGGGTGGCGCCTTCGTCTTCGACGTGACCGGCACGCCGCCCCCCGCTGCGGGCGATACCTATTCGGTGACCCTGAACGGCACGACCTTCACGACCACGGTGGTCGGCGGCGGCATCGACACGACGGAGGAGATCGTCACCGACCTGCGGGCGCAGATCCAGGCCGATCCGGCCTTCAGCTCCTACGTCGTGCTGGACGAGGATCTGGACGCCGCGGCGAACAGCCGCGCCATGCTGCGCATCCAGGTGCCGAAGGACTTCGCCACTGCCACGGCGTCCGGCGCCGGCCCCGGCGCCAGCCTGACCCGGGTGCCCTCGGATATCGAGCAGCTCAATCTGGCCATGCAGCGCGTCGTCCGCGACCCGGCGCTCGCCTACGAACCCGGCATGGACGGGGTGGGGACGCTCTATTCGTCGACCCTGCGCTACGCCAATGCGCCCATGGTGGCGCGGGTGGACGACAATCTGGACGTGACCTACGGGGTGCGCGCCGACGCCAGCTACTTCCGGAACATCATCCAGGGTCTGGCCATGGTCGCCAACCTGGAGCGGCCCGACGACCCCGACATCCGGTCCCGCTATTACGATGCCCTGCACAGCGCCCGCGACATGCTCCAGGCCGGCAGCAAGGATCTGAACACCGCCGTCGCCTCGGTCGGCGCGGTGCGCCGCAACCTCGACCAGCTCGAGGTGAAGCACAAGGCCGTGCTCGGCATCGTCAACACCAATGTCGGCGAGATCGAGGACGCCGACATCGCAACGGTGGCCACCCGGCTGAACCTGGCGGAAACCCAGCTCCAGGCCGGCTACCGGACCATTGCGTCGCTCAACAAGACCTCGATCCTGGACTACCTGACCTGACACCGGTGGGGAACGACCCTATCCTTACCGGTAGTAAGTACCTCGTTTTCCCTTGCCCTTCCGGGAAATCCGTGCAATCTTTCCGGTGCCGCAAATGCGGCCATTAGATCAGGAGAAAAACCGTGGCCAATTCTATCGTCACCAATTCCGGCGCGCAGGCTGCCATCCGGTCGCTGTTCACCATCGACCGCGACCTCAAGACCACCCAGGGCCGTATCGAGTCCGGCCTGAAGGTCAACAAGGCGTCTGACGATCCCGCCGTGTTCTCGATCGCCCAGGGCATCCGCGGCAACGTCTCCGGCCTTAAGGCCGTGCAGGAAGGCCTCGCCTTCGGTTCCGCCGTTCTGGGCACCGCCAGCAAGGCGGCGTCGAGCATCTCGAACGAGCTGAACGAGCTCAAGAAGACCATCACGCAGGGCCAGCAGCAGGGCCTCGACAAGGACGCCCTGAACACCCAGGTGTCGCGCGCCCTGTCGCTGATCGACACCTACGCCTCCTCCTCGACCTACATGGGCGTCAACCTCATGAAGAGCGAGACGGGCGGCGACATCGTCGATACCGAGCTGACCTTCCTGACGGACATCTCCGGCCGCTCGATCAGCATCTCCAACCAGCAGTTCACCTCCAAGGATCTCGGCCTGTCCAGCCTGGACGTGGATGCCGGCGGCGTCCGCTTCAATCTGGAAGGCGTCACCCTCACGTCCGCGTCACGGATCGAGGTCGGTGGCAAGACCTTCGAGTTCACGAACGATGAGGCTCTCGCGTCTGCGACCAGTGTCGCCGTGAACATCAACGGCCTGACCACCCAGTCCGAGATCAAGGACAAGCTGGCCTCCACGCTCCGCGCCAACGGCCTCGGCGCTCGCGTCAACAAGGATGGCTCGGTGGATGTCTTCGGCGCTGCCGCTGGCAACATCAGCCTGACCTCGGACGGTATCCGCGGTTCTGCCGCCGGCACCACCGCCGGTCTGACCTATGACGCGACGAACAAGGTCTACTCGGCCAACCAGGCCGCGACGGCTTCGGCGCCGGCGGCGGCGGCACGGTCGGACGCCTTCTACGTCCAGATCCTGGGCGCGACGGCGGTTGACGCCGAATCGTCCGGCTCGGGCGAGACGACCAACACGGCCGCGGCGGAGCAGTACAAGGACGTGAAGTCGAGCGCGATCGCCACGGTGGACTCGGCGATCACCCTGGCCGGTCAGAAGCTGGCCACCATCGGCGCCATCCAGCGTCAGGTTTCCGGCTTGCAGGAGTTCACCAAGACCCTGTCGGATACCCTGAACGAAGGTCTGGGTGCCCTGGTGGATGCGGACATGGCCGACGAGAGTGCGCGTTTGCAGGCCTTGCAGACGAGGCAGCAGCTGGCCATCCAGTCGCTGTCCATTGCGAACCAGCAGCCGCAGGCTCTCCTGGGTCTGTTCCGGTAAAGTCCGGGGGAGGCGGCGGCATCGCCGCCGCCTCCTTTCTTTTTCCCTTCGCTATCGATTTCGTTAGCACATTTGCGCTAAGCTCGGTCTGACAGGACCGAGGAGTTGGTGATGAGCATCTCTAGCTACCAGCAGCGCGCCGCCACGCAGGAAACCCCGCAGTCCCTTGAGCTTCGTGCCTTCGGTTTCGTGACCCAGGGACTTCGGCAGGCCGGTACGTCATCCGATCCGACGGCGCGCATCCGGGCACTTCACAGGAATCACCAGCTCTGGCTGACCTTGGTCAGCGACTTGGCAACCCCGGAAAATCCGCTCCCCGACGAGTTGAAGGGGCGCCTGATCACCCTGGGCATGTGGTCGATGCGCTACAGCCTGCGGGCCATGGAAGAGGATATCCCCGTCGATCCGTTGATCGACGTGAACACGGAAATCGCCGGCGGTATTTCTGACCAGATCCGGCGGTCGGCATCCCAGAGTCCGACGGCGACGCCGGAGGGTGCGGGGCCGATCCAGACAGCGGTGTGATGCCATGTACGAAGGTCTCGGAGCGACGGTCACCTACAACATCCTGAAGAAGCAGGGTGATACAGCCGTCACGCGCTACCGGGACCAGAAGACGGTCGAAAAGACCATCAACGACTTCAAGGCCCGCATTGCGAAGATCGACAGCCCGGAAGCTCTCCTCAAGGACCGCCGGGCGCTGGAGTTCGTGCTGACCTCCTTCCAGTTGGAGTCGGAGATCGGCAAGACCGGCATCCTGCGTAAGCTCCTGACGGAAGATCCCACGGAGGACAAGGCGCTCGCCAACCGTCTGGTCGATCCCCGCTACACCAAGCTGGCGACCAGCCTCTCCGGCAAGATTCCGGAAGCTTTCCAGAACGCGTCCTTCGTCAACGGCCTGATCAACACCTACGTCACCAACACCTTCGAGAAATCCGTTGGTGAGGGGAATACGGGCCTGCGTGAGGCACTGTACTTCAAGCGCAACATCGCCAACGTCACCAGCGTCTCCCAGATCCTGGCCGACAAGGCGCTGAGCTACGTCGTCCGCAAGGGCCTCAACCTGCCGGACAGCTTTGCGATGCAGGATTTCGACCAGCAGAAGCGCTATCTGGAGAAGAAGCTGGATCTGACGAAGTTCAAGGATCCGGGCTACGTCGAGAAGTTCACACAGCGCTTCCTGACCCAGGTGAGCGCGACGGAATCCACGTCAGCCAGTTCAAATGTTGCCTTGCAGATCCTTGGCGGCGGCGGTGGCGGTCTGACCTCTCTGCTCGGCCGGAAGGTCTCGATCCTGGCATAGGCCGCATCGCTCGGCCGCGGAACGTTCCCCCACGCCCCCCACGGGACCATCCTCCGTTCGCAGTCCGGCGCACTCATCGGGCGCCCCTGGCCATCGGGTCAGCAGGGCTCTGCCCCCATTCCGGTGCAGTGCCCGCGGGGCGTCTCCGATCGTCCGGACAGCTCCCGCACCCGGAAAGGGGCGGCACCGCCCTCTCAGTCGTAGAGGGCGCCGTCCTCCGCCTCCAACTCGTCCACCAGCCCGTAGGCCTCCGCCTCCAGCTTGCGGAAGGCATGGATCAGGATATCGCGGACCTGCGTGAACAGCCCGACGCGATCGGCCCCGTCCGGCAGCCGGTTGAACACGAGGTTGGTCACCAGCGCCATCCGATGCACGGTCCCGCGCAGTAGCCGCGCCGTGAACTGATCGCGGATATGGCGCCCGCTCAGCCGGACCGCCTGCTCGATCCGGTGCAGCACCTCGTTGTCCCAGTCGTCCGCACGCTCCAGCACGGCGATCAGCTCGCCCATTGTCGTGGCGATGTTCTCCCGCAGCGGCGCACCGCGCCACGCCGAGACGAACCGCTCGCGCGGATAGTGCGGGAACTGCTCGATCAACTCGCGCACATGGGCGGCCTTGTCGATCCTCGGCTCGTCCAGCACCACATCCTGGGCGCGGGCCGGCCGGGCGCCTTCGATGGCGACCCCGTTGCTGAGATTGAGAACCTCCAGATCGAAATACCGGATCTGGGCCTCGACATTCACCCGCTGCCGGACCAGGGCCATGTCGGTGAAGACCGTGCGGCCGAAATTGCCCCGGACCGGGATCGTCAGATGCCGCGGCCGCTGCCCCTGCCAGGCCTGTGCCGCGCGGGGCTGCACGCGCGGGTTCACAGCCCCCAGATCGACACCGCAGAGCAGGACCTTCCTGGCCCCCAGATGAGCACCGATGGAGATCGCCGTGTTGGTGACCTGCGGCCCCTCCATCAGCAGAATTTCCTCGCCCCGGTCGCCGAAGACGGCGAGCGGGCTCATCACCTGACGGAAGAAATAGACCGTATCGCGGAAATAGCTGTCCACCCCGGGCCAGATCGAGGTCGGCATCACGGCATAGATCGACGAAAGATCGAAGCTCTCGGCCAGTTCCTGGTGCCGGGTCAGAATGCTGCCGGCCCGCTCCAGATTGCAGTGGATGTCCGGCACGATGCTGTTGCGCAGCAGAATCGCCAGCGATGACCCGCTGGAAATCAGGATCGCCCGGTCCTTGGCCCAGCGGATGAAATCGATCAGCCCTTCGATGGACGGCCCGCTGCCGGTGACGATCACCGGCAGGTCGGTCTTCTTCTGCACGACGTTCAGCACGCGCTTGTTCCCCGTCCGCAGATTGCGGAAGGAGTTCTTGAGCATGTTGTACTCGTCGGTGGCGAAGCCCTTGAAACCGGCATGGTGGGCCGACTTCTCGCTCTGGAACTCGCCGGCGGCGACCTTGATCGCCGGCAGGCAGGGCCGGTGGACGACCGAGATCATGTTGTCCAGGCCCAGGCTGCATTCGGAATCGAACAGGTCGGTCAGGTAGCTGTCGATGCCCTGCGCGGTCGATTCGAGGCACAGCTCGAACTTGCCCCCCCAGGTCCCGACCAGATCGAAGAGCCCCGGCCAGTCGATCAGGTAGGTGGAGGCCAGGATCAGATCCAGGTCGCATTCGCAGATCAGCGTGACCCGCGGCCGGTAATGCTCGATGATCGGCTTCAGCGTCAGTCCCAGCCCGAGCCCGAACAGCGTCACGAAATAGGGCGTCGTGGCGGTCGGGTGCTGGGAAAGTTCGATTCCCTGACGGTCCAGCTCGTCGGCAAGCTCGACCAGCATGTCGATCTCCTGGAAATCGACAGCCTTGTCGTCATACCGCGTCGTCGGCCAGGGATCGGACTCCGCCTTCGCCTGCGCCTCGCGGGAGGTTTCCCGGTCGCGCTCCGTCGGCATCGCCGGCCGCGCGAAGGACATCCGGACCGGCGCCCGGATCGCCGCTGCCACCTGTGCCTCGGCTTCCGCGCGGGCCCCGGTCAGGTAGAACAGCCCCTGCGGCGTGCGCAGATTGACCTCCCCGTCGGGAAACCAGACCAGCTCGGACTGCGGCCGGTGCCGCTTCAGGAAATCGTGCAGCGGAACGCCCAGGTCACCGAAGAACTTCATGTTCTTCCGATGCAGATCCTGGGCCTCCTTCGGCACCGCCGTGCTGGGCGAGGGTTGGGCCTGGGTCATGATCGGACATCTCCGGAAGCTGGATCGCACCGCGATGCAGGGTAATGCCTCGCTCCCGGAGAGAGAAGAGACGAATGGCGCCGTGACATCGGGGGGAGTAGCCTGTCCGGGACCGTGATTGCCTTTGCGGGCGGGTTTGCCCACACTGCCGCCATCCCGGTCCCGCATGGTCTTTCCGGTTGCCCATGTCCTCCGTCGAACACCCAGAACTGGTTCCCAACTGGTACGCCGGTGCCGCCCACCCGCCGCAGGCGGATCGCTGGGGCGACAAGCTGGCCCCGCACGACGGGCGGCTGCTGTCGCGTTTCGCACTCTCCACGGCGGCCGATGTCGGCACCGCGGTGGCCGCCGCCGCCGCCGCCCAGCCGGCCTGGGCGGCGCTGACGCCGGTCCGGCGCGGCGACATCCTGCGCGGCGTGGTGGCGGCCCTGCGGGACGCGCGGGACGATCTGGCCGATCTGGTGGCGCTGGAGACCGGCAAGCCGCCCAAGGACGCCCGGGGGGAGACGGCCGGCGCCCTGCTCCAGGGCGATTTCTGGGCGGGGGAAGGGCTGCGCCTCTATGGCCGCACCCTCTCCAGCGCCATGCCCGGGCGCTATTCGGGCACGGTGCGGCAGCCGATCGGCGTCGCCGGCCTGATCGTTCCGGCCAACACCCCGATCGCCAACATCGCCTGGAAGGTGTTTCCCGCCCTGCTCTGCGGCAATGCCGCGGTGCTGAAGGCGTCGGAGGACGCGCCCCTGCTGGCCCTGCGGATCGCCCGGATCGCCGAGGCGGCGGGCCTGCCGCCGGACGTGCTGAACGTGGTGCAGGGGCTGGGGGCCGAGGCCGGGGCGGCCCTGGTCGGGCATCCCGATGTCGGCGTCATCAGCTTCACCGGCTCCACCGCCGTCGGGCGCTGGATCGCGGAAGCCGCGGGGCGGCGGCTGGCCCGCGTCTCGCTGGAGCTGGGCGGCAAGAACGCCTTTGTCGTCTGCGACGACGCCGATCTGGACAAGGCCGTCCACTGGGCCGCGCTGTCCGCCTTCAGCAATGCCGGCCAGCGCTGCGCCGCCGGCAGCCGCCTGATCGTCATGGACGGGGTGTACGAGGCTTTCCGCGACCGCTTCGTCGCGCGGGCAGGGTCCCTGCGCCTGGGCGTCACGGATGCGGACGATCTCGGCCCTGTCATCAATGCACGTCAGCTCGCCACCATGCTGGCACGCCTGGATGAAGCCAGGCAGGCGGGAGCGCGGGTGCTGACCGGCGGGCACCGCCTGACCGGGCCCGGCCACGCCGCCGGCTGCTATCTCGCCCCGACCGTGCTGGAGGGGCTGGCCCCGGAGCATCCCCTGTCGGACTGCGAGCTGTTCGGCCCGATCACGGCGCTCTACCGTGTCGCGGATTTCCAGGAGGCACTGGATCTGGCGAACCGCACGGCCTACGGCCTCACCGCCGCCATCCACACGCGCAGCCTGGACCGGGCGCTCGCCTTCTGCCAGCGGGTGCGCGCCGGCGTCGCCAACGCCAACATCGGCACCTTCGGCAGCGAACCGCAGATGCCCTTCGGCGGCTTCGGCCTGTCCGGCAACGGCAGCCGCGAGCCGGGGACGGAGGCGCTGGACGTGTACAGCGAGCTGAAGACCATCTCCCTCGTCGTCGATCAGGACAGGCTATGAGCCCCGCCGATCCCGCCGGCCCCAGCGTCGTCGCGCTCATCCCGGCGCGCTCGGGCTCCAAGCGCGTGCCACACAAGAACATCCGGCTGCTGGGGGGCCACCCGCTGATCGCCTACAGCATCGCCGCAGCGCGCGACAGCGGCGTGTTCGACGCCGTCATCGTCTCCACCGACGATGCGCACTATGCCGACATCGCCCGCCATTACGGGGCGGAGGTCCCGTTCCTCCGCCCGCCGGCAATCGCCGGCGACCGCTCGCCCGACATTGAATGGGTCCGCCATACGCTGGAGCGGCTGCGGGACGGAGGCCGCACCTTCGACTGCTTCAGCATCCTGCGCCCGACCAGCCCCTTCCGCCTGCCCGGCACGATCCGGCGCGCCTGGGACCGCTTCCGCTCCCAGGCCGGGGTGGACAGCCTGCGGGCCGTGGAGAAATGCAGACAGCATCCCGGTAAGATGTGGGTCATCCGCGGCGACCGCCTGCTGCCGCTGCTGCCGCTGACGCCGGAGGAGCAGCCCTGGCACAGCAGCCAGTACGCCGCCCTGCCCACCGTCCATGTGCAGAACGCCAGCCTGGAGATCGCCTGGAGCCGGGTGGCCCTGGAGGGCGGCACCATCGCCGGCAGTACCATCGTCCCCTTCCTGACCGAGGGACAGGAGGGGCTGGACGTGAACGACGACTACGACTGGGTCTACGCGGAAACCCTTCTCGCCCGGGATGCCGCCCGCCTGCCGGCGGTGACGCAGCCGCCCTACGGTCCGCTCGACCCGGCCGGGCATCCCTGACGACGGTACGGAGACGGCCCCATGGGCGAGCAGATCACCCTCTCGAACGAAGCCGGCGCCCTGTTCCATGTGCCGCAGGCGGAGTTCCGCCGCCTGCTGGACCTGCCGCTGGCCCCGCCGGAGCGCGCCGCCCTGTTCGCGGATCTGTGCCGGCTGAACACGCTCTACATGATCACCCGGGCCGGCTCGGGCCATATCGGCAGCAGCTTCTCCAGCCTGGACATCGTCTCCTGGCTGCACCTCTGCGTCCTGCGGCCGGGACACGACCTCTACTTCTCCTCCAAGGGGCATGACGCGCCCGGCCTCTATGCCGTGCTGACGGCGCTGGGCACGCTTCCGTTCGAGAAGATCCACGGGCTGCGCCGGCTGGGCGGGCTGCCGGGACATCCCGACGTCGCCATCCCCGGCATGGTGGCGAACACCGGCTCCCTGGGCATGGGCATCTCCAAGGCCAAGGGGATGGCCGAGGCCGACCGCGTGGCCGGCCGCCCGCCGCGGCGGCTTTTCGTGCTGACCGGCGACGGCGAGTTGCAGGAGGGGCAGGTCTGGGAATCGCTCGTCTCGGCGGCGAACCGGCACAGCGACGGGATCGTCGCCATCGTGGACCACAACAAGCTCCAGTCCGACACCTTCGTGCGCCGGGTCAGCGACCTGGGCGATCTGGAGGCGAAGTTCCGCGCCTTCGGCTGGTCCGTGCTGCGGGCGGACGGGCATGACATCCCCGCGGTGGCGGCCGCCCTGGACGCGCTGCTGGCTCTGCCGGGACCGCGCGTCCTGATCGCCGACACGGTGAAGGGCAGGGGCGTCTCCTTCATGGAGCATACGGCCCTGCCCCCGGAGCAGGAGTTCTACAGGTTCCACAGCGGCGCCCCGTCGCGGCCCGACTACGCCCGCGCGACGCAGGAACTGGCGGACCGGATCAATGGCCGACTCGCCGCCGCCGGCGCCGCCCCGCTGGTGCTGGAGGCGGAGACCGTGCCGGCGACGGCCGCGCCGCCCGGCGTGCGCCTGATCCCCGCCTACACCGAGGCGCTGCTGGACGCGGCCGGGCGCCTCCCGCATCTGGTGGCGCTGGATGCCGACCTGATCCTGGATACGGGGCTGATCCCCTTCCGCGACCGGTTCCCGGACCGCTTCATCGAATGCGGCATCGCCGAACAGGACATGGTCTCCCAGGCCAGCGGCATGGCCCTGGCCGGGCTGCTGCCGGTCGTCCATTCCTTCGCCTGCTTCCTCACCGCGCGGCCGAACGAGCAGATCTACAACGCCTGTTCCGAAGGAAAGCGGATCGTCTTCGTCGGGTCGCTCGCCGGACTGCTGCCGGCGGGGCCGGGCCACTCGCACCAGTCGGTGCGCGACCTCGCCGCCATGGGCGCGATGCCGGGCCTGACCATGGTCGAACCGTCCTGTCCCGCGGCGGTGGGGCCGCTGCTGCGCTGGTGCCTGGAAGCGGCCCCGGCGGCCAGCTACCTGCGGCTGGTCTCGATCCCCTGTGACGTGCCCTTCGCCCTGCCGGACGGCTGGACACCGGAGCCGGGGCGGGGAACCGTGCTGCGGCCGGGACGCGATGGCGCCGTGATCGCCTACGGCCCCGTCATGCTGACGGAAGCCTGGCACGCCCTGGACCGGCTGGAGCGGGAGCAGGGGCTGCGGCTCGCCCTGATCGACCTGCCCTGGCTGAACCGGGTGGACCCCGGCTGGCTGGCGGAGACGCTGGCGGGGCTGCCGCTGGTCGTCTCCATCGACAACCATTTCCGCATCGGCGGCCAGGGCGACCGCATCGCCGAAGCGCTGGCAGCCCGGTCCGGCAGCCCACCGCTGCTGCGCTTCTGCGTCGAGCGGCTGCCGGACTGCGGCCGCAACGACGAGGTGCTGAAGGCCCACGGGCTGGACCGCGACTCCCTGGCCGCGGGCATCCTCGCCCGGCTGCGGCCGTGACGGCGCCCGCAGTGGCAGATGCCCCGGACAGGACAGGGGAGAGGAGACCCATGGACCCGGTTTTCGACGTGTCGCAGGAGACCGTCGTCGTCACCGGCGCGGCCGGACAGCTCGGCGGCGCCTATGCGGCGGCGTTCCTGGAGCGCGGGGCGCGGGTGGTGGCCCTGGACCGGGGCGTCGATCCGGACCTGCTGGCCCGCCGCCTGGGGGCGCTGGCCGCCTCGGACCGGCTGCTGCCGGTGGCGGCCGACGTGACCGACCGGGCCGCCCTGGAAGCGGTGCTGGCGCAGGTCCGGGCGCGCTTCGGAACGCCCACCGTGCTGATCAACAATGCCGGCATCGACACCCCGCCCGACGTTCCGGCGGCGGCCGAGACCGGGCCGTTCGAGGACTACCCCGAGGCCTCCTTCGACCGCGTGATGGCGGTCAACGTGAAAGGCGTCTTCCTCTGCTGCCAGGTGTTCGGCGGGGCGATGGCCGAGGCCGGCCGCGGCTCCGTCGTCAATGTCAGCTCGATCTACGGCGTCGTCTCGCCGGACCAGGAGATCTACGCCTACCGGCGCGACCGCGGGGAGGTCTTCTACAAGCCGGTGGCCTATTCGACCTCCAAATCGGCCCTGCACAACCTGACGCGGTATCTGGCGGCCTACTGGGGGCGCAAGGGCGTGCGGGTGAACACGCTGGTCCTGGCCGGCGTCTTCAACCACCAGGACCCGGCCTTCCTGGCCGCCTATACGGGCCGCATCCCGATCGGGCGCATGGCCGATCCGGCCGACTATGTCGGGCCGGTCCTCTACCTCGCCAGCCCGGCCGCGCGCTACATGACCGGTTCCGACCTCGTGGTGGACGGTGGCTGGACGGCGATCTGACGCAGCCCCGGCGGTGCCGGTATCCGGAATCCGACACGGTTCGACATGCCGAGAGCTTGGAACCGCAAGGGTACAACACTTCCTTAATTATGTTATTCTATCCCGGATGGAGTAACCCCGACCGCCGGTCCGGCTCTTTTTCCGCGGCCTCTTTCCGTGGGATGACGGCGTGGCTTCGGGGCCCGTGGCCCGCCGGGTCCGATGGCCCGGCCAGAAGGAGCAGTCCCGTGGACCGTGAACCCGTGGCCAGAGCACCCGCGGTCAGAGAACTGGAGATCGACGGCCGCCTCATCGACGACGGGGGCGACTGCTACGTCATCGCGGAAATCGGCCACAACCACCAGGGCAACCTCGAACAGTGCATGAAGCTGTTCTCCCTGGCCAAGATGTGCGGCGCCGACGCGGTCAAGTTGCAGAAGCGTGACAACCGGGCCCTGTTCACGCGGGAGATGTACGACAGCCCGTACCACTCCGAGAACGCCTTCGGCGCGACCTATGGCGCCCACCGGGAGTTCCTGGAGTTCGGCCGCGACGACTACATCCAGCTCAAGCTGCACGCGCGGGAAATCGGGATCACCTTCTTCTCCACCGCCTTCGACCTGAAGAGCGCCGACTTCCTGGCCGACATCGGCATGCCGGCCTACAAGATCGCGTCGGGGGACATCACCAACACGCCGCTGCTGCGCCATGTCGCCCGCATCGGCCGCCCGATCATCATGAGCACCGGCGGCGCGGACATGGACGATGTGCGACGCGCCTACGACACGGTGATGGAGATCAACCCGAAGCTCGCCATCCTGCAATGCACCTCGGGCTATCCACCGGCCTTCGAGGAGATGAATCTGCGGGTGATCCAGACCTTCCGGGAGGCGTTCCCGACCACGGTCGTCGGCCTGTCATCGCATGACAGCGGCATCGCCATGGCCCTGGCCGGCTACATGCTGGGCGCGCGCATCGTGGAGAAGCACTTCACCCTGAACCGCGCCATGAAGGGCACCGACCATGCCTTCTCGCTGGAGCACAGCGGGCTGGAGAAGATGGTGCGCGACCTGAAGCGGGCCCGAATCGCGCTGGGCGACGGCGTCAAGCGCCGCTACCCGTCGGAGGAGAAGCCCCTCTACAAGATGGCGAAGAAGATCGTCGCGGCGCGCGACCTGCCGGCCGGTCACGTCCTCACGCTGGAGGACCTCGCCTTCAAGGCGCCGAACGACGGGTTGCCGCCCTACCACGCCGACCATCTGGTCGGGATGCGGCTGACCCGCCCGCTGGCGGAGGACGAGGCGATCGGCTATGCCGACCTGACCAGCGAGGACGCGCCCGTCCACCCGGCCGTGGCGCTCTGAGCCCCTGCCCAGCTTCCCCGCAGCCCTCCCGGGAACCGCATGTCCGACGTTCTGCTCCGCGCCCTCCGCCTCGTTGATGGCGCGCTCGCCGCCGGCGACACCGAAACCGCCACCGGTGTCGCCCGCTCCCTGAGCGAGGCCGGCGCCCGCGACAGCATGAAGCCGGGGGTCCTGGCCGAACTCATGCTCGCCAACGGCCTCTACCGGGAGGCGGAGCCGATGCTGCGGGCGCTGACGGAGAGCGAGGACGATCCCGCCCCGCCCCTGCTGCTGGGCCACCTGCACGGGCTGCTGGGGCTGGATGCCGAGGCGGCGCGCTTCCACGCCCTGGGCACGGCCCGGGCCGGCGATCAGGTCCGGCGGCAGATCGCGGCCCTGGCGGCCACGGACGGACCGATCCTGGTCGGCCCCTGGATCGGCGATGTCAGCCACGAGATCCTGTACTGGATTCCCTTCCTGCGCCGGATGGCGGACGATTTCGGCCTGCCGGCCGGGCGCTGCATCGCCGTCTGCCGCGGCGGCAGCGGCGGCTGGTACGCGGACCTGTTCGACCGGACCCTCGACCTCGCGGATGTCTACCCGGATGACCGGCTTGGCCCGATGCTGTCCGAACGGGTGGACGTGGCCGGCTATCTGAACCAGTACACCATGGCCGACGTGGACGGGGTGATCCTCCAGGACTGCGCCGACCATCTCGGGTTCATGCAGTGCCATGTGCTGCATCCGGCGATCATGTTCCAGGTGCTGCGGCACTACTGGACCGGCACGGCGCCGCTGGACCACGCGCTCGCCCTGCTGGCGCCCTATCCCGCCGGGTGGCCGGCCGCCGGCGGCGGATGCGCCCCCCTGGCCGATCTGGCGACCCGGTTCGACATCGGGGACAGCTTCGCGCCCAGCGACTTCAACGCCAACTTCACGGCCAGCATCGCCTTCGGGGTGGACGGGCTGACCCTGGTCGATCTGGCGACGCTGGTGCCCGGCGGCGACCAGAGCCTGCCGCTGCCCGCTGACGCGCCGCTGGTGCAGCCGGTTCTGGACGGTGTGCCGCCGGCCCCTCTGGCGGTGCAGACGGCCGCCCTGGCCCAGGCGCGGGCCTTCGCCGGCAGCCTGGGCCCCTACTGCTATCTGGCCCTGGCCATGGGCAAGCCCGCATTTGCGGCGATCGACGCCTATCCGGTGAGCCAAGCGCCGCATGTCCGCCTCGCCGCACGACTGGCGGGGGGGCCCGGTGCTAGGCTGTCCATCATCCACGGCGAAGACTGGGACCGCTGGTCGCAGGCCCTTTCCGCCATCCGGGCCGCCTGACCACCCGTCCCAGCCGGCATGAAGGACCGAAGCCATGCTGGAACACACCTCGATCCTGATTCCGGTGCTTCCGGGGCGAGCCCCCTATCTGGCGCCGGCGTTGCGGCTGTTCGCGGACGAGACACCCGAGGTCCAGATCATCGTCGGCGCGATGGACTCCGCCTACGGGGAGGTCTGCGCCCTGGCGGAGGCTGGCCGGCTCGGCAACCTGCATGTCTGCCAGCATGACAGCAAGGTGGCATACCATCTCCGTCTCAAGGACCTCCGGGCACAGGCGCGGGGCCGCTTCCTCGTGATCCATCCCGACGACGACATCATGGACCCGGTCATGATGGCGGCGTGCGAGGAGTTCCTGCTGGCCAATCCGGACTATTCCGCCGCCATGGGCCGCGCCCTGCGCGTCTCGCGCGGCCGCGATCCGTCGGGCACCGAGGCGTTCCAGGTCAGCGCCTATCCCGTCTGGTCGCACGAACAGGCCACCCCGCGGGAACGCATCCTGCATCTGTTCCAGCACTACCACCACCTCTGGTACTCGCTGCAACGGGCGGACTCGGTCGATCTTCGGCTGCACCACATCGCCCTGTTCGAGGGCGATCCGATGTTCTCGCAGTATCTGGACGCCTGCGTCCCGGTGGCCGTGGGGCGGACGAAGGTGCTGGAGGGCATCGGCTTCATCCGACGGCTGCACGACCAGAACACCGGCACGCGGATGGGGGCGCAGCGCGACCCCAACGTCTTCCCCCACCTCATGTTCAACCCGGCCTTCTCCCAGCGTTACGCCCACTTCCGCAACCTCGTGCTGGATCTCGTCGCCGGCGCCTCGATGGCGGCGAACATCCTGGTCGATCCCGAATCGCTGCGGGAGGAACTGGACCTGCGCTCGCTCCAGCTCCTGCGCTGGGGACTGTTCCTGGAACGGGGCCGGGTCGAGCCGGGGGAGGAACGGTTCCTCGCCAACCTGCGCGATCCGCGGACGGCGGACGGGGCCCGGGCGCAGAAGCTCCTGGCCGCCATGTGGTCGTTGGGCTGACCCGGACCGATGCCCGGACCGGGTGAAGCGACCGTCCTGGTCACAGGCGCCTCTGGCTTCGTCGGCCGTGCCGTCGTCGCCGATCTCGCCCGCGCGGGCGCCCGGGTGCATGCCGTCGTCCGGGCGGACGGTCCCGTGCCCGGCGCCGCCGCGACGCATCCGGCCGACCTGCTGGACCCCGCCGCGCTGCGGGCGCTGGTGCGGGACCTGCGCCCGAGCCATCTGGTCCTGTGCGGCTGGCATGTGGACCCGGCCGACTATCTCGTCTCACCGCTCAACGCGGCCCACCGGGATGCCGCGCGGAGGCTCGCGGCGGACTTCCTCGACGCCGGAGGACACCGCCTCGTCGCCCTCGGCACCTGCCTCGAATACGACCCGCCCCGGGAGGCCGACTGCGACGAGCTGGCAACCCCGGTCCGCGGCACCTCCCCCTATGCCGAGGCGAAGATCGCCCTGCATGGGGACCTGCAAGCCCTGTTCGCCGGGCGCCCGGACGATCTGGTCTGGGGCCGCCTGTTCATCCCGTTCGGGGAGGGGGAGCGTCCGGTCCGCCTCGTCCCGTCCACCATCCTCAGCCTCAGGGCAGGACGGCCGGTCGTCGTGCAGCGGCCGGATCTGGTGCGCGACTTCGTGGATGTCCGCGACGCGGCCGCGATGATCACCGCCCTGCTGGCCGGCCGCGGCGGGGGCCCCGTCAATCTGGGCAGCGGCCGGGGGATCGCGCTGAAGGACCTGGCCCTGGCGATCGGCACCCGGCTGGGCCGCCCGGACCTCGTGAGCTGGCCGGACACGATGCCGCCGGGTGACGCGCCGCGGATCGTCGCCGCCTCCGGACGGCGCGACCGCCTGACCGGCGGCTACGCCGTGACGCCGCTGGCCGACAGTCTGGACCGGGTCGTCGCCTACTGGGCGCAGGTCAGCGCCGCCGGCGCAGCCATCCCCCCGGGAAATAGGTGATGTCCGTGCAGCCGGCGCTCTCGTCGAAGGGGCGCGGCGGCCCCACCTCCTCGAACTCCGGATGGGCGGCCAGGAACTCCACGGCGGCCTGACGGGGGTTGTCCCACTGCCACTCCGGCAGGGTGCGCGGCAGGCCCGCGAGGTCCCCCATGATCCCGTCGGTCACCAGCAGGTAGGACCCGGGGCTGACCAGCCCGGCGTAGGCGGCCAGCTCCGCGGCCACATGCGCCCGGGTGTGGTTGGAATCCAGAATCACCATCACGGTGTCGCCCGGCGCGATCAGGGATGCGACCCGCCCGACCGTCTCCGGCGCCACGGAATCCCCTTCGATCAGGTCGATCATCGGCGCCAGCGGGTGGCTCTCCAGGGCCGCGCGGTTGTGCGGCCGGATCTCGACATCCACGCCGATGACCCGGCGGCCGTGGCCCATCGCCTTCATCAGGCTGGCGTGGAACACCAGCGAGCCGCCATGGGCGACCCCGGTCTCCACGATCACGTCCGGCCGCACGGCATGGATCGCCTCCTGCAACCGGACCAGATCCTCCGGCAACTGGATGATCGGGCGCCCCATCCAGGTGAAGCTGTAGGAGTGCTTCTGCACCCAGCCGACATCCCGCCAGAGCGTCGCCACCCGGGCATAGCCCTCGGCGGAGAACAGGTCGATGCGCCGGGGCTCGCCGCCCTCGGCGATCTCGATGGTCCGGGCATCGGTGTCGATCGTCAGTTTCATGGCCGGAACTCTCCCCCGTCGCGCTTCCCGTTCCGGGCAGTATGTCGCCGGCCCCCGACGGCGTCACCTTTCCTGCGCACGGGCAGCCGCGACGCCCCCTGGCTCCGCCTTGACCCGTCTTCCGGCCCCCCCGTATCGTTCAGGAACACGTCTTGGGGAGATGGCCCGTGGGCTCCGCGCACTGCCCGATCTGCGACTCGGCTTCGGTCCGCGATCTCCATGCCCGGCGGGACTTCCCCGTCTTCCAGAACGTCGCCTATGCGAGCGCGGCGGCGGCCCAGGCGGCGCCGACGGGGCAGCTCAGACTGTTCCGGTGCGACGCCTGCGGCTTCGTCTGGAATGCCGCCTTCGACCCGGCCCTGACGGCCTATGACGGCAGCTACGAGAACTGCCAGACCCATTCCGCCGTGTTCGGCCGGCATGTGGGGGAGGTGATGGCCGCGATCCTGGACCGGCTGCCGCCGGGGGAGCGGCCGGACGTGGTGGAGGTCGGCTGCGGCCAGGGCGATTTCCTGCGCGGCCTGCTGGCGGCGCACGGCGACCGGCTGGGCCGGGCGGCCGGGTTCGATCCGGCCCTGCGCAAGCCGGCCCCGGACGGACGGCCGGTCCTGGCGGCCGGCCTGCTGGACGCCGACGCCCTCGCCGCCACCGGGGTGCGGCCGGGTCTCGTGATCTCCCGCCACACCATCGAGCATGTCCCGGACCCCCGGGCGTTCCTGCGGTCGATCCTGGACGCCGTCCGGACCGTGGACGGCGTCCGGCTGGTGCTCGAAACCCCGGACGTGGACTGGATTCTGCGCAACGGAGCGATCGAGGACCTTTTCTACGAGCATTGCAGCCTGTTCTCGGGCCGCGCGCTGGAGCTGGCGCTCGCCGCCACCGGCTTCGCCGTGGACCGGATCGAGCGGGTCTTCGGCGACCAGTACCTGCTCTGCCACGCCCATGCCCGCCGCGCTGGGGAGGTGCTGCCGGACCCGACGGAAGTCCCCATGGACCCCGCTCCGGCCGGCGCGGCCCTGGCCCGCAGGACGGCGGCCCTGTCCCGTTCGCTGGCGCGGCTGTCGGGGGAGGGGACGGTGGCGCTGTGGGGGGCCGGGGCGAAGGGCTGCACCTTCGCGCTCCTGATGCAGGAGGCCGGCGTCCGCCCGCGGTTCGCCGTGGACATCAACCCGGCCAAGCAGGGCCGCTTCCTGCCGAAATCCGCCCTGCCGATCCTCTCCCCGGCCGACGCCAGGACGGCCGGTGCCGATCATGTGATCGTGCTCAACCCCATGTACCTGGACGAAATCCGGGCGCTCTGCCGACAGATGGGCTGGGCCGTCCCGCTGATCGCGATCGACACCCTGACGGCCTGAGCCGGGATCGTACCCGGCGCCTCAACCGCCGGCGAAGTCCGGATAGGAGATGTCGCGCTCGGAGATCACGCTCACGGGACGCGGCCAGTCGATGGCGAAGGCGGGGTCGTTCCAGCGGTAACCCCGGGCCGCCTCCGGCACGTAGCGCGCGCCCATCAGGTACAGGACCTCTGTCTCATCGGCCAGGGTCTGGAAACCGTGGGCCAGACCGGGCGGGATGTAGAGCGCCCGGCCGTTCGCCGCCGACAGCTCGACCCCGACCCACTGCCTCCAGGTCGGCGACTCCGGGCGGAGATCGACGGCAACGTCGAAGATGGCGCCCCGCGTGCAGCGGATCAGCTTCGGCTCGCCATGGGGCGGAAGCTGGAAATGCAGGCCGCGCACCGTGCCGGCGACCGCGTTGAAGGAGAGGCTGTGCTGCGGGAAATCCGTCGGCAACCCCTGCTCGGCAAAGCTGTCGGCACAGAAGCTCCGGGCGAAATGGCCGCGCCGGTCCCGGACCGGCTCCAGATCCACGACCGTCACGCCCGGGATCGTGGTCCCGGAGAACCGCATCAGAAGACCTCCAGGTGCGGGATGGCCACGACGAAGCGCCCGCCCCAGCCGCGGATGCCGGCCATGGCGCCGGCGATCTCCTCCCGCAGGTTCCACGGCAGGATCAGCAGGTAGTCCGGCCGCTCACGCTCCACGGCCTCCGGCGGCAGGATCGGGATGTGGCTGCCGGGCAGCAGGCGGCCCTGCTTGTGCGGGCTGCGGTCGACGACGAACCGGATGTCATCCGTGCCGATGCCGCAGTAGTTCAGCAGCGTGTTGCCCTTCGCCGCGGCGCCATAGGCGGCCACGGAGCGGCCCTCCCGCCGGGCCCGGGCGAGGAAATCCAACAGGTCGTCGCGGACCTTGCGCACCCGCTCCCCGAAGCCGGCATAGGTTTCCAGCCGGTCCAGCCCGGCCCGGGCCTCCCTGGCCCGGACGGCGTCGAGCCCGGGGCGGGAACCGTGCGGCCCGCCCCGGTGGCCGACAAAGACCCGCAGCGACCCGCCATGGGTCGGCAGCTCCTCCACATCGAAAGCACGCAGCCCGTTCCGCTCCAGGATGCTCTCGACGGCCAGGAGCGAGAGGTAGGAGAAGTGCTCATGGTAGATCGTGTCGAACTGCACCTGCTCGATCAGGTTCAGCAGGTGGGGGAACTCCACGGTCCAGACGCCGGCCGGCTTCAGCAGCGTGGCGATGCCGGCGACGAAGCCGTTGATGTCCGGGACATGCGCCAGCACGTTGTTGGCCGCGATCAGGTCGGCGGTCAGCCCCCGGTCGCGCAGGGCGCCCGCCGTCTCCCGCCCGAAGAAGACCGTCTCCGTCGGCACGCCCTGCGCCCGTGCCACCGCGGCGACGTTGGCGGCGGGTTCGATGCCCAGCACGGGAATGCCGGCGGCCACGAAATGCCGGAGGAGATAGCCGTCGTTGCTGGCGACCTCCACCACCTGGCTGCGTCCGTCCAGCCCGAACCGCTCGATCATGCCGAGCGCATAGCGCCGTGCATGCTCCACCCAGCTCTCCGAGTAGGAGGAGAAGTAGGCATAGTCGGTGAAGATCGCCTCGGCCGGCACCACGTCCTCCACCTGCACCAGGAAGCAGGCGTCGCAGACGCGGGCATGCAGGTCGTAGACGGGCTCCGGCCGTCCGGCCCGGTCCGGGTCCAGATAGCTGTTCGCCAGGGGGGTCTTGCCCAGATCGACGAAGCTGTGCCGCAGCGGGGCACCGCAGGCCCGGCACGACAGGGGGGCGCTCACACCGGCCTCCGGCAATAGTCCGCGATCTGGGCAAGGGTCAGGGCGCGCATGTCGTCGCCCCGGTCGAAGGCGGCATACCACGCAGCCGTCCAGTCCACCGCCTCGGCCATGGACAGGGCCGGGCGCCAGCCCAGCGTCTCCCGGATCAGGCCGGCGTCGATGGTCAGGGTCGGCTTCTCCGGCGGCTGCGGCCCCTCCGGCCGGCACCAGGACAGCGGAGCCCCGGCCCGGTCGGCGAAGCGCCGGGCAAGGTCGAGCACCGACAGTTCCTCGTCCGGCGACGGTCCGATGTTCAGCGCCGTCGGCAGGCGGCCGTGCCGGTCGGCGGCCAGCGCCTCCAGATAGACCAGATACGCCCCGACGGGCTCCAGCACATGCTGCCAGGGGCGCGTTGCCTCGGGATAACGGATCTCGACCGGCCTGCCGGTGCGGCGCGCCCGCCAGAGATCCGGGACGATCCGGTCCTCCGACCAGTCGCCGCCGCCGATCACGTTGCCCGCCCGCGCCGTCGCCAGGGGAACCCCCGCCGGCGCGAAGTAGCTGCTGCGGAAGCTGGCGACGGCCAGCTCGCAGGCAGCCTTGGAGGCGGAGTAGGGGTCGGCGCCGCCGAGCCTGTCATCCTCCCGCAGCGGCCGGCCGCCACCGGGATTGTCGTAGACCTTGTCCGACGTCACCACCAGGACCGCCTCAAGGTCCGGCACCCGCCGCAGCGCCTCCAGCAGGGCGACCGTCCCGCCCAGATTGGTGGCGAAGGTCCCCACCGGGTCCCGGTAGGACCGGCGGACCAGGGCCTGCGCCGCCATGTGCAGCACGATCCGGGGGCGGGCCGCGGCGACCGCCCGCGCCACCGCCTCCGGATCGCGCACATCGACGCAAGGCTCGGGGACGGGGCCGTTCAGAAGGGCGTGGAGCGACGGGGCCGTCTCCGGCGGCAGCGCCAGCCCGGAGACCTCGGCCCCCATGGTCCGCAGCCAGGCCGCGGCCCAGCTCCCCTTGAAGCCGGTGTGGCCGGTCAGCAGGACCCGCTTGCCGCGCCAGAAGGCGGGGGAGGGCAGCGGGCTCATGCCCACACCTTCCAGGGCGGCCGGCCGGACTGCCAGAGGGTGTCGAGCTGCGTCTTGTCGCGCAGCGTGTCCATCGCCTGCCAGAAGCCGTCGTGCCGGTAGGCGGCAAGCTGTCCGTCGGCGGCCAGGGACTGCAACGGCTCCAGCTCCCACGGCGTCCGGTCGCCCTCGATCCGGCCGATCACCGAGGGGTTCAGCACGAAGAAGCCGCCGTTGATGTAGCCGCCATCGCCGGCCGGCTTCTCTACGAACTCGCTCACCAGATCGCCGTCCAGCCGGGTGGCGCCGTAGCGCCCGGGCGGCTTCACGGCGGTGAGCGTCGCCTCCTTGCCGTGCTCGCGGTGGAAGCGGACGAGGGCGCCGATGTCCACGTCCGAGACGCCGTCGCCATAGGTCATGCAGAAGGGCTCGGCCGGGTCGAGATAGGAAGCCACCCGGCGCAGCCGGCCGCCGGTCATCGTCTCCATGCCGGTATCGACCAGCGTCACGCGCCAGGGCTTCACCCGGTCGGCCAGATAGGTGATCTCGCGCCGCCCCAGGTCGATCGTGACGTCCGAATTGTGCAGCACGAAGTTCGCGAAGTACTCCTTGATCAGATAGCCCTTGTACCCCAGGCAGATCACGAAGTCGGCGAAGCCGTGATGGGCGTAGAGGCTCATGATGTGCCAGAGGATCGGCAGTCCGCCGATCTCCACCATCGGCTTCGGCTTCAGGTGGGTTTCCTCCGACAGCCGGGTGCCGAGTCCCCCCGCGAGAATGACGACCTTCATCGGCCCCCCAGACGCGGCCTCTCCGTCCGCCCCGGCCTGCATTCTCCGGCGGGGTCTTCCGGACGGCACTGTACCACGCTTTCGAGGCAGGCATAGCCGCCCCGCTTACCCCCTCCGGCAATGTCACGGCGGGCCGGCGCCTGCGCCTTCGGGGCTTGCCAGGACAGGGGCGGGCTGCCACGGTCGCCGCCGGTCGGGGGGCCTGTCCCGAGGCGGGGTCTGCATGTGTGGCATAGCCGGTGTCTGGAGGTTCGGGGGCGCGTCCGCGGCGGCGCTGGAGGGTGAGGCCGCGGCCATGACCGAACGGCTGCGCCACCGCGGCCCCGACGACGGGGGCGTCTGGGTGGATGCGGCGGCGGGGGTGGCGCTGGGCAACCGGCGGCTCGCCATCGTCGATCTGTCGCCCGGCGGTCACCAGCCCATGCTCTCCGCCGACGGGCGGGTCACCGTCGCCTTCAACGGAGAAATCTACAACCACCCGGCCCTGCGCCGGGAGCTGGAACGGGAAGGGGTGCGCTTCCGCTCCCGCTCCGATACGGAGGTGCTGGTCGAAGCCATCGCCCGCTGGGGCCTGGACACGGCGCTGGAACGCGCCGACGGCATGTTCGGGCTGGCGGTCTGGCAGCCGGAACGCCGGTGCCTGACCCTGGCGCGCGACCGGCTGGGGGAGAAGCCGCTCTACTGGGCGGCGGGGCCGGGGCTGCTGCTGTTCGGGTCCGAGCTGAAGGCCCTGCGCGCCCATCCGGACTTCGCCCGGCTGGCCGGCCCGCTGGATGCGGCGGCGCTGTCGCGCTACCTGCGCCTCTCCTGCATCCCGGCCCCGCTGACCATCCACAGCGGCGTCCGCCAGCTCCGGCCCGGCTGCCTGCTGGAGGTCGGGCCGGACGGAACGCCGGCGGAACGGCGCTACTGGTCGGCAGAGGCCGTGGCCCGCCAGGGTCTGGCCGACCCGCTGCCGACGGACGATCCGGAGGCCGCGACCGACGCGCTGCACCGGGTGCTGGCGGAGTCCGTCGCCGCCCGGATGGAGGCGGACGTGCCGCTGGGCGTCTTCCTCTCCGGCGGGGTGGACAGCAGTCTGGTGGCGGCCCTGATGCGGGAGCATGCCAGCCGGCCGGTGATCAGCTTCAGCATCGGTTTCGCCGAGCGCAGCCACGACGAATCGGTCGCCGCCGCCGCCGTGGCCCGCCACCTGGGCACCGAGCATGTGCCCCTGACCGTGACGGCGCGCGATGCGCTGGACCTCGTGCCGGCCCTGCCGTCGATCTATGACGAGCCGTTCGCGGACAGCTCGCAGCTTCCGACCCTGCTGCTCTCCCGGCTGGCGCGGCGGCAGGTCACGGTGGCGCTGACCGGCGACGGCGGCGACGAGGTCTTCGCCGGCTATGAGCGGCACATCTGGGCCGAGCGGCTGGACCGGCTGCGCGCCCGCCTGCCGGGGCCGGCGGGGCGGCTGGCCGGGGCCGCCCTCCTGGGTCTGCCGCCTGCCGTCTGGGACGGGGTGATCGGCCCCCTGGTCGGGCGCCGGCGGCTGGCGGAGAGGGTGCGCAAGCTGGCCGCGGCGTTACAGGCCGGCACGATGGCGGATCTGCATGACAGCCTGCTGGCACGCTGGCCGGACCCGGCCGCCCTGCTGGCCGCCCCCCCTCCCGCCGCCGCGATCCCCTGGGCCCTACCCGGCGCGCCTGCCGCCGCTCCCGACCTGCCGCCCGTCGCCCGGATGCAGCTCGCGGACGCGCTGGGCTATCTGCCCGACGGCGTGCTGGTGAAGGTGGATCGTGCCAGCATGGCAGCAAGCCTGGAAGCCAGGGCGCCCTTCCTGGCCCCCGCCGTCGTCGCCTTCGGCTGGCGCCTGCCGCCGGCGCTGCGTGTCGCCGGGGCGCAGGGCAAGGTGCTGCCCCGGCGCCTGCTGCGCCGCTATCTGCCGGCCGCCCTGGTGGACGCCCCGAAGTCCGGCTTCACGGTGCCGATCGGGGACTGGCTGCGGGGGCCGCTGCGGGACTGGGCGGAACCGTTGCTCGCGCCGCCCGTGCTGGAGGCGGCGGGCCTGCGCCCGGAGCCGGTCCTGGCCGTCTGGCGGCAGCATCTGGACGGCGCCGCCGGGCATGGCGAGGCGCTCTGGACGGTGCTGACCTATGTCGCCTGGACCCGGGCCGGGTCGGCCTGACCGGCCACCGGGGCGCAGCCTTTCCCGCAGGTTCTTCCGCCAGTACTGGCGGAATGGAAACCGTGCCGGGCGGAGACGAATCGTGTTCCCGCCCGTATTTCCCTGCGCCCGGACCGGGCGTTACCTCTTTCGGCGTAAAAAGGACCCGTCCATATGCCAGCTTGAGCCGCTGGAGCCCGGATGATAGCGAGCCGTTGGACGTCCAGCGGGCGCGAATATTCGCCCTGCCGCACCACGAAGCAGGTCATCCATGCGCAAGAGCGTGCTTTTCCTGACCGCCGCCCTCATCCTGCCGGCCGGCGCCGCCACGGCCCAGACCCCGGGGGACCCGGTCCGCGGCATTCCGGTGCAGAACCGGCCGCGGCCTGATTTCGACCCGGCCGGGCTGCGCGCCGGGAGCTTCCTGGTCTATCCCCAGATCAGCCTCAGCGGCCGCTACGACGACAACATCTTCGCCGACGAGAGCGGCACCGTGGACGATGTCATCTACATCGCCAGCCCGCAGGTGCGTCTCCAGTCGGACTGGAACCGGCACGCTCTGAACCTGCGGGCGGCGGCGGAGATCGGGCGGTACGCCGACAACGGCAGCGAGGATTACGAGGATTACATCGCCGCCCTGGACGGCCGGCTGGACATCCTGCGCGGCACCACCGCGACCGGCCGCGCCAGCTTCGCCCGGCTGCACGAGGACCGCGGCTCCCCCGACGAGGCCGGCGGCCTGGAACCGACCGAATACGACCTGTGGACGGCCTCGGCCACGCTGGACCGCTCGCTGGCCCGGCTCGGCGCCCGGCTCACGGCCGACTACCGCGGGTTTGACTTCAACGATGTCCCGGCCCCCGGCGGGGCCGTCATCGACCAGGACGACCGCGACCGCGACGAATACGGCGTGACCGCCCGGCTCAGCTACGCGACCTCGCCCAATCTCGCCGGCTTCGTCCAGGCCGCCTACAACTGGCGCCGCTACGACCGGGACGTCGGGCGCGATTCGGAAGGCTACCGGCTCACCGGCGGCGTGGCGCTGGATTTCGGCGGCGTCACCAGCGGCGAGGTCTTCGCCGGCTACCGTTCCCAGGACTACGACAACCCGGCCTTCCCGACGGCGGACGGCCTGACCTACGGCGCCAGCCTCGCCTGGAACCCCACGACCCTGACCAGCCTGGAGTTCACCGCCTCCAACACGGTGGAGGAAACGACCTCCGACGCCGCATCCTCCTATGTCGCCACCTTGTTCCGGGTCGATATCGACCACGAACTGCTGCGCAACCTCCTGATCGGAGGATATGCGGGGTATCTGGAGAACGACTACGAGCGTATCGACCGCACGGACGATGTCATCAGCCTGGGCGCCAGCCTGCGGTATCTGGTGAACCGCAATTTTCAGGTGGAAGGTGGCTACGATTACACGAACCGCGACTCAAATCTGCCGGGCATCGATTATGATCGCAACATAGTGTATCTGCGCCTGACAGGCCTGCTCTGACGCGCGCCGCCGACCCCTTTTCTGCCGGACCGCGCAGTCGTCGGGTCAGCACTGCAATCCGGGCGCGAGCCGGATCGACAACGCCCATGCTCCGGTGTTCACAGTCCGGAAAGGGGATGCTATCGTATGCTGCGTTGGCCTGAAGCCGGGGAGCCATCGGGCTTCCGGGTTAGGCTGGACGTGAGGCCCGTGTGACTCACGCCGGGCAGGTCACGAGCCGGACGGGTCACGAACCGGACAGGTCACCGCCGGGCGGGTCACGCACCGGACAGGGCGGCAGTATGATCCGAAGTCCGGGTGAGCGGTCGGAGCTCCGGTAGAGCGGTCGGGATGCGGGTCGGATGGCGACGAGCGGAAGCACAGCACGCCCCGGGTCGGGGGCGGGGGCCGCGCCGGCAGGAATGACCGGCGGGGAAGCCTCCGTGCGCTCCGACCGGCGCATGGCCACGGTGCTGTTCGCCGATATCGTGGGCTCCACCCGCATGGTCGCCGCCGCCGACCCCGAGGACGCGCAGGACCGGCTGGACCGGGTGCTGCGCACCCTGTCGGCCCATGTGGAACGCTACGGCGGCACCGTCTGCCAGACCCTGGGTGACGGCATCCTGGCCGTGTTCGGCGCCCCCAACAGCCTGGAGGATCACGCGGTCCGCGCCTGCTTCGCGGCCGATGCCATCGTGCGGGAGGCGCGCAGCGGCATGCGCGACGCCGATCCGGTGGCCGTGCGTGTCGGCCTCAGCTCGGGCGAAATTCTCTGGGACTCAGCGGCGCTCAACCGACAGGACCGTGCCCCCGCGGTGGGCCGCACGGTGCATCTGGCCGCGAAACTGCAACAGATGGCGCCGGAGAACGGCGTGCGCCTGTCGGAGCCGACGGCTGTCGCCGCGCAGGACTGGGCGGAACTGGCCCTGGTCGGCCGCTTCGCCGTCCTGCCGCAGGACGAGGTCGGCGTCTTCACTCTCCTGGCCATGCGTCGCCGGCGGCGACGACCGGACGACGACCCGCCCCTGTTCGGCCGTGACGACGTGCTCGGTGATCTGCAAGCCGCCGTGACACGGGCGCTCGACCGTCAGGGCGGGGCCTGCCTGCTGGCCGCGCCGGCGGGCCTGGGCAAGTCCCGGCTGGCCGAAGCCGTCTCCGCCTTCGCCTGGCGTGTCGGTGCCCGTGTCCTCGACTGGCGGATGCACGCCATGCAGCCTGTCGGCGTGGCCGACCCGCTGCACGACCTGGTCACGGCCCTGCTCGACGGCGACCTGCCGGAGACGCGGGCACCGCTGCTCCGCCTGATCGAAGGCCACGGTGCGCGCAAGGTGGCGGCCGAGACCCTGGCCGACCTGCTGCTGCCCGCAGAAGAGCGTTCCGGCGCGGCACAGGGGGAGGATCTGCTGGTCCTGGCCGCAGAAGCCGTGGGCGATCTGGTCCGGGCCGCGGCCCGGCGGACACCGCTGCTGCTGCTGGCGGAAGACCTGCACTGGGCCGGCAGCAGCGCCGCCGCCGTGCTGGACCGGCTGGTGCCGCTGGTGGGGGCGCTGCCGCTGTTCCTGCTCGGCACCGCCCGGGAGGTGCCGTCCTGGCTGCCCGAAGGGGTGCGGATCGTGGAGCTGGAGCCGCTGCCCGACGATGCCGCCGCGGAGCTGACGGCCGCGCTGGTCGGCTCGCATCCCGCCCTGGACGAGCTGCGCGCCTCGCTGGTGCGGCGGACCCAGGGCAATCCCTTCTTCCTTCAGGAATGCGTCCGCGGCATGGTCGCCGGCGGCCGGCTGACCGGCATTCCCGGCGACTACCGGCCGGGCGGACTGGGCGACGACCGGCTGCCGGAAACGGTACAGGCGCTGCTCGCCGCCCGCATCGACACGCTGCCCGAACGGCACCGCACCACGCTGCTGGCCGCCTCGGTCGCCGGCGCCACCTTCGACGCCGCCCTGCTGGCGGCGCTCGTCGGCTGCGACCGGGCCACGCTGGCGGAGATCCTGACGGCGCTGGCCGACGCCGACTTCCTGGACAACACCCGCCTGCTGCCGCGGCTCGAATACTCCTTCCGCCACGCGCTGCTGCACGAAGCCGCCTACGCCACCCTGACCCGCCGGGACCGGCGCGCCATACATGGGCGTCTGGTCACCCTGCTGGAATCGTCGGACTTCGCCGACCTTGCCGGACGCAAGGCGGCGATCGCCCGCCACGCTTACCGGAGCGAGGCCTGGGCCAAGGCGGCGGAGGCCGGCGGGGAAGCGGGGCGGGAGGCGTTCCAGCTTTCGCTCACCTCCGAAGCGGTCGATCTCCTCGGCAAAGCCGTGGACGCGCATGACCGCCTGGGCGGGGAGGGGGGGGATCCGGTCCGCGCCGTCGACCTGCGCCTGATGCTGGCCCGGGCGACCATGCCGCTGGGGGTGGAAGGGCACGGACCGGACGTGCTGGACCGGGCCATCGGCATCGCCCGGACGCTGGGCGACCCCGACCGCGAATGCGCCGCCTGGCTCCTGCGCTCCGCCTTCGACTGGGCCTATGGCAGCCTGCGGGACGCCGTGACCTCAGCCGAACACGCGGTCGAGGCCTCACGCGCCGCCCAGGGGGGCCGCGAGCCCCATTTCGAGGTCGAACTGCATCACGGCAACATCCTGCTGGAGACAGGCAATGTCCGCGCGGCGCTGCCGATTCTGCGCCACGCCGCCGCCGTGGCAGCCCAGACCGGACAGCGTCAGGGCCGCTACTGGGCGCTGGACAGCCATATGATGCTGGATCTGCGGCTGGCCCGCGGGCTGATCGAGATCGGCGAGATCGACGCGGCCCGCCGCCATCTGGCCGCGGCCGAGGAGCACGCCGCCGAAAGCCCGTTCCCCTTCAGCCGCATCTTCTGCTGGACCTTCATCGCCGAGGACCATCTGCTGACCGGCGGCTGGAAGCTGGCGGCCAGCTATGCCGGGCGCGCCCTCCAGCTCATGGAGCAGACGGGGTCGCGCATCCATTACGGGCTGGCCACGGCACTGGCCGGGCTGGTCACGGTCACGCTCGACGGCTCGGAGGAGGGCGTGCGCCAGATCGACAAGGGGCTGGCGCAGGTGCGCCAGCGCCGGACCGCGGCGCACGAGGCGCACATCCTCCTGCTGCGTGCCCAGGCGATGGGGCGGCTGGGAAACCATTTCGAGGCGCTGCGGGACGCCGATGCCGCGCTGGCGCTGGCGGAACGGCGCCACCAGGGTCTCGTGGCCGTGCGGGCCGGCCTGGAATCCGCCCGCCATGCCGGCCAGATGGGCGATGCCCGCCGCTCACAGGAGATGCTGGCGCAGGCCCGGACCTGGGCTTCGGCCCTCGGCCTGTCGACCCTGCTCGGCCAGTGCGACGGGCTGCATGCCCGGATCGGCTCGGGCTTCGCCACGCTTCCCGCCGCCACCGGCCGGTAGCTCCAGGTCCACGCGCGCCGCGCGCCTTGCCCCTTCAGGGTCCCGCGGACAGGGTCCCGTGGGGGGCCTGCCTCTTGTGGGCAGCCCCCCGGGGCGCGCCGCCACGGCAGCGTCAGGCGCTGGCGTCGCCCAGGACCTGCGACAGCAGCGGTCCCTTCTTGCCCGAGACATGCAGCGCCCGGAAATAGGCGACCAGGAAGGCGCGGATGGTCGCGGTCAGGGTCGAGGTCTCGTGCCGCCGCGCGGCGATCATCGTGATGAGCTGGTGGATGGTCGTGCCCTCGATCTCCGCGATCTCGTGCAGGCTCTTCCACATCACGGCTTCCAGACGGACGCTGGTCCGATGGCCGCTGACCCAGACATTGTGACTGATGAGCTGGCCGTCCACCTCCAGGGCGTCGGGCTCATAGATCGGGACCTTCTGCGGCTTGCTCGGTGCATTCATCGTGGCCTCCAGACCTTACGCAGCACGGGACGCGGGGGCTGCCATCACGATCACCGATCATAGGCGGTCATCTGCATAGGATCGTGTGAAGCAGTTCACACGCCTGCGTGCAGTCACGGGATTAAGCATGAGGTGGCCCGGGCGCCGGGTCGCTCCGGCCTGTCGCCGGACGCTCTCCCGCCGCCGCGGACCAGTCCGTTCAGCCACCATGCGAGGTGACCCATGTCCATGCTGATCCGGGGCGCCGATGGCCGCCTCTACGCCATCGAGGCCGATTCCGCCGTCACGGTCGAGGAAACCGCCGCCACCGCCGCCGAGCCCGTGCTGCTCGTCGGTCAGAGCGGCGGCGAGGGCGACTACTTCGGTGGCGCCATCGTCTGCGAGGCGTGATCCCGGCTCGGTCGCGGCGGAACCGCCCGCCGCGACCGCCCGTGCCCCGGACCGATCCCGCCAGCCTCTACCCAGCCGGCCTCTACCCAGCCAGCCCCGTTGACCGGGGTCCCAGTCGGAGCCGCCCCATGACCGGAAGCCACAGCGACAGCGCCGATCCCGTCCTCCAGGCCGACGCCTGGCGCCGGATCGTCCCCGCCGAGGAAACGGTGGCACGGCTGAAGCGGTTCCTGCCGATGTTCGGCATCACCCGGGTCGCCACCCTGACCGGGCTGGACACGGTCGGTATCCCGGTGGTGATGGTGAACCGGCCCAACTCGCGCTCGCTCGCCGTGTCCCAGGGCAAGGGGGTGACGCTCGCGGCGGCCAAGGCATCCGGCCTGATGGAATCCGTCGAGGCCTGGCACGCCGAGCGGATCGTGCAGCCGCTGAAGATCGGCTCCTTCGAAGACCTCTGCTACTCCCACGCGATGGTGGACCCCGACCGGCTGCCGCGCCTGCGCAGCAGCCGCTACACGCCCCATACCCAGATGCTCTGGATCGAGGGGCGGAGCCTGACCCGCGACCGCAGCGTCTGGGTCCCCTATGAGATGGTCCACTCCAACTACACGCTGCCGCTGCCCTCGGGCCACGGCTGCTTCCAGGCCAACACCAACGGCCTCGCCTCCGGCAACCACCCGCTGGAGGCCGTCATCCACGGCCTCTGCGAGCTGATCGAGCGGGATGCCCTGACGCTCTGGCACCAGAAGCCGGAGGAGGCGCAGGACGAGGACCGCCTGGATCTGGAGACGGTGGCCGACCCGGTCTGCCGCGACCTGATCGGCCGGTTCGCCCGTGCCGGCGTCGAGGTCGGCGTCTGGGAGATCACCTCCGACATCGGCGTGCCGACCTTCCTCTGCCGCATCGTGCAGGCCGAGGGGGAGCACGCCACCGGCATCCGTCCGGCGATCGGCTGTGGCACCCATCTGGTGCGCGGGATCGCCCTGGCCCGCGCCCTGACCGAAGCGGCGCAGAGCCGGCTGACCTTCATCTCCGGCGCGCGTGACGACATGGCCCGGGCCGATTACGAGCGGATGCTGGACCCCGCCCTCCAGCGGGCCTGGCTGACCCGCATCCGCCATGGCGCGCCGATGCGCGACTTCAACGCGGTGCCGGTCTGGGGCGGACGCTCCCTGCGGAACGATCTGGACGAGCTGCTGGCCCGTCTGGCCCGCGCCGGCATCGAGGAACCCGTCGTCGTCGATCTGACCCGGCGCGAGCTGGGCATCCCCGTCGTCCGGGTGCTGGCGCCCGGGCTGGAGGGGGTGGACAGCTCGCCCGACTATGTCCTGGGCGCCCGCGGCCGTGCCGCCGCCGGGTGCCGCCCGCACTGATCCGGCCCGTACCGGGAAAGACACGCTCCGAGAAGGAGAACCGACCATGTCCGACGCCATCGTCTTCCTCGGCCCCACGCTCCCCGTGGCCGATGCCCGCGAGATCCTGGCGGCGGACTACCGCCCGCCGGTCGCCCAGGGCGACGTGCTCCGGGCGGTGATGGACGGGGCCCGGGCCATCGGAATCGTGGACGGCTTCTTCGAGAACGTGCCGTCGGTCTGGCACAAGGAAATCCTCTTCGCCCTGACCAAGGGCGTCCAGGTCTACGGCAGCGCCAGCATGGGGGCGCTGCGGGCGGCGGAGCTGCACGCCTTCGGCATGCACGGCGTCGGCGCCGTGTTCGAGGCCTTCGCCGACGGCCGGCTGGAGGACGATGACGAGGTCGCGGTGACGCACGGGCCGGCGGAGATCGGTTACCCGATCCTGTCGGAAGCCATGGTGAACATCCGCCGCACCCTGTCCGATGCCTTCGCCCGCGGCATCGTCGGCACGGGCACCCGGCGCCACCTGGAAGCCATGGCCAAGGCTCTCCCCTACAAGGAACGGACCTACGCCCGCCTGTTCCGCGAGGCGGCCGCGGCCGGCGTGAACCGGGCCGAGGTCGAGGCGCTGCGCGCGTGGCTGCCCACGGGTCGTGCCGACCAGAAGCGGGAGGACGCGGTCGCCATGCTGCGCACCATGCGCGAGGCGCTGGACCGGCCCTGGACCCCGGCCACGGTCCTCTTCCCGTTCGAGCACACGACCCTGTTCGAGCGGGCGGCGCGGCCGATCCTGGGTGCCGCCGCATGACGCCTTGCGGTCGAAGGCCCCGCTGGCGGATGCTGGCGGCGCCGGACCGCCCGCCCCGCCGGAGCGGTCCGCTTCCGCGGCCAGCGTGACGCCCGTGCCCAGCGACACAAAGCGCATCGATATCGCCCTGCTCCGGCGCAACCGGCTGTTCGGCATTCTCGACGCTTCCGAAATGGAAGCGGTCCTGGCCTTCGCCCAGGTCCGCCGCTTCGCCACGGACGAGCGCATCTTCATCAAGGGCGATCCGGGCGACTGCCTCTACGCCATTCTGCGCGGCCGGGTCGCCGTCCACACGGAGTCGGAGGATGCCAAGGTGATGCTGCTGAACACGCTCGCCGCCGGCGAGGTGTTCGGGGAGATCGCCATGCTGGACGGGGGCGAGCGCACGGCCACCGTCACGGCCGCGGAACCGGCCGACCTGCTGCGCATCGACCGGCGCGACTTCCTGCCCTTCCTGGAGGCGCGGCCGAACCTCTGCATCCGGCTGATGACGGTGCTGTGCGAGCGCCTGCGCTGGACCAGCGCCATCATCGAGGACACGGTCTTCCTCAACGTCACCCGGCGGCTGGCCAAGCGCATCCTGATGCTGGCGCAGAGCGAAGGCCGGCAGACGCCCGACGGCATCCGCATCGCCACCTTCGTCTCCCAGGACGCCCTGGCGAAGATGCTGGGCGTGTCGCGGGAGATCGTGAACAAGACCCTGAAGAGCTTCCAGGCGGACGGCGCCATCGCCTACCGCAGCGGCTATCTGATCGTCCACGACACGGCCTATCTGGAGAAGCTCGCCGGCTGAGCCACCCGCCGGGCATTAGAGGTAGAGGCTTCCCCGTTCAGGGGATCCTTAAACATTCGGGGTCGCAACTGGGGACACGAACTGTCCCGGATGCCCCCGATGACGTCCCCCGTCCCCACCGGCGCCGCCGCCCTCTATGCCCGTGCCTTCCGTGAGGCGCGGGCGTTCCGGCCGCATCTGGCCGCCGTGCTGCTGGTCGGCCTGCTGGGCCTGCCGATCGCCCTGGTGCTGCCGATCCCGGTCACCCTGGTGGTGGACCATGTGCTGGCCGGCCACCCGGTCACGGGCTGGCTGGCCGGACTGGTCCCGGCCGCCGTGGCGGCGGCACCCGACCGGCTGCTGCGGCTGGCGGTCCTGGCCGGGGCCGTCTTCGCCCTGCTTTCCGCCGCCCACCACTATCTGGACTGGATGCTGCGCGACTGGCTGGCCGAACGCATGGTGCTGGACTTCCGCGGCCGGCTGCTGCGGCGGGGTCTGACCCTTCCCGGCGAAGCCTTCGAGCGCGGCAGTCAGGAATCGGCCCACCGCATCCAGCACGATGCGCCAGCCCTGCAATGGACGGCGCTCTACGGCATCATCCCGATGGCGGTGGCGCTGGTCTCCCTGGCCGGCGTGCTGGCCGTCACGGCGCGGATCGACGCCGGGCTGGCGGGGGTGGCGCTGGCGACCGCGGTGCCCGTGATCATGCTGATCCATCTCAGCCAGACCCGGCTGCGCGGCCGCTGGACGGCGGTGAAGGACGGGGAAGGGGCGGCCTTCGCCGTGGCGCAGGAGACCCTGGCGGCCAGCCGGCTGGTCGCCGCCTTCGGACGGGAGGAAGCGGAGACGGACCGCTTCCTGACGGCAGCCCGCACCGCTTTCCGGCAGCGCCAGCGGGTGATCCGGGTAGAAGGGCTGCTGACCGTCTCCCTGGGGCTCGCCTCGGGCCTGGGCACGACGGCCATCCTCTATCTCGGCGCCCGCGGCGTGCAGGCCGGCAGCCTCAGCCTGGGCGAACTGCTCCTGGTCATGGGTTATCTGGCCCAGCTCTATGCGCCGTTGCAGCAGATCGGCAGCCACATCACGGGGCAGCAGCGGGCGCTGGTCAGTGCCGGTCGCGCCTTCGCCCTGATGGATGCGGTGCCGGCCGTGACCGAAGCGCCCGACGCCGAACCCCTGGCCCGGGCCCGCGGCCATCTCCGGCTGGAAGGGGTCGGCTTCCGCTACGACCCGCGCACGCCGGTGCTGACCGGCGTCGGGCTGGACATCCCGGCGGGGAGCTGCGTCGGCATCGTCGGCCGCACCGGGGCGGGCAAGTCCACCCTGGTGAACCTGCTGATGCGCCAGATCGACCCGACGGAGGGACGCATCCTGCTGGACGGGCACGATCTTCGCCACATCCGGCTGCGCGACCTGCGCCGTCAGTTCGCCGTGGTGCCACAGGACCCGACCCTGTTCTCCACCAGCATCGCCGCGAACATCGCCTATGGCGAGCCCGACGCCCCGATCGGGCGCATCATCGCCGCCGCCCGGCAGGCGGCCGCGCACGATTTCATCATGGCGCTGCCGGACGGCTACGCCACGCGGGTGGGGGAGCGGGGAACCCGGCTGTCGGGCGGGGAGCGCCAGCGCATCGCCATCGCCCGTGCCTTCCTGATGGACGCGCCGGTGCTGGTGCTGGACGAACCGACCAGCGCCATCGACGCCGCGACGGAGACGGAGATCCTGGAAAGCCTGGAACGGCTGATGCGGGGGCGCACCACCGTCGTCATCGCCCACCGGCTGGCGACCCTGCGCCGCGCCGATCTGGTGCTGCGGGTGGAGGGCGGCCGTGTCGCCCCCGATGCCGCGGACCCGCTGCGGCTGGTGTCCTGACCGCCGGGCCGGGTCGTCGGGCCGGGGCGGACAGGGCTAGTAATCGACCAGATAGCCCACCAGCTTCGGCCCCAGCTCGTCGGTCAGGCGACGGGGCAGGCGGCGCCAGACCTGCTGCGCCAGCATGTAGCGGGTCTGGAGCAGGCGGCCGGCCCCGACCAGCCGGAGGGGGACCGGCACCGCCCCCCACTTGCGCTTGAAGCGGAAGGTGCCCCCGCCCATCGGCGAGCGGCCGAGATCGACCGTGCGTACCCTGTCCCCCAGACACTCGCAGAGCAGGTGCCAGATCAGCAGATCGCCCGGCGCCTCCGCCGCGGCCCGCCGGTCGGTGGCGATCCAGGGCACCCAGCGCAGATCGCCGTCCGGCACGACGACCATGCCGGCCAGATCATGGCCGGCGGCCTCCGCCAGCAGGATTTCGGCCCGTGTCTCCCGCACCAGCGTCTGCACCAGGGTCGGCGGCAGCATCGGCGCGCCGTGGCGGGCAAGCGTGCCGGCCAGCAGCACGGTGAAACGCCGGACCATCTCGGGATCGCGCCCCTGCTGCACCTGGATGCCCGCCTTCTCGGCCCGGCGGACCCGGTTGCGGCAGACCGGGGGGATCAGGTGGCTCCACAGCGTGTCGGCGTCCACTCCGACGAGCGAGGCGCGCAGGGTGACCGGGTCGCCGACGGACGGCGGCGGGGCGTCGGGGTCCAGCACGCGGATCAGGTGCCGCCGCGGCCCCGCCTCCTGGGCCAGCCGCTCCGCCGCCGCCGGGGTCATGTCGGTGTAGCTGAGGAACGGCAGATAGGAGAGGACGCGACCGCCGGTCAGGGCCGGCACGGTCAGGAAGGCCCCGTCCTGCTCCCAGCCGAACTCGGCCGCCACCACCTCGCGCCACAGCGCGCACAGGCCGGGGCTGAGCGGCCGCGGGTCGATCGGGGCCATAGCCATCGGAGCCCGGCCGGAGAAGGGAAATGCCGCGGGATTTTCCACCATGAGGTCATGGTAATGCAGCGGATGCCGCGGGGGAACGGGCCCGGACGGGCTGCGCCCCCATGTCCGGCGCCGCCTGTCCGCACGGTGGTGGCGGCACTGCGGGTCAGCCGCGGCCGTCCAGCCAGATCCAGGTCCAGGACACCAGGGCGATGCCGCCGAGCAGCACCGCCACGATCCCCAGCGCCCGCAGGAACTGCGCCAGTTCCCCCTGTTTCCAGGCGCTGCGGGCCAGCAGCGCCAGATAGAGGACGATCGTGCCCAGAACGGCCTTCAGCAGCATGGACGGACAGCCCCCTCAGAAGCGGGCCGACCTCTCCACCTGAAGGACCCGGTAGCCCTGGCTGCCGAGGAACTTCAGCTCGGCGCGGCGGCGCACGTCCCGCTCGTTGGCCGCGGAGACGACATAGCGCCGGCCCCGCGCCCAGGACAACCGGTATTCCTCGTCCGCCACGTCGCGGAACTGGGTGTCGTTGGAGACCACCAGCTCCCACAGGGTCTGTCCGGGCTGCATGACCCGTTCCATCACGTAGACCCGGTCCTTGGCGCGCTCGCGCAGGCGGCGCAGCTCCTCGTCCAGCGCCGCCTTCTCGGCCTTCAGATGCTCGATGCGGATGCCCACGCGGCCGATCTGGTCGGCCGCGTCCTTGATCTGCCCCTCCAGCCGCTGCTTCGCCCGCGCCAGCTCCACCGGCCGCGCCGCCAGCACCCGCAGTTCCTCGTTCGAGCGCCCATAGGCGCGGTTCGCCTGGACCATCTTCACGGCGGCGACATAGATGGCGACCAGCGCCGCGCCCAGCAGCAGCAGTTCCATCACGTCGGCTCCGCGAAACCGGGAATCGAGGCGTTCAGGAAGCGGGTGATGACATAGCCGTAGCGGACCGGGAACACCCGCCCGGCCAGTTGCAGCGCCTCCTGCGGGGAGGGGGCCCAGATGCGGGCGATGTTGCGGCGGCTCCAGACGCGCGGTTCGACCTGCGTCGCCGCCGGGCCCTGGTTCATGGCCGCCGGGCTCAGCAGGATCTCCACGTCGAAGGCCGTGTTGCCGCCGCCGGGCGTACCGACCTCATGAACGACCTCGAAGGTGTCCTGGGCGGCGATGGTGCAGGTCCGGCGGGCCTGCGTCGTCTCGATCACCAGGGCGGCCTCCTCCGCCTCCAGCACCCGCAGGTCCGCCTGCACCTCCGCCAGCCGAGCCTCCAGACCGGCGCACTGTCCTTCCAGGTCCTTCGCCATGCCGCGCAGGCGCAGCCCCTTGCGCCGCGTGTGCGTCATGGCCGCCGCCTTCATGGCATAGGCGATGACCAGCAGCACGACCGCGGCCAGCAGCGAACTGGCCGCGAACGCCAGGGAATCGGTGATGACCATGCCGCCCATGGGGCCGCTCAACCCCGGACCGACGGGGCGCGGCGGGCAGGCCGCGGCTTCGCCGCCGGCTCGTCCATGTAGATCACCAGATTGACCGAGCCGCCGATGACCTGCACGAACTTGCGCCCCGAGGCGGGCAGGCGGACACGGCGGTCGATGCAGTAGTTGACCAGCGACGCCGCCAGTTCCGCCGCGTTGCGGCGGATCGTGGTGCGCTCGCCGTAATCGTCCTCGACCAGCAGCGTGGCGGTGATGGGATCATCCTCCAGCTCCATCCCGAGGAGCTGGCCGCTGGGCAGGGGCTGACGCTGGCGGCGCATCAGGTCGAGCACCGCCTGCATCACCTCCCGCTCGCTGAAGCTGAGGGTCCGCATTTCCTTCACAGGTCCATCTCCCGGTACGGGGGGGTATCTCCGGCATCGCCCACGCCCAGCCTCTCCTGCCAGTCCAGCAGGATGCGCTCCGCCTCGTCGGGGCCGGCCACGATCTCCACCAGCCGCAGCAGCGAGACGATCTGCTCGTCCGCGGTGGCCGTATCGGCGGCACTGGCGCCTGCCGCCTGCGACAGGGTGCTGAGCTGTTCGGTGGCGCGCCGCACGGTGCGGCAGAGCTGGGCCGTCTTCTCCTGCATCTGCGGCTTCAGGCCGACCTGTGGGGCGATGCGGGCACAGCGGCGGTAGGCGCGGGCGAAGTCCTCGGCGCGGGCGATCTCTTCCGGCGTGGCGGGCCGTGGCAGCAGATCCGGCCGGATCAGGTCGCGCTCGGCCGTATCCAGCACATGCCCCAGCAGCTCCTGGTCGGCGGGACCGATGACGCGCTCCAGGATCGCCTCGGAGATGACGACGCGCGCCTGGTCCACCCGGCGGATCATCTTGCGCTGGTCGGGATGCTGCAACGTCGCCCGCATGGACTCGAAGCCGTCCAGCAACCGCTCGGCGATGCTGGCGATCTCGCGCGCGGCCATCCCCTCCTTCAGCATCCGCGGCACCGATCCGGACTGGCGCAGCAGGTTCTCCAGCGCGAAGACACCGACCTCCCGCGCCACCTCGTCCTTCTCCTGCTGCCGTCCCTCCAGGCGGGTGTCCGCCAGCACGGTCAGCAGGTCGCCCGGCCGCAGCATGCGGGCCGAGAGCGCCAGCAGGAAGGGGGCGACCCGGCGGATGTCCTGGGTCGCCAGCTCCTTGATCGCCCGGCGCAGCACCTCGACATGGAAGTCGGCCAGGGCCTGGACCGGCCGGTCGGGCAGCCGTGCCTTCACGGACTGCAACTGCACACCGATCTCGGTCACGGCCACCAGCACCGCCACCTGCCGCAGCACGTCATCGTCGCGGCCGAACAGGCGGATGCGGGCCTTCTGGTTCTGGTGCGCCTCGTCCAGCGCGTCGCCCAGCGCCCGGGCGCCGTCGCGCCAGAGCGCCTCGCCCTCCTGCACCAGGGCCGCGGCATCGTGCCCGTCCACCCTGGAGAGGCTGGCGTCGAGGCGCGCCAGCCGCTGTTCGCCCAGCCGCTCGGCGACGATGCGCCAGCACGTATCCAGCGTGGCGCGGGAGATGCGCGACAGGCGCCGATGGTAGGCGCCGACATCGTCCAGCAGATCCTCTGCCGGCAGGAAGAACAGGCGCATGGGCAGCAGCCGGCGGGGCGGCCGCAGCTCCGCCATGCGGGGGCGGATGACCCGCATGGCGTCGGCGATGTCCGACCGGTGGCGGACCTTCTCGAACAGCTCGACGATCTTCAGGAACTTGGAATCCGTCAGCGCGGTCGCCGACGCGGCAAGCTGCCTCCACTCGCGGCTCTGCTCGCTCATGCCAGCTTCGCCTTCACGGTTTCGATGCGCCGGATGGCATCGTAGTCCAGCCCGCCCGTGCGCCAGTCCTGGTTGGCCCGGACCCAGCGCCGCTGCACGCGGCGCAGCTCCTCCATGTCGAAGTTCTCGTTCGCCGCCAGTTCCTGCACCGGGATGATCGGGGCGATGCGGAACAGCTCGCACATGGCCAGCCGCTGCACCTCGTCGGACTGGGCGCGGCTGTCCTCCCAGTGCTGGCAGATGTAGTCCCAGCCGTCCAGCAGCCAGGACAGGCTGGTGACGCCGGCACGCACCTCGCGCAGCGACTTCTCCTCGCCGGTCACGATGGGGCGCAGCCGGGTCAGCAGGGGATCGACGCGGGCCAGCCGGGTGGCGGCGATCGTCAGGGTCTGGTCGGCGCACTCGGCCATGAACCTGGCAAGCGATTCGGCCTCCGTCGCCTCCGTCACGGCCCAGGTGGCGACATCGTCGCGGAACCACTCCAGTCGGCGCATGAGCTGGCGCAGCCGGCCAGGGTGCGGCGCCTGCGGCAGCCCCAGGGGGGCCAGCAGGGTGCTCAGCTCCTCCACCCGGCCGTAGAGCATGTCCGGCACCATGCCGAACCCTTCCGCCACCCGGGTCAGGGCGGATTTGGCCCTCTGCCGCGTCGCCTCGCTGTCCAGCCCGGCGCGCAGGAGATCGGGGGCCTGGGTGCCGACCTGCTTCAGCAGCTCCAGCACGAAGACGTAGTTGGTCAGGACGGTGTAGTCGCGGTCCAGCGCCAGCGCCTGCCTGGCCTGGGCCGCGGCGGCCAGGCCGGCGAAGCCGCGCGCCGCCACCTGCAAGGAGCAGTGCCGGATCGTGTCCGGCGTGTTCGCCTTCGTCTCCAGGATCTCGCGGTGCAGGGCGCGGTCATGCAGCGTGATCCGGATCACCTCCGGCAACGCCTTCCAGCCGAACACATAGGTTCCCTTGCCGCCGGAGAACCCGGGCAGCAGGCATTCCAGCCGCTCCTGCGCATCCATCCGGATGCGGGCCTGGGCCAGGATGGGCGTCGTGAAGGGGACGCAGACGCCCCGTTCGGCGAACGTGGACGGCCGTCCGTGGATGACGCCGACCTGGGCTGCGGAAACTGGCGCCGATGCACTCACGGAACGCTCATGACCTCCGGGTCATCGCTCCGCCGTCCGGCCCCGGTCAGCGCGGATGCGTCCGCCGGACGGTCAGATAGATAAAATTGCAGATAACCATACAGGAGGGGCCCGCTTCTTTGGAAGGGGCGCATTGCTTCGTTTCAAGAAAAACCATCGCCGGGATCGCCGAATATGGCGGCTGATCTGTTAATGGACTGTCAACGGCGATGAATTAATGCGTTAACTTTAAAATATGTCCGGAGGATGCAAATGTTCCGTCTCGCCTGGACTGGCCTTCTATCGGCGGCGATCAGCCCAGGGTCTTTTCAACTTCAAGACCGGCGATGTCATGCATGCGGATCAGACCAAGCACACGCCCGTCTCCATCCACGACCGGCAGAACGTAGATCTGCGTCGGTGTCTCCATGATCTCCAGCGCTTCCAGCGCCGTGATCGACGGCCCGCAGGTGCGCGGTGCCGCGCCCATGCAGGCGCGCGTGTCCATCTCCAGGAAATGCTTGCCATGGGTCGAGAGGCCGCGGCGCACGTCGCCCTCGGTGACGATGCCGGCCAGCCGGCCCTCGGCATCCACCACCAGGGCGGCGCCGTTGGGGTGGCGGGTCATGGCCAGCAGCGTTTCGACCACCGATGTCTCCGGGGTGACCAGGGCCACGCCGCCCGGCGCCTTCACCATGAGGTCGGCGACGCGGGAGCCCAGCACCACGCCCAGCGTGCCGCCGGGATGGTTGCGCGCATACTCGTCCACGGTGAAGCCGCGCCGGCGGGCCACCGCGATCACCAGCGCATCGCCCAGGGCCAGCATGGCCGCCGTGCTGGCGGTCGGCAGCCGCGTCTCCGTCGCCTCGCGTTCCACATGGACACGCAGGGTCCAGTCGGCGATGCGTGAGAGCGCGGACGGCACGCGGGAGACCATGGCGGCGACACGGGCGCCGCGCTGGATGGCGCAGCGGCCGAGATCGACCAGCTCGCGCGTCTGTCCGCTGTTGGACAGCAGGATCAGCAGGTCGTCGGGCCGCAGCCCGCCCAACTCCCCGTGCAGGGCGTCGGTCGTGCTGTAGTACCAGGCGCGTGTACCGACCGAGGCCAGCTTGCTGGCCAGCAGGCGTGCGATCAGGCCGGATTTCCCGACCCCCGCCACCAGCGTGTTCGTGTCCCGTGTACCGATATGGTTGACGACGTTCAGGAAACCTTCGTCCAGGCTCTGCTCCTGGGCCAGCACGGTCTTCGCTTCGATGTGCAGAAGATCGCGGGCGGAAGCGATGATCGGGTCGTAAGCGGACACGGGGGCACAATCCCTCTTGTTAACCGACACCGGGTTACGTCAGGGTTTACCCCATGTCGCGGACCGGCACAGCCCCCGCCGCGCGCGCCCCAGCTTCCCGTCCAGCGAAGGGCCCGTGGCACCGCCGCGGGACAGCCCTGGTCCGCCACCGGCACCGCTTGACAGAGGCGGCGGCGGCGCGCCCCCTGCGCCCGGATTCAGCGGCGCGGCAGCGCCGGAAACGCCGGTTTCGACGGAGAGGGAGCGATGGGACGGGGCAACCCGGAACGGTGCCGCAGCGGTGCCGGGATGGTCGTGGAGTTTCCCGGCAGGGTGGTGGACGCGGGTCGCATCTGCACGGCCCGCATGGCTGGGGGCGGGGACGCCGTCCGGCCATGAGCACCACCGCCTCCCCCATGACCGCGCCGCCCATGACCGCGCCGCCCGGCGCGGGGAACCAGCCCGTCGGCGCCTGGACGCCGTTGCGCCGTCCCGTCTTCCGGGCGCTCTGGCTGGCGACGCTCGTCTCCAACGTCGGCACCTGGATGCACGATGTGGGCGCCGCCTGGATGATGGCGACGCTCGCCCCCAGCCCGCTGATGGTGGCGCTGGTGCAGGCGGCGACGACGCTGCCGGTCTTCCTGCTGGCGCTGCCGTCGGGCGTGCTGGCCGACATCTTCGACCGCCGCCGCTTCCTGATCTATGCCCAGCTCTGGGGCGCCGCCGCCGCCGCGGGGCTGGGGGCGGCGGCGCTGGCCGGGCTGGTGACGCCGCCCGTGCTGCTGCTCTTCACCTTCCTGATCGGCGTCTCGGCCGCCGCCTCCGCCCCCGCCTTCCAGGCCATCGTGCCGGAACTGGTGCCACGGTCCGAACTGCCGGCCGCGGTGGCGCTGAACAGCCTGTCCATCAATGTCAGCCGCGCCATCGGCCCGGCCGTCGGCGGTTTCATCGTGGCGGCTTCCGGGCTGGTGGCCGTCTTCGTCCTGAACGCGGTCAGCTTCTTCGCCGTCATCGCCGTGCTGCTGACATGGCGGCGCGAGGTCCCGTCCAGCGGGCTCCCGCGGGAACCGTTCTTCGGCGCCATGCGCACGGGCCTGCGTTATGTCCGCTCCGCCCCGGACTTCCGCCGCGTGCTGGTCCGGGCCGTCGCCTTCTTCCTCTCCGCCAGCGCCGTCTGGGCCCTGCTGCCGGTGGTGGCGCGCGACCGGCTGGGGCTGGACGCCACCGGTTACGGCTTCCTGCTGGCGGCGCTGGGGGCCGGCGCCGTGGCCGGGGCGCTGGTGCTGCCGCGGCTGCGCCGGCGCTTCTCCAACAACCGCCTGTCGGTCGGGGCGACGGTGCTGTTCGCCGCCGTGTCCGTGGCGCTGGCACTGCTGCGCCAGCCGGCGGCGGCGGGGATCGCGCTGGCCCTGGCCGGGGCCGGCTGGATCACGGTGCTGTCCAGCTTCCATGTCGCCGGCCAGACCTCCCTGCCGGGCTGGGTGAAGGCCCGCGGCCTGTCGCTGTTCCTGGTCGTCTTCTTCGGCGCCATGGCGGCGGGCAGCAGCCTCTGGGGTCATGTCGCGGCCAGCCACGGCATCCCCGCGGCTCTGCTGGCCGCGGCCGCCGGCCTGATCCTCGGCCTCGTCGTGGTGCCGTGGAATCCGCTGCGCGCCGTGGACCAGGGCGATCTGGCGCCGTCCGCCCACTGGCGGCGCCCGCCCGTCCATGCCGAACCCGCCCCCGGCCGCGGCCCGGCCCTGGTGACGGTGGAATACCGCATTCCCGCCGCGAACACGGCCGCCTTCCTGGGCCACATGCGGGATCTGGAGGCCAGCCGCCGGCGCGGCGGGGCGCAGGACTGGGCCGTCTATGAGGATGTGGCCCGGCCGGGGCGCTGGCTGGAAACCTTCGTCACCGCGAGCTGGCTGGACCATCTGCGCCAGCACGACCGCGTGACCATGGCGGACCGGCGCTTGCAGGAGGCCATCATGGCTCTTTGCGAACCCGGAACGACCCCGCAGGTGGAGCATTTCGTCGGCCCGGCCCGCAGTCGTTCCGCAGGCGCAACGACATCCGCTCCGGAATAGGGACGCCCGCCCCCGCGGGCCGGCCCTGCGGCACGGTCTTGCGGGGCGCCGCCCCGGCCGGCAGGATGGCGCCATGCAGGATGCCGGCCCGGACCCCGCACCCGCGGCGCTGCCGCCCGAGGACATGCCCTGGCCGTTCGACACGGACGGCTTCCGGATCGGCATGGGTCTGCGCCATCTGGACCCGGCGGACTGGATCCGCCTCGATGCGACCTGGCCGGACCTGCTGGCGGAACGCCGACGCCTGCTGCGCGAACGGCGGGCGCAGGTGCTGCTGGCGCCGCCCGGGACGGAGTCCGCGGCACGGGACCTGCTGCACCGGCTCGCCTCGCACCTGCCGGCACAGTTCCCGGCCCTCTACGCCCAGGATGGCCGGAAACTGCTGAACCGGCTGACCGGCGGGGCCCTGGACATCTCCGGAGCGCCGCCGCTGGAGACGGCCTGCCTGCTGGTACCGGAGGATTTCTGCCTGCTGCGGCAGGAAGCCGGGGCATGGCGGCTGGCCGCCGGCATCGTCTGCTTCCCGAACCGCTGGCGGCTGGCGGAGAAGGCGGGGCGCGGCCTGCCCGGCATTCACCAGCCCGTGCCGGGCTATCCTGAGCGGCTGGCAGCGCCGGTGGACCGCTTCTTCGACACGCTCCGTCCGGGGCGCGGCGTCTGGCGGACGAACTGGAGCCTGAACGACGATCCGGCCCTGTTCCAGCCGGGGGAGACGGCGCATCTGCCGGCGGATGCCGGGATCACCGCCGAAACCGCGGGCGACCGCCTGCTGTTGCGGGTGGAGCGGCAGACCCTGCTGGCCCTGCCGGACAGCGGCGCTGTCGTCTTCGGCATCCGCACCTATCAGCGGCCGCTCTCCCGCCTGACGCCGGCCCAGGCGCGGCAGATGGCGGCGGTGCTGCGGTCCGTGCCGGAGGACAGCGCCCGCTACAAGGGCCTGCTGCGCACGCGGGGTCCGGCTCTGACCGTGCTCGACCGACGCGCCGCCGGGGAAGGGATCAGTCCTCCAGCGTCTCGAAACGGCTGACGTCGTATTCGCGCCAGCGGTCGATGCGCCAGAACACGACCATGATCTTCTTGAGCTGGGTGCGCTGGCCCTTGGTGCCGCCCTCGGAATTCGGGTCGTTGATCAGCTTGAAACCGTATTCGGGCAGGGGGCTCTTCTTCTCGGCGATCTTGGCCAGCTTGTAGCGGAACTGGCGCAGGTCGGTCTCCGCGCCGACACGCAGCCGCAGCTTCTCCAGATTGATCTTGAACCCCGGCTGGTTGCCGCAATGGGCACGCGCCATCTCGTAGAGGCGCTTTTCCAGCGGCGGCAGGTCGAAATAGGCCGGATCGTAGGTCAGCATCCGGTTGTCCTTGAGGATCGCGCGGTAGAGCCAGTCGCACAGCTCCACCGTGATCCGCTTCAGGACGCGCTCGCCCTTGGTGTTCTTGCGGTATTCCGCCTTGGCCGACTTCAGCCAGCTGAACCACTCGTCCGTGCCTTCACCGCCCGTCTCGATGTTGGTCTTGATCTGCGTACCTTGCAGCCGTTCCAGTGCCCCGGAGATGCGGTCGTAGGACTTGCCCCCGGCGGACACGCGGCAGACGCGGAAGAAATCGTGGCCGGAGAAGCTGAAGACCTGGCTCACCGGCTCGCCGCGGTTCATCTTATCGACCATCAGCGAGGCGATGTAGATCAGGAATTCCTTGTCGTAGATGGTGGCGATGCCGGCGTCGGTGCCCTTGACCTCGATCGTGACCTTGCCGTCCTGATAACGGATCGGGTCCAGCCGCTTCTCCTTCGTCAGGGCGAAGAAGTTGTAGACCATGATCGAGCGTTCATTCTTGACGCTGCCGATCAGCGGGCTGTCGAGGAGGGAAAGCTGATGCGCCTCTTCGATGGTCCTCATCACGTCACCCATCCAACGACTCTGCGGTTTTCATCAGGGTCGGCACCCAGGGACGACGGTCCGGGGGACGACGGGGCCACCCCCACCCCCCGTCACCGAAACAACGAACGGAGTGGACGGAAGGGGATGTGCGGTCCGGGAAATTTGGGTCGAGACGTTCCGGGCTGTCCACAAGCGATTGTGCGAACGTCACCGAACCAACGAAGATTTGGTGGTCAGAGCCCTCCGGGACCGCCGACACCGGGCCGGAATCTCGTTGTTTCAGTGACATGGACACGGGGGAACGGCGACCCGCCTTCGTTGGAACGGTGACAGGGCCGGGAATCCGCGGGGTCGGCCCGTTCGTTGGTTCGGCGACGCGGAATCCGGGATCGTTGGATGGGGCACGCCGGTCCGTTGCTTCAGGCACCAGGGTTCGGGGTTATGGACACGCCGGTTCGCAGTTTCAGCGACCCCCGTTCGCGGTTTGGGCGACAGAAATGCCCACAGCCGCTTGATTCCAGAGGCAGATTCCGGCCCGTAACTGGAAAACACTGTAACTCCCTAACGGAATCTAACAGGCTCAACAGGTCGCGTCTCCGCACGCTTGACAGGGTTTCGCGGGTTCCGGAGGCCCCCCGGGGCACCACAGCAGCGATCCCCACCGGACCGCGAATCAGCGGACCCGGAGGGGTTCCAGGGGCTGGCGACTCGGGTTTTACCGGGTCCGACTCGGCTGCGAAGGAAAGGGAGAGCCGGCGCTGTCACCGAAACTACGAATCCCCGCCCCCCTGTGGAAAACCGCCCAGGAAGGAATGTCACTGAAACCCCGAATCCGGTCGGAAAAAGCGGTGCGGCCGGAATCAGGGGGAGACCAGATCGAAGCCCTGCTCCCCGAGAGCCTCGCGCAGGAAGGCGACGACGGAATCCAGCCGATCAGCCGGAAGCGGATCGTGACCGTTCAGAAGCATGGGCAGAACCGCCGGCCGGATACCGAAGACCCCGGCCAGGGCATCACCCAGACCCAGCCGATGGATCTCGGCCATCAGGGGACCGGATCGGGGGCCATCGACGAAAAGACGACCCTCCCGGCGCTGGAGAACCAGATGGACCCGTGGATGGGCCGCTAGCGGATGCGCAGAAGAAGGGGTCGAAAGGGGAAGACGACGGGACGGAGAAGAAAAGGAGGGGAGGGCCGCGGGCGCATCCCCGACCATGCTGAAATCCGGCAGATCCGGAGCCCGGTCATGGAGGCTGAGAGAAAGCCGCCGTACCTCTGCCAGCAAGGAGTCGAGCACAGGGCTGTCGGGATCCGTTTCCGAACAGGGAAGCGTGAGATCCTGTTGCATCCGGTCAAGCTCGGAGAGCCACCGGCCGAGCACATAACGGGTGCCGATCGGAAGGGGCGCGTGTTTCTCCTCCAGCAGACGCAGAAGGGGCGCCACGCTCTCCAGGTGCAGCCGGGCGAGGCGCCGGCGCAACAGGTCGAGCTGAGCCTCTGCATTGCGGCGCTTACGCGCTTCCAGACCGTCGGCATGGGTGGCGGTCACGGCGATGAAGAACTCGACCTCCTCGAAGAGGGGGCTCAGAGCCTTGAAGCGGTGCAGCGCCATGAAAGGCGCTTCCGGCCGGTCCGGATCGATCCGGCCCTGGTCACAGAGGCTCTCCAGCTCGGCCAGCATGGCATGCAGGCGTTTGAGATCGTCCAGGAGACGGCGGTAGATCGCCCTGGGCGAAAAGGACCGCCTTTCCTGCCGCGCCACACGGCCCCCGGTCGCCAGCCGTGTCGACTGGACGTCGAACCGGGGACGCATCCCCCGTGGAAACGAGTCGGCGTTCATGCGCCCATTGGACCGTGACCGTCGCGCAGGTGTCAACGGGCCGTTCTATCGATCCGGAAGTCCCAGCCACGACCCAGCGACAGGGCCGGAGGGGGAACGGAGACACGGCGCACAAGCGCCCTGCCGAGGCGCCGAATCCTCACCAGGGCCGGATGTCCTAGGTCCTGGATTCAGGGTCCAGGAATCCGCCCGGAATCCTTGTCCTGCGGGCATTTCCGGGGCATTGGCGGGGGCCGGCCGGGCGTCCCGCCGTGTCCCCGTTCCAACGTCGGCCGGCTGGCGAACGTCACCGAAACAACGTCCCGGCCTCGTGCCGGACTCCGTCCCCCCAGGCCTGCTGCGGGTTTCAGGGGCGGCCCTTGGCGCCGGTTCGGTGGATCAGGGACATCGGACAGCCAGGCGCATCTGTTCAGCGGGCCGCCACCATGCGGAAGGCGTAGCGGCTCCCCCGGACGGTGCATCCAGCATGGCTCCGATGTGTGAGGCCCGGGTGGCGCTGGTCCGGCCCGCCGCCGGCGGTGTTCATGGCACAGTCATAACCGGCGGCCTCGCGGCCCAGGGCTCCTCCGGCACAGGGCGGATGGTGGCCTTGCCGCGACAAGGCTGGCAGCGGGCAGGGAAGGGCGGTCGGCATCATGAAGCGCATCCTCGTGACCGGAGGGGCCGGTTTCATCGGCTCCCATCTGTGCGAGTATTTGCTCGGGCTGGGGCACGAGGTCCTCTGTGTGGACAACTATTTCACCGGCTCGAAACGGAACATCGAGCACCTGCGGGACTGCCCGCGTTTCGAGGTGCTGCGCCACGACGTGACCATCCCGCTCTATGTGGAGGTGGACGAGATCTATAATCTCGCCTGTCCGGCCTCGCCGGTGCATTACCAGCACGACCCCGTGCAGACGACGAAGACCTCCGTGCATGGCGCCATCAACATGCTGGGCCTCGCCAAACGGTTGAAGGCCCGCATCCTCCAGGCCTCCACTTCCGAGGTCTATGGCGACCCGGAAGAACACCCGCAGCGCGAGTCCTACTGGGGCAACGTGAACCCGATCGGGCCGCGCGCCTGCTATGACGAGGGCAAGCGCTGCGCGGAAACGCTGTTCTTCGACTACCACCGCCAGCACGGGGTGCCGATCAAGGTCATCCGCATCTTCAACACCTACGGCCCGCGCATGCATCCCGACGACGGCCGTGTCGTCTCCAACTTCATCGTGCAGGCGCTCAGGGGCGATCCGCTCACCATCTACGGCGACGGCTCGCAGACCCGGTCCTTCTGCTACGTGGACGATCTGGTCCGCGGCATGGTCCAGTTCATGGAAACCCCGGCCGAAGAACCGGGGCCGGTCAATCTCGGCAATCCAGGGGAATTCACCATCCTGGAACTGGCCGAAACGGTGCTGCGGCTCACCGGGTCGGAGTCGCCCATCGTCTTCCGGCCGTTGCCGCAGGACGATCCCCGCCGCCGCCGGCCCGACATCGGCCGGGCGGATTCGCTGTTCGGCTGGCGGCCGGGCGTGCCGCTGGCGACGGGGCTGGAACGGACCATCGACCATTTCCGCGACGTGCTCGGCCACCGTCCCATGCGGCGCCTCGCCGCTGCTGCGGATTGACAGAACCCTCCACCGATCGTTGAATGCCTGCCCCTTCGCCGCGGTTCGCGGCGGGAGGCGCGACCCCACGATTCCCGTCCGGGGCCGGTGTGACGCACCTGCGGTTTGCAGCGGTCCTCTTTTATGACAGCATGCTAAGGCATGCGCGGGCCGGCTTGGACGTTTGGGGATCTTTTGGTGGACGTGATTGACCAGGTCGGCAGGATCAACCTCGACGCCTGCGCGCGGGAGCCGATCCATATCCTCGGCAACATACAATCGCATGGTGCCCTGCTGGCCGCCGACGGCGCCGGCATGGTCCGGCAATGCAGCTCCAACCTTCAGGAATTCCTGGGTTTTCTCCCTGCCGAGGCACTGAACCGGCCGCTCGCCGGTCTCGTCGGGCGGGGCATCGCCGCCTGGGCGGAGTCCGCAGCGGCGGACTCCGAGGAGAAGCCGCCGCTGAAGGTGCGCCGCCACCGTATCGCCCGGACCGGCCTGACCGTCTGGCTGCGGGCCCACCGGCGCGGCGGCATGACCATCCTGGAGATGGAGCGCGCGGACGCGGTGGCGCCGGCGCCCGCCGCGCCCGACGACCGACCGGCCCTGGCGCGCATCCTGCACGAGCGGAACCTCTACCGAGCCTGCCAGGATGCGGCGGACATGGTGCAGGCCGTCGCCGGCTACGACCGGGTGATGGTCTACATGTTCCATCCCGACATGACCGGGGAGGTGGTGGCCGAGGCGCGGTCACGGTCGATGGCCAGCTATCTCGGTCTGCGCTATCCCGCGTCGGACATCCCGGCGCAGGCCCGGCGCCTCTACCTGGAGGCCCGGCTGCGGCAGGTCGTGGACATCCACAGCCTGCCCGTGCCGATCGAGCCGCTGCTGAATCCGCAGACAGGGCAGCCGCTGGATCTGGGGCTGGCGCATCTGCGCTCCCTCTCCCCGGTCCATATCGAATACCTCGCCAACATGGGCGTGACGGCCAGCCTGACCCTGTCCGTCATCGTGGACGGGGCGCTCTGGGGCCTGATCGCCTGCCACCATACCCAGCCCTTCTGGCTCGACCCTGACCGCCAGCAGCGGATCTGTCGGGTCGCGGACGCCCTGGCCCGGTCGATCCGCACCTCGACCCGGCGCCTCGACGCCCAGGCGACGCGGCAGGCCGCCCGGCAGTTCGCCCGGCTGCAACGGGTCGTCGCCCGCTCCCGCAGCCCGCTGGAGGACATCATCCTGTCCCGGCAGGGGCTGCTGAACGCCATCGACGCCGACGGCGTGGCCCTGGTGGCAGGCCGCAGCGTGCTCTCCACAGGGGCGGTGCCCGAAGCGGACTGGCTGCGCCAGTTCGCCCGCATCCTGGCCGACGGTGCGGGGGGCGCATCCTTCGTCTCCGAATGCCTGGGCCGCGACGTGCCGGCCCTGCCGGCCCCCGGTCCGGCGGCCAGCGGCTGCATCGCCCACCTTGTCGATCCCGACGGGCCGGTGCTGATCGCCGCCTTCGCCGGGGAGGTGGGGGGCACGGTCAACTGGGGCGGCAATCCCGACAAGCCGGTCGAATGGGACCCGGCCAAAGGCCGGCTGAGCCCGCGCAAGAGTTTCGAGCTGTGGAAGCAGCAGCTCCGCGGCCACACGCGGCCCTGGCGCCGCTCCGACATCCGGCTGATCGCGGATGTCGGCCACCTGCTCGCCGCTGACCAGGCCGGCAACCCGGACGCGATGGCCCGCGAGATCGAGCGGGTGTCTCGTCGCCTGGGCGGGGAGAAGCAGGTCCGCCGGGAGATCCTGGACGTGCTGCTCGACGGCATCGTCCTGGTGGCCAGCATCCGCGACGATGACGAGATGAAGGTCCACGCCGTCAACCGGCTGTTCCGCGACGTGTTCGGCATCTCCGGGGACAAGCGCCTGCCGCACCGGCTGGAGACGTTCCTGGAAACCTTCGGCCTGCCACCGGAGCTGGCCGATCCCGGCTTCACCGATTTCCCCATGACGCGGGAGGTCTGGTCCTCCCGACGCGGCCGACGCTGGTTCTCCTTCGACCGCCGGACCGTCTTCAACGCGCAGGGCGAGAGCGGCGGGGCGAAGCTGGCGCTGATCTGCCTCTACGATGTCACGGCCTACAAGCAGGCCGAGGAAGCCCTGATGGCGGCCCGGCAGCAGGCCATCAGCGCCATGGAACAGCAGCGCAAGTTCATCGCCGCCGCCAGCCACGAGCTGCGGACCCCGCTGAACGCCATCATCGGCTTCAGCGAGATGATCCAGATGCAGACCTTCGGGCCGGTGGGCGACAACCGCTACCAGGAATACGCGGCCGACATCCTGAACGCCGGCCGCCACCTGCTGGACCTGATCAACGACATCCTGACGCTGGGCCGGATGCAGCCGGGCGCCGCGGCAGCGGCCGATGCCCCCGTCTGCCTGAACGACGAGATCCGCCAGGCCCTGCGCATGATCGAAGACCAGGCCCGCGCGCGCACCATCTCCGTCGTCTGGGAGGAACCGCCCTACCGCATCCTGCTGGACATGGAGGCGCGGGCGGTCCGTCAGATCCTGCTGAATCTGCTTTCCAACGCCGTGAAATTCACCCCGCCCGGCGGTCAGGTCAGCGTCGTGCTGGGCGGCCACGACGGGGAAGACCTCTGGCTGGAGATCAGCGACACCGGCATCGGCATCGCCGAGGCCGACATGGAGCACGTCTTCGAGCCCTTCTTCCGCGCCGGGAACGTCTATACCCGCAGCACGGAGGGCACGGGCCTGGGCCTCTCCATCGTCCGCGCCCTGATGGAGGCGCATGGCGGGCGCGTCTCCTTACGCAGCCGCTACGGCCAGGGCACGACCCTGCGGATCACGCTGCCGTCCTGGCGGCTGCAATGGCACGGCTGACCGGGCTGGGGCGCTGACGGGAAAGGGGCCGGCACGCCTCCGGCCCCCGGCCCGTCTTCAGGGCAGCACCGTCCGCCCGATGGAGGCGTCCAGCGCCTCGTAGTCGTGATAGGCGATGGTGGCGTAAAGCTCCGCCCGGGTCTGCATATCGGGCAGCATCGCCTCCGTCGAGCCGGTGCGCGCCAGCGTGGCATAGAGCCGTTCCTGCGCCTTGTTGGCGACGCGCAGGCTGCTGACCGGCCAGATCACCATGCGGTAGCCCATCGCCTCGAACTCGCCGGCGGTGAAGACCGGGGTGCGCCCGAACTCCGTCATGTTGGCGAGCAGCGGCACGCCGGGCATCCGGCGGGCGAACTCGCGGAACATCTCGGCGCTGGTCAGCGCCTCGGGGAAGATCGCGTCCGCCCCGGCCTCCAGATAGAGCTTCGCGCGGGTGACCGCGCCCTCCAGCCCCTCCGACGCGGCGGCGTCGGTGCGGGCGATCAGGTAGAGATGCCGCCGCGCCTTCGCCGCGGCCGCCACCTTGGCCGCCATCTCCGCCGGCGGGACCAGCCGCTTGTCGTTCAGGTGGCCGCACTTCTTCGGCAGCACCTGGTCCTCCAGATGCACCGCCGCCGCCCCCGCCTCCTCGAAGACGCGGACCATGCGCATGACGTTCAGCACCTCGCCATAGCCGGTGTCGCCGTCCACCAGCACCGGCAGGCCGCTGGCGCGGGCGACCTGACGGATGAAGAAGGCGACCTCCTCCAGGGTGATGAGGCCCAGGTCCGGCAGCCCCATGGAGGCGGTCATCGCTGCCCCGGACAGGTAGAGCCCGTCGAACCCCGCCGCCATCGCCTGCAACGCCGCCATCCCGTTGTGCGCCCCCGGCAGGCGCAGGATGCCCGGCCGGGCCAGCAGGGCGCGGAAACGGTCGCCCGGCGGGGTCGGCGGCAGGTCGGTGGCGATCAGATAGGGCATCGTGCCGTAGCAGGACATGGCCGCCCCCTCACGCCGCCGGCGCCCGGCCGGCGGCCGGCGATGCCGTGCCCTGGCGGGCGGACAGGGGCACGAAGCACCGGCTCTCCGGTCCGACATAGTGGGCCGACGGACGGATCAGCCGGTTGTCCTGGCGCTGCTCGATGACATGGGCGCCCCAGCCGGAGGTGCGGGCGATGACGAACAGCGGCGTGAACATGGCCGTCGGCACCCCCATCTGGTGATAGGTGACAGCGCTGTACCAGTCCAGGTTGGCGAACAGGCGCTTGCTCGCCGCCATCACGCCCTCGATGCGCTCGGCGATCTCGAACAGGGCCGTCTCACCGCTGCCCTCCGCCAGATCGCGGGCGATCCGCTTGATGACGGCGTTGCGCGGGTCCTCGATGGTGTAGACGGGGTGGCCGAAGCCGATCACCACCTCCTTTGCCGCCACCCGGCGGCGGATGTCCGCCTCCGCCTCGTCGGGGTCGGCATAGCGCTTCTGCACCTCCAGCGCCGCCTCGTTGGCACCGCCGTGCTTCGGCCCCCGCAGGGCGCCGATGGCGCCCGTGACGGCCGAATAGAGGTCGGCGCCGGTGCCCGCGATGGAGCGGGCGGTGAAGGTGGAGGCGGCGAACTCATGCTCGGCATAGAGGATCAGGGAGACCTGCATTGCCCGCACCCACTCCGGCGGCGGCCGCTCGCCGTGCAACAGGTGCAGGAAATGGCCGGCGATGCTGTCGTCGTCGGTATCCACCTCGATGGTGCGGCCGTGATGGGCGAAATGGTGCCAGTAGAGCAGCATCGACCCCAGCGAGGCCATCAGCCGGTCGGCGATGTCACGCGCCCCGGCCGGGTTGTGGTCGGGGCTTTCCGGCAGGACGCAGCCCAGGGCGGAGACGCCGCTGCGCAGCACGTCCATCGGGTGTGCGGCGGCGGGAAGCGTCTCCAGCGTCCGCTTCACCGCCGCCGGCAGGCCGCGCAGACCGCGCAGCTTCGCCTTGTACGCCTTGTACTGGATCAGGGTCGGCAGGCTGCCATGGACCAGCAGGTGCGCGACCTCCTCGAAGTCGCAGCGGGCGGCCAGCTCCAGGATGTCGTAGCCGCGGTAGTGCAGGTCGTTGCCGCTGCGCCCGACGCTGCACAGGGCGGTGTTGCCGGCGACGACGCCGGACAGGGTGACGGACTTCTTCGGCGCCGGGACGGGCGTGGCGCCGGGGGCTGTCGTGGCGGTCATGGTGCCTCCTTCCCCGGGCCTCAGGCCCGCCGGTCGAACAGGCCGCGGTTCGCGCCGCGGGCCAGGGAGTCGGGATCGACGGTGAAACCCAGGCCCGACAGTTCACCCGCGGTCAGGGTCGGCAGCCGGTCCACCAGGGCGAGGAAGCGGTCCTGCTCGGCCCGGGCGACGACACCGTCGGCCAGGGTGCGGAATTTCGCCACGTACTGGTCGCGGGCGAAGGGACGCGCACCCAGCGGGTGGGCGTCGGCCACGGCGATCGAATCCTCGATCACCGATCCGTCGTCCAGCGTGATGACGACATGGCCGCCGAACGCCTTCTCCGCCGGATCATGGCTGTGGTAGCGGCGCGTCCACTCCGGGTCCTCTTCGGTCCGGACCCTGTGCCAGAGGGCGACCGTGTCCGGCCGGCGGGCGCGCTCGGGCGCGTAGGAACGCTCGTGGTGCCAGCCGCCGTCCTGCAAGGCGACGGCGAAGATGTACATGATGGAATGGTCCAGCGTCTCGCGGCTGGCCCCGGGGTCCATCTTCTGCGGGTCGTTGGCGCCCGTGCCGATGACATGATGGGTGTGGTGGCTGGTGCGGATCAGGATGTCGCGGACGCGGGCGAAGTCCCCGATCCGCGGCCGCAGCCGCCGGGCCAGGTCGATCAGGGCCTGGCTCTGGTACTCGGCCGAATGCTCCTTGGTGTAGCTGTCCAGGATGGCGCGCCGGGGCTCCCCCGCTTCCGGCAGGGGCACGGTGTAGACGGCGCCGGGACCGCTCAGCATGCGGGCGATGAAGCCGTCCTCGCCCTCGTAGATGGGCGACGGTGCGCCTTCGCCGCGCATGGCGCGGTCCACCGCCTCCACCGCCATCTTGCCGGCGAAGGCCGGGGCGTAGGCCTTCCAGCTCGAAATCTCGCCCTTGCGCGACTGCCGCGTCGTGGTCGTGACATGCAGCGCCTGCTGCACCGCCTGGAAGATCGTCTCCACCGGCAGGCCCAGGGCGGCGCCGATGCCGGCGGCGGCCGACGGGCCGAGATGGGCGATGTGGTCGATCTTGTGCTCGTGCAGGCAGATGCCCTTCACCAGGTTGATCTGGATCTCGTAGGCGGCCGCAAGGCCGCGCACCAGGTCGGCGCCGGTCAGGCCGCAATGCTGCGCTACGGCCAGCACGGGCGGGATGTTGTCGGCGGGGTGCGAATAGTCCGCGGCCAGGAAGGTGTCGTGGTAGTCCAGTTCGCGCACCGCGACCCCGTTGGCCCAGGCCGCCCATTCCGGCGCGTAGCGGCGGTAGGGCGAGAGCCCGAACAGGGTGGCGCCGGGCGAGAAGGGGTGCGCGATGGCCTGGTCGCGGGCGCTGGCGACCGGCCGCCGGTTCAGCGAGGCTGCGGCGACGGCGGCATTGTCGATGATCCGGTTGGCGATCATCGCGGCCACGTCGGCATCGACGGGCACCGGGTCGGCGGCCACCACGGCCAGCTTCCAGGCGAGCTGCTCCTCCCGCGGCAGGGCGTCGGCGGACCTGTGGGAACGGACGGCGTGGGACTTCACGGTTGCACTCTCCTGGCATCGAAGGGGCGCGGCCGGCCGTGCGCATCCACGGCGACCATCTCGAACCGACCGCTCAGCACGTCGTGGCGGGGGCCACCGGCCGGCGCTTCGGAGACACCGTCGACCTGCACCGTGAGGGAGCTGCGGCCGGTGCGCACGACGCGCGCCGTCAGTTCCAGCAGGTGCCCGACGGGAACGGGGCGGTGGAAACGGACCGCATCGGTCGCCGCCATCACGACATTGCAGCCGGCGCGACGGCTGGCGGCCATGTAGGCGGCCCGGCCCATCAGGCTCAGGGCGTGGCCGCCGAACAGGGTGCCGTAATGGTTGGAGGCGTCGGGGAAGACCGTCTCCAGCAGGACGGTCGCCCGTCCCGGTCCGGCGTCCGTCTCCGGCGTCTGTCGTTCCGCCGCGGCGCTGGACATCGTCCCCTCCAATCTGCTTGTCATCGGTGTCTGTCTTTTCAATATTCGCAGGCCGTGCCTTCCTGGAATGGCTGAATTTGTGAAGATCGGCGCAGGATCTTCGGTGGATTTGCGAATTTTGCGAATGGAGGGGCGGGTGCGGAAGCAGTTCGTCGGTGTGCGGTTGCGGCGGCTGCGGGAGGAGCGCGGGCTGACCCAGGCGGCGCTGGCCCGGGCGCTGGAGCTGTCGCCTTCCTACCTGAACCAGCTCGAACAGAATCTGCGGCCCCTGACGGTGCCGGTGCTGCTGCGGATCAACGCCGTCTTCGGCGTGGACGTGCAGATGTTCTCCGAGGATGAGGAGGCGCGCCTCGTCGCCGACCTGCGCGAGGCGCTGTCCGAGGCCGGGCTGGCGGACGGGGTGGCGCTGGCGGAGCTGCGCGAGCTGGCCGCGGGCATGCCGGCGGTGGGGCGCGCGCTGCTGGCGCTGCACCGCCGCGGCCGCGAGGCGGCGGGTCGGCTGGAGCAGCTCTCCGGCCATCTCGGCGAGGGCTGGCAGGGTGCCGCCAAGCCGCTGATGCCGTTCGAGGAGGTGCGCGACTTCTTCTATGCCCGCCACAACCATATCGCGGAGCTGGACGAGGCGGGGGAGGCGCTCCAGCGGGAGGCGGGACTGGTGGCCGGCGACATGGCCGCCGGGCTGGCACGGCATCTGGCACGCCGGCACGATGTCCGCGTGCTGGCGGACGGGGAGGCCGCGGTGCCCCGCCGCTACGACGCGGCCAGCCGCACGCTGCGCCTGTCCGCCGATCTCACGCCGGGGCAACGGGCCTTCCAGATGGCGACGCAGCTTGCCTTCCTGGACCGGGGGGCGATGCTGGACGGGCTGATCGCCCAGGCCGACTTCTCCGGCGAGGAGGCGCGGCGGCTCGCCCGCATCGGGCTCGCCAGCTACTTCGCCGGGGCGGTGCTGCTGCCCTACCGACCCTTTCTGGCGGCGGCGGAAGCCGTGCGCTACGACATCGAACGGCTGGAACGGCAGTTCGGTGTGGGGTTCGAGACGGTGTGCCACCGCCTCTCCACGCTGCAACGGCCCGGTGAGCGCGGGGTGCCCTTCTTCTTCGTGCGGGTGGACCGGGCCGGCAACATCTCCAAGCGGCAGTCGGCCACCGACTTCCACTTCTCCCGTGTCGGCGGCTCCTGCCCCCTGTGGAACGTGTACGAGGCCTTCGCCCAGCCGGGCCGCATCCTGATCCAGCGCGCGGCGATGCCCGACGGGCGGCAGTATCTCTGGCTGGCGCGCACGGTCGGCCGGGGGGCCGGCGGCTTCGGCGCCCCGGCCCGGCAGTTCGCCGTCGGCCTGGGCTGCGACCTGCGCCACGCCGCCCGGCTGATCTACGCCAAGGGGCTGGACCTCGCCGATCCCGAGGCGGCGACGCCGATCGGCGCCGGCTGCAAGGTCTGCGAGCGGGCCGACTGCGCCCAGCGCGCCTTCCCCATGATCGGCCGGCCGTTGCAGGTGGACGAGGCGGTCCGCCGCTTCGCGCCCTACTGACCGACCCGGCCGGACGGTGCCCGGAACCCCGCGGGCCCCGGCGCCGTTGCCCCGGAACCGCATCCGACCGGAGGACCGCATGCCTGTCCGTCATTCCGTTTCCGCCGCCGTGCTCGCCCTCCTGCTGGCGGCGCCCTTACCGGCCACCGCCGCGCCGCGCGAGGCGGCCGACTGGGCCGCGGTGGTGGAGACGCTGCGCGCCGAGGGCTATTCCGCTTGGGAGGAGATCGAGCGCGACGGCGACGGCTGGGAGGTGGACGATGCCGTCCATGCCGACGGCCACAGGTATGACCTCAAGCTCAGCGCCGACGGCCGCCGGATCGTCTCCCGCGACCGCGACGACTGACCGTACCGCCTGACCGTACCGCCGGACCCGCCCGCGGAAACTCAGCGCCGCCGCCACCACAGCCACAGGCCGGTGACGCACAGCGCCACCGTGGCCAGCCCGGCCACCAGCACGACGATGCGGCCGGGCAGGCCGAACGCCTTGCCCGAATGCAGCGGGTACTGCCAGGCGAAGAAGGCGTCGCCCGGTCCTTCGCCACGGTCGTGCCGCTGGCCCAGAATGGCGCCGTCCTGCATCGACACGTAGATCCAGAGCCGGCCATAGCCGTCCATGTCGCGGTTGTCGAAGGCGCGCACGCCATAGACCCCCTTGCGGGAAAGCACCACGACGCTGTCGATCCGGGCACCGGACCGGGTTCCGGCGACGGCCAGGGCGGCGTCGATCCCCACAGGGGGCCTCATGGCGTGCGCTTCCGCCGGGCGGTCCGGGAAGCTCAGATGCAGCCGCTCCGAGACCGGCGCGACCAGCCGGGCCGCCCAGCGCACCTCCTCATGCCAGGTCAGGGCCAGACTGGATACCGCCAGCACCAGCGTCACCGGGAAGAGCCAGACCCCCTTGGCCCGGTGCAGGTCGAACAGCCGGCGCAGGCTCCCGCGCGGACCGCCGACCCGGAAGGAGGCCCGCCACTTCGCCGCGACCGGGAAGGCCAGCACCAGGGCGGCGGCATGGTCGGCGATCCAGAGCAGCGCCACCAGCCCCAGGAACCAGGTCATGGCCGGACCGAGCATCAGGTCCAGATGCAGGTCGTAGAGCATGGTCATCAGATGGCGGCGGTCGAATGCCACCGTCTCGAAGAAGCGCCACCCCAGCACCGTCCCGTCGCGCGGATCGGTGAAGACCTGCACCGACCGCGCCGCGGCCCCGTCCTGCGCGACGGTGCCGGTCATCATCACCGCGTCGTCCGGGGCGTCGGGCAGGTCGATGAAGCGCGGGGCGAACCCCGGCAGGGCCTCGCCCGCCCGCTCCACGGCGCGGTCCAGCGGCGCCGCCACCTCGGACGCCGGCACCGTCCACAGGTCCGGATTCAGCCAGCGGTCCAGTTCGCCGTAGAAGACGATGGCGGACCCGGTCAGCGACATCAGGATCAGCCACAGCGCGCCGGCCAGCCCGAACCAGCGGTGGCCGGCGCGCAGCAGGGACCGCCAGCGCCGCCCGGCCGGCGGCGGCACCCGGATTTCCGTCGGGGGCGCCGGCACCGTCAGAACCGCACCGCCGCGGTCAGCCGGATGTCGCGGCCCGGCTCGTAGATCCCGGCGATCCCCTCCCAGCCCGGGATGGCCGTGTAGTCGGCGACGCTGGAGTGGGCGCGGTAGCGCTTGTCGAACAGGTTGTAGACGGCGCCGAGCAGGGTCAGCCGGTCGTCGCCGAAGGGCTGCCAGCGGGCGAAGAGATCGACCACCGTGTAGCCCGGCTTGTCCACGCGCTGGGTCTCCCCGATCCAGCCGATCGCCACCGACCGTTGCAGCACCTCGATGCCATCCAGGCTCTCGAACCGGGTCAACGCGGCTTCCAGCTCAAGGCCGGGGACGGGGGTGTAACCGGCGGTGATGTTCCAGTTGTCCCCGACGGAGTTGCCCAGGGCGATGTGCTCGTAGCCCTCCACCTCGTCGCCGTTCAGCTTGGAGACATAGTGGTTGAAGTAGGCGTCCAGGGTGAAGGGGCCGTGGCTGTAACCGGCCCGGATCTCCACGCCGTCCGACTTGAACCGGCCGACATTCTCGTAATAGACGGCGTCCTGCGGCCGCGGTCCGCTGCCGAGCTGGTCCAGGATCACGTTGTCGATCCGCATGTGGTAGTAGACGGCCGATCCGCGCCAGCCGTCCTGGGCGTAGCTGAGGCCGGCCTCGTAGTTGTCCACCCGCTCCGGCTTCAGCGTCGGCGACAGGCTGATGCGGCCGGGTCGCTTCTCCAGCGTGAAGGCGTCCCCGATCTCCTTGCCGCGGAAGGCCTCCGCGAACCCGGCATTGATGCTGAAACCCGCCGGCAGGTCGTAGGTGAAGCCGGCGTTGACGCTGATCCCGTCGCTGTCGGTGCCGTTGCCGTAGGTGACCTGCGCCATGTCGTAGGCGTCGTAGCGCAGGCCGAAGCTCAGCAGCAACGGGTCGATGATCCGCCAGTGGTCCTGGGCATACAGGCCGAACACGTCGCCCGTCTCGACGAAGCGTCCGACCGCCGGGTTCCAGGACCACTGTCCCCAGACGGCCGGATCGCCCCGGTAGCCGCCCGCCACCCGGTCGTCCCGGTACTCCATCCCGGCGACCAGGGAGTGGTCGCCCGGTGTCGCGCGTCCGCGCAGATCGAAGCCCTGGCTGCGGATCGTCGCGCCGTACAGTCCCCAGCGGTCGTAACGGTTCTGGGTGAACTCGGATTCGGTCCAGTAGCCCGTCGTCTCGATCCGCAGCGGACCGAGGTCGGCCTGGTAGTTCGCCACCGCCGTCCGCCGCTGCGCCTCCGCCGGGAACAGCGGTGCGCCCTCCAGCACCGGCCAGTTCGGACGTTGCCCGAAGGATGCCTCCTCGTCGCGCTGCTCATAGCTGATCGAAAGCCGGTGCCCGTCGGCGATGTCGCCGCCGAGCTTCAGGAAGGCCAGCCGCTGCTCCGCCGCGGTGCCGCGCAGCCGGTCGCCGCCGCCGTCCTTCATGTCGTTGCGGTCCACACGCACGACCGAGCCGACGAACCCGATATCGCCGATCAGGCGGCCATAGAGGGTGCCGCTCAGCTTGTGCCCGTCATTCGTGAAGTAGCTCGCCTTCGCCAGCGCGCCCAGGCGCTGGCCGGGGGCCAGCAGGTCGTCGGCGTCCCGGGTCCTGAAGCGGATGGCGCCGCCGACCGCGCCGAAGCCGGAGGTCGCCTCGCCGGCACCGGCCCGGACCTCGACGCTCTCCAGCAGTTCCGGCTCGATGGAGACCCGGCCGATGTGGTGGAACAGGGTGCCGCGCTGGGGCGCGCCGTCCACCGTCACGTTCAGCAGGGAATCCTCCAGGCCGCGGACATAGATCTTCTGCGCGATGCCCAGCGATCCGCCCACCGAAACGGACGGCACGCGGCGGAACAGGTCGGCCAGATCGGTGGCCTGCCGCCGCTCGATCTCCGCCGGACCGATCGCCACGTCCGTCAGGGTGCCGACGACGACGATCTCCTCGATGGGGGTCGGCGGCGGCGGGACCGGCGTTGATGCCGCAGCGGGGCGGGGGGCCGGCGGCGGGGCCGGGGGAGCGGCCGCGGGAACCGGCCGGATGCGGAAGCCGCCGCTGCCGTCCGGTTCGGCCTGGAGGCCGCTGCCGGTCAGCATCCGCTCCAGCGCCGCGGCAGGCGCGTAGGTCCCGGACAGTCCGTCCGTGCGCCGGTCGCGGACCAGGGCCGGATCGACGGTGACGATCACACCGGCCTGCTGGCCCAGCCTGGCGATGGCGGCGCCCAGCGGGCCGCCGGGTATCTCGATCCGTGCCGTTGCCGCCGCCGGTCCCTGCGCCCAGGCCGGGCCGGCCGTCCCCGCTGCCAGCACCAGCGCCATGGCGGCCATCTTGCCCACCGTCCTGCTCCGAACTCCTGCCATCGTCCCACCTGTGAGGTCTGCTTTCACCAGGGGGACGGACGAGGGTCGGAAAACGGGTCACGGAAAAATGCGCCGCTGCCGTCAGCGCTCCGGCGGCAGGACGACCGGCCCGTCGGCGTCCGGCCGGAGCAGCCGCAGCCCGAGCATGCCGGCCAGGGCGTCCAGGGCGCGGCCGCTGTCGTCCAGGGGAAGACTGCCCGTCACCCGCAGCCCTTGCAGGGTCCGGGCCTCGAAGCGGACCGGCACCGCCCGGTAGCGGTTCAGCTCCTCCAGCACCGCCGTCAGCGGCTGGTCGTCGATCACGAACCAGCCCCGGGTCCAGGCGGTGGCGCCGTCGGGGTCCACCGGGGCCAGCCGGGTCGCGCTGCCGCCCGCGAGCTGCGCCTGTTCACCGGGGCCAAGGTCCAGGCATGCCGACCCCGTCACCGCCGGACAGGCCCGCACGCGCGACGCGATGACGGTCACCAGCGTCCGCGCGCCGTCCCGCCTCACGCTGAACGCGGTGCCCAGGGCGGTCACCGTGCCGTCGGCGGTGGCGACGGCGAAGGGACGTTCCGGGTCGTGCGCCACTTCGGCCAGGATGCGTCCGCCGAACAGCTCGATCCGCCGCATCCCGGCCGACAGGCGGATGTCCAGCGCCGTGTCCGTGTCGATCGTCAGACCGGACCCGTCCGCCAGCCGGATGGCCCGCCGCTCCCCCCGCTCCGTCCGTTCATCCGGGAACAGGGCGCGCACCTGCGGCAGCCCGGTCGCAAGCCAGCCGAGGCCGAACAGCAGACAGATCCCCAGCAGGGCCCCGCGGCGGGCCGCGCGGACCCCCGGTCCGGAGGCGCTCCGTCCGGGCCGGCCCGCCGCGACGCGCAGGACCTGCCGGTCAAGCTCGCTCAACTGCTCGAAGCGCCTGTCCAGCCGGCGCATCCGCTCGAACGCCAGACGGTGCAAGGGGTCCAGCCGGCACCACGCCTCGCAGGCGTCGCGCTCCTCCTGGGTCGCTCGCTCGTCGTCCAGCGCGGCTGCCCACTGCGCGGCCTGCGTCACCATGGCCGGGGTCGGCCGCGCTGCCGGGGTCGTGCTCATCGGTCCGGATAGGCCAGGGCGTAGCAGTGTGCATAGGCGGCGGCGATGTGCCGTTTGACCGTGCGCTCGGACACGCCCAGCGCCGCCGCGATCTCAGCGTGGCCCAGCCCCTCCAGCCGGCGCAGCAGGAAGGCCTGGCGCGTCAGGTCCGGCAGCTCCCGCAGGAGCTGGAGAATGCCGGCCAGAAGCTGGGTCGCCTCCGCGATCCGCTCGGGTGTCAGAAGGTCCGCGTCGCCGGCCTGTGCCGCACAGACGTCCAGGTAGGCGCGCTCGACCTCGCGCCGGCGGATGTCGTCCACCAGCAGGCGGCGGGCGACGGTGGCCAGGAAGGGGCGCGGCTCCAGCGGCAACCCGGCCCGGCCGCGTTCCAGCAGCCGGCAGAAGGTGTCGTGGGCCAGATCGGACGCCCGCTCCGGACAGCGGGTGCGCCGACGCAGCCAGTCGCATAGCCAGCCGCCGTGCGCCGCGTACAGTTCCCCGATCTCGATGTCCATGACCGCGTCGCGCAACGGTCCCCCCTTCCCGGCCCCGCTGGACTCCCGGCCCTCGCCTAGCGCAAATGCGAGGCATTATCAAGATGGCTCTGTACCGGAAGATCGGCCGACCCGACCCGTCCTGCACCCGATGCAAACCTGACTCCCCCGTAGCGCCAATTTGACCGCTTGGCGCCGCCGGCCCGCCGGGACCAGCATGGCACCATGAGAGAACGAGCGGAGAAGGCCGGGCCGGCTTCGGCCCCGGTCCCCTCGGCGAAGCCCCGGCGGGTGCCGGGCGAGCCGAGCATCACCTTCCACGGGGCGGCCGGTGGCGTCACCGGCTCCTGCTTCCTGGTCGAGCACGGCGGCGGAAGCTTCCTCGTCGACTGCGGCATGTTCCAGGGGTCGAAGACGGTGCGGGAGCTGAACTGGCGGCCCTTTCCGTTCGACCCCGCCCGCATCGGCACGATGCTGCTGACGCACGCACACATCGACCATTCCGGCCTGATCCCGAAGCTGGTCAAGGCGGGGTTCACCGGCCGCGTCCACTGCACCCGGGCGACCGCCGACCTGCTGGCCTACATGCTGCCGGACAGCGGCTTCATCCAGGAGCAGGACGTGCGGCGGCTGAACCTGCGGAACCGCCTGCGTGGCCGCGGCGAGGTGGAGCCGATCTACACGCGGGAGGATGCCGAGGCCAGCCTGGACCGGCTGCACGGCGTCGATTACGGCAAGTGGATCGAGGTGCAGCCCGGCGCCCGCGCCCGCTTCTGGGATGCCGGACACCTGCTCGGTTCCGCCTCCATCGAGGTGGAACTGACGGAGGCGGGCCGCACCACCCGCATCCTCTTCTCCGGCGACCTGGGACCGGACAAGAAACCCTTCCACGACGGTCCGGACGGACCGGAGAAGATGGACTGGCTGGTGGTCGAGTCCACCTACGGCGGCCGTCAGCGCCCCGACGTGGACGAGGCGACCCGTCAGGCCATGCTGGCGGAGGAGGTGCGGTCGGCGCTCGCCCTGGGCGGCAATCTGGTGATCCCCGCCTTCGCCGTGGAACGCACCCAGGAACTGCTCTACGACCTGGACCGGCTGTTCGACAGCGGCGCCCTGCCGGTGACGGAGGTCTATCTCGACAGCCCGCTGGCGGTCCGCATCACCGGGGTCTTCGAGAAGTACCTGCCGCATGTCAACCAGCCGGGGACACCGCCGCCGTTCCGGCGCGGCAACCTGCATCTGGTGGAATCGACGGAGGGCAGCAAACGGCTGAACCGTCTGGCCGGCGGCGCCATCATCATGGCGGCCAGCGGCATGTGCGATGCCGGGCGCATCCGCCACCACCTGAAGCAGAATCTCTGGCGCCGCACCTCGACCGTGCTGTTCGTCGGCTATCAGGCGCCCGGCACCCTGGGCCGCGTCCTCCAGGAAGGGGCGAAGACCGTCCGCATCCATGGCGAAGAGGTGCAGGTCCATGCCCGCATCCGGACGCTGGACGTCTATTCCGGCCATGCCGACCAGACGGCGCTGCTCAACTGGACGCGGGAGCGGATGCCCGTCTCCCGTGGTGTCATCCTCACCCATGGCGAGGAATCTCAGCGGCTCGCCCTGCGCGACAGGCTGGCCGGGACCGGCATCGACGGGGCGCGCATCCTGACCCCGGCCCTGGACGAGCGCATCGTGCTCACCGGCAGCGGTGAACCGCCGGTCGAGATGGTCGCCGAACGCCTGCCCGGCGGTCACCTGCCGGAGCGCGACTGGCACAATACCTACGCCGAGACGATTCTCGCCCTGTCCCAGCGGTTGCAGACAGCTCCGGACGATCCCACCCGTGCGGACCTGCTGCACCGGGTGCGGGCGGCGCTGGGGCTGGAGACGGCGTAGCGCGGGCCCCGCGCCAGCCGTATCAGCAGAGGTCGGCCGCCCGGGCGATCCAGGCCGGATCGTGCTCGGGCGGCAGTCCCTGTTCCGCCAGCCACAGATTCTGAAGCCGGTACGCCTCCTCCTCCCGCCGTCCGCGACACTCCCCGCCCCGCCCGGCGAGCTGCTGGGCATGGTGGACCAGCTCGTGGACCAGATAGCTCAGCTCCACCGGGTCGGCGGGGGACCAGGTGTCGGAATCCAGGATCACCACGCCGGGAACGTAGGCGGCGCGGAGGCGCTCATCCGTGCCGGCGAGCTGTGCCGTCCGGTCCAGCCGCCGCAGCGCCTGCCGGCTGGCGATGATGACGGGCGGCACCAGGCCCGGCTGCCCCGTGTGCCGGCCGACCCAGTCCAGCAGCGGCGCCACGATCGCGGGCGGCACCCGATGCGCCTCCCCGGCGCCGTCTTCCGCCAGGGTCGGCGCGGCGCTCGCCAGCAACAGCGCCAGGGCGGCCGCCATCCAGGCTCTCCGGACCATCGCATCCCCGTTCTCCGCGCGGCCCCGCTCCGGGGACCGCGTATCGGGAACGCGCGCGCTCCCGGCGTGGCGCGCGGGGCGATGGCCTTACCCGGACCGGGAGATCACCCCCGCCCCGGGGAGGCACGGGACCGACGGGCCGCGGCCCGGACGGGGCAGCCCGGCCGTGCGCGGGATCAGGGAACAGCCCGTTCGAGCAGGGGGGCGAGGGGGGCCAGCCGGGGATCGCGCAGGAACCAGGCGTAGGCGAAGACCTCGCCGCCACCCCCACCGTCGCGGTAGAGGGCGGCCTCCGCGGGAAGCAGCGACAGATGCCATGTCTCCTGTGCACCGATGCCCGAGGCGAAACACGGCGTCAGCAACGCCAGCGCCGCCCCGCCGTCGGGGTCACGGACCGAACGGTAGCGGATGGCATCGAGCCCCGCCTCCCGGGCCGCCTCGCCCAGCGACTGCGTGTGCGTCAGCTCCGTGAGGTCGGTCCAGCGGTCCGCGTCCGCGGCGAGGGGCGGCAGCGTCAGGTCGATCGCCTGCGGGGCGGCGACATCCACGGTGAACAGCGTGTAGGTGACCTTCGTGGCCGGCAGGCGGGGTTCCTCCGGCCCGGCCAGGAAGAGCAGGCGGTAGAAGGTCGTCTCGGCCAGGGCCGTGCGCCGCGCCTCCGCCGCATAGAACAGGCCATGGCCGTGCGGGCGCGAGAAGCGGGAGCCCCAGCGGTCGAAGGGCTTGTAACGGAACGGCGTCTTCAGCAGGTAATGCAGCCCCTCGGTTCCCGGCCGGTAGCGCGGCTTTGCCCCGTCCAGCAACGCCTCCAGGCGGTCCTGCTCGGCCAGGCTGTCCACCAGCCCCATGGTCGCTATGCGGCTCTGCAACTCGACGGAGCGCCAGACGCGGCCGGCATAGGCACGGGCCAGGGCCGCCAGCCTGGATGCGCGTCCCTCAGACGCGGGCACGGAAGGCGTCCAGATGGTCCACCGTGGCGATCAGGCCGCGCACGCTCCGGATGGCGTCGGCCGGCACCTCGCCCAGCCAGCGGTTCGGCTGGCGCAGCCACCAGGCCGCATAGCCCGGTTCCTCCCCGGCCAGGGCGTCCAGGGAGCGGTAGAGCCGGATCAGGTGCAGCGCGATCTCATAGGCTTTGGCCTGACCGCCGGGGTCCAGTTCCTGGCGGCCGGCGGCCATGCGCGACACCGATGCCGTTCCGATCCCCAGCACCTTCGCCAGTTCCGCCCGGGTCAGGCCCAGCCGGTCCGCGGCCCGCAGGACCGCCCTGGTCACCAGGGCGCCGTCGGAGACCTGAGCCTCACCGGAAACGTGCCTGTCGGACATGCTCACCTCCCACCTTGAGACTAGGGGCGTTCCTTGTGGAACACAAGGGGACCAAGGTTCCATAAGGAACGGACGGGGGCGACAGTTTCGCGTCAGGGGTATTGCGAATGCTCCGAATCCGCTAATCATGCGCATGGCATGCCCCCTCGGGGGCGACGGACCGGGGACCCTTCGCGGATGGCCGATCAGGCGACAGTGACCTTCCAGTACGACCCGCGTGAGGACCGCCTGTTCCTGCTGCTCGGCCCGGCGGAACCGCCGCGGGTCGTGTCCATGACCCGGCGGATGACGCACCGGCTGGCCGCCACCCTGGCGGGGGCGCTGGAGCGGGTGAACCGGCCGGCGCAGCGCGCCCCGGCGGATCTGCGCGACGAGGTCGTGCGCATGACCCACCAGGGGGCGGTGGCCCAGGCGGTGCGGAGCGAAAGCCCGTGGACGGTCGATGCCGCCGCCCGCACCGGAGCGGCGTCCGCACTGGTCACCCGGGTGGACGTGCATGTGCGCGGCGGCGGCTTCACCCTGGAGCTGTTCTCGGAAGAGGGCGGACTGGCCAGCATCTCCAGCAGCGCCGCGGAGATGCACCAGATCCTCCAGGTCCTGCTGTCCTTCGCCGAACAGGCGGACTGGAACCTGGGCGTCGCCGTCCCCTGGCTGACGGAGCGGCGCCCCGGCGCCCCCGGCCAGCCCGCCGGCCTGCCACAGTAGGGCTGCAAGAGGGCTGCCGGCGGCTCAGGACCAGCCGCTCTCCCGCACGATGACGGCCAGGGCGTGGCGCAGCAGGCGCAGGGCGATGCTCTCCCGCTCGCCGGCGATGGCGACCTGGCCGGCGACGATGCGGTCGGTCCGCACCTCCGGCTCCACCGGGCGCAGCAGCACGCGGTAGACCGACCGCTGCGGCAGCAGCCGGCCGTCGCGGTCGGCATGAACGGGGATCGGGCCGCCGTTGACCGACGCCAGTTCCGGCCGCTCCAGCGCCGGGACGGAGGCGGTGTCCACGCTTTCCAGCCGCAGCTCCACGGGCGGGGCCCAGGGGTCGCGCGGCTGGAAGGAGGCGGTGGCGCCGATGGACAGGCGCGGCAGGTCCTCCTCCCGGACATAGGCTTCGACCAGGACAGGGCCGGCGCCGACCACCAGTCCCACCGGCTCGCCCGACGGCAGCCAGGTTCCCGGTTTCAGCGCGGTCGGCACCTCGGTCAGGGTTCCGGCGATGGGGGCCCGGATCTCCAGCCGGTCCCGCCGGGCCAGGTCGGCGGCGCGTTGCGCCTCCACCCCGCCCATCTCCTCGGCGGCGATGCGGCCGTCGCGGGCCAGCTCCTGGTCCACCGCCTGGGCCGCCCGCCGCGCCTCCAGTTCGCGCAGCTTCTCCCCGTCCTGCGCCAGACGGAACGCGATCTCCGGCGAGTCCAGCCGGTACAGCAGCTCGCCCGTGGCCACCGTCCGGCCGTTCTGCGCGTTCACCTCGGCCACGCGGCCGGGCTCGGTGGTGAAGACGACCGCCTGTTCTCCTGCCCGCAGCACGGCCGGGGCGCCGACGCGGCCGCCCCAGGGCACGATCAGCAGCAGCAGGGCGCCGGCCAGCACAAGGCCGGTCCGCACCGTGGGGGCGTTCAGCCTGACCTTGCCGCGCAGCTTCGCCCATTCGCCGATCTCCCGCAGGATGGGACGGGCGACGAACCACCAGACCTCGACCACCATCAGGAACAGCCCCAGGGCCTTGAAGAAGACGTGGTAGACCAGGACCGCGATGCCCAGGAACAGGAAGAAGCGGTAGGTCCAGGTGCCCAGCGCGTAGCCGACCAGCAGGCGCCGGGTCGCGGGCGGCAGGGGCTCCGGCGGCGGATTGCCGAACCCGAACAGGCGCTCGCGCAGCCACCAGCGGCCCAGCGCGAAGGAACGGTCCTGGAGGTTCGGCACCTCGATCAGGTCCGACAGCAGATAGTAGCCGTCGAAGCGCATGAAGGGGTTCAGGTTGATCAGCAGGGTGGTGATCCAGGTGGTCGCCGCCAGCACATGCATGCCGGCGCGCAGGGGGCCGTCCGGCAGCAGTGCCCAGGCGATGCTGGCGAGGGTGGCCAGGGTCAGCTCGACGACGATGCCGCCGCCGGCCACGGCCAGCCGCTGCCAGCGCGAGGACAGCTTCCAGGCTTCGGTCGTGTCGGTCCACAGCACCGGCCACATCACCAGGAAGGCCACCCCCATGCCGGGGACGCGGCAGCCGAACCGCTTGGCCGCCAGTCCGTGGCCGAACTCGTGCAGCAGATGGCTGACGCCGATGGCAGCCGCGACCAGCAGGGCCCCGCCCGGCGTCGCCATGTCGGCCAGCCCGGCGACGAACAGGTCCCACTGGCGCAGCACCAGCAGCAGGCCCAGAAGGGCCGCCCCCGCGACCAGCAGCGGCAGCCGCGGCGTGAAGGCCCAGCCCACCGCCGGCAGCAGCCGGTCCAGCAGGCGGTCGGGGTTCAGCAGCTTCAGGCGCAGGAACAGATAGTTCTTCAGCAGCCAGCGGGCCGGGTCGAGCACGCCCGAGCGCCGCCGTTGCAGCAGCGCCCCGGTCGCCTCCGCCCCCGTCCGCAGCACCAGATCGTTCATCTCGGCGAAGCGGGCCACCGCCTTCACCGCGTCCGCCCCGGCGCGCAGGGTCGTCTCCCGGGCGATGGCGGCGGCCACGGCCTCTGCCGTGCCCAGGTCCCAGCGGCTCAGCGCCTCGAACTCCAGCCAGCCGATCCGGTAGAAACGGTGCGCGGCCGGATCGTGCAGCGTCCAGGTCGGGGCGCCGTGCCGGCTCGGCGGTCCCGGCAGCAGCACCAGGTCCTGCCGCAGGGCCGGCAGCGGCGTGGGCGCTGCGGCAGGCGCCAGACCGGCCGGAAGGATCAGGGCGCCGGCCATCTCAGATCGCCAGCCATTGCCGCACCGTCGCCAGCGGCCGGCGCAGCAGCGCCAGGATCAGCGGCGCCCGCGGGCCGAACACCTTGGCCGTGCCGCGCTGGCCGATGCGCAGATCCCCGTCCGCCTCCAGATCCGCCTTCAGACGGTAGGACAGGACACCGTCCGGCCCGGGGCTGGCGGCATAGCCGACGAAGTTCACGGTGCCCCGGTCCGGCGCCGCCGGCGCGACGTTCGGGAAGAACTGCACCGCCGCCCCCGGTTGCAGGGTGACGGCATCGCCGGCGGACAGGCGGATTTCCAGCTCCACCCGGCCCGGATCGGCCACCAGCATGACCCGCTCGCCCTGGCTGACCGGACGGCCCAGCCAGTCGTTGGGATCGTCGAACACGGCCACGCCGGCTTCCGGTGCGCGGATCGCCACGCGGCCCAGCATGTCGCGCAGGAAGCCGACCTCCAGCTCCTGCTGCGCCAGCCGCGCTTCGAGCACGGCCAGCCGGGCCTTCGCCTCGGGATCGAAGACGGCAAGCTGGGCGGCCTGGGTGTATTCCGCCAGCGCCACGTCGCGCGCCTTCACCGCCACGTTCAGCTTCGTCGTCAGCTCGGTCGGGTCCAGCGTCAGCAGCAGGTCGCCCGCGGCCACCGGCTGGTTCGGCTGGACATGGATGCGCTCGACCACGCCGGTCAGGGGGGAGCGCACCAGGGTCGGCGCCCGCGGCACCACCTCGGCCGGGGCCAGGGCGGACTGGCGCACCGGCAGCAGCAGGACCAGTGCCGCGGCCACCGCGGCCACCACGGCGCCGCGCCGCAGCCGGCGGCGGCCGCGCAGCCAGGCGGTGGCGTCCAGCTTCGCCTCCTTCGCCACCCAGGCATGGGCGTAGGCGTCGGCCAGATAGTCCAGCAGGTGCAGGTCGGCCTCGCTCCACGGCTCGGCGCGGGCGAACAGCAGCCCGCCCAGGCGCAGGCCGTCCGGCGTCTGTGCGGCGGGGCCGGGCAGCGGTGCCCAGACCGCCTCCGCCGGCAGCCACTCGGCCCAGGCGGCGACCAGATCGGGCGGCAGGTCGCCGGCCCGGACCACGCGGGGACGGTCGCCTCCCTCCGCCGACGGCTTCGCCAGCAGATGGCGGCAGACCTTCGCGGCCCAGGCCAGATAGGGGCCGGTCGCGTCGAACACGGCAAGGCCCGAGACGGCGGCCATGCGCCCGCCGCCGCTGCCGTCGCCCTGCCAGAGCAGCGCCTGCTGGTAGGGCAGCAGGCCGTTGGTCTCGTTCACCATGACGAAGGGCAGCTCTTCCCGCGCGCAGCGGCGGGCGCGGCGTTCGAGCTGGAGCATCGCCCCCATGCGCAGGAGCTGCCGGTTCAGGCTGTCGCCGACGCCCGCCGGGCGGGCCGGGGCCGCTTCCATGATCGTGTATCCTGCCGTCAGGAGGCGTGGTCGAGCAGGGCCCGGCCGCTCATGCCGGGAAGCAGGTCGGTGGAAGGACCGACGATCGAGGCATAGACCTTGATCGACTGGCTGGCCGCATCGACCTTGCCGGAGAGGCGGACCACCTCCGCCGTGTAGCGCTTGCCGGTTTCGTCGATCTGCACGTCGAAGCGGTAGCCGGTGCCCAGCCAGCCCAGCCAGCGCGACGGCACGATCATCTCCACCTCCAGGACCTTGTGGTCCACGATGTCCAGCAGCGGCTGGCCCTCCCCGACATACTGCCAGGTGCGGACCTGCACGCCGGCCACGCGGCCGGCATAGGGGGCCAGCACCCGGCAGCGGCCGACCGTGACCTCCATCAGCCGCACATCGGCCTGCGCCTCCTTGGCCTCGGCCTCGCTGACGGCCAGCTCCAGCGGGCTGACGGAGCCCAGCTTCTCCAGCCGCTGCTTGGCCGCCAGCACGGTGCGGGTCTTCTCCGCCACCGTGCGGGCCTTGCCGAGCTGGCCTTCCGCCAGGGCGCAGTCGAAGCTCAGCAGCTCCTGGCCCTTCTCGAAGGTCTCGCCGTCGCGCACGGACATGGAGACGACACGCCCCGCCATCGGGCTGGCAAGCTGGGTAGCGTCGCGGGAGACCACCTGCGCCCGCACCAGCCGGCCGGCGCCGTACCCCGGAACACCGTCCGGGACCGCCGGTCCGGCCGACGGTGCCGGGGCAGCCGGCTGGGACGGGGCGGCCGGGGAGGGTGCAGGCAGGGAGGGGGAGGGCAAGGAGGGTGAGGAAAGCGCCTCGGGGCCTGCCGCTGTGGCGGCCCCCGCGCCCCCCGCCAGCAGCAGCGCCAGCGCGGCCGTTCCGATCAGGTTCCTCATGGCGCCGTCTCCGTTCCGGCGGTCGCAGCGGCTTCCGCCACCGGGGTCGCGGCCGGGGACGCGGCCGGGTCGGCGCCGGCGGGCGGTGCCGTGAACTGCCGCACCAGTTGCGCCATGGCGTCCGTCGGCAGGTCGGGGATCGGCGGCAGCTCGCCGCGGTTCAGAGGCGCGAGGCTGCTCTCGATCGCCTGCTTCAGGGCCGGCAGATCGGTCTCCTGCGCGTCCAGCGGCAGCAGGTCCAGGCCGATCGCGGTGTAGATGTTCGCCAGCGCCCCTTGCAGGTCGGCATAGCTGCGCGAGCGGTCGAGTTCGGCCGCGATCGCGGCCGTGCTGCGGCGGATGCGGTCGAGTTCGGACTGCGTCTGCGGCAGGCCGCCCTCGCTGACGGCGGCGTCGATGCGGGTCTCGATGTCGCTGATGTCGCGGGCTGTGCGGTAGGCCTCCAGCGCCTGGAGATACTGTTGCAGGCTGACATTGATCTGGGTGACGACGGCGACCGACAGTGCCAGCCGGCGCGTGCGCGTCACCGACTGCTGCACCTCCGCGGCCGTGATGGCCTTCGGCCCCTGGAGCAGGGAGAACAGGTTGTAGGTGGCGCGGACGGCCAGATCCGCCCAGTTCTGGTTCACCAGGTAGGAGTTGCTGTCGAAGTTCAGACCCGTGCTGAGCTGGAGGTTCGGGAACAGCCGGGTGATCTCCTTCCAGACGCCGACGCGGTCGATCCGCTCCTGGTAGGCCTCCTCGCGCAGTTCCGGCCGCCAGGTCAGGCCGGCCATCTCCAGCCGGCGCATGTCGATCCCGGACAGGGCCTTGGGATCGTTCACCAGCACCGGCGGCACCAGCTTGAAGTCCGATCCGGGGGGCACGTTGATGAGGGCCGAAAGCTGCGCCTTGGCGACCGTCAGGTCGGAGCGCAGCCGGCGGAGCTGGCTGAGCACCGTCAGCAGCGTCTTCTGGTATTCCAGCGTCTCGATCAGCGGGCCCAGGCGCTGGCGGTCGATCTCGCGGCTCTTGGCCAGGGCGGATTCCGCCTCGCCGATGGCCCGTTCGAGCTGCGGCAGCAGCAGTTCGGCGGTGGCGGCGCGCCAGTAGGCCGCCTGCACCTCCTTCACCAGGTTGTTGACGACGCGGCGGCGGCGCTCCACCGCGATCAGGGCGCGGTCCGCCTGCTGACGCGAGGTGAAGTAGGCCACACCGAAATCGACCACGTTCCAGGACAGCGTCAGGTCGCCGACCCAGCGCTCCTTGTCCTGCGAGGTGGAGGGTTCCAGCGACTGCCGCCGGGTCAGCACCGAGAGGCTGGACGAGGCCGCCTCGTTGCTGCGGGCCAGATAGCCGGCGCTGGCCGCGAGCTTCGGCAGCATGTTGAAGGCGGCGAGGTCGAGCTGGGCGTCCTGCAACGCCGATTCCATCAGCGCCAGCCGGTGGTCGTAATTGTACTTGAGCGCCCGGGCCAGGGCCTCGGACAGCGACAGCTCCCCGGTCAGCGGTTCCTGGTTCTCGAACAGGGCGGTGTATTCCCGGGTCGCCCGGTCCATGTGCTCCGCCGTCGGGATCGGCTGCGGCTTGACCGCACAGCCGGCCAATGCCACGGCCGCGACGGCCGAGAGCAGGAAGGGGCGGAAGGGTGAACCGTTCAAGGTGCGCACGTCGGTCACGGGGATGGTCTCGGTGAGGCTGGAAGGTCGGCTGGGGCCGGTTGAATACAGGGTCATGCTGCGGTCGAAGGTATCGGGCTGCCGGTGCGGGCGAGGCTGGCGAGGAGCGCCCGGCTCTCGCTGAGCCGGCCGGCCTGGCCCGCAGCCCGGAGCTGGGCCGCGAACCCCGCGCGCCCGGCCAGGGTCGGCTCTGGCTCCGGCAGGCGGTCGGCGCCGGTCAGCAGCGCATAGGCGTCGCCGAACCCGAGTGCGGCGCTGTCCCCGGTCCCGCTGTCCTGCTCGCCGGTGCCTGCCCCGGCGGGGCGTTCCGGCTGGTCGCTTCCGGCGGGGGCTTCTGCCGAGGCCGGGGGCACCTCCGGGGGCGGCGGAGCCGGCGGCTCCTGGCCCTGGCTGACCGGGATCTCCTCGTTTTCCGTGGTGACGATGATGCGGAAGACGACGGCAGCCTCGTTGCCCTCCGAATCCCGTGCGATGACCTGGATGTCGATGGCGCCTGCGACTTCCAGCGGCGGCGTGCCGCTGAAGGTCAGGCTGTCCGCGTCGAAGGTCAGCCAGGCCGGGATCGGGCTGCCGTCGGGCTGGCTGGCCTCGAAGGTCAGGCGTTCGTTGGGGTTGGTATGGCGGAAGACGTTGCGCGGCACCTGGAACTGGTAGGCGGTATCCTGCAACATCACCTGGTTGCCGACGGAACCGGCCACGAACAGACGGATCTCCCCCTCGCTGCCGCCGATGATGCCACGGCCCGAGGTGATGCCGCCCGCACCGCTCGGCCGCTCGGGCGGGAGCGTGCCCGGGCCGCCGATGATGCCGCCCTGGTCGCTGCCCCCCGATCCGCCGCCATTGCCGCCCGGGATCGTGATGTCGCCGCCCCCGGAGCTGCCGCCGCCGGTGATCAGCCCGCCGTTGCCGCCGGTCCCACCGGTCCCGCCTGTGCCGCCGGTTCCACCTGTACCACCGGAGCTTCCGCCGCCCGTGATCAGGCCGCCGTCGCCGCCGGTTCCGCCCGTACCGCCGGTCCCGCCGCCGCTGGAGCCGCCGCCGGTGATCAGGCCACCGTTGTCGCCCCCCCCGGTACCGGGACCCGCCGGCTCCGTTGGCGTCGAGGGATCGGACGGGGGTGTCGGATCGGTCGGCGTCAAGGGTGGTGCGGGCTCGGGCTCCACCACCACGCTCACCTCGGCCGTGGCGCTGGCCCCGGCCAGATCGGTGGCGCGGACGACAAGCGTCACGGTGCCCACGGAGATGTTGGTCGGGATGCCGCTGAAGGTGCCCGTGGCCGGATCGAAGCTCAGCCAGGACGGGAGCGGCGAACCGTCCGCCAGCGTGGCGGAGAGCGTCAGCACGTCGCCCTCGTCCACATCCGTGAAGCTGCCCGGCGGCACCGCGAGCCGGAGCGGCGACCCTGCCTGCACGGTCGTGCCGGTGGGCGGCGTCACCAGGACCGGCGCGTCGTTCACCGGCCGCACGATCAGGGTGACGGTCTGCGGCGTCGGATCGGCGGCACCGGACCGGTCCACGACCGAGAAGGTGAAGTCGGCGAACGGCGTGCCGTTGGCGTTCGCCGGCGGGGTATAGGTCAGGCCGCCGAGGTCGGTCGCCGCGATGCGCTGTCCCGCCGTGACCGGCACGCCGTTCAGGGAGAGGCTGCCGCGGGCCGGCAGGGTGCTGATGACGACGGCGGAGAAGGCGTCGCCCTGGTCCACATCCGCGAAGGCGAACAGACCCGCCCCCAGCGTGGCCGTCGTGTCCTCGTCCAGCGTGACCGTCGCGTCGGCGCTGTCCGGGGCGTCGTTCACGTTCAGCACGGTCAGCACGAAGGTCTGGCTGGCCGTGGCCCCGGCCATGTCGGTCGCTGTCACCGTGATGGTCAGGGACCCGACATGCTCGTTCAGCGGCGTGCCGGAGAAGGTGCCCGTGGCCGGATCGAAGCTCAGCCAGGGCGGCAGCGGATCGCCGCCCGGGCCGGTCGCCGACAGGGTCAGCCTGTCGCCGACGTCGATGTCGCGGAAGGCGCCGGCCGGCAGCGTGGCGCTGAAGGGCTGGTCCTCCGTGGCGATGCGGTCGGGCAGGCCCATGGCCGGGACCGGCGCGTCGTTGGTGTTTTCCACCGTGATGGTGAAGCCGGCTGTGGCCGTCGCCCCGGCGCGGTCGGTCGCGGTGACCGTCACGGCGATCCGGCCGACATCGTCGTTGCCGGGCGTGCCGGAGAAGGTCCCCCTGGCCGGATCGAAGCTGAGCCAGGACGGCAGCGGCGAACCGTCGGCCAGCGTGGCGGACAGGGTGAGCCTGTCTCCGGCGTCGATATCGCGGAAGGCGCCGGCCGGCAGAGTGGCGCTGAACGGGCTGTCCTCCGTCGCCGTCCGGTCGGGCAGCGGTACGCCGGCGACCGGCGCGTCGTTCACGTTGCCGACGGTGAGGGAGAAGGTCGCCGTGGCCGTCGCCCCGGCCCGATCCTGCGCCGTGACCGCGACGGTCAGGCTGCCGACATCGGCGTTCGCGGGTGTGCCGGAGAAGGTCCGGGTCGTCGGGTTGAAGCTCAGCCAGGACGGCAGTGGCGAACCGTCCGCCAGGGTTGCCTCGTAGCGGAGAACATCGCCCACATCCACGTCGGTGAATGCCGCGGCGGGCATCTGGTATCTATAGGGTTGATCTTCCAGGGCCGACTGGGCGGGGATCGGCTGCACCAGGACCGGCGCGTCGTTCACGTTGCGCACGGTCAGCACGAAGCTGTCGGTGACCGAGGCGCCGCCGCTGTCGGTCGCGGTGACCTTCAGCGTCAGCGTGCCGACATGCTCGTTCAGCGGCGTGCCGGAGAAGGTCCGGGTCGCGCTGTTGAAGCTCAGCCAGGAGGGCAGCGGCGAGCCGTCGCCCAGGCTGGCGGCATAGGTCAGCGTGTCGCCCACGTCGATGTCGGCGAAGGTGTTCCCCGGCACCGTGTAGCGGTAGGGCGCATCCTCGTCCGTCTGCTGGTCGGGGATGGCGTTCGCCAGCGTCGGCGCGTCGTTGGTGCCGCCGACCGTGATGGTCAGCGTGCTGCTGTCGCTGCCGCCGCGCCCGTCGCTGACGGTATAGCTGAACCGGCCCGCACTGCCTTCCGCATCGGTCGAGGGCGTGAAGGTCAGCGCCTGAAGCTCCGCCACGGTCAGCGTGTCGTTCACCTTCACGACCGTCGCGCCGGAATAGACGGTACCGCCGGTCGGCAGTTCCGTCACCGTCACCGTCAGGGTATCGCCGTCCAGGTCGGTCGGGGCCTGGATCGAGAGCGGGGACCCGGTCGAATCCTCGGCGATGTTGATGGTGCGGTCGTTCTCCGCCACGGGCGGGTCGTTCACCTCCGTCACGACGACGTTGACCGTCACGGTGGTCGAGGTCCGGGCCGAGGCGCCGCCGTCGTCGGTGACGGTGATGCTCACGGTCCGGGCGGTCCCCAGCTCCGCCGGGCTGTCGCCCGTGTTGGCGTAGGTGACGCCCCGGAGGACGGACAGGTACTCGGCCAGGGTGGCCGTGCCGGTCAGGGTCAGCGTGCCGGTCGCGGCGTCGTAGCTGCCGGTGATGCCCGCGGACGGGGTCAGGGAGAGCACGTCCGTCGCGGTCAGGCCGCTGGTGATCTGCACCACCGCCCCGGCGATCCGGGTGCTGTCCGCGTCGGTCAGGCTCAGGCCGGGGGCGAGCGCCACGGCGCTGCCGTTCTCCGTGAAGTCGACCGATCCGGTGCCGCCCAGGACCGGCGCCTCGTTGACCGAGGTCAACGTCACGGTCGCCGTCAGCGGGGCGGAGGTCGCGGCCCCGGCGCCGTCGCTGTCGGCATCCGTCACGGTGACGGTGATCGAGCGCGTGGCCGCGGTCGCCGTCGGGGACAGGCTGGTGCTGGAGTAGCTGACGCTGCGCAGCACCGCCTCGTACTGCGCCAGGGTCGCGGTGCCCGACAGGGTCAGCGTGCCGGTCGCGGCGTCGTAGCTGCCGGTGATGCCGTGCGCGGCGGTGACGGACAGCGTGTCGCCCGCCGTCAGGCCGCTGGCGATGGTCACGGTGGCGCCCGCGATCCGGGTATCGTCGGCGTCGGCGATGTCCAGGGTCGGCAGCAGGGTCGCGGCCGTTCCGCCCTCCAGATAGGTGCTGGCAGCACCGCTGCCGCCGGCCGACAGGACCGGCGCGTCGTTGACCGGGGTGACGGTCAGCGTCACGGAAGCCAGGGCGGAGATCGCGGCACCGCTGCCGTCCGCGTTCGCGTCCGTCACCTGGACCGTCAGGGTCCGCGTCGTGGTCGTGTTGTCGGCGGTCGGGTCGTCGCTGCCGCTGGAGAAGCCGACGTTGCGCAGGACCGCCTGGTACTGCGCCAGGGTGGCGGTGCCGGTCAGGGTCAGCACGCCGGTCGCGGCGTCGTAGCTGCCGGAGATGCCGTGCGCGGCGGTGACGGACAGCGTGTCGCCCGCGACCCGGCCGGCGGCGATCGTCACCGTCGCGCCCGTGAGGTGGGTGTCGTCCACGTCGGACAGGGTGAGGCCGGACAGCACCGGGGTCGCCGCCGCCTGCTCCGTATAGGCGGCCGTGGCCGGCGTCACGGTCACCACCGGCGCATCGTTCACCGGCGTGATGCCGATGCCCAGCGACAGGCGATTGAGGTCGTTGGCGAAACCGCCGGTGCCGCCGATGCTGGCGGAGATGTCGCGGCCCGCCCCCTGGGTGAAGCCGCCGGTGCCGTCCCAGAGGCGCAGCCCCAGCGCGCCCGGCGTGCCGGCGAAATCGCTGACCGGGACGAAGCGGACAAGGGCCGTGGGTGACAGAACGACGGCGCTGCTGTCGCCCACGGTCGTGGCGATGGTCGTCCAGGTCGTGCCGTCGGTGCTCCACTGCCAGACGCCCTGTGTCGCATCGGCCGCGTTGGCCACGACCGCGACGCCGGCGAAGCTGTCGCCGTCGATGTCGGCGAAGCGGGTGGCGAACAGGGCGGAGACGGACGAGCCGGCCGGGCTCGGGGTGCCTTCGGCTTCGACCGGCAGCGTCACCGGCGTGGTGCTGGTGGCGGTCGGTGCGTCGTTGACCGGGGTGACGCTGGTCGCCAGCGTCAGGGTGGTGGCGCCGTAGCGGGTGCTGCCGCCCGTGCCGCCCGCGCCGGAGAGATCGACCGCGGTGCCGCCCGCGGGCGGCGTGCCGCCATCCTCCGCCAGCCGCACCGTCAGCGACGGGGCCGCGCCGTTGTAGTCCGCGGCCGGCACGAAGCGCAGCGCGTCGAAGCGGTCCAGCACCAGGGCGGTGGCGGCGGTGCGGTCGGTCAGCGTCTGCCAGGCGCCGTCCAGCGTGCCGTCATTGTCCGTGTCCAGCCGGTACTGCCACTGGCCCTTCGCCGCGTCCGCCGTGTAGCCGACGATGACGACGCCGTGGAAGCCGTCGGCGCTCGAACCGCCGGCCACCTGATCCGTGGCGTCGCTGAAGCGGCCGGCGAACAGGCCGTCCACCGTGGCGCCCGCGGGGTCCGTGCTGTCCTCCGCCACGGCGGGCAGGGTGACGACCCCCGACCCGGTGTCGGTCGGGGCGTCGTTCACGGCCGTGACATCCACCGTCAGGGTATTCGCCGCCGACCAGGCGAGACCGTCGGAGACCTGGAAGCCCAGGGTCGCGTAGTCGCTGCCCGTGGGCTCGTTGTTGCCGTTCGCGGCCGGCCTGAACACCAGCTTGCCGGCGTCCAGCTCGGCGCGGGTGATGGTGACGCCCGTGGCGGTGATCCTGCTGCCGTTCAGGTACAGATCGCCCCGGCCGGGCAGGGTCGTGACCTTGACCGCCTGCACGGGAGAGGCACCGCTGTCCACGTCGGCGACGGAGAAGTCCGCCGCTGTCAGCGTGCGGTCCGTGTCCTCCGCCGTGGTGACGGCTCCGCCGTTGAAGACCGGCGCGTCGTTGGCGCCGGTCACGGTGACCGTGATGGTCGCCGTCGCCTCGTGACCCGCCGTACCGTCGGACAGGCGGTAGGTGAAGACCTCCGTCACCGTCTGGCCCTGGGCCAGGGCATCGGTGTCGGGGTCGCTGTTGTCCAGGGTGTAGGTGTAGCTGCCGTCGGCCTTGATCAGCAGCGAGCCGTACCGGCCGGCGAGCGTGGTGCCCGCAGCATCCACCACCGTCATCCCGGCGTCGCCGCTGAACTTCGCCCCCGTCACGGAGAGCGTGCCGGTCGCGGGCTCGTCGGGATCGCTGTCGGCCGTGGCGTCGGTGATGACGTTGCCGCCGACGGTGTCCGGCGTCGCATCCTCGGTGATCGCCTTGGCGTCCGGCGTCGCGGTGGGGGGATCGTCCACCGCCGTCACCGTGAGATCGATGCTGGCCGACCGCGTGACCGCGACGGCGGCGCCGTCCTTGCTGCTGGCGGTCAGGGTAAGGGTGGTCGCGGCCCCGCCGTTGTCGCGGGTGCTGTTCCAGTCGGAAGGCGCCTTGATCCAGAGGGTGTTGCCCGCCGACAGTGCGCCGTCGGGGATGGTGGCGCTGCCGCCGCTGACGGTCACGGTCGTGCCACCGCCCGCCGCGGTGCCGCCGTAGCGCACCTGGAACCCGGCCGGCAGGCCGGCGATGGTCAGGGCCAGCGTCTCCGAGCCGTCCAGGTCCGTTTCCCCGACCAGGGTGCGCAGGTCGATCCAGGTGTCCTCGTCCCCGGACACGGCGACCGTGCCGGCCGGGTTGGCGCTGCCGGCGACCGTCAGGTCCGGCGTGTCGGACACCGGGGTGATGGTGAGGGTCCGCGTGTCGCTGGCGGTCAGGGCGCCGCCGCTGCCGCCGTTTCCGTTGTCGTCCACGCTGACCGTCAGCGTGGCCGTGCCGGAGAAGTCGGCGGTGGGGGCGAAGGTGATCTGGCTCAGCGCGTCGTTGATCTGCGCGACGGTGCCGGACAGGGTCAGCGACGCCGTGCCGTTGCCGCCGGTGACGAGCGTCGTCTCGTCGAGACCGGCCGTGCCCGGATTGTCGGCCAGGGTCAGCGCGCCGGTGCCCGGCGTCACCGAGACCGTGACCGTCACCGGCGCGGCCGCGGCCGTCCCTGCCTGGGAGCCGATGGTCAGGTCCTTGAGGTCGCCGACCGTGATGGTGCCGAGCGCCAGTGGGGTGTCCTCGGCGGTCGTGCCGTCGGCGCCGGCATCGACCGTCGGCGGATCGTTGACCGGGGTGACGGTCAGGGAGACCGTATGCGTCACCGTCCTGGTGCCGCCGCTGGTCGTCAGGTTGCCGGGGTCGTCCACGGTGATGGTCAGCGCGGTCGTGCCGTTCTCATCGGCACCGGCGGAATAGGTGAGGCCGGCCAGGGCCGCCTGGAGGTCGGCGAGCTGGCCCTTGATCACGATGGTCTGGTCGGCCGTGCCGTCGCCGGTGACGAAGGTCAGCCCGGAGGTCGAGCCGAGCGTCAGCGTACCCTTGCCCACGGACAGGGTGAGCTGGGTGTTCGCCGTACTGGCATCCACCTGGTCCGGGTCGCTGAAGGTGATCGCGTTGCCGTTGGCCGCCGAGAAGACCAGGGTCGCGTCCTCGGCCAGCGTCGCACTGCTGGCGCCGTCGCTGTCCCCGCCGACGGCGATCACCGGCGTATCGTTGGTGCCGCCGATGGTGAGCGCGATGGTCCTGCTGTCGGTCAGCGCACTGCCGCCCTCGTTGCCCTCGTCGCTGACGGTGACGGTCAGGCTGTCGCCGCCGGTGTAGTCCGTCGCCGGCTGGTAGCGCAGCGCCCCACCGGACAGGGCGGCGTTCAGCGCGCCCATGGTGCCGGTGACGACCAGCGTGCCGGAATTGTCGCCCGACACCACCGCGATGCCGGCCGCACCCGACAGGGTGAGCGTGCCGTGCTGCGCCGTCAGGGTAAGGCGCATCGGTGGCGTGTCGAAGCCGGTGTCCAGATAGTCGGCGTCGGCGATGGAGAGGCCGGTGATGGTGGTCTGGGTGTTCTCGCTCACCGACTGGCTGGCCGGCGCGGTCAGAACCGGCGCGTCGTTGACCGGGGTGATGACGATGGCGACCGTCTTCGTCGTGGTCTCCACGTCGCCCGGGTCGGCGATGTTGTCCTTGCCGTAACCCTGGTCGCTGACGGTGATGGTCAGGTCCAGGTCCTGGTCGGCGCCGTCGCTGCCGTCCGCGTTCAGGCGGTTGGCGTTCGCCAGCGGGGTGTATTTAAGCGTCGCAAGGGTGTTGTTGACGTCGGTCCGGGTGCCGGTGATCTGTACCGACCCGCTGTTGTTGCCGGTCACGGCCGCAGAACCGCTGGCGGTGACGCCCAGGGCGCCGTCCTCCACGGCCAGGGTCACGACCAGGTGGTTGCTGCGGATATCCGGGTCGGCGACGCTGATCTTGCTGCTGCCGGTGAAGGCGAAGGGCGAGGCCGGGTCCTCGCTCACCGTCACCGTCGTGGGTGCGGTGATGGTCGGCGGGTCGTTCTCCGGCGTGATATCGACCGTGAGCACCTTCTGATCGCTCAGGGCACCGCCGGTTCCGTCCAGGCCCAGGTCGTTCACGGTGACGGTGATGGTGGCGGTTTCCGCCGGGTCGTCGCCCGTGTTGAAGACCAGGCTGTCGATCACGGAGTTGATCGCCGTCTGCGTTCCCCGCAGGGTCAGCGAGCCTGATTTGTTGCCGCTGTAGCTGGACAGGCCGGACGTGGGGTCCGTCAGGCGCAGGGTGCCGTTGGTGGCGACAACGGTGACCTGGATGATCCCGTTCGCCTTGTTGCCGACCAGATCGGCGGCGTCGGAGATCTGGAGTCCGGTGATGGCCAGATCGGTGCCACCGGTGGCGTCCGCGGCCTCCGTCACGGTGAAGCTGGTGGTCGGTGCCGTGAGAACGGGCGCGTCGTTCACGGCGGTCACGGTGATGGCGACCTGCCGGGTGATGTCGCCGCTGCCGGCCGTGCCGGCGACGGTCCCGACCGTGGGGGCCGTGTTGCCGTTGTCGTTGACCGTCAGTACCAGCGTCTCGTCGTACTGGCCGGTGTTGAAATCGGCGTCGGGCCGGTACTCCAGCGCGGCCAGGGCCGCGTTCAGGTCCGCCAGCGAGCCGGTCAGGCGGATGCTGGTGAAGTCGCTGCCGGCCCCGCCTCCGGTGATGGCGTCCACCGTGATGCCGGCCGCCAGCGCCGAGGCGAACCGCAGGTCGCCGTGCCCGCCACCGGCGAGCGACAGCGTGACCGTCAGCATGCCGCCGCCGAGCTGGTCCACGTCCACGTCGGACAGCAGCAGCGGGTGGCCGCCGGAATCCTTCAGCGCGGTGAAGGCGCCGACATCCTCCGTCATCGCTGCCAGCACGCCCGTATTGCGGCCACTGCCGGACAGCGCCGTGCCGTTGACCGAGACGACGGGATCGTCGTTCCTGGCGCCGATGGTGATCTCGACGTTCGTCGTGCCGGTGGACTGGCTGCCGCTGCCACCGCTGGCGCCATGGTTCTGGTCGTCGTAGGTGATGGCCAGATTGTAGACGCCATAGTCGTTGGCGGCGGCGCTGAACTTCAGGCCCGCCAGGGCGGCCTGGATCTGCGCCTGCGTCCCCATGAGCTGGTAGGTGCGGCTGGTCGTGCTCGCGCCGGAATCCGTGGCGGTCACGCCGCCGCCGAAGCTCAGTGCGCCGACGTCACTGCCGGGGCCGACATCGGTGACGTTGGTCAGGACCAGGGTCACCTTGAGCTGGTTGCCCGCGTCCACGTCGGTGATCGTGACCGGCGTGACGGAGAGCTGGGTATCCTCAAGCCCTTGCAGCGAGGTCGGGGCGGAGAAGGAGACGGGATCGTTGACCGGCAGGACGCCGATCGTGACCGACGTGTTCCCGGTCGAGATCCTGGGGCCGCCCGAGCCCGTGTTGCCCAGATCGTTGACCGAGAAGCTGACCGTGTCGTTCCCGTTGAAGTCCGCCGTCGCCCGGTAGACGACGTTGCCCGCCGCGAGCGCCGCGTTCACATCGGCCAGGGTGCCGCGGAAGGTGATGCTGGCGGCCCCGGTGCCCAGGTCGCCGCTGCCCACCTGGGTCAGACCGGCGTGGTTCACCAGCCGGAGCGTTCCGTTCGTGGCCGCGATGGTGACCTGGACCTGTCCGGCCGCCACGTCGGTGTCGCTGACGGTGACGCCGCCCAGGATCAGGTCGGTGTCCTCGTTCACCGTCAAGGTGCTGCCGAAGTCGCCCGAGGTCAGGACCGGCGCGTCGTTCACGGGCCGCACGGTGATGGCGACACTGCCGCCGACATGCTGCCGGGTGGCATCGCCGTCGCCCGCGGTCCGGGTCACGCCGGGCGTCGCATCGGGGTCGGCGCCGGAATTGCCCAGGTCGTCCACCGTCACCGTCAGCGTGTCCGTGACGGTCGTGGTGATGTCGTCGGGGGCGGTGTAGGTCAGGGTGTCCAGGATCGCCTGCACCTCTGCCGGCGTGCCGGTGAGGGTCAGCGTCGGGGTGCCCTTGCCGGTCGCGCCGGTATTGGTCAGCGCCGCGTCGGCTGCGCCGAAGGACAGGGTGCCGTGCAGCACCGTCAGCGTCACCGTGATGTCGCCCGTGCCCTGGCCGGCGTCGATATCCCCGACCCGGATGCCGGCCAGCGACATGGTCGCCGCCTCGCCGGTGGTGGTGGCGGAAGGCAGGATCAGCGTGGGCAGATCGTTGACCGGGGTCACGGCGATGCTGAAGACGTTGCCGGCCACGATGCCGGTCGGCGTGCCGTCCGCCACCGTGTAGGTGAAGGAGATGCCGGTGTGGTGCTCCGAGCCGTCATGCTCGTAGTAGAGATAGCCTGCGGCGAGGTCCGCCGCGGTGAAGGCGCTGCCGACGCCCAGGGTGACGTCGCCGCTGCCGCGGTTCAGGATCAGGCGGCCCGCCGTCGGCACGGCGGTGATCCGGAGCTGGACCTGATTGGCGGTGTTGTCCGGGTCGGACAGGTTCAGGTTCTTCGAGGCATCGACGATGTTGAGCGCGGCGGCCGTGATCTGGAGGCGCTCGCCCTCCAGCACGGTGGCACCGGTCTGCACCAGCCCGGCCGGCGCATCGTTCACCGGCCGGATCGACAGGGATACGGTGGCGGTGCCGCTGCTGAGCGTGCCGTCGGAAACCTTGAAGGTGAAAGCGTCGGCGAAGGTCTCGCTGCCGTCGTGGACATAGACGAGCGTGCCGGGCGTGAAGGTGCTGCCGACCGTGACCGCCGTCGCCTCCCCGGCATCGACCTTGCCGTTGCCGTTCGCGTCGGTCCAGCCGGTGTAGAGCGTGCCCGTGGTCGGCAGGGATTCGATCGTGTAGGTCAGGGCCTGGGCCGGGATGTCGCTGTCCGAGCCGCCGGTGCGGTCGGCCGGCAGCACGACCGTCGCCCCTTCCGTCAGGGTGACGGAGCGGCCGCTGGCGCCGGGCGCGTCGTTCACCGGGGTGACATCGATCTGCACGGTCATGGTGGCGCTGCGCGCCTCGCTGCCGTCCGCGCGGGTGCCGCCGTCCGTGAGGTAGACCGAGATGCTGTCGTCTGCCGCTGCCGTGCCGTCGGGCTCGTGGCCCGGATCGTGGTGATAGGTGACTTTGCCGGCGGCGAGCTGGTCGGCGCTGAAGCGCGAACCGGCACCGATCCGGACCCCGTCCACCTCGATCCAGCCGCCCACGGGGGCCGTCTCCAGCACGTAGATGAGCTGCTCGCCGCTGACGCTGTCCACGTCGGCCGCCTGGAAGTGCGCGGTGCCCAGCACCACCACGGTGGCGGCTCCCGTGCCGTCCTGTTCCGCCAGGGTGACCGACGGCGTCGTCTGGCTGATCGTCGGGTCGTCGTTGACCGGGGTGACCGTGATGGCGAAGGACGTTTCCGTCAGCGTGCCGCCGGCACCGTCCGACACGGTGTAGCTGAAGCCGTCGGCCGTCGTTTCGCTGCCGTCATGGTCGTAGAAGAGCCGCCCGGCGTCGATGTCCGCCTGGGTGAAGCTGTCGCCCGTACCCAGCGCCTCGCCGGCGTCGTAGCTGCCGTTGCCGTCCTTGTCGAGCCAGAGCGTGCCGTGCGCCGTGGCCGCGGTCAGGGTGTAGGTCAGCCCGGTGGCGGCGGTGTCGCTGTCCTCGACCTTCAGGAACTGGTCGGTGATCCGGGTGCCGGCGACGGTGCCGCTGTTGTCCTCGGCGACGATCAGCGGCTCGTTGGTGGTCAGGTGCGGGACGGCGGACCCGGCACCGTCCGGGGTGCCGCCGCCGCTGTCGATCTGGTCCTGCGTCACCAGCGTGACCGTCAGGGCCGCGGGCCGGGTCGTCGTGGTGCCGTCGCTCACCGTGACCGGGACGGCATAGGAACCGGCATCGCCCGCGCCGCCGGTGTGGATCACGCGGATCGTTCCCGCCCTGATCTCCGCCAGCGTGAAGCTGGTGACGGCGACACCGGGAGCGGTGGTGCGCTCGAACCGGGCCCCGGCGGGCAGGGCGCCGGTGGCCAGGGTGAAGGTGATGCCACTGTCCGGCGTGTCCGGATCGGTGGCGTCCAGGTCGCCGGTATCCACGGTGGCGCTGTCGCCGACCCGGAGGCTGATCTGCCCAGCGGTAACGACCGTCGGGTCGTCGGTCGGGGTGACGTCGATCCTGAACGTCCCCGGGGCCTCGGCACCGTCACCGTCGCGCAGCGTGTACTCGAAGCTGTCGTCCGGAACGGCGGTGCCGTTCGGCTCGTCGCCCAGATGCCGGTATGCCAGCCGGCCGGAATCGACCTGCGCCTGGGTGAAGGTGGCGCCGACGCCCAGCAGCACGCCGTCCAGGTAGAGCTGGCCATGCGCCGGCAGGGTGCGCAGGGTGTAGGTGGCGGCGTCGTGGTCGCTGTCCGGGTCGCCGACATCAAGGTAGGTCGGGTTGATCGTCCGCTGGCCGCCCTCCGCCACCGTGAAGGTGTTCGACTGCGCCACGCCCGACTGGGCGGGCGGGTCGTTGACCGCCGTGACGACGAGGTTGACCATCGTCGTCGCCGTGCTTTCGGGCAGGGTGGGGTTGTTGTCCTCCACCGTGACCTGGAAGCTGGTGCCGGCCAGGGCCCCCTCGGGCTCGGCGCCCGTGTGGATGAAGCGCAGCGGGCCGGCGACGCCGGCCAGCGTCACCGTCATGCCGGCGGTGATGTCCTGGTAGCCGCTGCCGGTGTCGATCTGGAGCCGGCCGACGGCCGGGTCGGGCAGGGAGTTGAAGGTGACGGTGATCCGGGCCGGATCGCCGTCCGCGTCGCTGATGTTCAGCCCGCCGCCGGTCAGCGGGATGCTGGTGAAGTCCGTTGCCTCGGCACCGATGCGCTCGGCCACGCTGATCGTCGTGCCCTGGACGGAGATCGGCGCGTTCACGTCGCGCAGCGTGACGGTCACCGTCTGGTCGGTGGCGATGCCGCCGGCGCCGTCGCGGACCGTCACCTTGAAGCTGTCGCTGCCGTCGGCGCTGAGCTGCGGTCCGGTGTGCCGGTAGCTCAGGATGGTGCCGGCATCGACCTCGGCCTGCGTGAAGGTATCGCCCACGGTCAGGGTGACCGTGACGCCGCCGACGACCCGCAGCAGCGCGCCGGCGGTCGGAAGCTGCGTCACCTCGTAGGTGATCTGGTCGGCGGTATTGTCCGGGTCCGTCACGCCCAGATGGGCGCCGGTGAGGGCGAGCGTGGTGCCTTCGTTCAGGGTGAAGGCGTGCGTCGCCAGCGTCGGGGCATCGTTCACCGGCGTGACCGCCAGGATCGCCGTGGAGGACGCCGCACTGAAAGGCGCCAGCGCGCCGCTGTTGGCCGGCAGGGTCAGATCCACGACGGTGCCGCTGCCGTAGCCGGCGCTGCCGTCATAGGCGACGAAGCTGAAGGTGGCCTCGCCGGCGGCCTCGGCGGCCGGGTTGATGCGGATGCGGGCCGTTGCCTCAAGCACCAGGGCCTGGTTGGCGCCCAGCGCCGGCACGGCGGTCCAGCTTCCGCCGCCGTCGGTCGAATACTGGATCTGTCCGGCCAGCGCGGGCGGAATGCTGAACCCGGTGACGGCGATGCCGAAGCTGGCCGTGCCGTCCACATCGGTCACCAGCACGGTGCCGTCCGCGGTGGTGTGCAGGTTGGCGACCAGGATGCCGTTGACGGCCCCGCCGGCCAGATCCTCCTCCACGGACGGCAGCGACAGCGTGACCGGGGTCAGGATCGGCGCGTCGTTCACCGCCGTGACCGTCTGGGTCAGCGTGGCCATGGCGGCGGAGAAGGCCGTCGAACCGCCGGACCCGGCGATCTTCACCGTGTCGCCGCTGAGCACCAGCGGGTCGCTGCCATCCCAGGCGCGCACGGTCAGCGTGGCGGTGCCGTTGAAGTCGGTGTTGGGGATGAAGCGCACCCGGTTCTGGCCGGTCCCGTCGGCCGACAGGACCAGGGCCTGGCCGGCGTCGCGGGCGCCGAGCGCGGTCCAGCTCGTGCCTCCGTCGGTGGAGTACCACCAGCTTCCGTTGGCTTCGTCGGTGCCGATGATCGCCAGCCCGCGCTGGCTGCCGCTGTCCACGTCGGTGACGGTCAGCCGGCCGGCCAGGGCGTCGATGCTGGTGCCCGTGGGGCTGCTCGCGTCCTCCGCGATGGTGTCCAGGGCGGCGGAGCCCGACAGGTCAGGCGCGTCGTTGACCGGGGTGACGTCCAGCGTGATCGTCCCGCTCAGCGTCGCCTCGCCCGAGGCATCCGTGATGCTGACGCTGATCGTCGTGTCCTGGTCGTTGTCCGCCGTCGGGGTGAAGCTGACGGCGGCGAGCGCCGCGTTGACCTCTGCCGCGGTGCCGGTGACCGTCCAGACGCCGGTGCCGGTATTGTAGGTGGCGCTGCCCGAGGTGCTGAGCGCGCCGGCAGCGGGTGCGGCCAGCGTCAGGGTCGCGGTGACGGCCTCGCCGTCGGGTTCGGTCACGACGATGTCGCCCAGGGCGACGCTTGCATCGCCCTCGGTATAGGTGACCGTCTGGGTCAGCAGGGTGGCGGTGGGGGCCGCCATCAGCCCGCCATAGGCGGCCAGCGTGGCTTGGCCGAAGGGCAGCCGGGCCTCGATCGGGCCGGTCGCCACCTCCAGGGTCCAGTCGCCGCCGCGCGCGGCGGACCCGGTATCGTCGTCCGAGGCCGCCACGTCGGCACCGGTCAGGTCCGCCAGCCGCTCGACCAGGGTGACGCCCTCCGTGGTCGAGGCCACGTCGCAGCCATAGAGCAGGATGTCGGCGTCGGCGGTCAGGCTTCCGGCCCAGGCCGCGACGGTGTCGCCGGCCGTGTCCAGGGCGGCATTGTCGAGCGTGGCCGTGCCCAGGGTCATGCTGCCCGGCGTGCCATGCGCGAAGAGGTGCAGGGCGGCCACGTCCTGCTGCCCGGCCAGCAGGCCGGTGACGGTGGCGAGGCCGTCCTCGCCCGCCGCGATGATGTGGACCTCCGCCCCCGGCAGGGCGCCGGCGGCCAGCGCCTGCGCCTCGGGCACGCGCGCGTCGATCACGACGAGGGTGCGGCCGACGGGGCCGTCACCGACGGGAACGGCCGTCGCCTCCACGCCCGTCAGGTCGGAGAGCAGCGCGAGCCCGTCGCGGGCGAGGGCGGTCGCATCCGCGCCATGGACGGAAATGCGGGCGCCGTCGGCCAGGGCGTCGCGCCAGCCGGCCACCGTATCGGCCTCGGCCTGGACATGCGCGGGGCTGATCCCGGCATCGGCGGCCAGGGCCAGATGCAGGTCCTGGATGCCGTCATAGCCGGCCAGCACCCGCCCGATCTGGGTCAGGGTGTCGTCGCCCGGGGTCAGGACATGGACCTCCGCATCGCGCGGCAGCCCGGCCAGAATCGTAGCGGCGCCGGGGGCGGCGGGGTCGATGACGGCGATGGACCCGGCCGTCCGGCGGGCGCCGGCCTCGACCGCGGGCGGAACCGGGCCGTCGCTGTCGCCGGTGGCCTGGGGCCCGACGACGACAGCGTCGCTCCGCCCGGTGGCGGCGGGATGGTCGGCTGCCGGTTCGGCGCCATCGTGCTGGTCGGGATGGGGATCGACGAACACATCGGCAGCGACGACCGCGGCATCGAAGACCAGACGCGGCTCAAGGCTCAGCAGGGTGCTGTGCAACCCGATCGGCAGGTCGTGCCGCGGGGCGTGCTGCGGCCGTGCCGGATTGCATGCTCCGCGATGCGGGGAAAGAAAATTAACGACGAGCCGATGTAAACTGATCGTAAACGCCTTGTGCGACATCTTTCGGATAATCCCGCATCGAGCAGCCGTGCATACGGTATAAACCGGACAAGAAGGCGATCCAATCGATTTTGATAAAATCCAATCTGTTTGCTATGTTAATGCATTGCGAATGACCGCATCTGGCGTGCGTATAAAGTCTATGACTGGAATATAACGTAGCGCGTTCGGCCCGATGATCTCTGAATACTTCCTGAGTTTCACAGGTCAGATCAGGGCGCCCATAGAGAATCCAAGAATTAACGCTTTCTTAAGACAGATTAATGTTTCGATCTCTAGTGTTTGTATGGGGGAACACTTGGCCTGCCGGTGGGGTTCGGGGCTGAATGACGGGATTCGTATCAAAAGCAACCCTTCTCTGCGGCCAGCCAGGGCGCTGACCGTAGACGGATGCCTGCCATGTCGTTCCGGAAGCCCGCCGCCCGGAGAATGACGCACTGTCATGGCGCCCTGGCCTCGCCGGGGCACAGGGCCGACTCAGTGGCCGGGTGTGCCTTTTTCTTTTGTTGCCTACCCGAATGGGCTATGACTTTAAGAATAGCGTAAGACGGACCGAAAACGTGGATTCCCTCTGTGAACGGGTTGCCCTCAGCTTCCGCTGCGACCGGACGACCCTCTTCGCCGGTTACTATGCGGGCCTTCTTGGCCGCGGCCGCGTTCCCCTTCGCACCGAACTCGACCTCGACAGGATGCGCAGCATCCTCGACAGTTTCGTGATCCTGGAGGTGGAGGGGCCGGGCATGGTCCGCTTCCGTCTTGCCGGCACGCGGGAGCGGACGCGCTACGGCTTCGAGGTGACGGGGCTGAACTATCTGGATTTCGTGCCCGAGGCCCGGCGGGACGATGCCTTCGCGGCGTTCGACCGGATGGTCCGGACCCCGTGCGGCATGTATGCGCTGATCCGCTCGCGTACCGGCTACGGTCGTGGGACCTTCAACGAAGCGTTGGGATTCCCCTTCCGCAGCGACCGCAGCGGCCGCCTCCACCTCGTCTTTCAGAGCAACGACATCGATTTCGACGAGCGCCGGGTGCTGGAGGCGGACGCCCTGGCCCTGCACTACACCGTGGAGGGGCGTCGCTACATCGACATCGGTTTCGGACTGCCGTCCTTCTGATCCGGCCCGTCGGCGCTCCCCTTCCGAAAGGGGCAGCCATCCAGCAGGTCCGCGCTCTGCCGGGCGTAAGTCCCCTGTCCTGCGCGCCCGACCGCCCGTGCCGTTGTCCCGTCCTGTCCGCCGCCATGACACTGCGGACAGGTTCGGCGGACGGGATCGGGGATGGTCATGGCGGTATCGCGGCCCGGTCTTGCGGGCGAGGTTGTGCTGGTGACGGGCGGTGCGGGGTATATCGGCTCGCACGCGGTGCTGGCGCTGAGGGAGGCGGGGGCGGTTCCTGTGGTGCTGGATGACCTCTCGACGGGGGTGCGGGAGGCGGTGCCGGCGGGTGTGGCGTTCGAGGCGGGCTCGACCCTGGACCGGGGGCTGGTGGTGGCGGTGCTGCGCCGGCACGCGGTGACGTCGGTGATGCATTTCGCGGCCAGTCTGGTGGTGCCGGAGTCCGTGGCGCGGCCGCTGGCCTACTACCGCAACAACGTGGCCGGCAG
>NZ_JBHTCM010000024.1:0-38449 GCF_042665545.1 Rhodocista pekingensis | reverse complement strand
GGTTCGACCTCTCCGCCTATCTGGAGCGCAACCCCGATGTCGCCGCCGCCGGCATCGACCCTCTGCGCCACTGGCTCGTCTGGGGCATCGGCGAAAACCGCATCGCCACCGCCGCCGACACGGGACTCTGGCTCGCTTAGGCCGTATGGCGCGGACAGAAGGGAGGCGCCCCGGAGCGCCTCCCTCTCCACGCCATGCAAGATCCCTCAGCCCGTTCGTTCAGGAGTGGTGCTGGCAGGGATTCTCAGTACACGTCCCGCCCCGCCAGCTTGATCGCGGTGAGGACCAGGATCTTGATGTCCAGGGCCAGCGACCAGTTCTCGACGTAGTACAGATCCTGCTCGATGCGGCGCTGCAAGGTCTCCACGTCCGGGACCTCGCCGCGCAGGCCGGTCACCTGGGCCAGCCCCGTCATGCCCGGCTTGACCCGGTGGCGCGCCATGTAGCTTTCGACCTGCTCGCTGAACGCGGTGTCATGCACCAGCGCGTGCGGCCGCGGACCGACCAGCGACATCTCACCCCGCAACACGTTGATGAGCTGCGGCAGTTCATCCAGGCTGCTGGCGCGCAGGAACCGTCCCGTCCGGGTGACGCGCGGGTCGCCCCGGGTGACCTGTCGCAGCGGCCTGGTCCCGTCCTCCGCGACATGCAGGGTCCGGAACTTCAGCACGGTGAAGCTGGCCTTGCCGAAGCCACCGCGCCGCTGCCGGAACAGGGCCGGACCGGGACTGTCCAGCCGGATCAGCGCCGCCAGCAGCAGCAGCAGGGGTGACAGAGCCACCAGCAGGAGGCTTCCCACCACGATGTCGAAGAGGCGCTTGATCGTCCGGTCCATGTCCGCCAGAGGCGGCCGCGCCACCGTGATGACCGCCGGATCGTCGGTCAGGCCGAAGTCGCTGCGCCGCCGCAGCACCCCAGGCGGCGGCAGTATCTTCACCGCGACGGGCAGGAAGCGGGTCGCCCCGACATAGGCTTCAAGGGCCATATCGTCGTCCAGCGGCGGTGCCAGCAGGACCTGGTCGATCCGGTGCCGGGTGCAGAGGACCGCGATCTCGCGCACGGCATCGCGCAGGTCGGGCGCCCCCGCACCCGGCCCGTTTCCGCCATCGCCCCCCCTGTCGGGTGCAACGGCGACCGTGGCCAGGATCGCATTCTCCCGGTCCGACAGATAGGGCAACAGGGCCTCCATCCGGTCAGCCGGCCCCACAAGCACGGAATGGCCGCAGAGCCGGCCTGTTTCGCGCAGCCAGGTCAGCACATGGCGGTAGAACAGTCGCGCCGAACCAAGGGCGACGAAGCCGAGCAGCGCCCAGGACCCCAGCCAGATGCGTGAATACTGGCCGCTCGTCTTGGCGGCGAAGCTGAGCGCGATCACCAGCAGGACGGCCAGCCCCCAGCTGCTGGCGACGCGTCTCACCGCGGTCACCGGATCGCTCATGCTCTCCAGCCGGTGGGTCCGGAACATGGGGCCGAGGAAAAGGAAGGCGAAGGCGCCGAGGGCAACCAGGACGGCATAATCGTCCGGCAGTTCCGACTGGCCGAAGCGAAGGCTGACCGCCGCGAGGGCGGCCGCAATGATGATCGTCAGATCGGAACTCTGGAAGACAACCTGGACGGCCCGCTTGCTCCAGCGGGAGGGACGCCGGGCAGCGGATTCGGAATCCTTTTCCGGGGCAGCCGTCGTCACGGTGGCTCAACACTGTTAACCCCGGCTTAACGCCGGATGTCCGGGAGGGGTACATCACCAGGACAAAGGAAGCAAGAAACTTCCCTAAAAATTCATTAAATCCCATTTTTCCTATATGGAATTATCGACCAAGTCCGCCGGTCGAAGATTATTCTTTCTGTCAGGAAAATTGGCAAATACACTCTTGGTTCACGATGTGGTAAAGAAAAACTTCTTATGAAAGTTCTGAAAAATATCAAAGTCAACCTTTCTGGTTCTGGCGTTAAAATTAAAATCGTATATATGGCAGGAGATCAAGTGTTGAAAACTTCGTGATGTATGCCATTGTTAAGTTCTGTTGTTATTTATTTGTTTTATGCCTTTATTATGCCACCGGCTTTCCGGTTGACAAAGTTTTCGCGTGCCTCCGCCGCGATCAGATCCCCCGCGGGACTGAAAAAGTGACGGCGGCCGGCAGCGGCCGGGCGCGCAGACGAGGCCGGTCCGGAAGGCTCCGGACCCTGTCCGTTTGGAAACGCAATCGAAATTGATGCGACGTTTGCGGGCGGCCATGACATGGGAGGCGCCGAGTCGGGCTTGCGGGGCCGTGTTCTCCCTACTCTGCGACAGGTCTTCGTCCTGCGGGCGTGCCGGAACGGGCAGGTGGATCGAGTTCCTCCGCACCCTTGTCTCCTGCTCTTTTTCGCTCCTTGAGCGGGATCGGAAAAAACATCTCTGCCGGAATCGCAGCCGGAAAGAGTCCGCACAAAGCTCTACTCTTGAGAAATCAGGCGTCCGGTGTTACGAACGGGGTAAGTCCTCGACCGTGCTGACCATTTTGGACGGCATCTCATACCCGAACACTCCACGATATGGGTGGCCCTGATGCGCAATGCAGTCAAACTCGCCGCCGCTGTATCCGTTCTGGCCAGCGCGCTTCCGGTGACCGCGGTCGCCCAGGAAGATGCGCGGGGTGTCCCGGTGCTCAACCGGGGGCGGCCGGACTACGATGCCGCGGGCGTCCGCGCCGGGGGCTTCATGGTGATGCCGTCGCTGAAGCTCGCCGGCCAGTATGACGACAACATCTTCGCTTCGGAGAATGAGGTCGACGACTACATCCTGGTCGCGTCGCCATCCGTCAGGGTCCGGTCGAACTGGAACAATCACGCGCTCAATTTCCTGGCCGACGCCGATATCGGTCGCTACCAGGATAATGAGAAAGAGAATTACGAGGACTATCTGGTCGGTCTGGACGGCCGGATCGACATTGCCCGCGGCACCACGGCGCGCGCCGACGGCAGCTATGCCCGCCGGCATGAGGAGCGCGGTTCGCCCAACGATGCCGGCGGACGCGAGCCGACCGAGTACGATCTCATCACCCTGGGCGCCGGGTTCGAGCGCTCCCTGGCCCGCCTGGGCTTCCGCGTCAGCGGCGACTACCGCAACTTCGACTTCGACGATGTCGCCGGCGTCGGCACCCAGATCATCGATCAGGACAACCGTGACCGCGAGGAATACGGCGCCACCGCCCGCGTCAGCTACGAGACGACACCGAACGCCCGCGGTTTCATTCAGGCCGCCTACAACTGGCGGCGCTATGACAGCAATCCGCTGCGTGATTCGGACGGGTACCGTCTGACGGCCGGTGTGGATCTCGATCTGGGCGGCATCACGACCGGCGAGCTGTTCGTCGGCTACCGCAGCCAGTCCTACGACGACCCGTTGCTCGACGATGCCACCGGCTTCACCTACGGCGCCAACCTGACCTGGAATGCCACGGCCCTGACGACGCTGACCTTCACCGTCTCCAACACCACCGAGGAGACGACGCAGGCCGGCAGTTCGTCCTTCATCGCCAGCCTCTACCGGGTCCAGGTCGATCACGAACTGATGCGCAATCTCATCCTGTCCGGCTTCGCGTCCTACATTGACAACGATTACAAGGGCATTACCCGCCAGGAAGACGTGGTCGGCCTGGGCGCCAGCGCCAAGTATCTGATCAACCGGAATTTTTCCGCGGAACTCGGCTACCGTATGACCGACCGCGACGTCAATGTGGTCGGCGCAGACTATACGCGCAACATCTTCTTCCTCAACCTGACGGCGGCTCTCTGAACTGCGGCGCCCCGGCCGGACTGCGTTCCGCCCCGGGCGCCGGCTGTCGTTCCCGTGCGGCGCGCGCCCGTCCGGCGTGCGCTCTTCCGGTCGGCCGGATCGTCGGCCCCCTTGCGCGGGCGCGGGATCGCCCGGGCAGGGCTGCCGGAGGGTGCCCACAAGTGAAACACGCCTGATCCACCGGCTCCTTTCCTGTCGCTTCCTGTCTCAGTTCTGAATGCGCTCCGATGGAGATTCGACGCGATTCCGTGGTAACGTGATCAGGTCTTGCGGAGCCTTGGTCGGGAACAATGCTGGAAATCCTCATGCGGTCGGGACGGGGGCGGACGGATCTGTTCCGCGGGCTCCTGATTCTGTTCTTCCTGCCAGTCCTGTTCCTGGGGGCGACCATACCTGTGGCATCGGCTGCGGAGTACCGGCTCGGCTCCGGTGACAAGCTCCGTGTGGCCGTCTTCGCCGAGCCTGACCTCTCCGGCGAGTTCGAGGTCGAAGGGGCCGGCATCATCTCGCTGCCCCTGATCGGCCAGCTCAAGGCCGGCGGCCTGACCCCGCGGGAGCTGGAACGCGCCATCGCCGACAAGCTGGCCGACGGCTATCTGGTCAACCCCCGGGTCAGCGTCGAGGTCATGAACTACAGGCCCTTCTTCATTCTGGGCGAGGTCAACTCGCCGGGAAGCTATGCCTATGTCAACGGGATGACGGTGCTGAACGCCGTGGCCCTGGCCGGCGGATACACCTACCGCGCCCGGAAGGACCGTATCGTGATCCTGCGCGGGGGCCGGAGCAACGATGAGGAGCTGGCGTCGGAAGCCACCGAGGTGCTGCCCGGCGACATCATCCGCATTCCGGAGCGATTGTTCTAGGCCGGCCGCTCCCGGTCCCCCTCGCACCGGTCCCCGTCGATGATCAGACCCCGGTGCCGTCCGACATCTGGAACAGGAACGCCGTAATGTCGCCAGAGGCAGTTGACCGACCCGATCTGGCCAGACCGGCCGCCAGGACCAATGCGGATGAAGAACTGAGGCTGATCATCCGCATCCTGATGCGGCGCTGGCTGGTCATCCTCTGCGCGCTCCTGTTCTCGATCCTTGTCTCCGTCGTCATCGCCTACCAGCTTCCGGCCCGCTACACGGCGGAAGCGGTCGTCATGCTCGACATGCGCCGCACCCAGGTGGTGGATGTCGAAGCGGTCGTCTCGGGGCTGCGTCCGGAGGCCGCCGTCGTGCGCAGCGAGATGGACGTGATCTCCTCCCGCGTCATGGCCGCCAAGGTCACGGACCGGCTGGACCTGCTGAACGCCCCGGATTTCAACGGGACCGCCCCGCTGCCGCACTCCCTGTTCAGCTATGTCGATCCTGTCGGCTGGTTCCGTTCCCTCGTCAGACTGGTCGGCGCCGGCGCCCAGGGGCCGGCGGAGCCACAGACGGAGGAGGAGCGTCGGGCGGAACTGCGCGAGCGCATCATCACGGAGGTGCGGGCCGGCCTGCGCACCAGCAACGACGGCCGCTCCTTCTCCATCCGGATCAGCTACACCTCGCGCGATCCCCTCAGGGCGGCACAGCTGGCCAACGCCTATGCCGACACCTATCTGGTCGATCAGCTCGAAGCGAAGTACGAGGCGACCCGGCGCGCCAACGAGTGGCTCAGCTCCCGTCTGGGCGAACTCCGCGACCAGGTCAGGATCGCCGAGGAGGCGGTCACCCGCTACCGCGAGGAGCAGAACCTGGTCGAGGCGCGGGGGGGCACCGTCACTGCCCAGCAGCTTGCCGAGATCAATTCCCAGCTCGTCATCGCCCGCACGGAGCGCACCCAGGCGGAGGCCCGCCTGCGCGGTGCCCAGACCCTGCTCCAGGCGGATGCGCGCGGCGCCGCGACCTCCGAAGCCCTGACCTCGGCGCTCATCCAGCGGCTCCGGGAGGAGGAGAGCCAGTTGCGCCGCCGCGAGGCGGAACTGGCGACCCGCTACGGGCCGCGGCATCCGACGATGATCAATCTCCAGGCCGAGATCCGCAACATCCAGGAGAAGCTGCGTGACGAGGCCCGGCGCATCGTCCAGAGCCTCGCCAACGATCTCCAGGTCGCCCGGGCGAAGGAGGCCAGCCTCCAGCAGAGCCTGAACCAGCTCCAGTCGCAGTCGGGGGTGAGCCTCCAGGCGGAGGTCAAACTCCGCGAACTGGAGCGTGAGGCGCAGGCCAACCGCCTGCTCTATGAGAACTTCCTGGGTCGCTTCAAGGAGACGACCGAGCAGAAAGACCTCCAGACCTCCGATGCCCGTCTGATCTCCAACGCCGTCGTGCCGGCGGCCCCCTCCTATCCGAACAAGAGCCTGATCGCCATGTTCGGCCTGGGGTTCGGCCTGCTGCTCGGCATGGGTCTCGCCTTCGCCATCGAGCGTCTCGACCGCGGTTTCCGTCTGGCGGAGGATGTCGAGGCGCAGACGGACACCTCGGTGCTCGCGGTGGTGCCGGCCCTGAAACGGGGATCGCCGCCGCCGGAGGAGTTCCTGCTGACCAAACCGCTGTCCAGCTTCTCGGAAGCGATGCGGACCGTGCGGACGGCGATCCACTTCTCGAACGTGGACAGCCCGCCGAAGGTCATCATGGTGACCTCGGCCGTGCCCGGCGAAGGCAAGAGCACCCTGTGCCTTTCCCTGGCCCGCTCCCTCGCCTCGTCGGGGAACAAGGTCCTGCTCATCGATGCCGACCTGCGCCGTCCCCGCATCGGCTCCGCCCTCGCCGGGAACGGCCACTCCGGCGACCTCTCGGAGCTGCTGATCGGGGACCGGTCACCGGAGGAGGTGATCCGGGTGGATACCCGTACCGACCTGCATTATGTCGTGGCCCAGAGCAAGGCGCCGAACCCCCAGGATCTGCTGGCCTCCCGGCAGATGGAACGGTTCGTCCGGGGATGCGCCGATGTCTACGACTACGTCATCATCGACACGCCGCCGGTCATGGCCGTGGCGGATGCCATCTCGGTCTCGCGCTACGTCGATGCCTGCCTGTTCGTGCTGCGCTGGGCCGAAACTCCCCGGGATTTCGCAATCACCGCCATCCGGACCTTGCGCAAGTACAATGTCCCGGTGATCGGCACCGTGCTGAGCATGGTCAATGTGCGGCAGCAGGCGAAATACGGCTACGGCGACCACGGCTACTACTACAGCCGCTACAGCCAGTACTACAAGGACTGAACCGGGCCGCTGCGGGCCGACCGCCTCAGGAGTTTCTCGAACCGGCCCAGCACGGCGTCCTTCGACCAGTGCTCCGCTGCCGCGCGCCGGGCGGCGGCCCCCAGGGTCCGGCGCAGACCGGCATCGTCCGCCAGGGCCGCCAGGGCGTCCGCCATGCGGCCGGCGTCTCCCGGTGGCACGGCGATCCCGCAGCCGGCGATGGCGTCGTACAACTGCGTTCCCGGGGCGCAGCCGCAGATGCCCGGCCGCCCGCTGGCCAGCATTCCGCTGAGCTTGGACGGCATCACGAGATCGGCCGCATCCGCCCGCTGCGGCAGCAGATGGATATCCGCCAGATTCAACAGGTCATTCAGCCGTTCCACCGGTTGCAGCGGCAGGAAGCGGAGATTCGCCAGTCCCCGGGCCGCCTCGCGCAGGGCGGGCAGGGCGGGGCCTTCGCCAGCGATGCAGATCACGAGGCGTGGCCTGTCCGCCAGGAGCCGGGCGACCTCGATCAGCATCTCCAGCCCCTGCTTGCGCCCGAGATTGCCGGCGTAGAGGGCGACCACGTCGTCGTCGCCCAGCCCGACCTCGCGCCGTAGCGGGCTGGGGCCGTCCAGCGGCCGGATCGCCGCCGTGTCCACCCAGTTCGGGAACAGGTGCAGCCGCTCCCCGGGCACGCCCTTGGCGGCCAGACGCTCGGCCATGCGGGGGGCGATGGTGCTGACGACCGCGAACCGCCGCAGCAGGGTCCGCTCCACCGCGAGGGCGGAGCGGCGGAGCCATCCGTGCCCGAGCAGGCCGAGGTCGAAGGCGGCATCGACCTCCAGGTCCTGGACATGCAGCCACCCCACCGCCCGCGACAGGAAGGCGGCGGCCAGCGCCGCGGGCGCTCCCGCCAGCGGCGGCTCGATCGCCATGACGACATCCGGCCGGAACGCGACGGCTCTTGCGACCATCACGGGAAACGTGGAGACGGCGAAGGACAGCAGATGGAGCAGCCGCCGGAAGCCGCCGGGGGTGCGCGGCACCCACAGGGGACAGCGCATGACCGTCGCACCGTCCAGCATCTCGCGGCGGTAGGCCCAGGCCCGATAGCCAGGCTGCACCCGCCAGAAGGGATAGTAGGGCGGCGCGCAGACGACGGTTACCTCATGCCCGCGGGCGGACAGCCACGCCACCATCTCTCCGTTGTACTTGCCGATGCCGGTCGGCTCGGGGTGGTGGTTCAGGGTCAGCAGCAGCAGTCGCATGGATCCCCCGATCGGGCACCCCCGGAAGGTACACCCGTCCGCCGGTCCGGACCAGGGCGGGCAGGGGTCTTGACAGGGGATCAATAATAGGAATAAAAGCCATGTATAGGACCAATGACCGGGAGAGAAGTCGTGGACACGCTCATGCCCCTCGATGCCGACGGCAGGCCCCTCAACGTCCTGCGCCTCCGCCCCGGTGGGGCGCACACGCTCATGGTCGGGGCGACCAGCACCCGTAACGCCGTCGCCTTCGATCGCGGGACCCGGGTCGTCAGCCTCTATGCGACGGGGCCCTGCTTCGTCAGTTTCGGCGCTGCCGACGTGGTGGCGGGCAGCGCCGACCATTATTTCCCCTTCGGCATCTACTACGACATCGCCATCGCCGATGCCCATGGCCAGGGGGCGACGCACATCGCGGCGGTGCGTGCCGACACTGACTGCCGGCTCTACGTTTCGGAGAAGGTCTGATGCTGGCCGGTCTCCGCCTCGGGGCGGTCCCGTCGGCGGTCCTTCGCCCGGCCTGCGACTGGGATTTCGCGGCCGGCCTGCCGGCCGCGGTCTCGTTCCTGCGCGGGTCCGCGGCACGGTGCGTCGATGCCGCCGGGCGGATCGTGTCGAGCCCCGCCGATGCTCCCCGTTTCGACCACGACCCGGCGACCGGGAAGCCCCTGGGGCTGCTGGTCGAGGGCGCCCGCACGAACTTCCTGCCCGACAGTTTCGCGCCGGCGACCCGCACGGTGTCACTCCCTGCGGGCAGCTACACCCTGTCGGTCGGTTCCGGGGGAAGTCTCGCGGTGACGGGCGCCGCCGCCGGGACCGCCGCGCCCGGCGTGCCGCTGACGCTGACGCTCCCGGCGCCGGGCTCCCTGACCGTCACCGTGCAGGGGCAGCCGCAATGGTACCAGTGCGAGGACGGCGTCTTCGCGTCCTCCCCCATCGCCACGCTGCCCGGGGCGTCCGCGCGCCGGGAGGCGGACGAGGTCCGCGTCCTGCTCGGCCCCTGGCACCGGCAGGAGGCCGGGACCTGGATCATGGACATCCGCCCGGGCGCTGGCTTCGCCCCGGCACAGTATCTCATGACCGTATCGGACGGGACGGCATCGGAGCGCCACAGCGTCTATCGCTGGGCGGCCGGGCTGATCGCCTATGACATGAATGCCGGGGGCGTTCAGCGCAGCAGCCTTGTCCCCGCCAACGCCATCGCGGGCCTGACCCCTTCCCGGGTGGCCGCGGCCTGGTCGCGGCAGGGCGTGGCCTTCTGCCTGGACGGTGGTCCGGTGGTGACCGCGACCGTCCCCGTGGTGGCCGCCGAGATCTCCCGCATGACCCTGGGATCGCAGACCTCGGGCCTTGCCCACGCACTGTTCGGCCACATCCGGCGGGTGCGGTACTTCCCCGACCGCCTGCCGGCCGCCCTGCTCCGGTCGATGACGGCCGGGTCCTGAGCGGCATACCACCGGTGGCGGGACCATGGCATAGTGGCACCGTCTCCGTGCCCAGCGAGGAGCGATGACGACCGCCCGACGCCCCGGACTGCTGGATCAGCTCGACCTCGCCCTGTTGCGCCTCGCAAAGCGCCGGCGCGAGCGTTTCAGCACCGAGGAGGCGTTCTATGACACCTTCTTCACGGACGCGGACGTGGAGAAGTACCGGAGCGACGTGCGGAACCTCTGGCGCTTCCGGACCGTGGCGGACATCCAGGCCCGGCTGTTCGGTGACCGGCAGGCGACGGTCGTCGATGTGGGCTGCGGTCTGGCTGCCGTCGCCGTCCATCTGCCCGCCGCCACCGCCTATCGGGGGGTGGAGTTCAGCCCGGCGACCCTGGCCCTGGCGGCGCGGCTGCATGCCGGGCGTCCGGGTGTCCGGCTGGAGCGGGGTGGCTTTCCCGATCTGCCGGTGGGCGATGGCGAGGCCGACCTCGCCCTCTGCTTCGAGGTGGTGGAGCATGTCCGCGACGACAGGGCGGCGGTGCGGGAACTGGCGCGGATCGTCAGGCCGGGCGGCTATCTGCTGTTCAGCGTTCCCGGTACGCACTACTGGCCGGAATACGAATCGCTGATCGGCCATTTCCGCCACTACACGGGCGATACGGCGCGCGATCTGCTGCGGGACGCCGGCTTCGATGTCGTCCGGGGCGTTCCGCAGCATCGCGGCTTCTGGCGCTTCTACCATTACGGCTACGTGGCCGCGCTGGCGGTTGCGACGCTGCTGTCCCGGCTGACCGGGCGACCCGTGTCCCTGTTCTCCAGCGGCGTCTACCGGGCGCTGTCGCGGCGCATCCTGGCGGTGCTGGCCGACGACGGCGTGCGGGACGACCCCGGTTCCACCTTCCTTCTCGCGCGCAGGCGCGTGCCGTGACCGGTCCCCGGGTGCTGCGTGTGATCGGCGGGCTCGATCCTGCCTTCGGCGGCCCGTCCGTTTCCGCCGTGACCTCGGCCGTCGCCGCGGTCGCTGCGGGCGTGCCCACCGATCTTGTCTTTCCCGCGCCCGACCCGGACGAGGCGATGCGCTTCCCCGCGGTCCGTCTGCTGAGGGAGGGCGGCGTCGGCGTCCGCTGCGTGCCGCTGCTGCGGCTGGGTCCGGCCCTGTCGCGCAGCCTGGGGGTCAGCCCCGACCTCGCCCGGCATCTGCGGCGGCAGGCGTCCGGGTACGACCTTCTGCACGCGCACGGCGCCTGGACCCATGCGACCCTGGCGGCGATGGCGGCGGCGGGGGCCGCCGGCCTGCCCTTCGTTCTCAGCCCGCACGAAGGACTGACCCGCTACGACCTGTCCCATGCCCGGGCCGCGCCCCTGCGGATCGCCAAGCATCTGCTGAAGCGGAGGTACGAGGCACGCTGCGCCGCCATCGTCTATTCCTCCGGCCTGGAGCGGCGGGACAGTGCATCCCCGTCGGCGCGGGCGCGGGGGCTCGTGATCCACCATGCCGTCGTGGACGACGGCATGGCGGTTCCCGACCGGCCGCGGCCGGAGGGGGGCACCCTGCGGCTGGGTTTTCTCGGCCGCATCCATCCGAAGAAGAATCTGGGCGTGCTGATCCGGGCCCTGGCCCTGCTGCCGCCGCAGGTGACCCTGACCGTCGCGGGCGACGGCGAGGACGGGGTGGCACGGGGCCTGCGGGCCTTGGCCGGGTCCGAAGGCGTGGCCGGCCGGATCGACTGGCGCGGCTTCGTGACCGGCGGGGCGAAGGACCGCTTCCTGGCGGGGATCGACCTGCTCTGCATGCCGTCCGCCTACGAATGCTTCGGCATGGCGGCGGTGGAGGCGCTGGCCCGGGGCGTGCCGGTGCTGCTGTCGCCCGACTGCGGGGTGGCGGCCCCCCTGGCCGACGCCGGCGCGGCGCTGGTTGTCGAGCCCCGGCCCGGACCCGTGGCCGTGGCCGTCGGCGCCCTGCTGGCGGATGTCGACCGGTGGGGGGATCTGTCGTCGCGTGGCCTGGATGCGGCGCGCGCCAGCTTCTCCTTCTCCGCCCACGGGGCGGCACTGCGTGCGCTCTATTCCTCCCTGTCGGCGGCATCCGCCCGCGATGCGGGGTGGGCGGCGGCCGGTGATCGGGGATAGACTGATGCCGCTCCAGGCCGGGCCTCGCCGCCGGCCCTCCCGATCCGTTCCGATGCGCATCACCGTCTCCACCATCGCCCGCTTCCACAGTTTCGATCTGGCGGCGCAGCTCCAGGCGCGGGGGCATCTCGCGGCCGTCTTCACGGGCTATCCGCGCGGGAAGCTGCGGGAGACGGGCGTCGATCCGGCGCTGATCCGCAGCTTCCCCTGGGTCCAGACACCCTACATGGCGCTGCTCCGCTACGGCCTGCTGCCATCCCCGGCAGAGCGGGAGATGGCCCTTCTCGCCCACCGGACGCTGGACGGGCATGTCGCGCGCACCCTGCCCGACTGCGATCTCGTCAGCGTGCTGTCGGGATCCGGGGTGGCGACCGGCAAGGCTGCGCGGCGCCGTGGCATCGCCTATGTCTGCGACCGGGGATCGACCCATATCCGGTTCCAGGACCGCCTCCTGGCGGAGGAGTTCGAACGGGTGGGGCTGCCCTGGCATGGCATCGACCGCCGGGTGATCGAGCGGGAGCTGGAGGAGTATGAACTGGCGGACCGGATCACGGTCCCCTCAGGCGTGGTGCGGGACAGTTTCGTCACGGAGGGCGTGGCGCCGGGCAAGCTGGCCGTCGTGCCCTACGGGGTCGACCTCGGCGTCTTCCGCCGGGTGGCTCCGCGGGCGCCGGAATTCCGCATCCTGTTCGTCGGCGGCCTTTCGGTACGCAAGGGGCTGCACGATCTGTTCGCCGCCGTCCGGCTGGCCGGAATCCCGGGGGCCAGGCTGGTGCTGGTCGGCGGGAAGACGCCGGAGACCGACCATCTGCTGGCCCGGGCCGGCGTGCCGTTCGACTGGCGCGGTGCCCTGTCCTGGTCCGACCTGGTCCATGAGTTCTCCGCGGCGGGCGCCTTCGTCCTGCCGTCGATCGAAGACGGGTTCGGTCTGGTCGTCTCCCAGGCGATGGCGTGCGGCTGCCCGGTCATCGTCTCCCGGAACGTGGGCGGGGCGGATCTGGTGCAGGAGGGGGTGAACGGGTTCGTGGTGCCGGCCCGCAGCCCGGAGACCATCGCGGACCGTCTCCTCAGGCTGTACCGTGACTCGGAACTGTGGCACGGCCTGTCCGCCGCCGCGGTCGATCGGGTGCGGCACATCGGCGGCTGGCGCGACTACGGCGACCGGAGCTGTGCCGTCTTCCGGGAAACCATCGAGACGCCGTGCCGCCGGTTCCCCGGCCCTGCGGGGGGAGCGGAGCGATGCGAAGCGGAGTGACGGGTCTGCCCGGCCGTGCCGCGAAGCTGCTGCGCCTGCTCTCCCGCCCGGGATACCGGCGGGGGCTGGCGGCCGGCGTCGCCGCGGCGGTGGAGCACGAGGCGGCGATCCGTGCCCTGCCCGTCGGCACGCTGATCGACGTGGGCGCCAATGTGGGGCAGTTCTCCCTGCTGGTGCGGACACTGCATCCCGCCGCCCGGATCGTGGCGTTCGAGCCGCTGGCGGAACCCGCCGACCGCTACGAACGCCTCTTCGCCGGCGACCCGGCCATCGAACTCTGTCGCCATGCGCTGGGCTCCGCCGAGGGGAACGCGACGATCCACCTCTCCCGGCGGCTGGACAGTTCCAGCCTGCTGCCCATCTCCCCCGTGCAGGAACGGACCTTCGCCGGCACGGACGAGGTCGGCGTCCGGACCGTTCCGGTCCACCGCCTGGATGCCGTGCTGCGGCCGGCCGCGCTGACCGGGCCGGTCCTGCTGAAGCTGGACGTCCAGGGCTTCGAGCTGGAGGTGATCCGCGGCTTCGCCGGAGGGCTGGCGGCAGTGGACCATGTCTATGCCGAGGTCTCCTTCCTGCCGCTCTACGAAGGACAGCCGCTGGCGCCGGTCATCATCGCGGACCTGCACGAGCGGGGGTTCGATCTCGCCGGCGTCTACAATCTCTCGACCGACCGGGAGGGGCGGAGCGTGCAGGCCGACATGCTGTTCGCCAACCGCCGGCGCTCCGCCGTCACCGCCGCTCCCAGTCCGGCGGGCATCTGCCCAGACGCTCCAGGATGAGATCGCGGTAGGTCTGCGCGACGGGGCTGGCGCCGTTCCTCAACTCGGCCAGGAACAGGTCCACCTTGAACTCGTAGAAGGCCCGCAGCAGGCAGTATTTCAGCCCCGTGCGCCCCATCAGAAGGCCCAGCCGCGCCACGTAGACATAGGCGAAGACCCACAGGAAGCGTAGCGGCAGGTGCCGGTACGACCAGTGTTTCAGCCTCCGGCGCCGCGCCATGGGGCCGGGCAGGGCGTGGGCCCCGAGGTCCGCCGCGGGCCTGTGCAGGTCGATGAAGGCCTCCACCGCCTCCATCTCCGCATAGGCGACATGGCGCTCCAGATAGCGGCGGATGCCCTTGCCATCCTCGTGCCGCAGCGGACTGGCGAGAAAGCCCACGGGGCCGTCGGCCAGCATGTGCTCATGGACCAGCCGCCGTTCGTAGCGGGCGCGGCCCCGGCGGATCAGGCGGATCTGATAGTCCGGATACATCCCGGCCCGGCGCAGGAAGACCCCGTCCACCACGTTCCTGCGCGGGATGGCGAAGGCCACCTCCGGCCGGTCACCGTGGATGGCGGCGGCGATCTCCGCCAGCAGATCCGGCCCGATGCGCTCGTCGGCATCCAGCAGCAGAACCCAGTCGGTCCGGAACTCCAGATTGTCCAGGGCCCAGTTCTTGTGGTCGGCGAAATTGTCGAAGACCCGCTGATGGAAGCGGGCGCCCCACTCCCGGGCGATCTGTTCCGTGCCGTCGGTGCTGTGGCTGTCGAAGACGACCACCTCGGCGAAGGCACCCAGCGTCCCCAGGGTGGCGGGCAGGTTGCGTTCCTCGTTCCGGGTCGGGATCACCACCGTGACCGGCAGCCGGGCCGCCGACGGGACGGCCGGAATCTCGGGGGCGGGGAGCCCGTCGTCCATCGGATGTCCTGTTCCCGGTCGCCGCCCGGCGGTCGCCATGCTAAAGAAAGGACAAAGGTATCAGGCGGATGGAGGCCGTCTCAAGCGGGGACTGCCGGGGGCCTGTGCTGGGGAGGGACAGGCGGTGCCGGGCACGGATGCGGTCATCGATACACCGGTCGAGGCCAAGAAGGCCCCTGTCGTGGCCGGACGGATTCTGGCGGCACTGGCCGATGTCCGGTCGGTGCTGGACATCGGGTGCGGGGACGGGATCGTCCGGCTGCATCTGCCGGCGGGGGTCCGCTATCTCGGCATCGACGCCGATGCCGGTCTGCGGGTCCCGGTCCGGGCCGACAATGTCATCTACATGAAGCCTGGGGAGTCGGCCTTCGACCATGTGCCGGACGAACCGTTCGACGCCGTCCTGCTGCTGGACGTGCTGGAGCATACCCGGGATTTCACCGGCCTGTTCGTCCAGGCCTGCGCGCGGCGTCCGCGCTATGTGGTCGTCAGTCTGCCGAACGAGATGAACGGGGTCCGGCGGCTCGCCTTCCTGCGGGGCCGCTGCCCGCCGGAGCAGAGTCTGGCCCAGGTCGGCAAACCCGACGGGCACCGGCACATGTGGCTGGTTGATCCCGATGTCGGGACCGAGGTGCTGCTCCGGACGGCCGGGCCGCTGGGGTACCGGCTGCGCCAGCGGCACGACTGGCGGCTCTGGCCGCGCTCGCCGGTCAAGCGGCTGGCTTACCGGCTGCTGTGCGCGGTGGCGTCGGCCCGGGTCTGGAGCTTTCACACCGTGCTGGTCTTCGAGCGGGAGCCGTCGGCCGGATAGATCGCGTCGGCCAGCAGCAGCAGCGACTCCATCGTCGTGCCGATCTCCTCCAGCGCGAAGGGTGACGGGGGCGCGGCGGACGTGCCGGCGCTCCGGCGCAGATGGTCGGCCAGGATCCTGGCATGGGGCAGGGCGCGCCGCGCCGTCCCGCCGCTGCGCGGCAACAGCCTCTGCCATGCCATGCCGGCCAGCCTCCCGGCCGCGGACCAGCCATCGTCCACGGGATTGCCGCGGCGCGGCAGGATGCGGAATCCCTCGGGGAAGAAGTCCAGCACCACCGCGGCGCGCTCGAACTCGACCTCGATCCGGGTGCGGGTCGCGGTTCCCGTCGCGTCCAGCTCGAAGCCCAGCGTGGCGCCCGATGCGGTGGCGCACAGCCCGACGGCGGAAACGACGGCCGACCCGTCCCGGCGCAGCACCCGGTCCACGGCGCGCACGTCCGTGACCGGGCCGGTGATCTGCACCGCGATGTCCAGGAAGTGCAGCCCCAGTTCCAGCAGCAGCACCCGGTGGGTCACCTCCCGGTGGGCCCAGCGCGCCGGCTCGTTCAGGATGCGGCCGGTGTGGAACACCACCCGCGCACGCACCGGCGCGCCGGGATCGTGCTCCGCCAGGAAGCGCCAGAGCCGCACCGTGTTGGGACGCAGCCGGTAATTCTGGACGATGCTGACCGCCCGGCCGGTATCCGCCGCCGCGGCCCGCAGCATCTCCAGCCCCGGCCGGTCCAGGCAGGCCGGTTTCTCCAGCACGAGGTCGCAGCCCGCCCGGAGCAGCCGGGCCCCCAGGGTCGGGTGGGTGACCCCGGGTGTGGCGACGATCGCCGTGGCGCCCTCCAGCAGGGACGCCGGAACCGCGTCCAGGCCCGGGAACGCCGTCGCGCCTGGCAGCCTTGCGGCGACCGATCCGGCCAGGGACGGGATCGTGTCCACCACGCCGACGACCCTGACCGGCAGGGCGGCCAGGGCGGGCAGGTGCATCTCCTCCACGATCCGGCCGGCGCCGACCAGGATCACCGGCCGCCGGTCCCGTCCGGCCCCCGCCAGCGGGGTCGCGGCGACGGCCAGCAGCCGCTCCGCCCGGAGGCGCGCGGCCGCGTCGGCCCCTGTGGCGGGGGCGGGATCCCGGTCGAGGGTCAGGGCCTGGCGCAGACAGCTCTCCGCCGTTCCCGTCGGCCTGACGCCCGTCTTGCGCCAGAAGGAGGCGCTGTCGAGCATCGCCGGGTCGAAGGCGTAGAGACGGCGCACCTTGTGCGGCAGGTCCTTCCGGCGGCCGCCGAGGCGGAACAGCCCTTCCAGGACCCAGGCCGCCGCCATGACCAGGAAGGCGGGAAGGGCGATGCGGAACCGGGGCCGTCCGGTCATGCGGGCATAGGAGGCCAGGAACCGCCGTCTGGTCGGCAGCGGCGGGGACAGGATGTCGATACTGTGGAACCGGCCGGGCTCCGCGGCCTGGGCGCAGAGGGCGGTCAGCCCGGCCGAGAGATCGTCCATGGCCAGGAGCGGCACGGCCGCGTCGCCCCGTCCGGTGATGACACCGATGCCCAGCGGCAGTTCCACGGCCGTGCCCGCCAGGGCGCCGGCCATGTCGGTCCCGAAGACCAGCCCCGGACGGACCAGCACGACCTCCATGCTGCCGTGCCGGCCGGCCTGGACGGCCTCCTGCACGGCGATGTCCGCCAGGGTCTTCGATTCGGCATAGACGCCGCGCCGGTCGGGGAACGGTTCCAGTGCCCTGCCGTCCAGCCGGGCCGGGTCGGACGCCGGTAGGCCCGGATAGACGCTCAGGGAACTGACATGGACGAACCGCGACACACCCGCCGCGCGGCAGGCGTCCAGCAGGACGAGCGTTCCCTCCACCGCCGTCCGGTTGATCTGTGCACGGTCGCCGGAACTGCCCGTCGCCAGATGGATGACGGCGTCCGTGCCGGGGGGGATGTCGGCCGCCGTCACGGCCAGGATGTCCTTCACCACCGCCCCGGCAAGGACGGGCGCAAGCTCCGGCACCGTCCGGCGGCCGAGCGCATGGACCTGATGCCCGGCATCGGCGGCATGGCGGACGAGGCTGCGGCCGATGAAGCCGCTGGCACCGGAGATCAGAAGGCGCATGGTTTCAGAGTCCGCGATGGTCGAGAAGGGAGGGCGAGGAGGGGCCGGCCGGGTGCGAGGTTCCGCCCGACAGCCGGCGGATCAGGTCGCGCCGCTGGCGCCCGAGGCCGAGCGGGTCCGCCCGCCCGCCGAGCCGGACCAGATAGCGCCAGAGCACGGGGAACAGCCCCCAGCTCCGGCGCAGCAGGGCGATGCCGGCCAGCGCCGCCGGCCAGTCGCCATGGCGGGCGGCGTGGCCGATCCAGGACACGTACTGCACCCCCCGGTGCGACAGCAGCACCGAGCGCGCCGGGCCGGGCCGCCCGGAACGGCCGATCAGCGTCTCCAGGATCGGCCTGTCCTCCCCGATCATCCGCAGATCGCGGCCCAGGACGAAGGTCGCCCGGCCGGCATGGGCGCGCAGATCGACCAGGGTCTCGTCCAGGAACAGGAAGGGACGGCGGGCCACCAGATCCAGCCACATCATGAAGTCGGCCGTCATGCTGAGCGTGTCGCGGAACGGCAGGCTCCGCGCCAGCGCCCCGTCCACCGCGACGGTCGAGAGATTGCCGGGCAGGCAGCCGAAATGAATGAACAGCTCGTTCGCCGCCTCGCCGTCGTAGAGCCCGCTCGGCAGCCCGTCATAGTGGCGCGGCCGGTCGAGGGCACGGCCGCCGTCGTCGATGGTATGGCCCCGGAAGAAGCAGAAGGAGAACCGGCCCAGCGCAGGGCCGGCCGCGGCCTCCAGCCGGGCCAGCAGGTCGGGCCGCATGATGTCGTCCTGGCAGAAGATCTGCACCAGGTCGCCGCTGGTATGGCGGATCGCGGTGTTCAGGTTCGTGAAGATGCCGGGGCGGTCCGGGTTGCGCACCACCCGCGCCCAGGGATGTCGCGCGGCGAACCCGGTCACGGTCTCCCATGTGGCATCCCGGGAGGGATCGTAGCTGATCACCAGTTCGTCCGGCGGGCGGGTCTGGGCGGCGATCCCGTCCAGACAGACCCCGAGATGCCGGTCGCCCTCGTAGACCGGCATGGCGACCGAGATGCGGAGGGGATGCGGCATCGGGGAGTTCCGGCATCGGGGATTTCCGGCGTCCGGCAGAGCGTCGGCGGCACGCCGATTGACGCGCCGGAGCAGTCTTCGTACTCTTTATCTACTTCGGCAGGATGTTTTCTGCAACGTGGATATTCTGCCTGGACCGCCATCCGAAGACTGGGGCGACCCCCGGGGACCGTTTTTCCTGAACGATGCGGGAGGTAAAGGGAGGTTTTCCCTGCGCCCCGCCCGGCGCAACTCTGTGCGTGCTGCCGGCCGGGCGGGCGGATATTCTGTCCCCGCCCGGAACCGTCCCGTGCACGGCAGAGCCCACCCCGCCCTGCCTCCGCACCGCTCCGTCCCAGCTCCCGCCCTGCCCGGACACGTCCATGCCGCGCCTCATCGACTGCTTCATCTTCTTCAATGAACTGGACGTGCTGGACATCCGCCTGCGCGAGCTGGCCGGGGTGGTCGATCGCTTCGTGCTGGTCGAGGCCACGCACAGCTTCCGCGGCCGCCCCAAGGATCTGGTCTTCGCCGCCAACCGGGCGCGGTTCGCTCCCTACCTCGACAGGATCACCCATGTCGTCGTTGACGACATGCCCTGCGATCCCGACCCCTGGGTGAACGAGAGGTTCCAGCGCAACGCCATCGCCCGCGGTCTTCACGACGCGGCCCCCGACGACATCGTCGTCGTCTCCGACGTGGACGAAATCCCGCGGGCTTCCGTCCTGGCGGAGCTGCGCGGCACGCGCTTCGAGACCGCCGGGCTGCGCATGCGCCTCTACTATGTCAGGCTCAATTACCAGAACCTGGTCGGCATCGCGTCCCACGCCCTCTGGTCGGTGGCCCAGCCGTTCGGCCGCTTCCGGTCGGCCCAGGCGGCCCGGGACCTCCGTCCTGCCCTGGACGCGGCCGACGGCGCGCTGCCGCCGGGCCATCTCGTCCTGCCCGACGCCGGCTGGCATTTCTCCTATCTGGGGGACAGGGAGCGCATCCTGGACAAGGTGCGCAACTTCTCCCATGCCGAGATCGATACGGCCGCGCTCGAAGCGCTCGACATCGACGGGCTCATGCGGTCCGGGACGGATCTGCTCGGGCGCGGCGGGATGGTCTGGGGGGTCGTCCCCGCCGGGCACGGCCTGCCCGACGCCGTGGTCGCCGATCCCGACCGTTATGCCGCCCTGCTGGCCCCCTGCGATCCGGCGGACCTCGACCGCACCCTGATGCGCGCGGTCGTCGGGGCGGAGGCGCTGCGGCGGGCGGAGGAGGACGCGCCGCTGCTCACCGTGATGCGGCGCCGGCTCAGGCGGTGGCGGAGTCTGGCCGGGCTGCCCGCTCTCGGCTGAGGCGGCCGGTCCGTCAGATACGGGCGGGATGCCTGCCGAAGCGCCGGGCGAGGGCCGCGGCGGCCACCCGGGGCAGGGCCGCCAGCACCAGCTTCAGCGAGAAGCTGTCCAGGCTGGTGGCGCCCAGGGTGGCGCCATTCTCCGGATGCACGAGGTTCCGCGGCGCGCCCGCCGCATGTCCTGCGGCCAGCAGCTTCGCATGGACACTGTCCGGCCCGGTGTTCTTGCAGAAGAGAAGCAGGTTCTGCCGGTAGAAATACTCGACCGTGCCGTCGGTCCAGATCCGGTCCCGCAGGATATCGAAGCACTCGAAGCCGTTTCTGCGGAAGTGATGATACCAGTAGAGCGGCCACTGTTCGTTGACATGCCCGTTTCCCCCCTGGAACGGGATGGCGGCGGAGAAGAGAACCGTGTCCGACAGCGTGCAGAGGAACGAGATCAGCCTTCCGGCGGCCGTCTCCGGAACATGCTCCGCCACTTCCAGGCAGACGGCCAGATCGAACCGGCGGTCCGGCAGCGGCGGGTTCTGAAGATCAATGTCCCGGAAGTTCTCCGCGGGGATGCAGAGCTGATCCCGCGGCACCCAGGGGCCGTCCATGCCGAAGACATCGGCGCCGGACCGGCTGAACTCCGCGGCCCATGTCCCCACCCCGCAGCCGATGTCCACCACGCTCCGGGCCCCGACGAAGGACTGGACCAGCGGAACCACGGTCTGCGCCGATGCCAGTGACCCGCCGGACTGGGAGCGGTAGAAACTGCCTGCATAGATCGGGTGCGATGGCATCGGGGTAACTCCATCAGCCCGCAGACCGGCGCGGATGGACAGAGTGGCAGGCGCGGCCGCGGCGGGACAGCGTAAAATGAAGACCTCACGCGCGCTTGCGCGCTTCAACGAAGAGAAGCCCGTTCTCCCGGCAGTACCCGGCCGTTTCCGGATCAGTTCCGATCAGGTCGGCGCCGCGCCGGAGCCATGCGCCGATCTCCGGCCCGTAGGTCTGGTGGACGGCGTCCACATCGATCTGGAACGGGTCGCTGAACAGCCTGGGGGCGAGATTGATCATGAATCCGGGGCCGTCCCCGGCCGCATCCCGCAACCGGGCCGCATGCCGCTTCAGGCGGATCCGCACGTCATACCCGGTCACCAGCGCATCCAGGATCCGCCCCCGGCGCAGCTTCTCGCGCCCCGTCCCGGGGCTGAACCCGAACCGTTGGGAGGACGACAGGCCCCTGCCGAGGAAATCTGGACAGAGCACGATGACAAGGCCGCCGGGCGCACAGACGCGCAGGCATTCGTCAAGGAAGCGGTGCGGGAAGACGACGTGTTCCAGGACGAAGACGCTGAAGACAAGATCGAAGGCGGCGTCCGCGAAGGGCAGCCTGCGGGGGACCTCCAGCGGGACGAACCGGGCATCCGGGAACCGTCGTGCATTCTCCGCCATGAGATCGGCCGGGAAGTCGCAGCCCGTGTACCCGGCCGCCCTCACTCCGGGGTTGCGCAGAATCCCGGCAAGGCCGCAGCCCACCTCCAGCACCCGCCGCCCGGCCGTCAGGGAGACGATCCGGCCGAAAGGACCACGGGCTTCCGTCCAGTTCGTGAAATCGCCGTTCTCCAGGGTGAAATAGTCCAGATTGCCGGCGTAGAACGCCGCAAGCTGCTGCTCCAGCCGGTCCAGGGCGGGTTCGTTCACGGGATCGGTGGCCGCGACCCAGCGGAACCGCCGGTCCGGAACGGGTCGCTCCGGGCCGGTCGTGATCCAGGTCGGGTCGCCCATGCCTGCCTCCCCGGCTCTGCTGCCGTTCGGGTGGCACGGATAAGCCAAAGTTGGTAGGCTGCCAATGCGGAAGATCGGAACACGTCCGTTTCCGGCCGCGTCCCGGCCGGGTGGACCGATGCACCGTCTCCGGCAGGCGCGGGAACGGGCCGGTGCTGGAACGGAATGACAGGCGGACCTGGACCATGACGATAGCCGTGCCGGGCCCCGTGACCGACGCCCGTATCGCCAAGACCTCGGTGCTGCTGCGGACCGGACTGACCGTCCTGGGCCTTCTGGCCCTGTTCGTCGGGGCCGGCCTTCAATCGGCGGCCATCATGGTCCTGGGCTTCCTCTGTCTGACGGCGCCCGCCCTCTTCGCCTTCGCCGACATCGTCTGGAGCCCGCGGGAGAGCTGGTCGGCCTGCCGCCTTCTCGCGGCGGCGCTCCAGTTCTTCCATTTCTTCGGCGGAGCGCTCAGCCTGTTCCTGGCCCCGGGCGAGGATACGCTGCGCGCCGTCTACTACCCGCGTTTCGACGGGGAGCAGGCCATCGTCGGCGCCCTGTATGTCGTGCTGTTCTGCGCGGCGCTGTCATTCCTTGGCCGGTACGAGCGCGCGTCCTGGGCGCCGAGCTTCGACCTGCTGGGCCGCGGGGGCGGGTCCGGCTCGCGCATCGGCGGCTTCTTCGTCGTGCTCCTTGCGGCCGAGGCCTACGCCCTGTCGACCGGCGACTGGGGTTTCCGCGGGCTGACCTCCCGCATCGAGGGGGAAGCCCCCATCCTTGCCAACATGATCGGCGCGCTCCTGTTGCCGGTCGTCGCCTGCTGTGGCTGGATTCTGGGCCAGGGTCTCCGGCGCCATTCCCTTGTCTTCATCGTGACCACGCTGGCCACGCTGGCGGTCCAGCTTTTCCTCTGCGCCCTCTGGGGACGGTTGAGCTTCGCAAGCGCCCTCATCATCGGCACGGTCTTCCATGTCTGGGCCCGGCATCTCGCCTGCGGCCGCCGGGTCCGTCCGGGATGGCTGTTCGCCGCCGGCCTCGTGCTTCTGGCCACCATCATGGCGGCCACCCAGCTTCAGTACATGCTGCGGATCGGCATGAACCGGGTCGCCGATGCCAGCGTCAATGGCGGGATGCTCGACGGTCTCAGCGTGGCCTACAGCGTCGTCCAGGCGGAGCGCGAACTGGCGACCGCCTCCAGCTTCGAGAATCTGAGCTACCGCGCCTTCATGTTCGGCTATACGGCGGACGTCGTTCACCAGTATCCGGCGTCGGACATGCTGGGGGGGCGGCATCTTGCGATGTCGGCGATCGTCACCGTTCCGCGCTTCGTCATCCCGGGCAAGACCGAACTGGTGCGGACCGTCCCCTTCACGGAGGATGTCGTGAACGAGGTGATCGGCCGGCCGCCGTCGGACGAGGCGTTCAGCCCCGTGATCGGTTCCTTCGCGGATTTCTGGTTCGCCGGGCTGATCATCTACCCGGTCATCATTTTCCTGACTGTCCGGGTCTGTGCCCATGTCATGGGCTGGTTCCACGATGGCTATGTCACCGTGATGGGGCTGGGGCTGATGTTCCAGTTCTTTCTCGGGGCGGAGGCCACCATGACGATGTATTTCTCGGCCCTGCGCTACATTCTGGTCTTCCTGGCCCTCGATCTGGTCTTCCGCCTGTTCCGGTCCTTCAGCGCGCGGCCCGCCGTGTCGGCCGGCCGGGCCGCGCTGCGCTGATCCGGACGGCCCGGCGTTGGACGGCGGCGACGACCGGTCGGTGAAAGGGTCCCTGACCCGGGGATTCGGCGCCCGCTTCATCCTGTTCGGGCTCACCTTCGGGCAACAGTTCCTGCTGGTTCCGGCCTATCTGCATGCCTGGGGGGCGGGCATCTACCAGGACTGGCTGGTGATCGGGGCCGTCGCGGCCATGGCCGGCCTGCTCGACCTCGGCATGCAGTTCTATTTCGGCAACAGGCTGACCATGCAGTGGGCCGCCCGTGAGGAGGCGGCCTACGCGAAGACCCTGAAGATCGCGCTGGGGTGCTACGCGGTGGTCACCGCCTCGGCCGTCGCCGGCATCGCTGCCCTGCTGCTGCTGACCGATCCCGTGGCGCTGCTGAAGCTCGGGACGATGCCGCCGGACGATGCCTTCCTGGCCCTGGCCGGCTGTACCCTGGTGAACATCCTGACCGTCGGCATGGGCCTTCTCGGGGTCCTCTACAGGACCCGCGGGCGGTACGAACGGTCGGTCTACATGGGCATCCTGCATTCGCTCTACACGGTGCTGGCGACCCTTGTCTGCCTTCTCCTGGGGGCGGGGCCGTCGCAGATCGCCCTCGTCACGCTGGGCGGGGTCGTCCTCTTCCTCGTCGTGCTTCCCTGGGATCTCCGCCGCCAGTTCGGCTCCCTGCCCTGGGGGTTCGCCCTGCCGGACCGGGCGGAGCTGCGCGACATCGCGGGCCGCGGCGGGCTCTATGCCGTCGGACCGCTCTACCAGATGTCGGTGACGCAGCTTCCGATCCTGGTGCTCAACCATCTCGCCCCGGCGGGCAACGCGGTGATCCTGTTCAGCATCGCCCGCACGCTGGCCGGCATGGTCCGGCAGCTTCCGGCGCAGCTCGCTCCCGGGATCGGCGTGGAGATGTCGATCAAGTACGCGCGGGAGGATCTCGCCGGCGTCCGCAGCATGTTTCTCAGGACCAGCCGCTTCCTGGGCGGCGTCGCCGGATTCGCCGCCGGTATCTCCCTCGTCGCGGCGGAGCCGTTCGTCCGGATCTGGACCGGGGGCGCGGTGGCCCTGGATCTGCCTGTCTTCGCCGTCCTGCTGGCCGGCATCCTTGCCGTCAGCCCCGCGATCCCCAGCCAGACGTTCCTGAGCTTCACCAACCGCCCCCAGGCGCTGACCCTCAGCTATCTGCTGCATGCCGGTCTGTCGTTGCTGCTCATGCTCCTGCTGATCCCCGGGCAGGGGGCCGTCGGTGCCGCCGTCGCGCTGGCGGTGGGGGAGACGGTGGCCATCGGTCTGTTCCTGCCGGCTCTCTGCCATCCGCGGCTGGGGCTGCCGCTGCTTCCCTTCCTGATGGACAGTGCCGTCCGGACCGGCGGGGCGACCCTGATCTCCTGGGGCCTGGCCGGGGCGGCCGCGGCGGTCGTGGCGCCCGCGTCGCCCCTGACGCTGGGCCTGTTCGGTGTGCTCTGGCTGGCGGTGGCCCTGCCGGTGGCCTACCGGGTGGTGCTTTCGGCGGATCAGCGCGACTGGCTGCGGCAGGGGGCGCACCATCGCTTTTCCCGCTTCGCCGGTGGCGGCAGCGGGCGCGCCCGGCGGTCACAGCCCCAGCCGGCGGGCGACCGCGCGGAGAAGGCTGCCGCCGAGGCGCGGCCGCCGGATGTCCCTCGGGATGAAGCTGCTGCCCAGCCGCCGTCCCAGGTGGGCTGACAGGTTGCGCCAGCCCCTCCAGTCGGAGGGCGTCGGCGGGGCCGTGCCGCCGGCCTCCCGCTGTGCCTCCAGATCCAGCCGGTTGAAGGCGGGGTCCGCGAGGTAGCGGTTGTCCTCCGGGTTCCGCCCTTTCTCGATGAAGATCAGGTAGCGGTAGAAGGAGATGCCGACGATCTGCCGGACGAAGGGGTTCGCCACCCCCTCCAGCGTCGTCAGCGCATGCCAGTCGGTGCTTCCGTCCGGCACATGGTTGATGCCGTAGATCAGTTCGGAGAAGGCGTCCAGCGCATCCACCCGGTCGTAGCGGCTGAACTGCGCCACGTCCTCCACGACATAGACGCCGCCCTCGGCCAGATGGGGGAACCAGGTGCGGAAGGTCCCGATCTGTGCCTGGGGATGATGGGCGCCGTCGTCGATGATGATGTCGAAGGATGTCCGCCCGAACCGCTCCAGCGCGGCGCGGGCCACTGCCGGGTTCCGGCTGTCCCCGATCTCGACGGCGAAGCCGTCCGCGTTCAGCCGGGCGCATCCCGGATCGTAGTCCAGCCCGCAGATGGTGGCGTTCGGGAAGAACTCACGCCAGACCTTGAGCGAACGACCGCTCTGCACACCGATTTCCAGCAGGGAACGGACGGTATGGCGGCGATTACCGAAGTGTATCCAGTAGTACCGGAAATAATCATGTGTGATCTTGGTCGGCCGGATGCGTTCGGCGATGTGATCCAGGTCGGTCTTTTCGGTCATGGCGTTTCCGTTCCCGTGATCGGTATGTGCCCGTCAGTCAATCCGTGTCCCATGAGAACTGGATTCGCTGTGTTCGTCGTGATATGCCAGAACGATTCTTTCACGAAAGGCGGCCGATGACCGGGGCAGTCCCGTCATCTGCGCTCCTGTCCCCGATGAAGCATGACCCGGATACTCTATGTCGGTAGCCTGAGTCCAACGGGCACCTGCTGGCACCGCCACATGGCGCTTGGCCGGCTGGGATTCCGGCTCCGGTCGATGGACACGGACATCTATACCGAGGCCGGCAGCCGCGCGGCCCGCTATCTCCGGCTCCGGCTGGGCAGGGGGGAGCTGGTCGACAGTTTCAACCGCGCCCTGCTGGATCAGGTCGCCTGCGCCCGTCCTGACATCGTATGGTGCGACAAGGCCCTGCTGCTGCGCCCCGGGACGGTGCGCGAGGCCCGCCGCCTCGGGGCCTGCGTCCTCCACTACAACCCGGACAACCCCTTCGGCCCGCGCCGGGACCCGGGCTGGCGGCATTTCCTCGCGGCCCTGCCCGAGTACGACGCACATCTGGTTCCCCGCCGCAGCAATCTTGAGGACTATCCGCGGCACGGGGCGCGGCGGGTGGCGCTGCTGCCCTTCGCCTTCGAACCGACGGTACATTATCCCCCGCCTGACGGCTGGACGGACGCGGACCGGCCCCACGCGGTGACCTTCATCGGCTCGCCCTACGACGACAGGCCGCGGTTCCTCTCCGCCCTCGCCGCGCGTCTCGGACGGGAGGTGACGGTCCATGGCAGCCAGTGGCCCCGGCGGAGCCGGCACACCCTGGACCCTGGGGTCCGGCATCGCGGACCCGCACCGGGGGATCTCTACCGGCACGCGATCTGGCGGTCCCGCATCTGTCTGGGCTTCGTCACCCGGTCCAACATCGACGATCTGGCCACCCGGACCTTCGAGCTGACGGCGGCCGGGGCCGCTGTCGTCGCCTACAGGACTCCGGACCAGCTCGACGCCCTGCGGGAGGGGACCGAGGCCCTGTTCTTCTCCGATGTTGAAGAATGTGCCCGGCATGTCCAGCTCCTGCTGGACGATCCCGACCGGAGGGTGGAGATGGGAAAGGCGGCGGCCCGCCGGGCCTGGGGCTCCGGCTACGACAATGACAGCCGCATCGCCGCCGCCCTGGACGCGCTGGGCATCGCGGTCCCGGTCCCGCCGGTCCGGCATACGGGGCCGGTGCGTCCTGCCGTGACGGTCTGACGGCGATGCAGCGGCGCATCCTCTATGCCGGGGAGATGTCCGGCATCTCGAACACCCGGCACCGCATCGCCGCCTTGCGGCGGCTGGGCCATATGGTCGTCGAATTCGACATGACCCCCTATCTGACCGCGGGGTCCCGGCTTGCGCGCCAGGCCCGGTACCGCTTGCAGCGGGGCCGTTCGGCCGACCGCTGCAACCAGGATCTCCGCCTCGCGGTGGAAGGCGCCCGACCGGACATCGTCTGGGCGGACAAGGCCGTCCTGGTCCGCCGGGAAACCGTGGCGGCCCTGCGGACGGCGGGGCGCTGCGTCGTCCACTACAATCCCGACAACCCTTTCGGGCCGAGGCGGGACGGCTGCTGGGGCACGTTTCTGACGGCCTTGCCGGAATACGACGTCCACATCGTGCCCCGCCCCTCGAACCTTGAAGAGTACAGGCGTGCCGGAGCCCGGGAGGTCCGCCTGATGCCCTTCTCCTACGAACCCACCGTGCATTTTCCTCCGCCGGCCGGCTGGTCGGACAGGGACCGACCCTTCACCGTCTCCTTCATCGGGGCGCCCTATGACGACCGTGGCCCCTTCATCGATGCGCTGCGCGTGCGGTACGGCATCAATGTGCAGGTCCACAGCGGCGCATGGCCGGCCCGGTGGCGGTCGCGGCTGGGACCGAGCCATCATCCCTCCACCTACGGTCACGGCTACCGCGAGACGATCTGGAAAAGCCGCATCTGTCTCAGCTTCGTGACCCGGTCGAACGTGGACACGCTGGCCCGCCGGACGTTCGAGATCGCGGGTTGCGGCGGGTTCCTGCTGGCGCAGCGCACCGGGGACCATCTGCTGAGTTTCGAGGAGGGACGGGAGGCCCTGTTCTTCGACGATGTGCGGGACTGCGCGGACCTGATCCACCGCTTCATGCACGACGAGCAGGCCCGGTCCACGATCGCCGCCGCCGGACGCCGCCGGGCGGAGATGTCGGGCTACGGTAACGATGCCCGTCTGGCCGCCGTGCTGGAGGGGCTGTGACGGTTCCGCGCGTCCGGCCCCGCGCGTCCGTGACGGGGCGTCATGACGGGTCCCGGGAACTGCGGGCCTGGGCGTAGCCCATCCCCAGCAGCGCCGCATAGGTCGCCGCGACCGCCGGGATCTGGAGGCTGAAATCCACCAGGGAATGGACGGCCACCACCGTCGTGGCCGCCGCCGCGGCACCGGGATAGACCCAGTCGCGCCGCCGCCCGGCGCTGCCCTGGAAGCAGCGTGCCGCGACGGCGCCGATGCTGCCCCAGAGCACCAGCGCCGCCGGTATGCCCAGACCCAGCATGCCTTCCAGATAGTCGTTGTGCCCCCTGTCGATGCTCGGCAGGGAGCCGTTGCCGGACAGTGCCAGGGCCGCCTCCCGGTCCAGGAAGAGGCTGAAGGTCTGTTCGAAGGTGCCCAGGCCGTAGCCGACCAGGGGCGAACTGGCGATGGCGCGCAGCATCACCGTGTTGAGGATCTCCCGCGCCTGAACCGGTCCCTCGTTGACGATCCGGAAGATCGTCCCCTCGCCGCCGATCTGCACCATCACCGTCAGTCCGACGAGGCCGCCCAGCAGCAGCAGCACCCGCAGCAGTCCGGTCCGCCGCCGGGCCCGGGCGCAGAGGGCGATCGCGGCGACCGAGCCCGCCGCCGCCGCGGCGAGGCCGCCGCGCGAATGGCTCATCAGGATGCCCGACAGAAGGACGATGGCGACGGCCAGCAGGACCAGCCCGTAGGTGCCGGCGCGTTCCGTGACGTCCACGATCGCCAGCCGGCGGTTGTCCGGAGCGATCCAGGCGGCGCTCAGCCTGCCGACCAGCAGCGCCAGCGCGCTGACGAGGCCCAGGGCCGCGAAGCAGGCGAAAGAGTTGCGGTTGACGAAGGTCGATGCGACGTCGTCCCGGTAGGCCCAGCGTTCCATCCAGAGAATGCGGTTGTCCAGCAGCTCATAGGTCACGATCCCGTAGGCGGCATAGACGAAGCAGCCGGCCACGACGGTCGCCAGAAGCCTCTGCGCGTTGCGGCGGCTGCGGCAGAGCTGGGCCGTGACGAAGAAGATGGCGGCGCAGGCCGCGAGCATCCCCGCTGACCGGATCGTCGCCGCCGGCGCCAGGGAGATGCGGTGGCCGATGTCCCGCCCCAGCATCGTTTCCGCCTCCGCCCAGAGCGGGTGCGCGACCGCCTCCGGCCAGACGGGCAGCGCCTGGAGCACGGCCCACAGGGCGACGGCCGCCACGGCCAGGGTCGGGCCCGTGCCATGCGGCCAGAACCGCCCTCCCGTTCTGTCGATGCCCGGCGACAGGATCGCCCAGCCGGCCAGAAGGCCACCGGCCGCCATCACGAACAGGTCCGCGGCCCAGGGCCGTGCCCCGCCGAACGGCAGAGGCAGCGTGAGCAGAAGCAGGAGCAGCAGGGCCAGGAGAACCCTGCCGTCCGGCGGGGGGACGTTCCGGTCCGGCGACACGAAGGGGGAGGTGCTGGTCATGGTGACCGGTCCGTCCGGAGCTGGGCTGCCCGGGCCGGGCACGCAGCCCTGCCGAGGTCGATGATAAGACTTGCCAAGTGTCGGGGGCACAGTCAAACAGACAGAACAGACGAAGGCGCGGACCGACCTGACCCCGTCGGGGACGGGCAGCGGGACTCCTGAAGGAAAGACGCGGCATGACGACCGGTCAGGGGCTCCCCCCTCTTCGGACCCGCGCCGGACGGCCGGTTCGTCTTGCCTATGTCGTCACCCATCCCATCCAGTATCAGGCCCCCCTGTTGCGTCAGGTCGCCGCCTGCCCCGACATCGACCTGACGGTCTTCTTCCAGAGCGACCTGTCGGTCAGGGGGTATGTCGATCCCGGTTTCGGGCGGAGCGTCACCTGGGACGTGCCGCTGCTGGAAGGATACCGTCACGAGTTCCTGCCGGCCGTCGGCGGCACCGACCGGGTGGATGTGCTGCATCCCTGGAGCTACGGCCTCTGGCGGCGCCTCCGGCGCGGACGGTTCGACGTGCTCTGGGTCCACGGCTACGGCCGTCCCCACAATCTCGCCGCCATTGCCGCCGCGCGGGCGCTGGGCCTGAAGGTTCTGCTGCGGGACGAGGCGACCTCGGTCAGCCGTGCCCGCTCTCCGGCCCGGCAGGCGGCAAAGACGGCCTTCTTCGCCCTGCTGTCCCGGGCGGTGACGGCCTTTCTCGCCATCGGCAGCCTGAACCGCGACTATTATCTGGGCCATGGCATCGCGGCGGACCGGATCTTTCCGGTTCCCTATGCCGTCGACAACGATTTCTTCCGCCGCCGGGTCGCGGCCGCGCGGCCGGACCGGGAGGCGCTGCGGGCGCGGCTCGGGCTGCCGCCGGACCGGCCCGTCCTTCTCTTCGCCTCCAAGTTCGAGCCCCGCAAGCGGGCGCACGACCTGCTGGAGGCGGTCCGGCGTCTGCCGGCCCTGCTGCCGCCGGACCGTCTGCCGATCCTGCTCTACATCGGCGACGGCGAGCAGCGCGCGGCTCTCGAGCGCGGCGCGGCCGGGCTCCCCCACGTCCATTTCCTCGGCTTCCGGAACCAGTCCGAACTGCCCGCCTTCTTCGATCTCTGCGATGTCTTCGTGCTGCCCTCGGTGGACGAGCCCTGGGGGCTGGTGGTCAACGAGGCCATGAACGCGGGCCGCGCCATCGTCGTCTCCGACAGGGTCGGCTGCGGTCCGGACCTGGTGCGCGACGGGGAGAACGGGCGGGTCTTCCCGGCCGGCGATCCGGACGCCCTTGCCCGGGCGCTGGCCGGAATCCTGCACGATCCGGCGCGCATGGCCGCCATGGGGGCGGCGAGTCTCCGCATCATCAAGGGCTGGGGGTTCGAGCAGGATCTGCGGGGTCTGCTGGCCGCCCTGGAATACGCCCTCGGACGCCGCTGACCGGATGTGCCGCCCCGCCGCCGTCAGGGGAGCCCGCCGGGTCCGGTCGGTCCGTCTGGCGCCCGGGCATCCAGCAGGACATCCAGCAGGGCATGCACCCGGGCGGTGTAGGCGGGAAAGCCGAACCGCTCCAGAGCCCGCGGCACGGCCCCCTTCGGCCGGGTGAGGCCGGCCAGGACGGCGCGGCGGAGGTCCGCCGGACTCCGGGGATCGGCAAGCTCGCCGGGCATTCCGTCCGCGACCACCTCCTGCGACCCGTCCAGCCGGCTGGCGACGACCGGGAGGCCACAGGCCATGGCCTCCACCAGCACCAGCCCGAACCCCTCCCCGGAGCCGCACAGGACGAACAGGTCGGCCAGACGGTAATGGTCGGCCTTCGCCGCCTCCGGCACGAAGCCCGTGAACACGACCCTGTCCCCCAGGCCCAGCCCGCGGGCCTTGCCCTCCAGCCGCGACCTGTCATCGCCGTCGCCGACGATCAGGTAGGCAAGGTCCGGCCTATCCCGCAGCAGGGCCGGCAGCAGGTCCAGCAGCTCGTCGATGCCCTTGTAGCGTTCCAGCGCGGACAGCCTTGCCAGGGTCATCAGGACCGTCCTGCCACGCAGACCGTAGCGGTCCAGCAGCTCCGGCCGGGGAGGGCCTGGTGCGAAGCGGGACAGGTCCAGGGCGTTCGGCAGCACATGCAGTCTCCCGTCCGCCAGTCCGGCCCAGGCCTGGAGCCTGCGCGCCGTGAAGGCACTGACCGCGACCGCATGGTCCACCCGGCGCACCAGCCCGTCCACCGGCCAACGGCCGGTCGGCTGCCAGACATCCACCCCATGCGCCATCAGCGCCGTCGGGATGCGCCGGCCGCGGCGCAGAAGGGCGGCCGCGGGCAGCAGGTTGACATGGCCGCAGAGGATCAGGTCCGACCGCGGGGCCGTCAGAGCCTCCCGCAGCACCGCTCCCAGATAGGCCGCTGCGCTGCTGCCGCGGACGGGCCGGTGCCGGACCCGCTCCGGCACCGGGGCTTCCGGTGGCGGGACGCGGCGCGGCAGGACGACGATCTCCCCGATGCCAGGATGCCGGGCCAACGCCGCCAGCAGCAGCCGGTTCACCTCGGCGATGCCCCCGACCCCGCCGAAGGCCTCATGGAGCAGGACATGCAGCCTCATCCGTCCGACCATTCCGCCAGCACCCTCCGGGCCCAGCCGCGCAGCCCCCTGTCCGGCTGTCTGCCGGCCGTCGCTTCCCCCGGTCGCATCCCGCGCAGCCAGTCGTGCAGCGGGACGAAGAAGCCGGACTTGGGCCTGTCCAGGATCGGGCGGGGCAGCGGGACCGGTGCGGATTCCGCCATCGCGCGTTTGGAGGGCCGTCCCGGCCGTGCCAGGACAGGGGCGAGCCGCCCGACCAGCGCCGTGTCCACCAACGGGACCCGGAGTTCGAGCCCGTGTGCCATGCTGGCCCAGTCCGCATCGCGCAGGAGCTGGTTGCGCATGTACCAGGTCGCCTCCAGCGCCGCGACCTGCACCCAGGGGTCCCGCAGCCCGGCGACGGTCCGGCGCAGGGCTGTCCGCGCCTCCAGCTCCGCCCAGCCGTCCCGCGCCGCTTCGGGGCCCAGGATGTCCGGCAGTTCCCAGGGCATGTGCAGCGCCCGGCGCAGCAGGTAGGCATCGCTGACGGAGGTGCCGTATTCCAGCAGTCCCGCATATTTGGGGGAGGTGAAGCGGCGGAGGAGCGGGGCCGTCAGGCGCCGGAAGCCGACCCCGGCGGGCCGCAGGACGGCGAGCGGTCCCAGCCCTGCGGCAAGGCGCGGCACGTCCCGGAAACTCGGGTAGGTGCCGAACAGCTCGTCTCCGCCCAGGCCGGAGAGCGCCACCTTGATCCCGGCCCGGGCCGCGGCACGGCTGACGTAATAGACGTTCACCCCGTCCGTGCTGGGCTGGTCCATGGCCCGGAGCAGTCCCTCCAGGTCGCCCGCGAAGTCGCTGGCGGAAACCCGCAGATGATGGTGGCGGGTGCCCAGGGCGCGTGCCGCCCCGGCCGCCAGGGGGGCTTCATCGGCCGGCGTTCCCTCCAGCCGGTCGAAGGACACGGTGACCGTGTCCACGACGCGACCGTCCGCTGCCGCCCTGCCTGCCGTCCTGCCCGCTGCCGCGGCGTAGGAGGCGAGAGTGCAGGAATCGAGGCCGGCCGAGAGGAAGACCGCCACCGGAACGTCGGCGACCAGATGGTGGCGGACCGTGTCCTCCAGGGCTTCCCGCAGCGTCCCCGGCCCCGCAGCATCTCCCCGCGGTCCTTCGGCTTCTGCCTTCGCCAGGACCGCCTCCAGCGACCAGAAGCGCCGGGGCGGGCCGACCCCGGAGCGGTCGATCCAGAGACTCGATCCGGGCGGAACGGGAACGATGTCACGGATGATCGTGAACGGCTCCGGCACGGCCCCCCAGAGCAGGAAGCCTGCGGCACCGGCCGGATGGACCCGCCGGGGCACCGCTCCGCCGGCCAGGATCGCCTTCACCTGGGAGGCGAGGCGGACGGTGCCGCCGCGGTCACAGAGATAGAGCGGCTTGATGCCGTAGCCGTCCCGGGCCACGAGCATGCCCTGCCGTGCCTCGTCCCACAGGACGAACGCGAACATGCCGCGCAGGCGGGGCAGCATGGCCGCACCATGGCGGTCATAGAGGTGCAGCAGCACCTCCGTATCGCTCCGGCTGCGCAGGACGACGCCGGCGTCGATCAGCTCGGCCCGCAGGGCCTCATGGTTGTAGATTTCGCCGTTGAAGACCAGGTGCAGCCGTCCGTCGGCGGAGGCCATGGGCTGCCGCCCGGCATCGGACAGGTCGATGATGGCGAGGCGGCGATGGCCGAGCCCGACCTGGCCGTCCGGGTGGCGCCACTCGCCCTGGCCGTCGGGTCCCCGGGCCGCCATGGAATCCGTGATGGCGGCCAGCTCCGGCCCGGACACCCGGGGGGCGACGGGGTCGTAGGCGAAGATGGCGGCTATCCCGCACATGGCTGCCCGTCGCGCCCCCGGTCCGGTCCACCGCTCATCCGGGCGCGGCCTCGGCCAGCAGGGCGGCGAAGTAGCGGATCGTCCGCTCCAGCCCCTCCCGCAGCGGAACCCGCGGTTCCCACCCGAGCAGGGCGCGGGCCCGCGCGATGTCGGGGCAGCGCTGCATCGGATCGTCCACCGGCAACGGCCGGAAGACCAGGTCCGAGCGGGACCCCGTCAGCCCGATGACCTGTTCCGCCAGCTCCCGGATCGTGAATTCGCCGGGGTTGCCGAGATTGACCGGCCCCGTAGCGCCTTCCGGCGCCTGCATCAGCCGGACGATGGCTTCGATCAGGTCGTCAACATAGCAGAAGGAGCGAGTCTGGCGGCCGTCGCCATGGATCGTGATCGGCGCGTTCCGCAGGGCCTGGACGATGAAGTTCGACACCACCCGCCCGTCGTTCGGATGCATCCGCGGGCCGTAGGTGTTGAAGATGCGCGCCACGCGGATATCGACCCCGTGCTGGCGGTGATAGTCGAAGAACAGCGTCTCCGCACACCGTTTCCCCTCGTCGTAGCAGGCGCGCGGTCCGATCGGGTTCACATTCCCCCGGTAGTCTTCGGACTGCGGATGCTGGTCGGGGTCACCGTAGACCTCCGACGTGGATGCCTGGAAGATCCGCGCGCGCAACCGCTTGGCGAGACCCAGCATGTTGATGGCGCCATGCACGGACGTCTTCGTCGTCTGCACCGGATCGTTCTGGTAATGCACCGGGGACGCCGGACAGGCGAGATTGTAGATCTCGTCCACCTCGACGTAGAGCGGGAAGGTCACGTCGTGGCGCAGCAGTTCGAAGCGCGGGTGCCCCAGCAGATGCGCGATGTTGTCCTTGTTGCCCGTGAAGAAATTATCGACGCAGATCACCTCGTTACCGTCCGCGATCAGGCGGTCGCAGAGATGCGAGCCGAGAAAGCCCGCCCCACCCGTCACCAGAACCCGTGTCCGCGCCCGCTTCATCGACCATGTTCCCGTTGCCACCAGTTCCCATGGGAAAACTACCACTTCGGAGCGGCGGACGTGAACCCTCGATCAGATGCCGTCAGGCGCCGGCATCAGCTTTCCCTGATGAAGTCATCGGTTTGACTGTCCCGTCCGGATGGCGCATATCTTACTCCTTGTGGGTCGGTGGCGATTCACAGACGGAGTGTTCGTGATGGGGCCGAAGACGTCTGGCGGACCGAAGAAGGCTCTGATCTTCGGCGTGACCGGCCAGGACGGCTCCTACCTTGCGGAATTCCTGCTGGAGAAGGGCTACACGGTGCATGGCGTGAAGCGCCGGTCCTCCTCCTTCAATACGGCGCGGGTGGATCATCTCTACCGCGACCCGCACGAGGGGCCGACGCGCTTCTTCCTGCACCATGGCGACCTGACGGACGCGACCAACCTGATCCGGCTGGTGCAGGAGATCCGGCCGGACGAGATCTACAATCTCGGCGCCCAGTCGCACGTCCAGGTCAGCTTCGAGGTGCCGGAATACACCGCCAACGCCGACGCGGTCGGCGTGCTGCGGCTGCTGGAGGCCCTTCGGATCCTGGGCATGGCTGACACGGTGCGCTTCTACCAGGCCTCCACGTCGGAGCTGTACGGCAGGGCGCAGGAGACGCCGCAGCGGGAGACGACGCCATTCTATCCGCGCAGTCCCTACGGGGCGGCCAAGCTCTACGCCTACTGGATCACGGTGAACTACCGCGAGGCCTACGGGATGCATGCCTCCAACGGCATCCTGTTCAACCATGAGAGCCCGCGCCGGGGGGAAACCTTCGTCACCCGCAAGATCACCCGCGCCGTGGCGGCGATCGAGCACGGCCTTCAGGAGCGTCTCTATCTCGGCAACCTGGACGCCCGGCGCGACTGGGGCCACGCGCGCGACTATGTCGAGGGCATGTGGCTGATGCTCCAGCAGGACCGGCCCGACGACTACGTGCTGGCGACCGGCGAGACCCGGTCCGTGCGCGAGTTCGTGGAGCGCGCCTTCGCCATCGTCGGGCGGGAGATCGCCTGGCGCGGCGCGGGCGTGGACGAGATCGGCGTCGATGCCCGGACGGGTCAGGCGCTGGTCGGCATCGACCCGCGCTACTTCCGCCCGACCGAGGTGGACCTGCTGCTCGGCGATCCGACCAAGGCGCGGGAGCGGCTGGGCTGGACGCACCGGACCGGCTTCGCCGAGCTGGTGCGGGAGATGGTCGAGGCGGACCTCGAAGCCGTCCGCCAGGGTGCGGCGCCGGAACTGGAGCCGACATGACGGTGGCGGCCGGGAACACGGTGGCGGCCCTGGGCAGTGCGGTTTTCCGGCTGGAGGGCCGCCGGATCTGGGTGGCCGGCCACCGCGGCATGGTCGGCTCCGCCGTCGTGCGCCGTCTGGCGACGGAGGACTGCGAGGTTCTCACCGTCGGGCGCGACCGGCTGGACCTGCGCGACGGGGCGGCGGTGGACCGCTGGCTGGCGGACACCCGGCCCGAGGTGGTGGTGCTGGCGGCCGCCAGGGTCGGCGGCATCCTCGCCAATGCCCGCCAGCCGGCCGATTTCCTCTACGACAACCTCGCCATCGCCGGCAGCGTGATCCATGCCGCCTTCCGCCAGGAGGTGGCGAAGCTGTTGTTCCTGGGCTCCTCCTGCATCTATCCGAAGCTGGCGCCGCAGCCGATGCCGGAGACGGCCCTGCTGACCGGGCCGCTGGAGCCGACCAACGAGGGATACGCCATCGCCAAGATCGCCGGCATCAAGCTGTGCGAGGCCTACCGGCGGCAGCATGGCTGCGACTTCATCTCAGCGATGCCGACCAACCTCTACGGCCCGAACGACAGTTTCCACCCGGAGAACAGCCACGTCCTGCCGGCCCTGCTGCGCAAGGTGCATGAGGCGAAGGCCGCGGGGCGGGAGACGGTGGAGCTGTGGGGCAGCGGCCGGCCGCGGCGGGAGTTCCTGCATGTGGACGATCTGGCGGATGCCTGCGTGCATCTGCTGCGGCACTGGTCGGACGAGCGGACGATCAATGTCGGCACCGGCACGGACATCGCCATCGCCGAGCTGGCGGCGCTGATCGCCGAGGTGGTCGGCTGGCGCGGGCGCTTCGTCTACGACCCGACGAAGCCGGACGGCACGCCGCGCAAGCTGCTGGACGTGTCCCGCCTGACCGCGCTGGGCTGGACCCCGCGCATCCCCCTGCGTGAGGGCATCGCCGCCACCAGCCGCTGGTATCTGGAGAATGCCGGGGAGCTGCGCCATGGCTAGGGCGGACGATGCCGGGGCGGGGTCCCCGCCGGAGAGCCGGGCCGGGCCGCCCCCTCCCGCCGGCAGGGGCTGGCGCCGCCATCTGCTGCCGGCGGCGCTGCTGCTGCTTGCCCTGCCGCCGGCGCTGGAGGCCGGCCGGCGCCTGCCCGCCTCGCTTGTCGGGGTGCCGGCGGCGGCGCTGACCGCGACCTGGAAGGCGAGCGGGGCCGATGCCGACTGGGAGGCGGCGCTGGCCGCCCGGGAGCGGCAGCTCGCGTGGTTCCCGGATCCGGTGGCACAGCAGCGCACCGCCCGGCTGCTGCTGGACCGGGCCGTGCAGGTCGGGGGGCTGGCCGGCACGGCGGACCCGTTGCTGGAGCGGGCGCAGGCCCTGGCGGAGGCCAGCCTGTCCCGGGCCCCGGCCGACGGCCGGGTCTGGGCTCTGCTGGCGCACCTTTCCCTGCTGCGCGGGGACGATCCGTTCCGGACCGTGGATCTTCTCAGAACCTCGATCCTGACCAATCCCGCCGACCCCGGCCTTGCCTTCTGGCGGGTCGATCTGGCGCTGCGTCTGCGCCCCTACTGGGATGAGGCCCTGGAAGACCTGCTGCTGGAACAGTTCCGGCTGGCCTTCGCCTGGGCGGAGGCGGATTTCGTCACCCTGGCTCTGAACCGGGATGCGCTGCTGACGGTGCAGCGCGCGTTCCCGCCCGGGGAGACGCAGGGACGCCGCTTCAACAAGATCGCCGGCGATGCGGTCGTGGGCCGGCTCCCGCCCCGCTGACGGGGCAGGCGCCCCGCCACGGCTTCTGTCGGTCCGCGAAGCATGATGGGGGGGCCGGTGCGGAACCTGTCGGGCGAGGTTGTGCTGGTGACGGGCGGTGCGGGGTATATCGGCTCGCACGCGGTGCTGGGTCTTCTGGAGGCGGGGGCGGTTCCTGTTGTGCTGGATGACCTCTCGACGGGGGTGCGGGAGGCGGTGCCGGCGGGTGTGGCGTTCGAGGCGGGCTCGACCCTGGACCGGGGGCTGGTGGTGGCGGTGCTGCGCCGGCACGCGGTGACGTCGGTGATGCACTTCGCCGCCAGCTTGGTGGTGCCGGAGTCCGTGGCGCGGCCGCTGGCCTACTACCGCAACAACGTGGCCGGCAG
>NZ_JBHTCM010000023.1:0-739 GCF_042665545.1 Rhodocista pekingensis | reverse complement strand
GTCAGGCTCATAACCTGAAGGCCGCAGGTTCAAATCCTGCCCCCGCAACCAATAACATCAAGCCCTTAGCTGCTAACCCAGCTAAGGGCTTTTTGCTGCATGGAAGCACCGCGGAAGCAGGCGGAGCGGCAATCCGGGGCAGGAAGGCTGCCGTGTCGCCTCACCCCGCCCGGCTCCGGCGGCATCTCAGGGCAGCACGGACGCGCCGTTCCAGTCCCGATACCCTTCCGGCAGGCGGAGACAATCATCCGGGATGCTGCCCCGTCCAGACCAGCGCGTGCCAACGCTGCGACTCTTCTCCTCAGGCGCCCCCGCCTCGCCCGACGCCCAGGTCCGCAAGCACCGCGGCAATCTCCGCCTCCGATGCTTCGGCCTCTGCCATCGCTGTCACCAGATCGCGAAGGGTGGCGCCCCACAGACCCCTGAAGACGGACGGATCTGCTTCATGATAGGGGCGTAGAATCGCTGCCGCCCGCCGATAGGAGCTGATGGCCAGCCGCAGATCGTCCGAGCCACCGCCGGACTTCTGGATGCCACCCAGGACCGACAAGGCCCGTGCCAGCTCGGGGAGGAAGGCGTCCGGGTTGCTGTCCGCGAGCGTGGTCCGGATATCCACGGCCTTGCGGGTGGCCTGCAAGGCCTCCTCCCGGCGTCCGAGGGCGGAGAGCATGGAACCGAGGCTAGAGCATTTCCGTTTTATACGGAAGCATATCCTGAGTTGCTGAGATAGTTGGCGCAT
>NZ_JBHTCM010000022.1:0-57287 GCF_042665545.1 Rhodocista pekingensis | reverse complement strand
GCGCAGGCCCGCGCCCGGGCCGCGTCCGCGGCGCGGGCCGCCCTGGCCGCCCTGCCCGACTGGCCCGCCACGGCCGGGGCGCTGGCGGCGGAACTGGCCTATGCCCTGCCCCTGGACCGCCGCATCGAGCGGATCGCATGAGCGGCTTCAGCGCCGACTGGCTGCACCTGCGCGAACCGCTGGATGCCGCCGCCCGCGATCCGGGCCTCGCCCTGCACTTCGCCGCCGCCCTGCCGGAGCGGCCGCGCCTGCTGGACATCGGCGCCGGCACCGGCAGCGCCCTGCGCTGGCTGGCGCCGCGGCTGGGCCGGCCGGCGCAGCGCTGGACCCTGGCCGACGGCGACGACGCCCTGCTGGCCGCCGCCCCGCAGGCGGTGGCGGGCTGGGCCGCCGGGCAGCCCTGGCTGCACCTGGAGGCGGAGACCCTGCGGACGGATCTGGCGACGGGGTTCGAGGCGCTGGACCTGCCCGCCCGCGACGGGGTGGTGGCCAGCGCCGTCCTGGATCTGGTGTCGGAGGCATGGGCCGGGCGCTTCGCCACCGCCCTGGCCGCCGCCGGGCGGCCGCCGGTGCTGGCCATGCTCAGCGTGGACGGGCGGGTGGCGTTCGACCCGCCCGACGCGGACGACGCCTTCGTGCTGGCCCGCGTCGCCGTCCACAGCGGACGCGACAAGGGCTTCGGCCCGGCGCTGGGCGCGCGGGCGCCGCATGTCGTGGCGGCGGCGCTGGAGCGGGCGGGCTATGCCGTGACCCTGGCGCCGTCCGACTGGCGCCTGGACCCGGCGGCTGACGGGGACGACGGCACCGCCGCGGCGCTGCGGGTGCTGGTGGCGGGCTATGCCGCCGCGGCGACGCAGACGGACCCGGACGCCGCGGACCGCATCGCCGCCTGGGCGGCATGGCGGCGCAGCACGCCGGCGGTCCTGCATGTCGGCCACCGCGACCTGCTGGCCGTGGCCGACCGGGCCCGTGTCATGCCATCGCCGGTCCGGACGTGTTAGTATTCCGGCCGCCGCGGCGGCGGCCCGGCGACGGACAGATGCTGAAGACGGGAACGGGCAGAAGACGGGAACGTGCAGAAGACGGGAACGCTCATCCTGCTTGCCGGCGACGACGCGGCCCTGCGGCAGACGCTGACCGAACAGCTCCGGCTCGACCCGGAGATGGAGGTCCGGGAGGTGGACAGTGCGGCGGCCGCCCTGGCGGCGGCGCGGGCGGAGCGGTTCGACGCCGCGCTGCTGGACAGCGGCCTGCCCGACCTGGACGGACGGGCGCTCTGCCGCGCCCTGCGGGCGGAGGGGCTGGACTGCCCGGTGATCCTGATGACGGCGCCCGCGGACGCGGGCGACGCCCCCGCCGGCTGCGGCGCCACGGAGAGCATCGCCAAGCCGTTCCGGCTGGGCGTGCTGCTGGCCCGGCTGCGCGCCCTGCTGCGCCGGGCGGCGGAGACGGACGGGGCGGGGCTGGCGATCGGCCCCTACCGCTTCCTGCCCACCGCCAAGCTGCTGCTGGACGACGGGCGGCAGCGTCGCATCCGCCTGACCGAGAAGGAGAGCCAGATCCTGGCCTATCTGCACCGGGCGGACGGCCGCACCATCGACCGCGACACCCTGCTGGGCGAGGTCTGGGGTTACAATGAGGGGGTGACCACCCACACGCTGGAGACCCATGTCTACCGGCTGCGGCGGAAGATCGAGCGCGACCCGGCGCGGGCGGAGATCCTGGTGACGGAGCCCGGCGGCTACCGGCTGGTGCCCTGAGGCGAGACCGGGCGGGAAGGAAGCGAAATGGCAGAGACGGCAGGAACGGCGGACGCGGCGGGCGGCGCACCGGACGGGATCCTGGTGCGCTTCTGGGGCGTGCGCGGCAGCATCGCCACGCCGGGGCCGGCCAGCGCCCGCTACGGCGGCAACACGAGCTGCATCGAGGTGCGCTGCGGCGGGCGGCTGCTGATCTTCGACGCCGGCACCGGCATCCGCCTGCTGGGGGAGGCGTTGCAGGCGGGCGAGCTGGCGGACGGCACGCCGCTGGACGCCGACCTGTTCCTGACCCACACCCATTACGACCATGTCGGCGGGCTGCCCTTCTTCACCCCCGCCTACGATCCGCACAACCGGCTGATCCTGTGGGAGGGGCATCTGGGACCGGAGCGGACCCTGCAACAGGTGCTGGACCAGCTCATGTCGGCGCCGCTGTTCCCGGTGCCGGTCAACCTGATCGAGACGAGCTGCCGCTACCGCAAGTTCACCGCCGGCGACACGCTGGAACCGCGCCCCGGCATCCGCATCCGCACCGCGCCGCTGAACCACCCCAACAACGCCACCGGCTACCGGATCGAGCATGGCGGCCGCTCTGTCTGCATCGTCACCGACACCGAGCACCGCCGCGGCGGACCGGACCCGCGGGTGGTGGAACTGGTGCGCGGGGCCGACCTGATGATCTACGACTCGACCTACACCGATGCCGAGTACGAGCGGCATGTCGGCTGGGGCCATTCCACCTGGCAGGAGGCCTGCCGCGTGGCCGACGCCGCCGGGGTGGCGCGCACCGTGCTGTTTCACCACGATCCGACGCACAACGACCAGACGCTGGACGAGATCGGCACGGCGGCGGAGGCGATGCGCCCCGGCACCCTGCTGGCGGCCGAGGGCATGACGCTGACGCTCTGAACCGCCACAAGGCCGGGACATGAACCGGAAGGGCGATATCGTTAGGGGGACGGGAGCCCGGTCCGTGGTAGAGGGGAGATGGTCCATCCCTTCCACCGGAGCCGGTTCCGTGGTCCCCGCCCGCCGCCTGATCCTGTCCGCCTGTCTTGCCGCCGCCGTCCTGCCGGTGCTGTCCGGCTGTGCTTCCCGCCCGCCCGAGCCGCCCCCGCCGGAGCTGCCGCCCCTGCCCGGGCTGCGCCGGGTGGTGCTGGTGCACCCCCAGAGCGGCGAGCGCGCCGACGTGATCTACTACCACAACGGCGGCTACGACCCCCGCGCCATGGACAGCGTCAACCTGCTGCTGCGCGACCGCAACACGGGGGAGAAGGCGCCGATCGACCCGGCGCTGATGGATTTCCTGTTCGACCTGTTCTACCGCACCGGCCTGCCGCCGACGACGGAGGTGCAGGTGCTGTCCGGCTACCGCTCGCCGCAGACCAACGCCAGGCTGGTCAAGGTGAATTCCCAGGCGGCGCGGGAGAGTTTCCACATGCAGGGCAAGGCCCTGGACTTCCGCGTCCCCGCCCTGCCCGGCCCGGCGCTGGCGGAGATCGCCAAGACCATGCAACGCGGCGGCGCCGCCTTCTATCCCGGTACCGGGCACATCCATATCGACACCGGCCCGGTGCGGACCTGGAAGACCCGCTGAGCCGGCACAGCCCGACGCGACGGCAGGACCCGAAAGCACGACCGGGCCGGCGGCATGTGCCCCCGGCCCGGTCGTCGCCGTCCCGCGGGACGGTCGCTGCTCAGAAGCGGTAGGCGAAGCCGACGCGGATCTGGCTCTCGTCCACCTGCGCGGCCGTCGTGGCGAGCTGGGCCGTGGTCGCCAGATCGTCATAGTCGAAGTAGCTGTACTCCAGGCGGACCAGCATGTTGTCGCCCTTGCCCGGGCCGGCCAGGGCGTATTCCACGCCGCCGCCGTAGCGCCAGCCGTCCAGCCGGTCGTCGGTTGCGATGGAGACGGTGCCGAGCGTGTTCTTCACGTCGAACTGGGTCCACTGCCGGCCGAAGCGGCCATAGACCAGGATGCGGTCCATCACCACCGTGCCGACGCGGGCAGAGACGCCGTAGCTGTCCTGCGCGTCGAAGCTGGTGCGGATGTTGCCCGCGCGCACGCCGATGGAGGAGCCGTTCAGGCCGTACTCGGCCTCCAGCCCGGCATAGACGGGACCCAGGCTCATGCCGTAACCGGCATAGGCGCCGAAGGTCCAGCCGTCGCCGCTGCCGTCGCCGGTGGTGGTCACGGTGCCGACGGTGGCCCGGGCATCCACGTCCAGGTCGGCATAGGCGAAGAAGGCACCGACATAGGGGCCGTCGAAGACGCTTTCGGCCATGGCGGCCGGGGCGGCCAGCAGGGCCGCGGCAGCGACGGCGCCGGCGGTGAGCAGTCGGGTCATGGTGGTCATCTCTCCTGTTGCGCCCCTCTTCCCGGGCGCCCCTTGCTCAGGGGGTCGGGGTCGGACCCCTGTAATCCCATCGCAGGAAGCCGTCCAGGGCCATTCGCGCCGGGACCGGACAGCCGCCCGCGTGCCGCGGGACGTCTCCGGCCGCCGCAGGGCCGCGCACAACAGAAAGGGCCCGGTGCGATGCACCGGGCCCTTTGCCGCCACCGGTTCCTGGGGGGGAGGGGGGGTGGAACCGGGAGGCGATGGGGTCAGAACCGGTAGGCGACGCCGACGCGGACCGCGCTTTCGTGCGGCTCGGCGTTCGTGCGCGCACCACCCTGGCCGTAGGAGACCTTGTAGCTCTCGTAATCGGTGTAGTTGTACTCAAGCCGGGCCAGCACGTTCTCGGTCAGGGCGTGCTCGACACCGCCACCGATACGCCAGCCGTTCAGGTGCTCGTTCTCGTCCATGGTCGGCGTGCCGGCGACGGAGCCGAGCCGGCCGGAGACGTCGAGGTCCGTGCGCTGCCAGCCGATGCGGCCGTAGACCAGCGTGTCCGGGGTGGCGAGCAGACCGGCGCGCAGGGCGATGCCCAGGCTGGTGCCGGCGTCGAAGTTGTAGGAGTTGCCGGCGAGGGTCGAGGTCTTCTCCTGGTCGCTGATCCCGATCTCACCCTCGATGCCGAGATAGAGGGTGTCGATGGTCTTGCCGTAGCCGAGGAAGACCGCGCCCGTGACGCCGTCGTTGGTCCGGTCCACCTTCTGCGTGGTGGCGTTGGAGAAGGTGGTCGTGCCGTTGGGCTTCATCCAGGCATAGCCGAGAGCCGCACCGACATAGCCGCCGTCAAACGGGCTCTGGGCGAGGGCCGGCGCCGACGAAAGGGCGACCAGGGCGGTAGCGCCGAACAGAGCAGCAGTAATACGGGACATGACTTCTCTCCTCATAAAGCTGTATTCGGGACGCAAAAAGCCGTGGCGCGTTGCCGCGCATCCCGATGCCGTTCTTTGATCGGCTTTTCTTTGATCCCGCCGGCGCCACACTTGTCAGGGACGTCGTCGGCCAGGAACGATCTCAGCTATAGGCGCCTGTCCCGGGCTTCACTGTGCGGATTATCACAGAAGGGTTGCAGCCGCGGCATGCCGGTCCCGGCGTGGCGCGCAGGGCTCATGCCCTTGAACGGGGTCTCCGGCCCCTTAACGCAAGTCGCTGATTTCCCGGTGATTCCGGCAGGCGGGTCCGACTGCGGCGGCGGGACGCAGGGCGCGGAGACGGACCGGCGGGCGGTCACCGGGCGGAAGCGTGCCGTGCCGCCCTCAGGTCCGCCGCCCCTATCTGTAATGCCGCCGGCAGGCCGCGATCTCCAGCACCTGATCTGGCGGCTGTCCGGCCACGCGATAGACGAGCCGGTGTTCCCCGGTGATGCGCCGTGACCACCAGCCCGCCAGGGAACCGCGCAGCGGTTCGGGCTTGCCGAGACCGACGAAGGGGGTGCGCGTACACTCCCGGATCAGCGCGTTCACCCGTGCCAGGATGGCCCGGTCCTGCTCCTGCCAGTGCAGGTAATCCGCCCAGGCCGCGCTGCTGAAGCTGATGCGCATGGTCCGGGGGCCCGCCGGTTCACGGCTCGATCAGGTCGCGCTCGACACCCTTACCCGCCTCGAACTCGGCGATGGCGTCCAGGAGCCGCCGCGCGTTGGCCGGTGTGCCCAGGACGTGGAGGGTTTCCTGGAGGGCCGCCCATTCGCCCTCCGCCAGAACGACGACGCCCTCCTCCCCCTGGCGGGTCACCACAAGGGGCGCACGGCTGTCGCGGACCTGATCGAGATGACGGGCCAGATTCTGCCGGAACTCCGTCGCGCTGACATGGCGCGCGCCGACGCTGCGGGGTTCAGCGCGGCGGCCATCGTCGTGGTCGCCGTGGTCGCCAGCGTCGTGGTCATGGAGCCGATGAGCGTCAGGCATGGCCGCCTCCTCTGTACGTTCATGTGTACATCAGCCCGCCTGCTCCAACAAGGCGCGGTCACGAAAAAGCCGCCGAGGATGGCCCCGGCGGCTTCTTCACGTCGGTCGGACGGAGGGGAGAGGGGATCAGCCCTCGGCCTCTTCCTTCTTGGACAGGTCCTCGCCGGTCGTCTGATCGACGACCTTCATGGACAGCTTCACCTTGCCGCGGTCGTCGAAGCCCAGGACCTTCACCTTCACGGCGTCGCCCTGCTTCACGACGTCGGTGACCTTGGCGACGCGCTCGTTCTTCAGCTCGGAGATGTGGACGAGGCCGTCCCGGCTGCCGAGGAAGTTCACGAAGGCGCCGAAGTCCATGATCTTGACGACCTTGCCCTCGTAGATCTCGCCCACCTCGGGCTCGGCGACGATGCCCTTGATCCACTTGATCGCGGCCTCGGACGCCTTGCCGTCCACGGCGGCGACCTTGACGGTGCCGTCGTCCTCGATGTCGATCTTGGCGCCGGTCTGCTCGACGATCTCGCGGATCACCTTGCCGCCGGAGCCGATCACGTCGCGGATCTTGTCCTTCGGGATGTTGATCACGGTGATGCGCGGCGCGTTCTGGTTGACCGCCTCGCGCGCCGTGTTCAGCGCCTTGTTCATCTCGCTCAGGATGTGGACGCGGCCGTCCTTGGCCTGGGCCAGGGCGATCTTCATGATCTCCTCGGTGATCGAGGTGATCTTGATGTCCATCTGGAGCGCGGTGACGCCCTTCTCCGTGCCGGCGACCTTGAAGTCCATGTCGCCCAGATGGTCCTCGTCACCGAGGATGTCGGACAGCACGGCGAACTTCTCGCCTTCCTTGATCAGGCCCATGGCGATGCCCGCCACCGGCCGCGGCAGCGGCACGCCGGCATCCATCATCGACAGCGAGCTGCCGCAGACCGTGGCCATGGAGGAGGAGCCGTTCGACTCGGTGATCTCCGACACGACGCGGATCGTGTAGGGGAAGGCCTCCTTCGTCGGCAGCAGCGGCCGGACGGCGCGCCAGGCCAGCTTGCCGTGGCCGATCTCGCGCCGGCCCGGGCTGCCCATGCGGCCGGCCTCGCCCACGCTGTAGGGCGGGAAGTTGTAGTGGAGCATGAAGCTCTCACGGTACTCGCCTTCCAGCGCGTCGACGATCTGCTCGTCCTGGTTCGTGCCCAGCGTGGCGACCACCAGGGCCTGCGTCTCACCGCGGGTGAACAGGGACGAGCCGTGGGCGCGGGGCAGCACGCCGACCTGCGAGACGATGGGACGGATGTCCACCGTGGTGCGGCCGTCGATGCGCTTGCCGGTCTCGATCACGCTGCCGCGCAGGATGTCGCTCTCCAGCTCCTTGAAGACGCTGGACACGGCCTCGGGCGCGGTGCCCTCGGCGACCAGCGTCTCCAGCGCCTTCAGCTTGGCGGCGCCGATGGCGGCGTAGCGCTCCTGCTTCACGGTCAGGGTGTAGGCCTGGCGGACGTCCTGGCCGATCAGGGCGGCCATGCGGGTCTTCACCGCGTCCTTGTCGTAGGCCGGCGCCGGGATCGCCATCGGGTCCTTGGCCGCCATCTCGGCGAGGTCGATGATGAGGTCGATGACCGGCTGGAACTCGCGGTGGCCGAACATCACGGCCCCCAGCATCACGTCCTCGGGCAGCTCCTTCGCCTCGGACTCCACCATCAGCACGCCTTCGGTGGTGCCGGCGACGACGAGGTCGAGATCGCTGGCTTCGACCTGCTCCAGCGTCGGGTTCAGGATGAACTGGCCGTCCTTGTAGCCGACGCGCGCGGCGCCGATCGGCCCCAGGAACGGGATGCCCGAGATGGTCAGCGCGGCGGAGGTGGCGACCATGGCGACGATGTCGGGATCGTTCTCAAGGTCGTGGGACAGGACGGTGACGATGACCTGGGTCTCGTTGCGGTAGCCGTCCGCGAACAGCGGACGGATCGGCCGGTCGATCAGGCGGGAGGTCAGCACCTCCTTCTCCGTCGGGCGCCCCTCGCGCTTGAAGAAGCCGCCGGGGATCTTGCCCGCAGCGAAGGCCTTCTCCTGGTAGTTGACCGTCAGCGGGAAGAAGTCCACGCCCGGCTTCGGGGCCTTGGCGGCCACCGCGGTGGCCAGAACCACCGTGTCGCCGTAGCTGGCCCACACGGCCCCGTCGGCCTGACGGGCGACCTTGCCCGTCTCCAGGACGAGCTTCCGCCCGCCCCACATCATTTCCTTGCGGAAAACCTTGAACATCGTCGTCTTCCTTCCATCCGAAACCCGGACACGCCCCGGATTGGGCGGCGGGCCGGGGCCCTATCGGCTAGCCCCGCATGAACGTCCCCGGGAAGAATACACCCGGGACGGGAAAATCGCTCTGCGCAGAGAGGACCTGCGCAAACGGAAAGCGGCCCGCCGGGAACCTTCCCGACCGGCCGCTTCCAATAATCAGGTCTGTCACCGATCCGGAGGGACCCGGGGCGACGCCGCCCGCCGGAACGCCCCCACCGCCCGGGGGCCACGGCCGTGCCGGGCACGGACGGGCCGAGGCGAAGGGGGGATGGGCGTCGGCTGGCGTCACCGCTGGGTCTGGTCCGGTCGCTGGCTGCGTCAGCGACGCAGGCCCAGGCGCTGGATCAGGGTGTCGTACCGGCCCTGGTTCTTGCGCTTCAGGTAGTCCAGCAGACCACGGCGCTGGCCGACCATGACCAGCAGGCCACGGCGCGAGTGGAAATCCTTCGCGTGGGTCTTCAGGTGCTCGGTCAGGTTCACGATGCGCTCCGTCAGGATCGCAACCTGCACCTCGGGCGACCCGGTGTCGCCGTCCTTGGTCTTGTATTCCTCGATGAGCGCCTGCTTGCGCTCGGGGGTGATCGACATCGTCGTCTCCAGTCAGAAGGATTGATCCGCCCCGGACGGCGGCTCTGGGCAACCAAGGGGGGCGGAATGCGACAAGCCGCAACGCACGGCCGTGCCGGGATGTCGTCCAGCACGGTCGCAGCGGTACGGCGATGACCGGCGACAAGTGCCCTGCCCGCCGGGATGAGTCAAGCGGATTCACGGAAAAGGCAGGAGGAACGGACGGGCCGGAGGCGCGCAGAGGCGCCCCTCCGCCCGCCGTCACAGGTTCAGCACGCGCACCGGATGGATGGTGGCCCCCTCCACCCGGACCAGGGCGACCGGCCGGCCGAAGGCGGTGGCCAGCGCCGCCGCCCCGCCCTCCTCCGGACCCAGGGCCTCGCCGATCCGGCGCAGCCGCTCGGTGTCCTGCCGGCGCAGCAGCAGCACCGGCTGGCCCTGGCGCAGGCGCTGCGCCTCGGCATCGTTGAGCGCGATGGCCGGCAGCGTGTCCAGCGCCATCTCCACCGGCTGGATCGCCCCCGCGGCGGCGCCGTCCTGGACCAGTTGCTCCAGGCTCTCCAGGGTGACGGCCTCCGCCAGCGTGAAGCGGCCGACGCGCAGCCGGCGCAGCTCATGGACATGGCCCACCGTGCCCAGGGCGCGGGCAAGGTCGCGGGCAAGGCTGCGCATGTAGGTGCCCTTGCCGCACTCCACCTCGAACACGGCGGTGTCGGCGTCGGGCCGTTCGGTCAGGTGGAAGCCGTCCACCCGCACCTCGCGCGGGCGCAGCTCCACCGTCTCGCCCTCGCGTGCCAGATCGTAGGCGCGCTCGCCGTCCACCTTGATGGCGGAATACTGCGGCGGCACCTGGGTGATCAGGCCGGTGAAGCGGGGCAGCGCCGCCTCGATCTCCTCGTCCGTCGGGCGCAGGTCGGAGGTGGCGATGACGCTGCCGGCGCGGTCGTCGGTGTCAGTGGCGGCCCCGAAGCGCAGGACGAAGCGGTAGGTCTTCTCCCCGTCCATGGCGTACTGCACGGTCTTCGTCGCCTCGCCCAGCGCGATCGGCAGCACGCCGGTGGCGATCGGGTCCAGCGTGCCGCCATGGCCCGCCTTCTCCGCCTGCAACAGCCAGCGCACCTTGGCCATGGCCTGGGTGCTGGTCATGCCGCCGGGCTTGTCCAGCACCAGCCAGCCATGGATGGGCTGGCCCTTCCGCTTACGCGCCACGACGGCCCTCCCGGTCCCCGCCGTCCAGGTCGGGGACGTCGCGGGCGTCCAGATCGCCGTCGGCCTCCCCGCCGTCTTCATCGTTCTCGGCACCGCCGCGTTCCAGCGGCACGCCCTCGGCGTCGAGGTCGCGGGTGATGTCGCGGGCCACGGCCGGATCGTGCAGCAGACGGTCGATGCGGTCGGCATAGGCGAAGGAGGTGTCCTCCTGGAAGCCGATGCGCGGCGCGTGCTGCAACCGCACGGCATGGGCGATCTGGGCCCGGAAGAAGGGGGCGGCATGGTTCAGCGCGGCGATCACCTCCGGATGGCCGCCGCCCAGCGGCATGACGAAGGCCGTCGCGTTCTTCAGATCCGGGCTGACCCGGACCTCGGTCACGGTGACGTTGACGTCCTGCAAACCGGGATCGCGGAAATCGCCGCGGCGCAGGATGTCGGCCAGGGCATGGCGGATTTCCTCGCCGACGCGGAGCTGGCGCTGGCTGGGGCCGGTATGGCCCGGCTTGGTGGAGCCTCTGCCTCGGGACATGGGTATGCTTCCTTCTGGTCGCCTCGACCGGCCGCGGGATGGGACCGCGGGCCGCCAGTGGGGCGCTTTCCTACCCCCATTCAACGCCAAAGGGGAAGCGCCGTCACCACGCATCGGCGATGCCCGCCGCGCCGGCCGCCGTGCCTGTTGTCGCATATCTTCAAGACCGCACCGCCGCCGCGGCCTACCCTCGGCGCCCGGACACACCAGAGGAGGCGGCGATGAAGCTGCGTTACACCATCCTGTATGTCGAGGACGTGGCGGCGACGCTGGCGTTCTACCGCGACGCCTTCGGCGTCGAAACCCGGATGCTGCACGAGAGCGGCGACTATGGCGAGCTGGACACCGGAGCGACGACGCTGTCCTTCTCCTCGCGGGCGCTGATGGCCTCGCTGGGCAAGAACCCCGCGCGGCCTCGGCCCGACGCCCCGGCCTTCGAGATCGCCTTCGAGACGGACGACGTGGCCGGGGCCTATGCCCGGGCGCTGGCCGCCGGGGCCACGGCGGTGCAGCCGCCGGAGCGGATGCCCTGGGGCCAGACGACGGCCTATGTCAGCGACCGCGACGGCTTCCTGGTCGAACTCTGCACCGCCGTGACGGGCTGAGGGAGGGCGGGTTCAGCCGTAGCCCGGCTGGGCAAGCTGGCCGGCCAGGTCGGCATCGCCGCGCAGGGCGCGCGGGGTCGTGCCCAGCCAGCGGCGGACCTCCCGCGTCAGGTGCGCCTGATCGGCATAGCCGTGCCCGGCCGCGGCGTCGGCCGGCGGCGTGCCGGCGGCCACGGCCCGCGCCGCCCGCCGCAGCCGGGCCAGCATCAGCCACCAGCCGGGCGCCCGGCCGGTGGCGGGCAGCAGCAGCCGTTGCAGGGTGCGCGGCGTGACGCCCAGCCCGGCCGCCGCCGCGGCGACGCTGCCCGGCCCCGCCGCGAGCGCGGCCAGCGCCTCCTCCACCCGCGCGCAGGCGCGCGCATGATCGGCAAGCAGGGCCAGCACCCGGTCGGGCTCCGGCTCCCGCCCCGCCAGCGCGCGCAGCAGGCGACCCGCATCCAGGCCCAGGCCGGGCCGCATCCGGAACCCGTGGAAGCGGCTGCCCGGCACCAGCGCCACCGCGCAGGTGCGGTCCTCCAGCGCCGAGACGAACCAGAACGGCCGCCCGCCGGGATCGTGGCGCAGGATCAGGTCGCGGCAGCCGTCCGGCGACACCCGCGCCACGGCCGGGGTGGCAGGCGCCGCTTCCCAGACGGCGATGACGGGATCTCCGGTCAGCATGGCGGACGCGATCTCGGCACGGGGAAGGCTCCACGGATGACGGGGCAGGTATCTTCTGCCACCGCACGCATCGCTACCAGATCAGCGGAACCTGATAGTTTTCCAGCATCCGGTCCGCACTCATAAGGGTCAGACCTTCCTCCCTTGCCTGGGCGACCAGCATCCGGTCGAAAGGGTCCCGGTGGTGGTCAGGCAAGGCAGCGGCGATGCGGCAATGCCCGCGGTTGATCGACAATGGCTCGAAGCCGCGGTCTTCCAGCATTTCCCATATATCCGGGGGCAGATCGAGCTTCTGCCGCGCGCGCTTGATCTCAGCCTCCCAGACCGATGCCACGCTGAAGAAGAAATCGTTGGCCGGATCGCCGATGGCCTGATGGACGGAAGGCGGAAGGCGGGCATCGTCGAGGACGAGCCAGACCAAGGCGTGGGTGTCGGCCAGAATCCTCAAGGCCGCCCGCCCGGGTCTTCGCCCGGCAACAGGGCGTCTGCATGGAACAGGGCCACCAGATCGGGATCGGGGTCGAAGGCGTCATCCGCGACCCAGGCCCGCCCCTTGCAGGCCCCGATGATCGAGCGGCGCCGGGCGGCGACCCCCTCCCGGACCTGCTGCGCCTCCCCGTCCGGAAGAGCGGGAACGGCGCGCCCGACGAGGCGGCCGTCCACGGTGAGGTCGAGTTCCTCCCCGCGGGCCAGCCGGTCGGCCAGGATCCGCAGGCCGTCCACGCTGCGCGTCAGTTCGAAATGGCCGGGCATTGCCCCCTCCCGCAAAGAAAACGGCCGGCGCCTGCTGTCGAGCATAGCGCCGGCCGGGGTATCCGCCAATCCGGGTGCCACAGGTCCGGGTGTCTGCCGGCCCGGGTGCCGCCCCCGGCCCCGCCGGGAAAAGCGGCGGGGCGGGACCGGTGGGGACCGGGGAGGGAAGCCGCCTCAGAGGGCGCGGGCGACTTCCTCCATCTCGAAGGCCTCGATCAGGTCCCCGGCGCGGATGTCGTCGTAGTTCTCGAACGCCATGCCGCACTCGAAGCCCTCGCGGACCTCCTTCACCTCGTCCTTGAAGCGCTTCAGCGTCTTCAGGGTGCCTTCGTGGATCACGACGTTGTCGCGCAGCAGGCGGACCTTGGCGCCGCGCTTGACGATGCCCTCCACCACGCGGCAGCCGGCGACCTTGCCGACCTTCGTGATGTTGAACACCTCCTGGATCTGGGCGTTGCCGAGGAACTTCTCCCGCAGCGTCGGCGCCAGCATCCCCGTGAGCATCTGCTTCACGTCGTCGATGATGTTGTAGATGATCGAGTAGTAGCGGATCTCCACGCCGTCGCGCTTGGCCATCTCGCGGGCCTGCGGGTTGGCGCGGACGTTGAAGCCGATGATCAGGCCGTCGGAGGCGTTGGCCAGCGTCACGTCGCTTTCCGTGATGGCGCCGACGCCGCTGAACAGCACGCGGACCTTGACCTCGGAGTTGTCGCCGGCGGCCTTCTCCAGCGCCCCCGCGATGGCCTCCACCGAGCCCTGCACGTCGCCCTTGATGACGACCGGCAGTTCCTTCGCCTCGCCCGCCTGGATCTTGCTGAACATCTGCTCCAGCGACCCGCGCGCCTGCTGGGCGGCCTGGGCCTCCCGCTTCTTGCGCTGGCGGTACTCGGTGATCTCGCGGGCCCGGGCCTCGGTGCCGACCACGGCGAGGTCGTCGCCCGCCAGCGGCACGCCGGTCAGGCCCAGCACCTCCACCGGGGTGGCGGGGCCGGCCTCGTCCACGGCCTGGCCGCGGTCGTTGACCAGGGCGCGGACACGGCCCCACTCGCTGCCGGCGACGACGATGTCGCCGACCCGCAGGGTGCCGCGCCGGATCAGCACGGTGCCGACGGGGCCGCGGCCCTTGTCCAGCTTGGCCTCGACGATGGTGCCCTCGGCCGGCCGCTCGGGGTTCGCCTTCAGCTCCAGGATCTCGGCCTGGAGCAGGATCGCCTCCTCCAGCCGGTCCAGGCCCTTGCCGGTCTTGGCCGAGACCTCGACGTCCAGCACCTCACCGCCCATGTCCTCGACCACCAGATCGTGCTGCAACAGCTCATTGCGGACACGGTCGGCCTTGGCCTGGGGCAGGTCGCACTTGTTGATGGCGACGATGATCGGAACCTTGGCCGCCTTGGCGTGCCGGATGGCCTCGACCGTCTGCGGCATGACGCCGTCGTCGGCCGCCACCACCAGCACCACCACGTCGGTCACGGTGGCGCCACGGGCGCGCATCTCCGTGAAGGCGGCGTGGCCCGGCGTGTCGATGAAGGTGATCTTCGAGCCCGACGGGAGCTGCACCTGATAGGCGCCGATGTGCTGCGTGATGCCACCGGCCTCGCGGCCGGCCACGTCGGTGTGGCGCAGGGCGTCCAGCAGTGAGGTCTTGCCGTGGTCGACATGGCCCATGACGGTGACCACGGGCGGCCGCGGCCGCAGGTCCTCGGTCCGGTCCTGGTCGCCGATCACGCCCAGCTCGACATCGGCCTCCGAGACGCGGTGCGGCCGGTGGCCCAGCTCGGTGACGACCAGCTCGGCCGTGTCGGCGTCGATGGTCTGGGTGATGGTCGCCATGACGCCCATCTTCATGAGCGTCTTGATCACGTCCGCCCCGCGCTCGGCCATACGGTTGGCCAGCTCCTGGACGGTGATGACCTCGGGGATGGTGACGTCGCGGGTCACTTTCTGGGTTTCCTGTCGGCCGAACTGGCGCTGGCGTTCGCGCTCCCGGGCGCGGCGGGCGGCGGCCAGACTGCGGCCGCGGCCCCCCTCGTCCTCGACGAGCGCCTGGCTGACGGTGAGCTTGCCGGTGCGGCGCTTCTCCCCGCCCTTGGCCTTGACGGGCGGCACGGGGACCTTGGGCGCCCCCTTGCCGGGACCGCTGCTGCTGCCGCGGCGGCGGGGCGCCTCCTCCTCCTCGTCGTCCTTGCGGCCGGGCAGGCCGGTCGCGGTGCGGACGGCGGGGGCCTCGGCCCCCGGGCGGGCGGTGGTGGCGGTGCCGGGACGGGCGGTGGTGTCGGTGCGCTTGCGGGTATCCTCCGCCTTGCGCGCCTCCTCCTCCTTGCGCCGGGTTTCTTCCTCCAGGCGCTTGCGCTCGGCTTCCGCGGCCAGGGCCTTCTCCTGGTCCTGGATGCGGCGCAGCTCCTCCATCTCGCGGCGGCGCAGCGTCTCGTCGTCCAGCGGCTCCGCGGCGGCGGCGGCTTCCGCGGCCACGACGGCGGCAGCCTCGGCCGCCGCAGCGGCGGCGGCGGCGGCAGCGGCCTCGGCAGCCACCTGCTCGGCGAGCGCGCGCTCCTCCGCCTCGGTCAGGGCGCGGCGCTGTTCCTCCGCCTTGGCTTCGCGCAGGACACGCAGGCGCTGCTCGCGCTCGGCCTCGCTCAGGCCGCGCGGCGCGCCGGACCGGCCCCCCTGCTGGCGCCCGGTGACACCCTCGGCCGCGCGACGGGCGGCGGCGCCGCCGTCGGCGATGCCGGGGACGGCCGCCTTCTCGAAGGTGCGCTTGCGCTGCTTGACCTCGACCGCGACGGTCTTCTGCCGACCGTGGGAGAAGCTCTGGCGCACGGTATCGGCCGCGCTGGCGGCAGCGCCGGCGCCGGCAGCGGCGGCGGCGGCGGGCTTCTTCAGCCCCAGCGTGCCGCCTTTACCGGACAGGCTCAGAGTTTTCTTGTCGCGGTTCTGGTCGTTCGTGTCAGTCATTCGGTATCCGACCGTCTCGTCGTTGATCCCTCGATGCGGTCCGGTGTACTCGTGTCCGCATCAGGCAAACTCGTGTCACGCAATCCCGCTTCACCCGCGGCCCCCGTCCGGCCGTCCGGCGACCCTGCCGGCGCGGCCCTTGCGGGCGCCACACTCACCGGCGGCAGACCGGCCAGAGCCGACAGCCGCCCGAATTCCCGCAGCACCTGCGCGGTCAGCGGCCCACGGGCCAGAACCGCGTGCACCGCCTCCTCACGCCCCAGCGCCAGCCCCAGCTCGCGCCGGTCCAGCACCGCCACCAGGGGCACGCCGGCCGCCGCGGCCAGCGGTGCCAGCTTGGCCCGGCCGTCCGCGGCCCCGTCGGCCGCCTCCAGCCAGAGGCCCGGAACGGCTGACTTGCCGAACCGGCCCGACCGCAGGGCGGCCTGCACCTTCTCGAACCCGGCCACCGCACCACCGCCGCGGCAGGCCAGCCCGATCAGGGCCAGACAGCGGCGGCGCAGCAGCGCCACCGTGCGGGGCGCCAGATCCTTCTCCACCCGGACGGCGCGACGCGCCGCCTTGGCGAAGAGGTTCCTGGCGACCGCCTTTTCGAACATGGCGGGGTCCGCCGTCAACCACAGCCCGCGTCCCGGGAGGGATTCCTCCACATCCGGCACCAGGATGCCGTCCGGTGCTATGACGAACCTCACCATCTGATCCCGGGAGGCCACCGCGGAACTGGCGACGCAACGCCGCAGGGGCCCCTTCTTCCCGCCCAGCACCTCGGGCTCGTCCGCCCCGGGCCAGTCGGTGATCTCCCCATCGCCCGTCCCGGCTCCGGACACGTCGGCGCACGCACCCTGCGGCGCCGGGGCGGGGCCCGCGGCGACCGTCAGGGGGCCATGGCCCCGGCGGGTCGGATCGGTGGTCGGGTGCATCGGGAACGGGTCCTCCTGTTTCCGGTCTCTGCCCGGCTCAGCCCTGCGGCTGGGCCGGGGTTTCGCCGGCAGCCTGACCGGCGGCACCGGCCTCGCCATCGGCGAACCAGTGGGCACGCGCGGCCATGATGACGGCGTTGGCGTCGTCCACGCTCAGGGCATCCTTGCCGACGATCTCGGACAGCTCGTCGCCGGCGAGGTCGGCCAGATCGTCCAGCGTCTTCACGCCGTTCTCGCCGAGCTTGACCAGCATGGCAGGGGTCAGGGCCTCCATGGCCGCGACATCGTCGTCCACGCCCAGGGCGCGACGCTTTTCCTCCAGCTTGGCGTTCTGCTCTTCGAGGAAGGCCTGCGCCCGGTTCTGCAACTCGGCGGCGACGTCCTCGTCGAAGGCGTCGATCGCCGTCAGCTCGTCCAGGTCGACGAAGGCGATCTCCTCGACCGACGTGAAGCCCTCGGCCACCAGCAGATGGGCGATGACGTCGTCCACGTCCAGGGCTTCCATGAAGAGCTGCGAGCGGGTGCGGAATTCCTCCTGCCGCCGGTCGCTCTCCTCCTTCTCGGTCATGATGTCGATGTCCCAGCCGGTCAGCATCGAGGCCAGACGGACATTCTGACCGCGCCGGCCGATGGCCAGGCTGAGCTGGTCGTCGGGGACCACGACCTCGATCTTGCCGTTCTCCTCGTCCAGCACGACCTTGGCCACCTCGGCGGGGGCCAGCGCGTTGACGACGAAGGTGGCCGGATCGCGGTTCCAGGGGATGATGTCGATCTTCTCGCCCTGCAACTCGCCCACCACGGCCTGGACGCGGCTGCCGCGCATGCCGACGCAGGCGCCCACGGGGTCGATCGAGCTGTCCTTGGAGATGACGGCGATCTTGGCACGGCTGCCGGGATCGCGGGCCACGGCCTTGATCTCGATGATGCCGTCGTAGATCTCCGGCACTTCCTGCTTGAACAGGCCGGCCATGAACATCGGATGCGTGCGCGACAGGAAGATCTGCGGCCCGCGCTGTTCGCGCCGGACGTCGTAGATGTAGGCGCGGACCCGGTCGCCGGTCTTGAAGTGCTCGCGCGGCAGGCTCTCGTCGCGGCGCAGCACGCCCTCGGCGCGGCCCAGATCCACGGTGACGTTGCCGTACTCGACGCGCTTGACCAGACCGTTGACGATCTCGCCCATGCGGTCCTTGTACTCGTTGAACTGGCGCTCGCGCTCGGCCTCGCGGACCTTCTGCACGATCACCTGCTTGGCGGTCTGCGCGGCGATGCGGCCGAAATCGATGGGCGGCAGCGGATCGACGATGAAGTCACCGACCTTGGCGGCGGGGTTCTTCCGCTTCGCCTTGGCGAGGTCGATCTGCAAGGCCTCGTTCTCGACGGTCTCGACGACCTCAAGGTAGCGGGTGAGCTGGATCTCGCCGGTCTTGCGGTCGATGCGGGCGCGGATGTCGTGCTCGTGCCCGTACTTGGAGCGACCGGCCTTCTTGATCGCCTCCTCCATCGCTTCGAGCACATGCTCTTTGTCGATGTTCTTCTCGCGGGCAACCGCGTCGGCTACTTGAAGCAGTTCCATCGAAGCGAACCCTGCCTTTCCTCACTCGTCCTGTGCGCCGGGACCGGCCGCGGGGCCCCCGTCGGCGCCATCGACATCCTCGCCCGCGCCCGCCTTGGAGAAGCGGCCGGGGCCCTTTTTCTTCGCCTTCTTCGGCTTGGGCTGGTGGGGGCGGCGCGCCGGACGGGCGTCCTCCTCCACCTCCATCGCCCCGCCCTCCGTTCCGGGGGCGGCGCCCTGCTCCGCCGCGGCCGCCTTCAGCAGCTCGTCGGTCAGTTCCAGCTTCGCCTTCAGCACCAGGCCGAAGGGGATCACCACCAGCGTCGCCTCGGCATCGCCGGGGGCGGTCGCGTCGCCATCACGGGAAGCGTCCGCGGGGGCGGCCTTGCCCCCCTTGCGCGCCTTCTTCTCCACCGGCAGCGCCAGCCGCACGGCATCGTCCTCGATCCCGGCCAGGAAGCCGCGGAAACGCTTGCGGCCGTCCACCGGCGCCTTCGTCTCCAGCCGCGCCTCGTAGCCGGCGAACCGTTCGAAATCCTTCAGCCGGGTCAGGGGGCGGTCGATGCCGGGAGAGCTGACCTCCAGCGTGTAGGCGCCGGGCAGCGGGTCCTCGACGTCCAGCAGGGCGGAGACGGCGCGGCTGATGTCGGCACAGTCCTCCACCGTCATGGCGGCGCCGTCGCTACGCTCCGCCATGATCTGAAGGGTCGGCCGCTGCCCGCCGGAGAGCTGGACCCGCACCAGCTCGTACCCCATGGCCTCAACCGAAGGCTCGATGATCCGACCGATCCGTTCGACCGCTTCCATCCGTGTCCGATCCGACCCGGCCCCGCCCTTCCGCGCCGGGCGAGGAAAAGGGGGGCCCAAGAAACGAAAAGGTGGGCCAATGGCCCACCCGCAAAGAGATCCGGCCCGCCGCCCGAGGCTGGGTGGCCGGTTCGTTATGGGATTGCTGAGGCCGTTATAGTCATTTCCGGCGGGAACGGAAAGGGGATTCCTCGTGCAAGACCTGCATCGGGGCGCCCTCTGCCCTGTGCCGGGCGCCGTCACGGCGGACGGCGGTCCAGGCCGGGCGCCCGGCGGGTCCTTGCACGCGGAAACCGACCCGCCGGCGGCCGCCCCGGAGGTGGCCGTCCCCCGGCGTCAGTGGCAGTTCATGCCGCCGCCCGGGGCCGGGTGGCAGCACTGCACCCCGGCGACGGACTGGTTGGCCAGCGCCTTCCAGGCGGCCAGGGCAGCGGCGCGCAGGCTGGCCGGGTCCGTCGGCAGGCTGCCTTGGGCAGCGCCGGCGGGGGCCGCGGGGGGCGCCATCATGACGCCGCCGTCGGGCATGGCCGTACCCGAGGAGGCCGCGCCCGAGGAGGCCGGAGCAGCGGGAGCGGGAGCGGAAGCCGATGCCGCCTGCCCGGACGCCGGATCGGCGGCCGGCGCGGCCTGGGCGAGTGCCGCCTGGGCGGCGCGGGCGGCGGCGCGGCGCTTCTCGTCCTGCACCGCCTCGTAGGCGCGCTGGTAGTCGTCCACGCCGCAGTCCGTGGATTCGTAGAGCTGCCCGCAGCCATACTCCTCCGGCACCATCTGCGCCGCAGCCGGCCCTGCGGGCAGCAGCCCGCCCAGAACAAGAGCGGTGGCCGGAACGGCCACGGCGGCGGTGAGGACGGACCGGAGTCGGACCGGAAGCGGCATCTGCGGCATGGTTCGGTCCTCCCCGCTCAGCCCGTGGGCGAGGCCTTGGCCTCCTCCAGGCGGAAATACAGGCCGTTGGGGTCCTCCCCCATCAGCTTCAGCCGGCCCTTGAGGGTGACCATCTCGTAGGAGAACTGCACCGGCTCGGTCGTCCGCACCTCGATCAGGTCGGCGGGGCCGGGCGGCGGGCAGAAGGGGCAGGTCGGCGACAGCGCGCTCAGCAGGAAATGCGCCGACTTCTCCGACTGCTCCAGCGGGATGATCCAGCCGCCGATGGTGAAGTCGCCGCCGTCCAGCTTCTGCAACGCCTCACCGAAGATGGCGCGGTAGCGGAGCTGGCCGTCCACCACCGACTGCTCCTCCCGCACGTCGGCGATCAGGTCCCAGCCCAGGGTCGCGCGCGGCACCGCACCGGGCGCCTGCGGTTCGGCCGGGGCCGCCTGCTTCACCTCCTTGAAGGCGAAGGCCGGTGCGGCCGGCGCGCCGGCCAGCACGGCGAGGCAGAGCGCGACGGGAAGGGTGCGGGCGAGGGCGGCGGGGGGCGTCTTCGTCATGGGGCGCAGCATAACCCGCATTCTCAGCCCCGCGCCAGCACGGCGGAGACGTCCGCGCGATAGACCTGCACGGCCGGCAGCGCCGCCGCCAGCAGGGCGATGCCGGCGGCCAGGGCGAACAGCCACAGCTCCTCGGCCAGGAAGACGAAGCCGGTGACGCCCAGGTCCTGCGCCTGCGGGAACAGGTGCCCGGCCGCCACGGCGGCGCCGTGGCCGAGCAGCAGCCCCAGCAGCGTGCCGGCCAGACTGACGGTCATCGCCTCCGTCACCAGTTGCAGCACCAGCGTGCGCCGGGTGCCGCCCAGGCTGCGCATCACCGCCAGATCGTAGCGGCGCTGCTGCAACGAGTTGTAGAGCGCGACGAAGGTCCCCAGCGCGGCCGAGACGATCAGCACGACGCCGAAGGCCCGCATCGCGTCCAGCCCGACGCCGACCAGCGAGAGCAGCCGCACCAGCTCGCTGGCGGGGGAGGCCGCCTGCATGCCGGTGTCCTGGTTGATCCGGCGCGGCAGCCGCGCCGCCGCCAGCGGCGAGGCATAGGTCACCAGCACGGCCGTGACCTCGCGCCCGCGCCCGGACGCCGCCGCATCGTGGCCGTGCGCGGCATGGACGTCCCAGACGCTTTCCACCGGGGTCAGCACCAGCCGGTCCAGCACGGTGCCGGTCGGCTCCAGGATGCCGACCACCTCGAACGGATGGTCGGCGTGGGCGTGCCCCTCCCCGCCGACGCCGTGGCTGCCGACGATCAGGTCGCCGACGCGCAGCTTCGCCGCCCGCGCCACCGCCGCGCCGACGGTCGCCTCCATGGACAGCTCGAACAGGCGGCCATCGGCCAGGGCGGCGCCGTAATGGGCGGGATAGGCGGGGGTGGTGCCGATGATCCGGTAGCCCATGAAGTTGTCGCCCAGGGCGAGCGGGATCGTCTGCTTCACCAGCGGGTCGGCGGACAGCGCCTCCGCCTCGGCCAGGGGGATGTTCCCGGTCGGGATGTCCACATGGTAGACGGCGGAGAGGATCAGTTGCAGCGGGCTGCCCTTGGCGCCCACCACGAGGTCGATGCCGGCGGCGTCGCGCGCCAGCCGGCCCTCCATCTGGCGGTTGACCAGCAGCAGCACGACGATGGTCGCCACCCCCAGCGCCAGCAGCAGCAGGTTCAGCACCGTGGTCAGGCTGCGCTGGCGCAGATAGGCGAGGCTGAGGCTGAAGAGGGTCATGCCGCGGCCTCCAGCGGGGCGGACAGGTCCAGGCGGTGGGCGATCCGCTCCTTCAGGCGCGCATCGTGGGTCGCCACCACCAGCGTGGCGCCGCAGGCCGCCGCCTGCTCCAGCAGCAGCTCCGTCATGGCGGCGCAGTTGGCATCGTCCAGGGCGCTGGTCGGCTCGTCGGCCAGGATCAGGCGCGGCCGGTTGACGACGGCACGGGCCACCGCCACCCGCTGCCGCTCTCCCTGGGACAGCTCGTGCGGGCGCGCCTTCAGCCGGTGGCCCAGCCCGACCTGCTCCAGCGCCGCGCGCACCGTGTCCTCCCCGGTGTCCAGCCCGACCAGCCAGCGGGCCAGCCGCAGGTTGCCGGCGATGTCCAGCGCCGGGACCAGGTGCAGGGTCTGGAAGACGATGCCGATGGTGCGGCCGCGGAAGACGTCGCGTGCCGCGTCGTCCAGGGCGGCGAGGTCCTGCCCGGCCACCCGCACCCGCCCGGCGGTCGGCCGCAGCAGGCCGGCGATGGCGTGCATCAGGGTGGTCTTGCCGCTGCCGCTGGGGCCGAGCAGGAGGCAGTGCCGCCCCTCCTCCAGGCGCCAGCGCGGCAGCTCCAGCACGGTGCGCCCGCCCGCGACATGGCGCAGTCCGTCGATCTCGACCAGAGGGACAGGTTCGACCAGGGGAACAGGCATGATCCGACCGTTACAGGATAACGTGCCGCATCATGCGGAACCGGCCGGCCCGGAGCAAGGAGAAGCGCGCCTGAACCCGGCCGGGATCGGCGGACCTCGCGGTTCAGCCGCCGTAGATCTCGTCCAGGTCCAGGCTGACGCCCAGGTCGGGGAAGTCCAGCCGGCCGTCGCCGGTCACCGTCTCGCGCAGCCAGTCCTCGCCCTCGCGGCGGTCCAGCTCGACCAGCCGCTCCTCCGTCTCGACCAGCAGCACGTAGCGCACGCTCGGCAGCGTGGCGTAGTCCGCCCGCTTCTTCATGCGGTCGAAGGCGGCGGTGCCGGGCGACAGGACCTCGACGATCAGCACGGGGTCGCGCAGCACCGTCCCGCGCATGTCCTGCCCGGCGCAGGAGACGACAACGTCCGGGTAGTAGACGGACGCGGCCGCATCCACCCGGACCTTGACGTCCGAGACGAAGACCTGACAGGGGCGCCGCAGCCGGTTCCGCAAGGCCACGGCCGTGTTCAGGGTGATCGCCGCATGTGCGAGCGCACCCCCCACCATGGCATGGACCTCGCCGCCGACGAGCTGGTGCTTCTCCGGCTGCTCGTCCTCCCAGGCGATGAAGCTGTCGATGTCCAGCAGGTGCCGCCGCCGTGCCGTCCGCATGGCCTCGCCTCCACACCGTTCCGCGGCCGAAGCATAGCACGGCGGCGGGGGCTGGCGGTAGGGCGGGTCAGCCGCGCAGCAGGCCGCGCAGCCGGTACAGCTCCTCCAGCGCCTGCCGCGGCGTCAGCTCGTCGGGGTTCAGGGTCCGCAACGCCGTCTCCACGGCCGAGGGTGCGGGCGGCGGCGCGGCGGCGGGGGCCGGGTCGGGCGCGCGGCGGACGGGGGCGGCGAACAGCGGCAGATCGTCGGCCAGCCGGGCGACGGCGCTGCCCTGCTCGCCCTTCTCCAGCAGCTCCAGCACCTGCCCGGCGCGGGCCACCACGGCATCGGGCAGGCCGGCCAGCCGGGCGACATGGATGCCGTAGCTGCGGTCGGCGGCGCCGGGCGCGACCTCGTGCAGGAAGACGACGTCGCCCTGCCACTCCTTGATCCGCATGGTGTGGCAGGAGAGCGCCGGCAGCTTCGAGGCCAGCAGGGTCAGTTCGTGGTAGTGGGTGGCGAAGATGCCACGGCTGCGCCGCACCCCGTGCAGGTGCTCGACGCAGGCCCAGGCGATGGAGAGGCCGTCGAAGGTGGCGGTGCCGCGGCCGATCTCGTCCAGGATGACGAGGCTGCGCGGGGTCGCCTGGTTCAGGATGGCGGCCGTCTCCACCATCTCCACCATGAAGGTGGAGCGGCCGCGGGCCAGATCGTCGGCGGCGCCGACGCGGCTGAACAGCTTGTCCACCACGCCGATGCGGGCGCTGCGGGCGGGCACGAAGCTGCCCGTCTGGGCCAGCACGGCGATCAGCGCGTTCTGGCGCAGGAAGGTGGACTTGCCGGCCATGTTGGGGCCGGTCAGCAGCCAGAGGCGGCGCTCCGGCGACAGGTCGCAGTCATTGGCGACGAAGGGGCCGGCGGCCTGTTCCTCCAGCGCCTGCTCCACCACCGGATGGCGGCCGCCCTCGATGCGGAACTCCAGCCCGTCATCCACCACGGGCCGGCACCAGCCGCGCGCCGCCGCCAGCTCGGCCAGCGCCGCCGCCACGTCCAGGGTGGCCAGGGCGCGGGCGGTCGTGGCGATGGCGTCGGCCTCGGCCGCGACCGCCCGCACCAGCTCCTCGAACAGCTCCAGCTCCAGCGCGAGCGCGCGCTCGCCCGCCTCCGACACCTTGCGCTCCAGCTCCGACAGCTCGACCGTCGTGAAGCGCACGGCGTTGGCCAGGGTCTGGCGGTGGATGAAGGTCTCCCGGTTCGCCCCCTGCATCAGCTTGTCGGCGTGGGTGGGGGTGGTCTCGATGTAATAGCCCAGCACGTTGTTGTGCCGGATCTTCAGGCTGGCGATGCCGGTGCGGTCGGCGTAGCGGGCCTGGAGGCCGGCGATGTGCCGGCGGCTGTCGTCGCGCAGCCCGACCAGCTCGTCCAGCGCCGCGGAATAGCCGCGCGCGATGAAGCCGCCGTCGCGGGCCAGCAGCGGCAGCTCCGGCCCCAGCGCCTCGGCCAGCCGGCGGGCCAGCGGCTCGTGCCCCGGCCCGTCCAGCCCGGCCGCCGCCTCGGCCAGCCCCGCCGGCAGCGGTGTCAGCCCGCCGGCCAGCAGGCGCCGGCGCAGCTCCGCCGCACCGCCCAGCGCCTCGCGCACGGCGGCAAGGTCGCGCGGGCTGCCGCGGCCCAGCGTCAGGCGGGAGAGCGAGCGCTCCACATCCGGGGTCTGGCGCAGCAGGCCGCGCAGCCCGGCGCGCAGGAACTCCTCCCCGGCGAAGAAAGCGACCATGTCCAGCCGCCGCTCGATCTCCGCCGGCACGGTCAGGGGGGCGCCCAGCCACGCGGCCAGCAGGCGCGCCCCCGCACCGGAGACGGTGCGGTCGATGGCGGCCAGCAGGCTGCCCTTGCGCTCCCCGGACAGGGTGCGGGTCAGCTCCAGGTTCCGGCGGGTGGCCGGGTCGATCTCCATGACCTGCCCGGCCCCCAGCCGGCGCGGCCGGTCCAGCCGGGGCAGCCGGCCCTTCTGGGTCAGCTCGACATAGTCCACCAGGGCGCCGGCGGCGGCGACCTCGGCCCGGCCGAAGGCGCCGAAGGCGTCCAGCGTGCCGACGCCGTAGAGCGCCAGCAGGCGCTGGCGGCCGTTCTCGCTGTCGAAGCGGGGGTTCGGCTGCACCGTCAGGCGCTGCTTCCACTCCGCCCACAGCTCGAACAGCTCCGGCGCCTGGGACAGCCGCTCGGGCAGCAGCACCTCCCCCGGCGCCAGCCGCGCCAGGGCCGCGGCAAGGCCGGTGCGCTCCACGGGCTGCACGGTCAGCTCGCCGGTGGAGAGGTCGAGCCAGGCCAGCCCGACCTCGCCGCCGGCCTCCGCCAGGGCGGCCAGGTAGTTGTTGGCGCGGGCGTCCAGCAGCCCGTCCTCGGTGATGGTGCCGGGGGTGACCACCCGGATCACCTCCCGCCGCACCACGGACTTGGAGCCGCGTTTCTTCGCCTCCGCCGGGTCCTCCGTCTGTTCGCAGATGGCGACGCGGAAGCCGGCGCGGATCAGCCGGGACAGGTACTGCTCGTGGCTGTGGACCGGCACGCCGCACATGGCGATGTCCTCGCCCAGGTGCTGGCCGCGCTTGGTCAGGGTGATGTCCAGCGCCGCCGCGGCCTGCACCGCATCGTCGAAGAACAGCTCGTAGAAGTCCCCCATGCGGTAGAACAGCAGGCAGTCCGCATGCTGGCGCTTGATCTCCAGATACTGCGCCATCATCGGCGTGACGGCAGAAGCAGCCGCAGGGGAGCCGGCGGGGGAAACGGCGGGATCGGCGTGGTCGGGCACGGCGGTCGGATCGGGCTTCGCGGAAAGGGGAGACGCCCCGGCGGGCGCGGGCCACCGTAGCACCCCCCGCCGCCGCCGACCAAGCCCGCCGACCGGGCGCGTCGGGTAGCGCCGGGCAGCACCGGCCGGCCGGAGGGGGTCAGAGGGGCTGGAGGGAGACGTCCACCCCGGCCAGCAGGCCGCCCATCGCCGACAGCGGCGGTGCGTCGGGAATGTCGGTGCGCTGCGTCAACCCGGCCATCAGCATGTCCACCGTCCGCCCGTCGCGCGAGAGCGGCAGCAGCAGCGCCACCGCCTCGACCTGCCCGCCGCCGCGCCCGTCCTGGCCCGCCCGGCCCAGGCGCATGAGGAACCGGGCGAAGACGGGACAGCGGCCGGCGACGACGCTGCGGCAGGCCTCCAGCGCCGGGCCGCCCAGCTCCCGCACCTGCGCCTCGGACAGCCGGGTGCCGGTCAGCGGCCGGCCGAACAGCCGGTCGATCCAGGTGCCGACCAGCCGGAAGCGGAAATCGGCCGCCGCGCCGTCGGGGCCGGGCACCACGTCCAGCAGGACGACCATCGGCAGCAGGCCGGGAATGTCCATCGGGTCGATGTCCGGGCGTGCCGGGGCAAAGCAGCCACGCCGCCGACTCTCCCAATAGGTGTGAAGTTCGACGAACCGTCGGTCGGCGGTCGGGGGCAGCGGCATGGGCGTCGGAACCGTTCCAGGACTATCCTTATGGACCCGAGGCGGCCTGCACCGCCATGTTAGCATCCGTTGTCAGCCCGACCTGCCAGTGGTCCGGCGGGGGTTCCCCGCCAGAGACATACACGTCCCGGGAGAAAACCGTGGCGGCGTGTTGGAAAGGCTGTGCCGACGGCAGCGGGAGAACAGCGCCGTCGGTCCGAAAGGGGAACTCCACCCCGAACATCCCGGTGTCCAAAGACTCCGACCCTGAATGTCTGATGAAGACTGTCGCTCATGAGCATGCCGCAAAAGATCGGGCAGAATCCATTGTCATTCGTCGGTTCCGCCGGCCTGTCCGTCACCGCCACCGGCTTACGCGCAGAAATGCACCATAAGCCGCATATCGGCGCCGCGTCCAGGAGGGCCTGATGGACGTTCTCGAAACACCGCAGGCGCTCGACGGGCTGCCCCGGCGGATCGCCCAGTTGCTCGACCTGTTCCCGACCCGCCGCATGGCGGCGACGGTCGCGGGAATCAGCACGGACCAGCTCACCCGCTACGCCCAGGGCCGCAGCTCCCCGCCGTTCGAGGTGCTGGCGCGACTGGCGCGCGACCGCGCGGTCAGCCTGGACTGGCTGGCCAGCGGCAGCGGGGAGATGCGGCTGGACCGCCGCCTGGCGGAGGCCGATCCCGGCCTTGCCCTGCTGGGGCTGCTGCCGTCGGAGGAACCGGGCTGGTATCGCCCGCGGATCCTGGCGCCGCGGCTGCCGGCCCCGACGGGCGTGCCGACGGCGCCCGTCGCCGTGATGGCGGCGGACGATGCGCTGGCGCCGGAGGGCGTGCGCTCCGGGTTCATCTGCTACGGCAGCGTCGGCGGAGAACTGGTGGAGGGCGACCTGCTGTTCGCCGAGCGAAGCGACGGCCTGTGCGCCCTGCGCCGGTTCGAGGGCGTCGTCGGCGGCGTGCTGCGGCTGGCCCGCTACGACCCGGCCGATCCGCGCCGCCTGCCCATGATGGAGGCGGTGGGGGAGGAGCGCATCGCCCGCCTTGCCCCCATCCTGAAGATCCGCCGCAAGCTCTGAGCGGCCGGCCGCCGGGCCGTGTGCGCTCAAGGAGCGTCAGGCCCGGGCGTACAGGCGCCCAGGCGGCGGCGCACCTCGGCCAGCAGACCTTCGGCCCCGGCCGCGACGAGGTCCAGCACCTCCTCGAAATGGTCGGCATGGCCGTAATAGGGGTCGGGCACGTCACGGCCACGGGCCGGCGGCGGCGCGAAGTCCAGGAACAGGTGCAGCCGTCCCGACGATCCCGGCGGCCCCATCCGGGCCAGATGCGACAGGTGCCCGCGGTCCATCGCCAGCAGCAGGTCGAAGCGGTGGAAGTCCGCCGCCTCCACCCGCCGCGCCCGCAGGGCCGACAGGTCCACCCCGCGCGCCCGCGCCGCAGCGACGGAGCGGCGGTCGGGCGGCTCGCCGACGTGGTAGCCATGGGTGCCGGCGCTGTCGATGCGGACCCGGTCGGCCAGCCCGGCCCGCGCCACGGTCTGGCGGAACAGCCCCTCCGCCGTGGGCGAACGGCAGATGTTGCCGGTGCAGACGAAGAGGACGCCCAGCGTCGCCGGTGCCTGGGGCGCGCTCATCGCACCCGCTCGAAGACGATGCGCTGGCCCAGCGGCAGCTCGTTGGCGATGCGTCCGCCCTCCAGCACGACATAGACATCGCCCGTGGAACTGCCCTCGGGGAAGACGATGATCCGGTCGCCGACCTCCTGCCCCTGCACGTCGTAGCCGACCCGGGTGGCCGTGCCGGCGGCGATCATGGTGTCGGCGCGGAACTCGACCGTCTGGCCCTGCATCAGCAGGCCCAGCCCTTCGGAGAGCGGGTTGCCCGTCTCCGGCACCATCCGCCAGGAGCCGATCAGGGGGTTGTTCTTGGTCCCGCCGTCACAGGCCGCGAGCCCCGCCAGCATCGCCAGCACCATCCAGAACCGCCGCATCCGTTCCTCCCTCGCACCACAGCGCCACACCGCCCCCGCGCCGGCTCCGGGGGGGCGGCGGCACCATAGCGGCGCCCCTGCGGGGAGGGAAGCCGACCCGCGCCTGTGTTGCCTGCGGGGCGGCAAACCGCCCTGCGGCTGTACGCGATGACGCCGGGCGCGCTGTTCCGTATTCTATGCGGCCATGACCGATTTCCGTCCGCACGCTTCCGGAGTCCCGATGTCCAGCTTCGACCTCAGCCCGCGCCAGCCCATCGTGATCCTGACCGGAGCCGGCATCAGCCGGGAGTCCGGGCTGCACACCTTCCGCGACGCCGACGGCATCTGGGCCCGGGTGCGGATCGAGGACGTGGCGACGCCCGAAGGGTTCGAGCGCGATCCCGAGCGGGTGCAGGGCTTCTACAACGCCCGCCGCCGCAGCCTGCTGGAGCCGGAGGTGCAGCCCAACGCCGCCCACCACGCGCTGGCCCGGCTGGAGACGGCCTGGCCGGGCGGCGTGCTGCTGGTGACGCAGAACATCGACGACCTGCACGAGCGCGCCGGCAGCCGCAACCTGATCCACATGCATGGTGAGCTGATGAAGGTGCGCTGCACCGCCTGCGGACAGGTCACCCGGCGCGATCATGACGTGGTGACGGGCGAGCCCTGCCCCGCCTGCGGCAGCACCGGCAGCCTGCGCCCGCATGTCGTCTGGTTCGGAGAGATGCCCCTGGAGATGGAGCGTATCCAGGCCGCGCTGGAGGATTGCGGCCTGTTCGTCTCCATCGGCACCTCGGGCAACGTCTATCCGGCGGCGGGCTTCGTGGCCGAGGCGCGCGCGGCCGGGGCGATGACGCTGGAGCTGAATCTGGAGCCGTCGCACGGCGCCCGCCTGTTCGCGGAAGGCGCCTACGGTCCCGCCACCAGCGTCGTGCCCGCCTGGGTGGAGCGCCTGCTCGCCGGCCTCGGCGGCTGACGCTCCGGTCCAGGGGCCGGTCCAGGGGCGGGTCCAGGGGCCGGTCCAGGGGGGGGCGGCCGGTGCAGGGTCCGGTCCGGGGCCTACAGCAGGACCCGGACGAAGCCGGCCAGCGCCCCCAGCAGCAGCAGCAGCGTCGGCAGCATGGCGATCAGGAAGCCGGGGCCCCGCTTCTTCGCATCGCGGTAGTAGGCCAGGGCGTAGAGGATGCGGCCGACCGGCCAGAACACGCCCACTAGGGCGGCGGCCATGTCGCCCCAGGCCGCCGCGAACAGCCACAGCGCCGGCAGGAACAGGACGATCTGTTCCAGCGTGTTGATCTGCACCCGCACGGCGCGCAGGAACTCCGGCGGGCCGTCCATGGACGGCGCCGGCACCTTGTAGAGGCCGCGGCCGCGGCCGACCATCAGGGCGGACCAGAAATAGACGAACAGCGCGGCCAACGTGACCAGCCCGGTCCAGGCGAATTCCCTGGCGATCCCGCCGGCCATCCCCTGGACCGCTCCTTCCACAACCCCTTCCATGCACAGCTCCCGTGGCATCCGCCCCGTCATGCGGGGCGCGGGCCGGACTGTGACGCGGAACCGGGGGCGCGTCCACCGCGCCGGGAGCGGCACCGCCTGAACCGCCGCGACGCGGACAGCCGGCCCGGAACGGCCGCCCTGGACTCGGGCTCCGGCCGGGATCATGCTGACCGGCATGAGCAGTCCCCCGGACAGATCCCCGACCAGACCGCCGGCACAGGCGGCGCCCGCGGCCCCGGAGCCGGCCGGGCCGGAGGACGACCAGCGGCGCAAGGCGGCGCTGGCCGACCGGCTGCGCACCCGGGTGGACGCGACGGCCCGCGCCCGCGGCGAGGACCCTTACGAGATGCTGGCCCGCGCCATCCGGCACCTGCTGCGGAGCTGACGGTTCGGCCGCCGGCTCAGCCGCGGCCGCTCTCTTCCGGCGCCGCCTGCGGGCCGCCGTCGGTTTCCTCGAACACGGCCTCGCCCTGCGGCAGGGTGGCGACCAGCCGGCGCCCCTCGACACGGCCGCCTTCCAGCGCCGCCGGCTCCACCCGGCCGGTCAGCCCCCCGGCGTCCAGCGGAATGCCGGTCCAGTAGCCGCGCGTCGCCAGGGCGGCGGGCATCGGCTCCGGCGGGATGCCGTCCAGCACGACGCGGCCGCCCTGGTCGCGCCAGCGGCCCCAGGCGATCTCGTTGTAGCGGATGTCCTCCCCGGGGGCGCAGGACTGCCGGGCCAGGGTCTTCAGCACGAAACGGCCGTCCGCGAAAAGCTGCACGGCCCCGGACAGCACGTCCTCCCGGCAGGAGACGAAGTCGCCCGTGTGCAGCGGGACCGGCCGGCCGTCCACGCTGACCAGCCGGTAGGTGCCGACCGCTGCGGTTCCCGGCACGGCCGTCATGGTCCGGTCCACCCCCTGGCCTGTCCCCTGGCCCGTCCCCTGGGCCGGGGCCGGCCCGCTCCAGGCCAGGGCGACGGCCAGCGCCGGCAGGGCCAGCAGGGTGACGGGGGAAAGGCGGCGGCGGGCGGCGGGGCGGACCGGGCGGGCCGGCGGCAATGCGGTGGTGCGCATGGTCTTCTCCGGAATCGTGGGCGCGTCCGGGGTCAACACCGGACCGCCGGGGCCGTTCCCGCCGTCTGCGTCCGGCCGGCCGGAACAGGGCGCCCGGACAAGGGGCTTTGCCGGAGCGGGGCGTCGTCCTAGCTTGCAGCTTCCATCCCGCCCGTCCGTTGCCCTGGACCCGAGCCCTGGACCCGAGAATGACCCCGCCCGGCAGCGCTTCCACCTCCCCGCCTGCCCGGACCGCGCCGCCCGGCCCGGACCGGCGCCTGGGCGACGGCGGCGCGCTGCGCACCCTGCTGCCCTATCTCTGGCCAGACGGCCAGCCGGCCATGAAGGTCCGGGTGGTGCTGGCACTGGCCTGTCTGGTGCTCGCCAAGCTCGCCAACGTGGTGGTGCCGGTCCTCTACAAGGGGGCGGTGGACGCGCTGGCGGGCGAGGGCAAGGCCGACGGGCTGGCGGCGCAGGCGGCCGCCACGCCGGTGCTGGCGATCCCGCTGGGCTTCATCCTGGCCTACGGGCTGGCGCGGGTGCTGAACCTGGGCTTCGGGGAGCTGCGCGACGCCATCTTCGAGCGGGTCAGCCAGCGCGCCATGCGCGCCGCGGCGCTGACCGTGTTCCGCCATCTGCACGGGTTGTCGCTGCGCTTCCACCTGGAGCGCCAGACCGGCGGGCTGTCGCGGGTGATCGAGCGCGGCACCCGCGCCATCGACCACCTGCTGGGCACGATGCTGTTCAACATCCTGCCCACCCTGTTCGAGATCCTGCTGGTCACGGCCATCCTGTGGCGGCTGTTCGACATCCGCTTCGCCGCCGCGACCTTCATCACGGTGGCGGGCTATGTCGTCTATACGGTGGTGGTGACGAACTGGCGGACCCAGGTGCGCCGCCGCATGCTGGACGCCGACACCAAGGCCAACGCCCGCGCCATCGACACCCTGCTGAACTACGAGACGGTCAAGTATTTCGGCAACGAGCGGTTCGAGGCCGAGCGCTACGACAAGGCGCTGCACGTCTACGAGGACGCGGCGGTGCGGACGCAGACCTCGCTGTCGCTGCTGAATGTGGGCCAGGGGGTGATCATCGCCGTCGGCGTCGTCACCGTCATGTGGCTGGCCGCGGCCGGCATCGTGGAGGGCCGGCTGACCATCGGCGACTTCGTGCTGGTCAACACCTACCTGCTGCAACTCTACCAGCCACTGAACATCTTCGGTTTCGTCTACCGTGCCGTGCGCGAGGCGCTGAACGACATGGAGACGATGTTCGAGCTGCTGACCGTGGCGGCGGAGGTGCGCGACCGCCCGGACGCGCGGCCCCTGGTCACCCGGGGCGGCGAGCTGCGCTTCGAGGCGGTGGATTTCGCCTACGATCCGCGCCGGCCGATCCTGAAGGGGGTCGGGTTCAGCGTGCCGGCCGGGCGCACCGTCGCCGTGGTCGGCCCGACCGGGGCCGGCAAGAGCACGCTGTCGCGGCTGCTCTACCGCTTCTACGACGTCACCGGCGGTCGCATCACCATCGACGGCCAGGACATCCGCGAGGTCACCCAGGACAGCCTGCGCGCCGCCATCGGCATCGTCCCGCAGGACACGGTGCTGTTCAACGACACCATCGCCTACAACATCGCCTATGGCCGCCCCGGCGCCGACCGGGCCGAGCTGGAACGGGCGGCGGCGGCGGCCCAGATCCTGCGCTTCGTGCAGACCCTGCCGGACGGCTGGGAGACCCAGGTGGGCGAGCGCGGCCTGAAGCTGTCGGGCGGGGAGAAGCAGCGCGTGGCCATCGCCCGCACCCTGCTGAAGGACCCGCCCATCCTGATCCTGGACGAGGCCACCTCGGCGCTGGACACCCACACCGAGCGGGAGATCCAGGCCGCGCTGAAGGAGGCCAGCCGGGGCCGCACCACGCTGGTGATCGCGCACCGCCTCTCCACCATCGTGGACGCGGACGAGATCATCGTGCTGGACCAGGGCCGCATCGTGGAGCGCGGCACCCATGCCGGGCTGCTGGCCCGCGGCGGCTTCTATGCCGCCCTCTGGCGCAGCCAGCAGGAGGGCACGGCCCCGGAGACGGAGGCGGAACCGGAGACGGTGGTCTGACGGCTCACGCCGCGGCGGGCGCCGCGGGAGGGGCCAGGGGGACCCGGGCCGGGAGCGCTCCGGCCGGGGCCGCGGGCAGGGTGACGGTGACGGTGGTGCCGGCGCGGTACCGGCTTTCCAGCCGCATCGTGCCGCCATGCTGTTCGACCAGCGCCCGGGTCAGCGCCAGCCCCAGGCCCAGACCCTCGTTCGGGCGGCGACCGGCGGGGTCGTGCAGGGCCTGGAAGGGCTGCATCAGCCGGTCCATGTCCTCGGCCCGGATGCCGATGCCGGTGTCGCTGACCCGCAGCAGCAGGCCGCCGCCCGGCGCCGGTTCCAGCTCCAGCCGGACCTGCCCGCCGCGCAGGGTGAACTTGACGGCGTTGCCGACCAGATTGGTCACGATCTGGCGCAGCCGCAGCGGATCGGCCCAGACCGGCGGCAGGCCGGCGGCAGCCGTGCAGGACAGCGCGATGCCGTTCTGCGCGGCCTGCAAGGCCAGCATCTCCGTCACCTCCCGCGCGACCAGGGCGGCGTCCACCGCCTCGGGGTCCAGGGGCAGCCGGCGCGCCTCGATGCGGGCCAGATCCAGCAGGTCGTTGACCAGCTCCAGCAGGTGCGCCCCGGCATCCCGGATCACCGTCACCGCCTCGACCTGCTTCGGGGCCAGGGGACCGTAGATGCCGGCGGTCAGGGCCTCGGTGAAGCCCAGGATGGCGTTCAGCGGCGTGCGCAGCTCGTGGCTGGTGCCGGAGAGGAACTCGCTCTTGGCCCGGCTCGCCTCCTCCGCCTCGCGGGCGGCAGTGCGCAGCCCCTCCTCGTGCAGCCGGCGGGCGGTGATGTCGGTGGAGCCGCCGAGCAGCCGCGCGATCCGGCCCGATCCGTCGCGGATCGGCACCAGCACCGTCTCCCACAGCCGTGTCCCGGCGGGCAGCGGAAGGCTCTCCTCGTAGCGCATCACCTCACCGCCCGCGACGCAGGCACGGTAATGCGCCAGCACCTCACGGGCGACCTCGGGCGGCAGCACCTCCTCCGGGGTGAGGCCGGCCAGCATCTCCTGCCGCAGCCCGGTCAGGCGCTCATGCGTGGGATTCACGTCGCCGAAGGTGAAGCGGCCGTCCTCATGGACCTCCACCGTGAACAGGGCCTCGGGCGCGTTCTGGAAATAGCCGCGGAGCTGCGCCTCCGACGCGGCCAGCCGGTCCCGCGCCTGCTTCTCGGCCGTGATGTCCACCACGAGGCCGTACCAGTGGACGGCCCCGTCCGGCTGGATCTGCGGCCGGGCCCGGATGCGCAGCCAGCGCCAGCCACCGTCGCCCCGGCGGACGCGGGTCTCATGCAGCCAGGGGCCGGGCGGCCGGGCCCCGTCGATGGCGGCGCGCAGGGCGGCGCGGTCCTCGGGGTGGACCAGTTCGTAGCTGACCTGGGCCCGGCCGGGTACGCTGGCCGCGGGCATGCCGCACAGCTCCTCCCAGCCGGGGCTGGCATAGAGGAAGCGGTGCCGGCGGGCGGAATGGCGGGCGAAGACGAACAATGCCGCCGGCAGGCTCTCGACGAGCTGCGCCGGGACGACCGGAAAGGGAACCGTCAGATCGGGGACCGACTCCAAGGGAAACTCCGGGAACCGGCCGGCCGGCTCCTGTCTTGTCCGTGACGGCGGCCGTGGGGACCGCGATCATCACAGAATACGACCGTATTCGTTAAGGTTCGGGAAAAATCCGTCACAGCCGCCCCCGCCCCAGAGCTACGGTGTCGCAGGCCCGGCATCTCAGGGCACCGGCAGGCCCTGGGCGATCAGCGCCTCCCAGGCGGCGTCCGCATCGTCGGCGAAGTGGAACAGCTCCAGGTCGGACGCCTCGATCATGCCCTCCTCGACCATCACCTGGAAATTGATCAGGCGGGTCCAGTAGTCCTTGTCGAACAGCACGATGGGCGTGCGCCGGGCCTTGCCGGTCTGGGTCAGGGTCAGGATCTCGAACAGCTCGTCGAAGGTGCCGAAGCCGCCGGGGAACACGACCAGGGCATTGGCCCGCATCGCCAGATGCATCTTGCGCATGGCGAAGTAATGGAAGCTGAAGGTCAGGTCCGGGGTGGAATAGGCGTTCGGCTCCTGCTCGTGCGGCAGGGTGATGTTGAAGCCGATGGTGGGGGCGCCGGCCTCCCAGGCGCCGCGGTTCGCGGCCTCCATGATGCCGGGACCGCCGCCGGTGGCGATCACGTTGTCGCGCACGCCGTCATGCATGTGCAGGGCGCCGCCGCGCTCCGACGCGATATGGCCGAAGCGCCGCGCCTCCTGATACCAGCGCGCCGCCCGGTCGCTGGTCAGGGTCCGGCCGTGCCCGCCGGGAATGGGGGCCGTGCCCGCGTCCGGATCGGGACCGGGGCGGACGCGGGCGCTGCCGAACACCACGATGGTGCTGCGGATACCCCACGCCCGCAGATAGTCCTCCGCCTTGGCGTACTCCAGGAAGAACCGGATGCCGCGCATGCTGTCGCGGAACAGGAACTCCGTATCGGCCGCCGCGGGGCGGTAGGCGATGGATCGCTTCTGAAGCGTGTTGTCGTGACCGTCCATGGACAGAGCCTAGCATTCCCGTGCGGACACGCCATGCCTATCGCACAGGAACCGGTCATGCCGCAGCCGGGGCGCCGCTCAGGCCGCGGCCGAATGCCGCCCCTCGCGGAACTCCTCGACGATCTTGGCGCAGAAGCCCGGCAGGTCGTCCGGCTTGCGGCTGGTGACCAGCCCGTTGTCGGTGACCACCGCCTCGTCCACCCAGGTGGCGCCGGCGTTCTTCAGGTCCGTGCGCAGGCTGGGCCAGGAGGTCAGGCGCCGGCCGCGCACGCCGCCGGCGTCGATCAGGGTCCAGGGGCCATGGCAGATGGCGCCGATCGGCTTGCCGGCGGCGACGAAGGCCTGGACGAAGGCGATCGCGTCCGGCTCCAGCCGCAGCGCGTCGGGATTGATGACGCCGCCGGGCAGCAGCAGCGCCTGATAGTCGCCGGGGTCCGCCTGGGCCAGGGCGCGGTCCACGGGCACCCGGTCGCCCTTGTCGTGGTGGTTCCAGCCCTGGATCTCGCCCTCCTTGGGCGCCACCACATGCACCTCCGCACCGGCCGCCTTCAGGGCCTTCACCGGCTCGGTCAGTTCCACCTGCTCGAAGCCGTCGGTGGCCAGCACGGCCACGCGCTTGCCGCGCAGTTCGTCCGCCATGGGTCGTCTCCTTCGTGGTCGGGCCATGCGACACTCCGGCAGAAGCTGTCGCGCCGTGTCGCGTGGCGGGGTCGGAGCCCTCTCCAACCGCCGCAGGGGGGCCGGTGTCGCGCCCGCCCGGCGCAGGGCTGCCGGCGACGGAGCGCAACCCGTCCGGCGGGAACGACGGGCCGGGAACGGCCGGCTGGGGGGGCGGCGCGGCGATCCGGACGGCGCCTGAACGGTTGACCCTGCCGCCCGGCATGCTATGTCCGGCCGGTGCCCGCGCGGGCGGGCTGGAACGGACCGGAGGATGGCGGTGGAGTCGGTCGGGGCTACCCTGGAACGGGCGCTGCTGGTGCATGCGGTGCTGGCGCTGCTGGCGCTCTGGCCGGCGCTGAAGCTGCTGACGCGGGCGGGGCTGCCGCGCGCCTGGGCGGCGGTGCTGGCGCTGCCGATCCTGGGCTGGCCGGTGTTCGCCACCTATCTGGCGGTCGTGCGCTGGCCGACCCTGCCGCCGCGGCCGGAGCGGCTGCACACCCGCGAACGTCTGCGGCGGGAGCGGGAAGCCCGCGCCGCCGCCGGCCGCGGCTGAGGGAGGGGATCATGCAGGACTATGGCGGGCAGATGCTGTTCCTGACGGCCCTGCCGGAATGGGCGGCCTATCTGGTGCCGATCCTGGCGGCCACCTGGACGGTCTGCATGGCCGGGGTGGCGCTGGGCAAGACCGGGCGCAATCCGCTCTGGGCGCTGCTGGGCTTCTTTCCCTACGTGCTGACGCTGGGGCTCTGGATCGTCGCCTTCACCCGCTGGCCGCGGCAGGCGGTTCCGGCGGCCCCGGATGCGGGCCGGGACGGCGAGCAGGACACCGGCCGGGACTGAGCGGACCCGGTGGCCGCGCACCCCTACCTGGACGCGCCCGCCCCGGTCGCCTTCGCGCACCGCGGCGGCGGGCTGGAGGCGCCGGAGAACACGCTGGCCGCCTTCGCCCACGCGGTCGCGCTGGGCTACCGCCATATCGAGACGGATGTCCACGCCACCCGCGACGGGGTGCTGCTGGTCTTCCACGACGACACGCTGGAGCGCCTGACCGGCCTGCCCGGCCGCCCCGCGGAGCATGACTGGGCCGCGCTGCGCAGTGCGCGCATCCTGGGCGCGGGCGAGGGCATCCCGCTGTTCGACGCGCTGCTGGAGAGCTTTCCCGGCGTCCGCTTCAACATCGACCCCAAGACCGACGCCGCCGCCGACGCGCTGGCGGATGCGCTGGAGCGGCACGGGGCGTTCGACCGGGTCTGCGTCGGTTCCTTCTCCGGGGCGCGGCTGGCGCGGCTGCGCCGCCGCTTCGGGCCGCGGCTCTGCACCTCCGCCGGGCCGGCGGAGGTGGCGCGGGCATGGCTGTCGGGACTGGGCCTGCCGGTCGGCCCCACGGCCCCGCGCTGCTACCAGATCCCGGTGCGGCAGTACGGGGTGGAGCTTGTCACCCCCGCCTTCCTGCGCGCCGCCCGGTCCCGCGGCCAGCCGGTGCATGTCTGGACCATCGACGACCCGGCGGAGATGGAGCGCCTGCTGGATCTGGGCGTGGACGGCATCATGACCGACCGCCCCGCCCTGCTGAAGGAGGTGATGCAGCGCCGCGGCGTCTGGCGCGGTCAGTCCTCGCCCGGCGCGTAGTCGCCGCCGCCAGGGTGCCCGCCCTCGCCGCGGCGGCGCCGCTCCAGCCGGGCCTCGTCCTGGACGGCGTCGTCATGGCCGCTGCGGGCGCTGAAGAAGACCAGCGCCATCAGCCCGCCGCCCAGCGCCAGCGTGCCGACCACGCCCAGCAGCAGGGCCAGCCCGCCGGCCAGGGGGATGTCGCCCGCCTCCCCGGCCAGTTCCGCCCCTTGCGTCCAGGCCCGCACCGCCAGGGCGACGGCGAGCGCCAGCAGCGTCAGCAGCACGCCGATCAGCAGCCAGCCGGACCGGGTCAGGCCGGAAGGGGCCGGGTACGAGGGGGGCTCGCCGGGTCGGGTCATGGCAACGGGTCTCCCTGCATGAAAGGCACGCCACGGGCAAGGCACGCTACGGGTGCCGGGTCTCCGCCTCAACCCCGCGCGGCCGGCCCCGTCGCGCGGGCCCCGTCGCGCGGGCCCCGTCGCGCGGGTTCCGGCGCGAAGGGTGTAGCGCCGGTCTGGACAGGCCGCCGCTCGGGGTCTAACGTCCGCGCCCGTTCTTCCACCCAGCGGGACCCCCCGGCAATGACCAGCGGCGTCAAGAAAGTCGTGCTCGCCTATTCCGGCGGCCTGGATACCTCCGTCATCCTGAAATGGTTGCAGGAAACCTACCGATGCGAGGTGGTGACCTTCACCGCCGATCTCGGCCAGGGGGAGGAGCTGGAGCCCGCCCGCGCCAAAGCGCAGATGCTGGGCATCAAGCCGGAGAACATCTTCATCGACGACCTGCGCGAGGAGTTCGTGCGGGACTTCGTCTTCCCGATGTTCCGGGCGAACACGCTCTATGAGGGCACCTACCTGCTCGGCACCTCGATCGCCCGGCCGCTGATCTCCAAGCGCCAGATCGAGATCGCCAATCTGGTGGGCGCGGACGCGGTGGCGCACGGCGCCACCGGCAAGGGCAACGACCAGGTCCGCTTCGAGCTGGGCTACTACGCCCTGAAGCCGGACGTGCGGGTGATCGCGCCCTGGCGCGAATGGCAGCTCAACAGCCGCACCGCCCTGCTGGACTTCGCCGAGAAGCACCAGATCCCCATCGCCAAGGACAAGCGCGGCGAGGCGCCCTACAGCACGGACGCCAACCTGCTGCACATCTCCTATGAGGGCAAGGCGCTGGAGGACCCCTGGGTCGAGCCCGACGAGGACATGTTCACCCGCTCCGTGGCGCCGGAGAAGGCGCCGGACGAGCCGGAATATGTCGAGATCGAGTTCGCCAAGGGCGATCCGGTCGCCGTCAACGGCCAGCGTCTGTCGCCCGCGGCGCTGCTGACCGAGCTGAACCGGCTGGGCGGCAAGCACGGCATCGGCCGCCTGGATCTGGTGGAGAACCGTTTCGTCGGCATGAAGTCCCGCGGCGTCTACGAGACGCCGGGCGGCACGCTGCTGTCCGTCGCCCACCGCGGCATGGAGAGCATCACGCTGGACCGCGAGGCCATGCACCTCAAGGACGAGGTGATGCCGCGCTACGCCAAGCTGATCTACAACGGCTTCTGGTTCAGCCCGGAGCGGGAGGCGTTGCAGGCGCTGATCGACTCCACCCAGGCGCGGGTGAACGGCGTCGTCCGGCTGAAGCTGTTCAAGGGCAGCGCCCGCGTCGTCGGCCGCCAGAGCCCGAACAGCCTCTACCGCCTGGACTATGTGACGTTCGAGGCGGACAGCGTCTACAACCAGAAGGACGCGGAAGGCTTCATCAAGCTGAACGCGCTGCGCCTGCGCCTGGGCGCCATCGCCAGGGACATGGGCTGAGCCTGCGGGCCTGAGCCCGCGGCCTGAACCTGCGGGCCTGACCGCCCGCCTTGTCCGATCTCCGGGACGCCCGCCGCACGGCGGGCGTTTCCGTTTCCGGGGTCCGCCCTGCGATCCTCCGCCCCGCCATGCCGGTTGTGCCCGCGCGCCGGGCAGGTGATACTCGTTTGCATGCTCCGGAGCGGGGAACCCTGTTCCGGCCATGTTCCTGTATTTCCCTGTCGTTCCTCCCCGGGGAGGCGAGAGCCGCGCGCCGTCGGAATCCGTCGGCCGCCCGGCGCTCCGCCCCGGTTCCGACCTGTCCGCCCACGGCCCCACAACCGAAGATGATCGGATGGAACACAACATCCCGCTGATCACCACCCTTGCCGCCGGTTTCGGCATCGCCCTCGTGCTCGGCTTCCTGGCCGAACGGATACGGATGCCCGCGCTGGTCGGTTATCTGGTCGCCGGTATCCTGATCGGACCCGGCACGCCCGGCTTCGTGGCCGACGTGCATCTTGCCGCCCAGCTCTCCGAGATCGGGGTCATGCTGCTGATGTTCGGCGTCGGGCTGCATTTCTCGCTCGACGACCTGATGGAGGTCCGGCGCATCGCCGTACCGGGCGCCGTCGCGCAGATGGGGCTGGCGACCGTGCTGGGCACGGTGGTGGCCATGGGATGGGGATGGGAGTGGGGCAGCGGGCTCGTCTTCGGCCTGTCGCTCTCCTGCGCCAGCACCGTCGTGCTGCTGAAGGCGCTGGAGTCCCGGGGCGTTCTGGAGAGCATGAACGGCCGCATCGCCGTGGGCTGGCTGGTGGTCGAGGATCTGGCGACGGTGCTGGTGCTGGTCCTGCTGCCCCCGCTGGCCGGCATCCTGGGGGGCGGGGCGGAAGCGGGCGCGGTCGTCCCGGCGGCGAACGGGGCCCCGCTGTGGATGACGCTGAGCCTGACGGTGCTACAGGTCTCTGCCTTCATCGCCCTGATGCTGCTGGTCGGCCGCCGCCTGCTGCCCTGGCTGCTGTGGCAGGTCTCGCGGACCGGATCGCGTGAGCTTTTCACCCTCTCCGTCGTGGCCGCGGCCATCGGCATCGCCTATGGCGCGTCCGAACTGTTCAGCGTCTCCTTCGCCCTGGGGGCGTTCTTCGCCGGCATGGTGATGCGCGAATCCGAGTTCAGCCACCGCGCCGCGGCGGAGTCCCTGCCCCTGCGCGACGCCTTCTCGGTGCTGTTCTTCGTCGCCGTCGGCATGCTGTTCGAGCCCACGGTCCTGCTGGAGCAGCCGCTGCATGTCCTGCTGGTCGTGGCGATCGTCATCTTCGGCAAGTCGCTCGCGGCCTTCCTCATCGTCGTCCTTTTCCGCTATCCGCTGAACACGGCGCTGGTCGTCTCCGCCAGTCTGGCGCAGATCGGTGAGTTCTCCTTCATCCTGGCCGGGCTCGGCCTCTCGCTGGGCCTGCTGCCGGCGGAGGGAATGAGCCTCGTGCTGGCTGCGGCCCTGATCTCCATCGCGCTCAATCCGCTCGTGTTCGCCACGGTCGAACCGGTGCGCCGGTGGATCGTCGGCCGCTCGGCGCTGGCCCGCCGGCTGGAGCAGCGCAGCGACCCCTATGCCGAGCTGCCGTCCGGCACCGAGCGCCGATACCGCCAGGGCCAGGTGGTGCTTGTCGGCTACGGGCGGGTCGGGCGTCGCGTCGCCGGCGAGCTGGAGGCGCGCGGCATCCCCTTCGTGGTGGCCGAGCAGAACCGCGAGATGGTCGAGGCGCTGCGGGCCAAAGGCATGGCGGCGGTGTCGGGCAATGCCGCCGACCCGTCGGTGCTGATCCAGGCGCACATCGCGGAGGCGGCGATGCTCGTCGTCGCCACGCCCGACCCGCTGACCGTGCGGCAGATGGCGGAGACGGCGCGCACGCTGAATCCAGGCATCGAGATCGTCCTGCGGACCCACAGCGAGGAGGAATCGAGCATGCTCCACCGGGACGGCTTCGGCGCCGTCTTCTTCGGCGAGGAGGAACTGGCCAAGGGCATGGCGCGCCATGTCGTGGCCCGGTTCGTGCCGACCCCGGAGGACACCCGGGCTCCCGGACTGGAATCCGCAGGCTCCGTGCCGGTCTGACCGGCCGGCATCCGCAGGGTCTGCGCGGACATGGACCCTGCGGGTGCGCCGGCGGGACCCGCGGCCTCAGCTCAGCCGGTGGGAATGGCGTACACCCCGAACAGCCAGGGGTGCAGGTGCAGCAGCGCCCCGTACAGCACCGTCACCGCCAGCAGGCGCAGGATGCCGAACTCCGCCGCGGCACGGCCCAGGCTCTGGCGCCCGGCCAGGATAGCGGCGAACGGCACGAAGCTGGTCGCCTCCTCGAAGCGGGCCCAGGCGTGCGTGCGCAGGGCGCGCTTGCGGGCGTCGATCAGGGTGGCCCCGACGATCCCCAGCGCCGCCAGCGACCCGAAGAACAGCAGGCTGGCCAGATCGCCGTTGGACGGCAGGTGCGACAGGCCCCACAGCCCCACGCCCCAGAGAAACGGGTGCCGCGTGATGCGCAGCAGGCCGCGGGCCGGCTCCTCCGCGAACAGCGCCTTCTCCTGCTTCACGGAGGTCGGGTTCGGCACCGTCAGGCCGCCGACGATCAGCAGCAGCGCCACCGGCATCACCGTCACGGGGATCCAGGCGGTCCAGCCGGCCGGCGCCCACAGCGGGACATAGGGCGCCGCCCCGTAGGCCCAGACCAGCCAGCCGAAGGCGACCGCCGCGACCAGCGAATAGAGGCCGAGATAGGCGTTCTCCCCCAGGCCCTTGACCAGGGCAGGCCGCAGCTTCGTGCTGGCGATGCCGAAATGGGACGCCAGCAGGAACGCCGACGCCAGTGCCAGACCCCAGATCGTGCCGACCATGCCGCTCACCCTTCTCCCGTACCGGTGCGTCGCGGCCTCCTATAGCACGGGGCGCCCTCCTATAGCACGGGGCGGCGGTACCGGGCGCGGGGCGGCTCCCGGAAGCGGGCGGGCGGGGAGGCGACGCAGGGCCGCGGGGCGGCGGAGCGCCGGAACACGACGGAGGGATTGCCCCATTCCCGCCGCTGTTGTCCGATCATTCTGTGATGCCCGCCCTTCCCCCGCCATCCGGGACGGTTCCCATGCGCCCCCTTCTGCCCGCAGCCCTTGCCGCCCTGCTCGTCGCTTCGCTGCCCGCCGCCGCCCGGGCACAGGAGAAGGTGCCCGCCGCGCTGGCCGGTCAGGCGGTGCTGCCGGCCGACGCGACCCTGCCGCCGCCGTCCGGCGCGCCCGCCCTGGTCACCAGCGCGGGCAAGTTCACCGGGCCGGAGAACCGGCGGACGGAGGTGCCGGGCAGCGTCCGCGGTCTCACCGGTCCCGGTCCGGGCGGCCGCGACACCGGTTTCGCCCTGCCCATGCCCGGCCAGCCGGTGCAGGGCGTCTCCAGCCTGCGCGCGGCGGGCGACGGCAGCTACTGGGCGCTCGCGGACAACGGCTTCGGGTCGCGGGCCAACTCCGCCGACGCGCTGCTGGCGATCCACCGGCTGCGGCCGGACTGGGAGGCCGGCACGGTGGCGCGGGAGACGACGGTCTTCCTCTCCGACCCCGACCGGCGGATGCCCTGGCCGATCACGCTGGAGGGGGCGGAGACGCGCCTGCTGACCGGCGCCGACCTGGACCCGGAAAGCCTCGTCGTCACGCCGGACGGCTTCTGGGTGGGCGACGAGTTCGGCCCCTGGCTGGCGCACTTCGCCCCGGACGGGCGGCTGCTGGGCCTGTGGGAGACGGTGGTGGGCGGCCGTGTCGTGCGCTCGCCCGACCATCCGGCCGTGCGGACGCCGGGGATGCCGGACGGCACCGTGCCGTTCGAGGTGGCGCGCTCGCGCGGGTTCGAGGGGCTGGCCGCCTCCCCCGACGGCCGTTTCCTCTACGCTTTGCTGGAAGGGGCGCTGGTGCTGGACGGCAAGCGCGAGACCTGGGCCGACGGCCGGCCGCGGCTGCGCTGGCTGGAGTTCGACACCCAGGCCGAGGACGGCGAGGGCGCCTGGACCGGGCGGGTGCTGTTCTATCCGCTGGAGGCCGACGCCAACGCCATCGGCGAGGTCACGATGCTGGACGCCGACCGGGCGCTGGTGATCGAGCGCGACGGCGGCGAGGGCGACGCCGCCCAGGCGTGCCCGGAAAGCACGCCCGCCCCCACCTGCTTCGAGCGGCCGGCCCGCTTCAAGCGGCTCTACCTCGTCAGCCGCAAGGACACGATGGACGGCGGGGCCGTGCGCAAGCTGGCCTATGTGGACCTGCTCGCCATCACCGATCCGGACGGCAAGGCCCGCCAGGGCGCCGCTCCGGACCCGCGCGGCGGCACCCGGCTGCCGCTGCCCTTCGCCACCATCGAGAGCGTGGAGCCGGCCGGGCCGGACAGCGTCCTCATCGTCAACGACAACAACTTCCCCTTCTCCGCCGGGCGCGCCCTGGACCGCGCCGACGACACGGAGTTCGTGCTGCTGCGGGTGCCCGAGCTGCTGGCGCGGCAGTAGCCGGGCTCACTCCCGGCGGCGCCGGAGATAGACGTAGAAGGCGCCCTGGCCGCCATGCTGCGGCTGGGCATGGTGGACGGCCAGCACCAGCGGCCGCAGCGACGCCTCGTTCAGCCAGCGCGGCACGGCGCTGCGCAGCACGCCGCGGTCGCGGCCGTCCTCGCCGTAGCCGGGACCGCCCTTGCCGGTGATGACCAGCAGCAGCCGGCGGCCGCTGCCGTGGGCGCGGCGGACGAAGCCCGCCAGCGCGTCGTGCGCCTCGCTCTGGGTCAGGCCGTGCAGGTCGATCCGGCCGTCGATCGGCAGCCGGCCGCGGCGCACCTTCTCGTCCGTGCGCTTGTCGATGCCGCCGCGGTTGCCCAGGGCGGACGGGGCGAGGGAGACGCTGACGGCGCCACGGCTCGCCACCGGCAGGCCGCCGCCCTTCAGCAGGTCCGCCAGCCGCTCCCGCGGGGATGCGGTGGCGGCGGGCGCCGCGGCCCGGATGCCGTCGAGGGCCGTCCCCGCGTCCGCCGCTCCGGCATCGGTCGCCCCGGTCTCCCCGGCCCCGTTGGTCGCAACCCCGTTGGCCGCAGCCCCGACGGGGGCCGTGCCGGTGGCGAGGCGCCGCTTCAGCGGGCGCGCGTCGCGCACCACGGTCCGCCACAGCTCGCGCTCGGCGTCGGTCGGCAGCCGGTCCTTCCTAGCCATGCGCGGCCGCGGTCCCGTCCACCAGGATGATGTGCAGCCGCCCCGGCCCGTGCGCGTGGAGCTGCGCCGTCTGCTCGATGTCCGCCGTGCGCGACGGGCCGGTGACCAGGCAGGCCGTGCGCGGCATGTCGCCGGCGGCGCGCAGCAGGTCCCAGCCCGCCTCGTAGCTGCCGACGATGCGCTCCACCGGCAGCACGACGATGTGGGTGGAGGGCAGGAAGGTCAGGCCCGTCGGGTGGCCGGGGCCGGACGCCGTCAGCAGCGTCCCCGTCTCCGCGATCCCCGCCAGGGCGGGGGTGACGCTGGCGGCGTCGTCCGGGCGGGCGGGGCCGAACCCCACCTCCAGCGCCGGGCGGCGGTCCCAGGCCAGGGCGCGGAGCGCGGGATCGGGTGCCACCCGCACGCGGGCCGGCAGGTTGCGCCCCGCCAGATAGTCGGCCACGGCGTCCGGCACGCCGTCCGCCGCCACCCGCTCCACCGTCGCCGCCACCGACCGGGCCTTGGCGATGAACAGTTCCACGAGCGGCCCCGGCGGCAGCGCCGTCCGCGCCGGGATCAGGTTGCGCGGGTGCGCGGCCAGCCGCTCCGCCACCGCGGCGCGGGCCGCCTCCGCATCGCGCAGGGCGCCCGCGGTCCGGCGGATGCCGCCCAGGATCGCCGCCCGCGCCGGGCTTTCCGCTCCGGTCCGGTCAGCCGCCACGGCGCCGCTCCGCGTAGAGGTCCTGGAAGGTGCGCCCGGCCGGGACCGGGAAGTCGCGCGCCGCGGTCCAGTTGCCGCCCAGCGGCAGCCGGCGCAGCCGCCCGCGCCGGCCGGCCAGCAGCGCCAGCAGCCTGACCCCGAGGCCCGCCGCGGCGGCGTAGAGCCGGGGCCGGCGGGCGAAGAAGGCCCAGAGGCCGAGCCCGTGCCGGGCCGGCGCCGGGGTCAGCTTCCGCTCCCATTCCTTCTCCCGCCACAGCCGCATCAGCCGCGGCAGCGGGATGCGGACCGGGCAGACGCTCTCGCAACGGCCGCAGAAGGTGGAGGCGTTGGGCAGGTGCCCCGCCTCCTCCAGCCCCAGCAGCGCGGGGTCGAGCACCGCCCCGATCGGGCCGGGATAGACCCAGCCATAGGCGTGGCCGCCCACGGCGGCATAGACCGGGCAGTGGTTCATGCAGGCGCCGCAGCGGATGCAGCGCAGCACCTCCTGCATCTCCGTCCCCAGCAGGGCGGAGCGGCCGTTGTCCACCAGCACGACATGGAATTCTTCCGGCCCGTCCGCATCCTCCGCCCGGCGCGGGCCGGTGGAGAACGTGGTGTAGGTGCTGAACTCCTGCCCGGTGGCGGAGCGGGCCAGCAGCCGCAGCAGCGTCGCCGTGTCCTCCAGCGTCGGCACCATCTTCTCGATGCCGGTCAGCACGATGTGGACCCGCGGCAGGGTCTGGGTCAGGTCGCCGTTGCCCTCGTTGGTGACGATGACGGTGCTGCCCGTCTCCGCCACCAGGAAGTTGGCGCCGGTGATGCCCACGTCGGCGGCCAGGAACTTGCCGCGCAGCAGGGTGCGCGCCTCGGCCAGGATGTCGGCCGGCGCGTCCAGCGGACGGTCGGGCGGAAGCTGCGCGTGGGTGCGGCGGAAATCCTCCGCCACCTGTTCCTTGGAGAGATGCAGGGCGGGGGCGATGATGTGGCTGGGCGCCTCCTTGCGGATCTGGAGGATGTACTCGCCCAGGTCGGTCTCCACCACCTCCAGCCCCTCGGCCTCCAGGGCGGCGTTCAGCCCGATCTCCTCGGAGACCATGGACTTGCCCTTGGCGACCAGACGGGCGCCGGCGGCCTGGCAGATGCCCAGCACGGCGGCGCGGGCCTCCTCCGGCGTGCGGGCCCAGTGGACATGGCCGCCGCGCGCCTGCACCGCCGCCTCGAACCGCTCCAGATAGAGGTCCAGATGCGCCAGCGTGTGGTCCTTGATCCGCTTGCCCTCGTCGCGCAGGGCCTCGAACTCCGGCAGGTCGGCCACCGCCTGCGCCCGCTTCAGCGGAAAGCCGGCGCGGAACCGGGTCAGCGCACGGGCCAGCCCCGGATCGGCCAGCGCCCGGCGCGAATTCTCCCGGAAGGCGTGGGCGGTCGATTTCATCGGCGCGTCCCCGCCTGCGGATCATCCTGCCCCCGGCCTTCGCCCGTGGGCCTCTTTTCGCGCGGGCCTTCGCCCGCTGGTCCCTCACCGATCGGGGGCGCGGAGAGGTCGCCGGCCAGCACCTCCGCGACATGGCGGACCTGCACCGGGCTGCCCAGCCGCTTCAGCCGGCCGGCCATGTTCAGCAGGCACCCCATGTCGCCCGCCAGCAGCAGGTCGGCCCCGGTGCCGGTGGCGGCGGCCGCCTTGTCCGACACCATCTTGCCCGACACCTCCGGGTACTTCACGGCGAAGGTGCCGCCGAAACCGCAGCAGACCTCGGCGTCGGGAAGCTCGGTCAGGGACAGGCCGGCCACCGTCGCCAGCAGCCGGCGCGGCTGCTCGCGGATGCCCAGCTCGCGCAGGCCGGCGCAACTGTCGTGGTAGGTGGCGCGCGCCGCCACCTCCGCCTCCACCCGCTCGACACCCAGCACGTCCACCAGGAAGGAGACCAGCTCCCAGGTGCGCTCCGCCAGGGCGCGGGCGCGGGGCGCCCAGACGGGATCGTCGCCCAGCAGCTCGGGATAGTCGCGTCGGACCATGCCGGCGCAGGAGCCGGACGGGGCGACGACATGGTCGCAGTCCTCGAACAGGGGGATCAACCGGCGCGCCAGATCGGCGGCGTCGGCACGGTCGCCCGAACTCCAGGCCGGCTGGCCGCAGCAGGTCTGCCGCGGCACCACCACCTCGCAGCCGGCCCGCTCCAGCAGCGTGACGGCGGCGAAGCCGACGGCGGGCCGGAACAGATCGACAAGGCAGGTGACCAGCAGCCCCACCCGCGGGCGGCGGGCGGGCCCCCCGCGGTCCGGAGGAACGATGTCTGACGGGCGCTGCATGCGCGGACTCTCCTGCGGGGCCGCCCGGCGGGGCGCCCCCGGGGAGAACAATAGGCGTCGCGGGCGGGCGCGACAACGCCCCGCACCGTCTGCACCAGCCCTGCCTACACCAACCCGACCCGAACCCGCCTGGCCCGCTGCGGTCAGGGCCGCCGCGGTCAGGCCGTGGGCGGCGTGACGCGGCTGTCGTGGAAGCGCCGCTCGATCGCGTCCCAGAGGTCGCGCTCGATGGCGATGCCGTCCAGCCGGTTGATCTCCTGGATGCCGGTGGGGCTGGTGACGTTGATCTCCGTCAGCCAGTCGCCGATCACGTCGATGCCGACGAAGACCAGCCCCTGCCGGCGCAGCGTCGGGCCGATGGCGGCGCAGATGTCCCGCTCCCGCGCCGTCAGCGCCGTGCGGCCGGCGCTGCCGCCGGCATGGAAGTTGGCCCGCGCCTCGCCCTCGGCGGGGATGCGGCTGACGGCGCCGGCGGGCTCGCCGTCCACCAGGATGATGCGCTTGTCGCCCTGGCGGATCTCCGGCAGGTACTTCTGCACGATCACCGGCTCGCGGTAGAGCTGGGTGAAGGTCTCCAGCAGCGCGCCCAGATTCTCGTCCCCGGGCTTCAGGTGGAAGACCCCCGCCCCGCCGTTACCGAACAGCGGCTTCACGATGATGTCCCGGTATTCGCGCCGGAAGGCCAGCACCTCCTCCTTGCTGGAGGTGATCAGCGTCGGCGGCATCAGGTCGGCGAAGTGGGTGACGAACAGCTTCTCCGGCGCGTTGCGCACGGCGGCCGGGTCGTTCACCACCAGCGTCTTCGGATGGATGTGCTCCAGCAGGTGGGTGGCCGTGATGTAGGCCATGTCGAAGGGCGGGTCCTGGCGCATCAGCACCACGTCCATCCCGGCCAGCTCCAGATCCTCCGCCGCGCCCAGGGTGAAGTGGTTGCCGCGCTCGCGCCGCACCTCCAGCCGGCGGGCGCGGGCGAACAGGCGGTTGTGCCGGAGCGCCAGATCGCGCGGCAGGTAGTGCCAGAGCGCGTGCCCGCGGCGCTGCGCCTCCAGCGCCATCATGAAGGTGCTGTCGGTGTCGATGTTGATGGACTCGATGGGGTCCATCTGGATGGCGACGGCCAGGCTCATGGCGGCTCCTCGGGGGACGGAACGGACGGCGCGGGTCCGCCCGGCAGAGGGGAAGCGCGCCCCCGCCCGCCTGTCAAGCGCGCCCGTCAGGTCGGCCGGATGCGGGTCACAGCCAGCCGCGGCGGCGGAAGTAGAGAAGCGGCAGGATCGCGCTGAGCACCATCAGGACCAGGGCCAGCGGGTAGCCCCAGCTCTGGTCCAGCTCGGGCATGTGGGCGAAGTTCATGCCGTAGATGCTGGCGACCAGGGTCGGCGGCAGGAAGGCCACCGCGGCCACCGAGAAGATCTTGATGATGTTGGTCTGCTCGATGTTGATGACGCCCAGCGTGGCGTCCAGCAGGAAGCCGGTCTGGTGCGCCTGGAAGGCCGCATGCTCCACCAGCGAGTGGATGTCGCGGGTGATGGTCTTCAGCCGGACCTTCTGGTCCTTGTCCAGCCGGGTCCCGGCGACGGTGACGACGAAGACGCCCAGCCGCTCCAGCCCGGCCAGGCTGTCGCGCACCTTCTGGGTCAGGTCGCCGGCCCAGCCGATGGCGGTGATGGCGGATTTCAGCGCGTCGGAGCCGCGCTTGCGGGCGCGCCGCGCCCCGGCCCGGCGGCGTGCCGAGCGGGCGACCGGCGCCTCCTCCGCCCGCTGCCGGTTGGCGGCGGCGAAGATCTGGCGGGAGATCTCGTCCAGCCGGCCGCCGACCAGCTCCAGCACGTCGGCGGCGCGGTCCACCACCGCCTCCAGCAGGCCCAGCAGCACGTCCATCGGCCCCGTCACCAGCCCCGGATGACGCATCGCCCGGGTGGCGAAGATGGCGAGCCAGAGCGGTTCGGTGTGCCGCACCGTGATGATGCAGCCGCGGGTCAGGACGAAGGTCAGCAGGCCCAGGTCGGGATGGCCGCTGTCCCCGCGGGAGATCACGGGCGTCGTCAGGAAGGCGGCCTCGCCCTCCAGATAGAGCCGGGAGGACGCCTCGATCTCGCTCATGTCCTCCCGCGTCGGCAGATCCACGCCGAGCTGGGCGGAGATCTGCTCGCGCTCGACCTCGGCCGGCCGCAGCACGTCCAGCCAGATGGTGCCGGCCGGCAGCGGCGCGCCGGGTTCCAGCGGGACGGCCGTCAGCCTGTCGTCGGCCCGGACATAGGCGGTGATCACGCGCGCGGCCTCCCTGGCTGTCCCGGAGGGGGGCGGTCCCGCACGGGGACCCGGTTGGAACGGATCAGGGCGTCAGATCGTCCGGCGGGGAGATCCCCTTCGACCGGCAGGCGGCCGTCAGCGTGTTCAGCAGCAGGCAGGCGATGGTCATGGGGCCGACGCCGCCCGGCACCGGGGTGATGGCGCCGGCGATGCCCTTGGCCTCCTCGAAGGCCACGTCGCCGACGACGCGCGTCTTGCCCGCGGCGGCCGCGGCCGGATCGCGCGCCGGCACCCGGTTGATGCCCACGTCGATGACGATCGCCCCTTCCTTGATCCAGGAGCCGCGGATCATCTCCGGCCGGCCCACGGCGGCGATCAGGATGTCCGCCCCGCGGCAGACCTCCGGCAGGTCCACGGTGTGGGAATGGGCGACGGTGACGGTGGCGTTCGCCTGCAACAGGAGATTGGCCATCGGCTTGCCGACGATGTTGGAGCGGCCGACGACCACGGCGTGCAGGCCGCGCAGATCGCCCACCACGTCCTTCAGCAGCATCAGGCAGCCCAGCGGCGTGCAGGGCACCAGCCCCGGCAGCCCGACCGCCAGACGCCCGGCATTGACGACATGGAAACCGTCCACGTCCTTGTCCGGGTCGATCGCGGCCAGCACGGCGGCGGGGTCGATCTGCGGCGGCAGCGGAAGCTGCACCAGGATGCCGTGGATGGAGGGGTCGGCGTTGAGCTGGCCGATCAGCCGCAGGAGCTGCTCCTGCGTCGTGTCCGCCGGCAGCCGGTGGGTGACGCTGTGCATCCCCGCCTCGCGGGTCTGCTCGCCCTTGTTCTTGACGTAGAGCTGGCTGGCCGGATTCTCGCCCACCAGCACCACGGCCAGCCCGGGGACCAGCGCATAGGCGGTCCGCAGATGCTCCACGGCGGCGCCGATGCGGCCCCGCAGGTCCGCGGCGAAGGCCTTGCCGTCGATGATGCGCGCTTCGGTCATTGCTGGTCTCCCCCGCCTGCGGGACGGCCCAGCCGTCCCGGCCAACTGCTACGGGACGGCGACAGCCGCCCCGGCTCCTCTCAGGACGCGCCGGTCAGGACGCGCCGGCCCCCTGGCCGCCGATGCGGGCCAGCAGATCGGCCGCGTCGCCCGCGATGAATAGTACTTTCGTCCGGTCCGTGCCACCCGACACGATGGACATGCTGCTCTTCGGCAGCCGCCAGTGCTTCGCCAGCAGCGCGATCACGGCGGCGTTCGCCTTGCCGTCCTCCGGCACGGCCGTCACCGCCAGCTTCAGCAGGGTGCGGCCCTCCGGCCCCGCCATGGGGCCTTGGACGGCCGTGCGCGACGCCTTCGGCGTCACCCGCAGGGCGACACGCACCCCGCCGGGCGCGGCCTCGGCGAAGGCCGCGCCGTCGCGGGGAGCCGCGGCGGAGGGCGCCGCCACGGCCGGCCTCAGTAGATCAGGCCGTAATTCACCATCAGACTGCGGATGAAATAGATCAGCAGGATGACGACGATGGGGGAGATGTCGATGCCGCCAAGGTTGGGCAGCACGTTGCGGATCGGGCGCAGCACCGGCTCCGTCAGGCGGTAGAAGATGTCCGCCAGGGTATAGACGAAGCGGTTGCGGGTGTTGATCACGTCGAAAGCGATCAGCCAGCTCAGCACGGCCGAGATGATCAGGACCCAGACATAGAGTCCCAGCACCACGAACAGCAGTTGGAAGATCGTCAGGAGAAGAGGCTCCATGGGGCGTCCGGCCGTTGTCGTCGGGGGGAGGGCGGGTCGGTTCGGGCGGCACCCTAATCCGGCCATGCGCCCCTGTCCAGCCTGCCCGCCAACGGGCCGCAGGGAACACTTGACAGCGCCCCCGCGGATGACCATTATCCCGCCCACTTCACGGGCATCGCAGTTCCCGCCCGCGGGAACCCCCAGGCGATGCCCCGGCGTGGGGCCGTAGCTCAGCTGGGAGAGCGACGCGTTCGCAATGCGTAGGTCGGGAGTTCGATCCTCCTCGGCTCCACCATTCCCCCTTCGGCGGGGATTTGCTTCCAGAATCACCATCGGGACAGACCGGCAGGAGCAGCCGTTGCGGGCCTGCGTCCGCTTGCGCTGTCCGCGTGCGCAGCCTGTCCACACGCGCAGTCCTTGAAGGCCAGTCCTTGAAGGCCCGGGCCGGCCGCTCTCAGGCGGCCAGCCCGTTGAAATCGTCCAGCAAGGCGGCGATACGGCCGCTGTCGGACTGTTCCATGATGACCCGGGCGCGGCGGGTCGCCTCCACCAGATCGAGCGAGCGCACCCGCCGCTTCACCAGCGGCAGGTTGCCCGGCGACATGGACAGTTCGCGCACCCCCAGCCCCAGCAGCAGCGCCGTATAGCGCGGATCACCCGCCATCTCGCCGCAGACGCTGACGGGGATGCCGGCGCGGGTCGCGGCCTCCACCGTGAACTGCACCAGCCGCAGCACGGCCGGATGCAGCGGGTCGTAGAGATGCGCCACCTGTTCGTCGCCGCGGTCGATGGCCAGCGTGTACTGCACCAGATCGTTCGTCCCGATGGCGAAGAAGTCGCAGAGCGGGGCCAGCGCGTCAGCCGACAGCGCCGCCCCCGGCACCTCGATCATCACCCCCAGCCGGGGCAGGGGGTTGGCGATCCGCACGCCGCGCCGGCGCAGCCGGCGGGCCACGGTCGCCATGATCTCCCGCACCTTCCGCACCTCGGCCGGGGAACAGATCATCGGCAGCAGGATGCGCAGCGGCCCCTCTGCCGCCGCCCGCAGCATGGCGGCGAGCTGCGTCTCCAGCAGCTTCGGCTCGCGCAGGCCCAGGCGGATGGCGCGCAGCCCCAGCGCCGGGTTGGCCGGCTCGCCCAGGGGCTGGCGCAGGGCCGTCGCCAGCTTCTCCCCGCCCACGTCCAGGGTACGGGCGGTGACCGGCTGGCCGTTCATGCGGCGCAGGAAGTCGGTCAGAAGGGCGGTCTGCTCCTCCTCGTCGGGCAGGTCGTCGCGGTTCATGAACAGGAACTCGGTGCGCAGCAGCCCCACGCCGGCCGCCCCCGCCTCCACCGCCGTTTCCACCTCGCGCGGCAGTTCCAGGTTCGCCAGCAGGGTGACGTCGGTGCCGTCGCGGGTGACCGACGGCAGCCGGCGCAGCGACTTCAACTGGCGCCGCTCGGCCAGCAGGGCCTCGCGCCGGTGCCGGTATTCCTCCAGCATGGCCGGCGAGGGGTTCAGGCAGACCCGGCCGGCGATGCCGTCCACCACCACCATGTCGCCCGGCTGCACCCCGGCCAGCACGCCCGGCACGCCCAGTACCGCCGGCAGGCCCAGCGAGCGGGCCATGATCGCCGTGTGCCCCTCGGCCCCGCCCAGCAGGGTGGCGAAGCCGGCGATGCGGCGCGGGTCCATCAGGGCGGTGTCGGCGGGGGTCAGCTCCTCCGCCAGCACGACGGCGCCTTCCGGCAGGGTGGCGAAGGCCTGGTACTTACGGTCCATCAGAATACGCAGCAGCCGCTTGCCCACCTCGCGCACGTCGGCGACGCGGGCGGACAGGTAAGCGTCGTCCATTTCGGCGAAGGTCTGGGCGATGGCGGCGATCTCCGCCTGCACGGCCGCCTCGGCGTTGCAGCAGAGGTCGCGCATGCGCCGCTCCACCCCGCGGATGAGGCGGGAGCCGGTCAGCATCGCCAGATGCGCGTCGAGCAGGAAGCCGACATCCTCCGACGCCGAACCGGGCAGCACCGACGCCTTGGCCTTGAGCTTGCTGATCTGCTTGCGCGCCTTCTCCACCGCCACCTGGAAGCGCGTCACCTCCTCCTCGATGCCGTCGGCCGGCACGGGGTATTCGGGCACCTGGAGCGAGCCCGACTCGACGAGATGCGCCGGACCGATGGCGATGCCCGCGGACACGCCGAGGCCGCGCAGGATACGGTCCTGCGGCGGGGGCGGCGGACGGTCAGTCTTCATCGAACTTGCGCCCGACCAGATCGGCCAGCGCGGCCAGGGCCTCGGCGGCCTGGGGACCGCGCGCGGCAAGGTGGACGGAGGTGCCGAGCCCCGCGGCCAGCATCATCAGCCCCATGATCGACTGGCCCGACACGGTCTGGTCGCCGCGGGTCACCTCGACCTCGGCATCGTACTCGGCCGCCAGCCGGACGAACTTCGCCGCCGCGCGGGCGTGCAGGCCGCGGCGGTTCTGGATCAGCAGCACGGCGGTGAGGGCGTCGCCGCCCCCGATGCGTTCGACATCCATGGCTCAGCCGTCCGCCAGCAGGGAGGAGGCGACATTGATGTACTTGCGCCCGGCATCCTGGGCCGCCTGCACCGTGTTCTTCATGGTCTCCGTCTTGCGCACGCTGGCCAGCTTGATGAGCATGGGCAGGTTGACGCCGGCGATGACCTCGACCCGGGCCCGGTCCAGGATGGAGATGGCGAGGTTGGACGGGGTGCCGCCGAACATGTCGGTCAGCACCACGACGCCGCGCCCGCTGTCGCATTCCCCGACCTTGGCGAGGATCTCCTCGCGCCGCTTCTCCATGTCGTCGTCCGCCCCGATGCAGACGGCGCGCACCTTCTCCTGCGGGCCGACGACATGCTCCAGCGCCGCGATGAATTCCTCGGCCAGCCGGCCGTGGGTGACGAGAACCAAGCCGATCATCTGTGCTCCTCGGGGGTCTCCCTGCTGGCGACCTCCCGCCACGGCGGGGCGGGTTCGGGCGCCGGGTGGCGGCGGTCCAGGTCGCGGTGGCCTTCGCCCACCTTGTAGCCCTGGTCCCGCAGCCAGCCGGCCAGCCGGTGGGCGGTGAAGACGGAACGGTGGCGGCCGCCGGTGCAGCCGATGGCGATGGTGAGGTAGTGCTTGCCCTCCCGGGCATAGCGGGGCAGCAGCGGCGCCAGCAGCGTCGTCAGGTGCCGGAAGAAGTCCGGGAAGTCCGGGTCGCGCCCGACATGCTCGGCCACCGGCCGGTCCAGCCCGGTCAGCGGCCGCAGGGCCGGGTCCCAGTGCGGGTTGTCCAGGAAGCGCACGTCGAACACCAGGTCCGCCTCGCGCGGGACGCCGTGGCGGTAGGCGAAGCTGGTGACGAAGACATGCAGGCTGGGATCGCCGTCCAGCCGGAAATGCCCGGTCAGCAGGCGGCGCACATCGTGGATGGAGAGCTGCGAGGTGTCGATCACCACGTCCGCCGCCTCACGCAACGGCACCAGCAGCGTGCGCTCCAGGGCGATGCCGTCGGGCACCGGCCGGTCCACGGCCAGAGGGTGCGGCCGGCGCGTCTCGGTATAGCGCCGTTGCAGCACCTCCTCCGACGCCTCCATGAACAGCAGGCGGACCCGGAGGTCGGGATGGGCGCGCAGGGCGTCCAGCTCCTGCAACAGGGCGTCGGCGCTGAAATCGCGGGTGCGGCTGTCGATGCCGATGGCCAGCGGCCGGTCGTGCGCCTGGAACACCAGGGCGGTCAGCAGCGACAGGCGGAGATTGTCCACCGCCTCGTAGCCCAGATCCTCCAGCGCCTTCAGCGCCGTGGACAGGCCGCCGCCGGACATGCCGGTGACCACCACCACCGGGCGGCGGCCGTCGGCGGGGTGCGCCGCCGCTTCCGGGCCGGCATCCATCTCCGCCAAGAGGGGCCGGTCGGTCATGGCGCACCGTCCGCCGGCAGGGCGGCGAAGGCGGGCGGCAGGACGGGCACGCGGGCGGCGGCGGCGGCCGCGGCGAGGCGCAGCTTGGCCACGGCCGAGACCTCGAACGGGGCCAGCGCGATGCGCGGCAGGGCGACGCCCGCCAGGGTCACGGTCGCCGGCTCCGGCAGACGCTCCGCCGACCGGCCCGGCGGCAGCAGATCCGCGACCAGCGCCAGCGTCACCGCATCGAGATGGGGAACGGGCAGGATGCCGACACCGCGCACCTCCAGCAGCCCCGCCAGGGCGGCCGGCGCCCGGGCCAGCAGGCGGCCGGAGGCATCGCCGTCAGGGCCGGAACAGGCGCCGCCGGGGCCGCGCACCAGTTCCACCACGTCGTCGGCGACGAGCAACGCGCCGGCATCGACCAGGCGCAGGGCGAGGTCGGATTTGCCGGCGCCGGAGGGGCCGCGGATCAGGACCCCCGCGCCGGACACGCTCACGCAGGTCGCATGGATGCGGATCATGACGCCGGAAGGTGAGGCTGGCCGCGCCCGCTGTCAACGGAACTCGCAGGGCCCGACCGCAGGGCGACGCCGCCCGCCGGGCTACCCGGCATCGCGCGGCGGCACCCCGATCAGCGCCCGCACCGGCAGATGGTCGGAGGCGCGGCGGGTCATGGCGCTGCGCACCACCTCGAAGCTGGCGAGGTGCAGGGTCGGGGAGACGAAGATGCGGTCCAGCCGCAGCGTCGGCAGCCGGGCATGGAAGCTGCGCGGGGCGGCGCAGTCGGGCAGCCGCTCCGACAGCCGGGCCAGCCGCGGCGCCTTCGGGCGCCATTCGTTCAGATCGCCCATGAAGACGGTCGGCCGCGGCGGCCGGGCATCCAGGAAGGACAGGATGCGGGTGACCTGGGCGTTGCGTTCCCACGGGTCGAGCCCGAGATGGGCCACGATCACCTGCACCTCCACCCCGTCCACATCCAGCACGGCGCAGAGCCCGCCGCGCGGCTCGCGCATCGGCATGGCGAGGTCGAGGGGGACGACCTCCACCACGGGGCGGCGGGTCAGCAGGGCATTGCCGTAATGGGCGGCGCGGTTGTGCTTGGTCGGGCCGGCCAGGGCCCGGTAGCCGGTCGCCGCCTCCAGGAAGGCGAACTGGTCCACGCCCATTTCGCCGCGGTGGTGCCAGCCCACCTCCTGCAAGCCGACGACATCGGCATCCAGCCCGCGGATGACGCAGGCCGTGCGCTCCGGCGCGAAGCGGGCGTCCATGCCGACGCAGGAATGGATGTTCCAGGTGGCGACGCAGAGCCGGCCATAGCCCGGCGGGACGCTGCCGCTGCGGAGGTCGCCCCGCTCCGCCGGATCGCGCGTCGGCGACCGGTGCGGTTCGCGGCGCAGGAGCAGCGGCGGCAGGGCACGCGGCATCGTGGTCTCTCCGGATGCGGTTTCCCGGGGGCTGCCCGGGAGGGCGCTCTGACAGGCCCGGCCACCTGAAACCGGTCGATCGCCCGGAAGCTCCCCGGTCCATCCGTCCGGACCGTCTCGCCCCGGCCGTGACCGCTGGCCGGACGCCGGTCCGGACCGCAACGGCCGAACCGACCCCCCGACCCTAGAGCATTTCCGTCCTTGAGGGAATCGCGGGGGATTCCCATGCGTGGGTAACTGTGATT
>NZ_JBHTCM010000021.1:0-10777 GCF_042665545.1 Rhodocista pekingensis | reverse complement strand
GAATGCGCAAACTTCTTCACCGCAGCAGGCTATGAGCCAGAGTGAGCGGAAAACGCTCTAGGGTGCGCTTCATCGAGATGCCGAGGCTCAACGACCTCTTCGAGCGCACCAGCGCGGCCTCGAACGCGTCGACCTAGTCTATCACCGACCTGGCCCATCTCACGAAGGATGGAGCCGTGATGCATCGCCTCGCCGCTATGGCGAAACCAACCTCGCTTCGCGAGTAGGCCGAGCGCCTGCTGCTGATCGTCGACGACGGTTTCACTTTCAAGCATCTCACCGACCAATGTATCTACGCGCCCGCCAGCCGGCGAGCGCGCTCACGGATCATATCGGCAAACTGCTCAATAGCCGTTCTGTCCAGCCCTGGGCGCGAAAGCTCCGACGCAACGGTGGTTGCTTTTTCAACGACGCCTCTGCTGATCTCCGCGATCCGTCTTCTTGTCAGTGGCAGGCCCAGGCCCGCGTCCGATGCGAACACTGTCCAGCCGGCGTCGTCCAATTCGGCAAGTGTCGCCCGCTTCCCGATCTTCATGGCGAATTTCGGCGAGAGATCGGGATAGGCAACGGTCGCAAGCAAATCATACAGCGGGGCAAGGCGTGGGCCTTCGGCGTCATAGAGGATCGAGAAATTCTTGCCGTGGGCGTCGGCGTTCCCGGCGATCACATTGAAGATCACGGCATCGAGGAGCTTCAGCACATCGACCGCGGGCCTTGCGGCGACGCGGCGGAGCAGCGCGAAGCAGTCCTTGAAGGTCGGGCCGCCCTCGCTGGCATACTTGGTCTCCGGCGGCACGCCGAGCGCCTGGCAAAAATCCTCCTGATGGATCCGGCGCACCTGTCCATTGTCGTCAATGGCGCGGTCATAGCGCTGGACCAGCAGAAATGTTCGATCCTTGACGGTGCGCGCTTCCACCGGCGCGACATCGAGGCCGATGGCGGCGGCAAGACGCATCACGAAGGCCTCGTTCTCGGTCGTGGCCGCGAACCGCGATATCGGAGGTTTCAGAATATGCGTCGTCGGCTGACCCGGCGCAGGCAAGGCCACCGCGCCATCCACCAGAACCACCGGAACCTTCGATTGCGCGCCGGCGAGCGAGAGACGCAGGCCTTCCTCGCCTGCGAGCAGTGGACGGACGGGCAGCGCGTCCAGCACCCGGATCAAGCCCGCATCGTCAAGCCGGGTTGGCCGTTGATCGGGGGCAAGAGGGGCCGGACCTTCGCCGGGCGGCAGAAGCTGGAGCGCGCCCGCCACATCCCCGCCGAGGCGATCAAGAAGGGCGAAATCATTGGCGCGCGACACGCCAAGTGCCTGAGCCGCGGCATCGCGCTGGCTTTCCTCCGGCAGAAGACCGCCGAAAAACGGGCGGCACTCGCGGCGGGTGAACGGCTCCGCCCGCTTGGGCAGCGAGGCGGACAAGGGCTGCGCCTCCTCATCGTCAAGCCAAGCCGGCGCATAGGCGAAGCCGAGTTCACCATGCCGGTCCTGCGTCAGCTGGCCCACCAGGCGCCCGTCCCACCAGATATCGAGGGTGCGCGTCATGCCTTGCGCGCTCTTTTGGTTTCGGGCGGCGGTGTAATATCGAGCGAGCATCCGAGCGCCGCCAGGACCTGAAGCGTCTTGCCGATTTGCGCGGTCGGCTTGCCCGCCTCGAGATCGACGATGAAGCGCAGGCCGACGCCAGCGGCGCCCGCAAGCTCGTCCTGCCGCAGGCCAGCGGCCTTGCGGGTTGTCCGAACAATGTCGCCGATCTCGGCAGTGGTGAGGTTGCGTCTGGCCATGATATTTACCGAACGGGAAAGTATCATGGATTGCTGAAGAATGTCTATAAGAATTTCCCGCTCGGGAAATCCTACGTCTCGAGGTGGCTCCCGGACCCGAAATATTCCCGCTCGGGAAAACAGCCTGATCGAAAGCCTAAGACGCTGCCATGGCTCGATGCCGGTCCGCCGATCACCTGTCTTTCTTCGCCACAGTACGATGACCCCTTGAGCGTTGTTGCAACGCCCCAATTCCTGCCTTTCTTACTCATCCCCGATCCAGGGCCGCGCGTCGCGCGGGCCCGCAAGCGAACGGGGACGACGTGGCGGTCAACCATCAGCAATCGGAAGCAGCCTCCCGCGGCGCACGCATGTTGCGCACCGCGCTGGGGCCTGCGGTCGCCCGATTCCTGGAAGACCCCGCGATCGTCGAGGTCATGCTCAACCCCGATGGGCGGCTCTGGATCGACCGACTCTCTGACGGCCTGTCCGATACGGGAGAGCGACTTTCGGCAGCCGATGGCGAACGTATCGTCCGCCTCGTCGCCCATCATGTCGGCGCCGAGGTGCATGACCGTCGCCCGCGCGTCTCGGCCGAGCTCCCCGAAACCGGAGAGCGCTTCGAAGGCCTTCTGCCGCCAGTCGTAACGGCGCCAGTCTTCGCGATCCGCAAGCCTGCCGTCGCCGTCTTCACGCTCGACGACTATGTCGCCGCCGGCATCATGACGGCCGACCAGGCCGTCATCCTCCGGCAGGCGGTCGCAGCGCGCGCCAACATCCTCGTCGCCGGGGGAACCAGCACCGGCAAGACCACCCTGACCAACGCCCTGCTGGCCGAGGTCGCGAAGACGACCGACCGTGTCATCGTCATCGAAGACACCCGCGAGCTACAATGCCGGGCGCAGAACATCGTCGCCATGCGCACCAAGGACGGCGTCGCGACGCTGTCCGATCTGGTGCGCTCCTCGCTTCGGCTGCGGCCGGATCGGATCCCGATCGGTGAAGTGCGTGGGTCTGAGGCGCTCGATCTCCTGAAGGCCTGGGGCACCGGCCATCCCGGCGGGATCGGCACGATCCACGCGGGCACTGCGCTCGGCGCGCTGCGGCGCCTCGAGCAGCTCATCCAGGAAGCTGTCGTCACCGTCCCCCGGGCGCTCATCGCCGAGACCATCGATCTGGTGGCAGTGCTCTCCGGCCGCGGCGCGGCGCGGCGTCTTGCCGAACTCGCCCGCGTCGAAGGGCTCGGGACGGACACCGACTACCGCCTTTCCCCCGCAACCCAGCCACCCGACCCAAAAGGAGAACCCGCATGATCCGACATATCGCGCGCGGCCATCAGCGCCTCGCGACCGCCGCCACGGCGTTGACCCTGAGCTTTCTTCTGGCGCCCGCCGCCCACGCATCGGGCTCCTCTATGCCCTGGGAAGCGCCGCTGCAGTCTATCCTCCAGTCGATCGAGGGACCGGTCGCCAAGATCATCGCGGTCATCATCATCATCGTCACCGGCCTGACGCTGGCGTTCGGCGACACGAGCGGAGGATTTCGGCGCCTCATCCAGATCGTCTTCGGCCTGTCGATCGCCTTCGCGGCCTCCAGCTTCTTCCTGTCGTTCTTCTCGTTCGGCGACGGGGCGCTCGTCTGATGGCGGCCCTCCTGCATCATCCCGATGAGGTCGCGGGCTTCTCGGTTCCGGTCCACCGCGCGCTGACCGAGCATATCCTGCTGGGCGGCGCACCACGCAGCATCGCCATCATGAACGGCACGCTCGCCGGCGCTGTCGGTCTCGGCTTGCGGCTATGGCTGGTCGGTCTCCTCATCTGGGCGATCGGCCATTTCGCCGCCGTCTGGGCAGCAAAGCGCGATCCGCTCTTTGTCGAAGTAGGCCGCCGGCATCTGCGCATTCCGGGCCATCTCACGGTCTGAGGCGTGGCCATGATGAACCTCGCCGAATACCGCCGTACCGCGACCCGTCTCGCTGATTTCCTGCCATGGGCGGCGCTGGTCGGCGAAGGCGTCGTGCTCAACAAGGATGGCAGCTTCCAGCGCACCGCGCGCTTTCGTGGTCCCGATCTCGACTCAGCTGTGGCCGCCGAACTGGTGGCCGTCGCCAGCCGCCTCAACAACGCCTTCCGGCGTCTGGGCTCGGGCTGGGCTATCTTCGTCGAGGCGCAGCGTCACGAAGCCGCCTCCTATCCGACAAGCCGCTTCGCGGACGCCGCCTCCGCCCTCGTCGATGCGGAGCGCAAGGCTGACTTCGAGGAAGCGGGCGCGCATTACGAGTCGAGCTACTTCCTGACTTTCCTGTATCTCCCGCCCGCCGAGGACGCCGCGCGGGCGGAGACCTGGCTCTACGAGGGTCGCCAACAGTCCGGCGTCGATCCCCATGAAGCCCTCGCGGCCTTCATTGACCGCACCAACCGCGTCCTCCATCTCGTCGATGGCTTCATGCCGGAATGCTGTTGGCTCGATGACGCCGAGACCCTGACCTACCTGCACGCGACCGTCTCCACGAGGCGCCACCGCGTCCGCGTGCCCGAAACGCCGGTCTACCTCGATGCACTTCTCGCCGATGAGCCGCTGACCGGCGGCCTCGAGCCGCAGCTCGGCGCCGCCCACCTGCGCGTGCTGACGATCAACGGCTTTCCGACCGCGACGACCCCAGGGATTCTCGACGATCTCAACCGGCTCGCCTTTCCCTATCGCTGGTCCACGCGGGCGATCCTGCTCGACAAGACGGACGCCACGAAACTGCTGACGCGCATCCGGCGGCAGTGGTTCGCAAAGCGCAAGTCCATCGCCGCGATCCTAAAGGAGGTGATGACCAACGAGGCATCCGCGCTCGTCGATACGGACGCTGCGAACAAGGCCGCCGATGCCGACATGGCCTTGCAGGAGCTTGGCGCCGACTACGCCGGTCAGGCCTATGTGACCGCCAGCGTCACCGTCTGGGATGCCGATCCGCGCACCGCCGACGAGAAGCTGCGCCTCGTGGAAAAGGTGATCCAGGGCCGCGACTTCACCGCTATTCCTGAGACCATCAACGCGGTCGATGCCTGGCTCGGGTCGCTGCCCGGCCACGTCTACGCCAACGTGCGGCAGCCACCGATCTCCACCCTGAACCTCGCCCACATGATTCCGCTCTCGGCGGTCTGGGCCGGGCCGGAACGGGACGAGCATTTCGGTGCGCCGCCACTGTTTTACGGCAAGACGGAGGGCAGCACGCCATTTCGCTTTTCGCTGCATGTCGGCGACGTCGGCCACACGCTGGTGGTCGGACCGACAGGCGCGGGCAAGTCTGTGCTGCTCGCGCTTATCGCGCTTCAGTTCCGGCGCTATCCGGACGCCCAAGTCTTCGCCTTCGACTTCGGCGGCTCCATCCGCGCAGCCGCGCTCGCGATGGGAGGCGATTGGCACGACCTCGGTGGTAGCCTGACGGACGGCGCCGCGACGTCGGTCTCCCTCCAGCCACTCGCACGCGTTCACGAAACCCATGAGCGTGCCTGGGCAGCCGACTGGGTCGCGGCAATCCTTGCTCGCGAGGGCGTCACGATCACGCCGGAGGTGAAGGAACATCTCTGGACCGCGCTGACCTCGCTGGCGTCCGCGCCGATCCCAGAGCGCACGCTGACGGGCCTCGCCGTCCTCCTCCAGTCGAACGATCTCAAGCAGGCGCTGCGACCCTATTGCGTGGGCGGTGCCTATGGACGGCTGCTGGATGCCGAAGGCGAGCAGCTGGGGGAAGCCGCTGTCCAGGCCTTTGAAACCGAGGGGCTTATCGGCGGCGGCGCCGCGCCGGCGGTTCTCGCCTATCTCTTCCATCGGATCGGCGACCGTCTGGATGGACGGCCCACGCTCCTGATTGTCGACGAAGGCTGGCTCGCGCTCGACGACGAGGGCTTCGCGGCGCAACTCCGCGAATGGCTGAAGACGCTGCGCAAGAAGAACGCCTCCGTCGTCTTCGCCACGCAGTCGTTGGCCGACATCGATGGGAGCGCGATTGCTCCGGCCATCATCGAAAGCTGCCAGACGCGCCTGTTGCTGCCGAACGAACGCGCGATCGAGCCGCAGATCACCGCGATCTACCGGCGCTTCGGCTTGAACGACCGTCAGATCGAGATCCTCAGCCGGGCTACGCCAAAGCGCGACTATTACTGCCAGTCGCGGCGCGGCAACCGCCTGTTCGAGCTGGGGCTCTCCGAGGTCGCCCTCGCGCTTTGCGCGGCATCCTCGAAAACCGATCAGGCCGCGATCGAGGCGATCCTCGCCGAGCATGGCCGCGACGGCTTCCTGCCCGCCTGGCTGCGCGCCCGCGATGTCGGATGGGCTGCCGATCTCATCCCCGACCTCACCAACCTGGAGCCCAAGCCATGATTATCCGACGCTCTCACGCGGCGCTGTTCGCCGCAACCATCCTGTCGTTGCCCGTCGCCTTCTCGCCCGTGTTCGTCACCCCGGCGGCGGCGCAGTGGGTCGTCTATGATCCGACCAACTACGTCCAAAATGTCCTATCGGCCGCGCGGGCGCTCGAGCAGATCAACAACCAGATCCAGAGCCTCCAGAACGAAGCGCAGATGCTGATCAACCAGGCCCGCAATCTCGCGAGCCTGCCCTATTCCTCCCTTCAGCAGCTCCAGCAATCGGTGCAGCGCACGCAAGCGCTGCTGGGTCAGGCACAGCGCATCGCCTTCGACGTGCAGCAGATCGATCAGGCCTTCCAGAGCCAGTACGGCAACATCTCGCTGTCGACTTCGGATCAGCGGCTCGTCTCCGATGCCCGATCGCGCTGGCAGAACACGGTCGGCGGCCTTCAGGACGCGCTGCGCGTGCAAGCCGGTGTCGTCGGCAACATCGACACCAACCGCGCCGAGATGGCGGCTCTGATCGGGCAGAGCCAGGGTGCGACCGGCGCGCTTCAGGCAACCCAGGCTGGCAACCAGTTGCTCGCCTTGCAGGCGCAACAACTCGCAGACCTGGTCGCCGTGGTCGCTGCAAACGGCCGGGCGCAGGCGCTTGTCGATGCCGAGCGCGCCGCAGCCGCCGAACAAGGCCGTGAACAGCGCCGCCGGTTCCTGACGCCCGGCTCCGGCTATCAGCCCGGCAACGCCCGGATGTTCCCGAACGGCAACTGAGGGCAGCGGGATGGACAGCAAAACGCTGGCTCGGGTGAGCGCAATCATCTTCGTCTCCGTCGCTATCACGGCAACGGCAATTGAAATGACCCGGAAGGAGGAAAACCCAGCGGTTCGGCCGACGCCCGTGCTTGAGGAGGCGCCGGACCCGTTGCGCGAGGGCCAGCGCCGCTGCCAGCAGATGGGGGAAGCCGCGGCCAGGGACAGCGAGTGTCTGCGCATCTGGGCCGAAACCCGCGACCGCTTCCTTGGCACCCGCACCGCGCCGCGACGCGCCGACGAAGGGCGTTGAACCATGGGCGGCAGCGGCGTCATCGACAATTTCCTCGGGGTCTTCACCTCCTACATCGACAGCGGGTTCGGTCTGCTCGGCGGCGAGGTAGCGTTCATCGCGACGACGCTGATCGTCATCGACGTCACGCTGGCCGCCCTGTTCTGGAGCTGGGGCGCGGACGACGACATCATCGCGCGTCTGGTGAAGAAGACGCTGTTTGTGGGCGTCTTCGCCTACATCATCGGCAACTGGAACAACCTCGCGCGGATCGTCTTCGAAAGCTTCGCCGGCCTCGGACTGCAGGCGTCTGGCACGGGGTTTTCCATCCAGGACCTGATGCGTCCGGGCCGGGTTGCGCAGACGGGCCTCGATGCCGCGAGGCCGCTGCTCGAATCCATCTCAAACCTGATGGGCTGGATCGCCTTCTTCGAAAACTTCATCCAGATCGCCTGCTTGCTCTTCGCCTGGGCGCTGGTGCTGCTCGCCTTCTTCATCCTCGCCATCCAGCTCTTCATCACGCTGATCGAGTTCAAGCTGACCACGTTGGCTGGCTTCGTCCTGATCCCGTTCGGCCTGTTCGGAAAGACCGCCTTCATGGCCGAACGCGTGCTGGGCAATGTCATCTCGTCTGGGATCAAGGTGCTGGTGCTCGCCGTCATCATCGGCATCGGCTCGACTCTGTTCAGCCAGTTCACGGCAGGCTTCGGCGGCCAGCCACCGACGATCGACGACGCAATGGCTGTCGTATTGGCGGCGCTGTCGCTTCTCGGTCTCGGCATCTTCGGTCCGGGTATCGCCAACGGCATCGTGTCCGGCGGCCCGCAACTTGGCGCAGGCTCCGCCATCGGCACCGGCCTCGTCGCGGGCGGCGCAGCCATGGCTGCCGGCGGCGCGGCCGGGCTTGCCCTGCGCGGTGGCGCCAGCGCCATTTCCGGCGGCGCCGCCGCCGTGCGCGGTGGAGCCAGCGCGGCGGGAGCCGCCTCCGCCGCCTACAGTCTCGGTTCCCTCGGCCAGTCGGGCGCCGCCGGCGTCGCGTCGGGCCTCGGTGGCGTCGCACGAGCGGCCGGCGGCGCGGCAGCCTCTCCGCTGCGCCGGGCCGCGCAAAGCGTTCGCTCGAGCTTCACCGACGGCGTCAAAAGCGGCTTCGGCGCCACCGGCGGCTCCTCGAGCATGGGAACGGTCGCGAATGATGCCGGTTCGGCCGCACCGGCAGCCACAGGCTCGGCCGCCAGCCCGCCGGCGTGGGCGCAGCGCATGCGGCGTGGGCAGACCATGAGCCACGGCGTCACGCTCGCGGCACACGCGATCCGATCGGGCGACAGCCATGGCGGCGGCTCTTCCATCAATCTCTCCGGAGGCGACCGCACATGAGCTTCTTCAAGCGACCCGCAACCCACTATGGCAAGACGCCTGAGCCCGAGACGCCGTATCAGCGCGCCGCGCAGATCTGGGACGATCGGATCGGCTCGGCGCGTGTCCAGGCCCGAAACTGGCGGCTCATGGCCTTCGGCTGCCTGATCCTCTCCGCCGGCTTCGCCGCTGCGCTGGTCTGGCAGTCGGCGCGAGGGACCATCGTCCCGTGGGTGGTCCAGGTCGACAATCTCGGCCAGGCGCAGGCGGTCGCGCCAGCGCAGGCCGACTACCGCCCGACCGATCCGCAGGTGGCCTGGCATCTGGCGCGGTTTATCGAGCAGGTCCGCTCGATCCCGGCCGACGCCATCGTCGTGCGGCAGAATTGGCTGCGCGCCTACGAGTTCACGACCGATCGCGGCGCGGCGGCCCTCAACGACTTCGCCCGCGCCAACGATCCGTTCACCCGCGTCGGGAAGCAGCAGGTGTCGGTCGAAGTGTCGAGCGTGATCCGCGCGTCGCCTGACAGCTTCCGCGTTGCCTGGACCGAACGCCAGTACGAGAACGGCCAGCTCTCCACGACACAGCGCTGGACGGCCATCCTGACCATCGTGATCCAACCCCCGCGCGACGCAGAGCGGCTGCGGACCAATCCGCTTGGGATCTACGTCAACGCCATCAACTGGTCGCGGGAGATGGGGCAATGAGAAATCATCTCCGCCGATCCGCGAGCCGTGGTTTCCGCCTATCAGGCTCTGCGCTTTTGCTGATCTCCGGATTGGCGCTGGCCGGCTGCGCGACCAACCGGCCGCCACAGATCAGCTATGACGCCGATGTGCCGCCGCTTCCCCCTGTGCCGGCTGCCGTCACGGAGGCGCCACCAAGGCCGCTTCACACACCGCCCGCCTGGACACCCGCGCGCGGTGGCGCTGCCGCAGGGACGCCGGCGGGCCGCGTGGAAAATGCCAATGCCGCCGCGCGCGTCGAGCCTCGACGCGAGGGCTACTACAATTCGATCCAGATCTATCCCTGGAGCGAGGGCGCGCTCTATCAAATCTATGCCGCTCCCGGGCAGATCACCAACATCGCGCTGGAACCCGGCGAAAGCCTGACCGGCGCCGGCCCGATCGCTGCGGGCGACACGGCGCGCTGGATCATTGGCGACACTGAGAGCGGCTCCGGCATCACGCGCCGCGTCCATGTTCTCGTAAAGCCGACACGACCGGACATCACGACCAATCTGGTCATCACCACCGACCGTCGCATCTACATGATCGAGCTGCGCTCGGGCGAACGCCCCTATATGCCGGCCGTCGCTTGGGCCTATCCGCAGCCGCCCGCCTCGCAGAGACAGGCAGTGCCCGCCACGCCAGTGATCCCGGCCGTTGCGGCACGGAACTATCGCTACGGCCTCACGGGCGACACGCCGCCGTGGCGGCCGATCTCGGTCTACGACGACGGGCGCCGCGTCTATGTCGAGTTCCCGCGTGGGATCGTTCAGGGCGAGATGCCGCCGCTCTTCGTCATCGGCGCAGATGGCGAACCGCAGATCGCCAACAGCCGGATCCACCAGAACATCCTGATCGTCGACCGCTTGTTCGGCGCCGCCGAGCTGCGTCTCGGCAGTGGCGAGCGCCAGCAGACGGTCCGGATCGTGCGCACCGATGGGAGGCCCGCGTCATGAGCGAGCGCGACGCGCCCAACGAAGCCAACGCACCGCTGGTCGGCACACAGCCCGGCGACGCCGCTGCGCCAATGCGGCTGCGCGCCGAACCGCCCCGGGTCACCCGACTGTCGCGAAAGGTGTTGGGCGGTATCAGTCTCGTCGCCGCCCTTGGGGTCGGTGGCGCGCTCATCTATGCGCTTCAGACGCGCAGTATCGGCCCTGGCAGTGAGGAGCTTTACTCCACGCAGAACCGGCGAACCGCGGACGGGCTCGCCGGCCTGCCGCGCGACTATACCGGTCCGGTGCTTGGGCCTCCGCTGCCCGGGGATCTGGGACGCCCCATCCTCGATGCGCAGAATCGTGGCCAGCCCGTCACGCCGCCGATGGCGGCCGCGCCCACCGTCGATTCGGTCGAGCAGCGCAGGCGCGCGGAAGAAGAAGCTGCCCGAACGAGCCGCGTCTTCTTCCAGACGGAGGCGCGCGTCGCAGCTCCGATTGCGACAGCTGGCGGACCAGGCAGCCCGAGCCTCTCTGGGCTAGAGCATTTCCGTCCTTGAGGGAATCGCGGGGGATTCCCATGCGTGGGTAACTGTGATT
>NZ_JBHTCM010000020.1:0-42946 GCF_042665545.1 Rhodocista pekingensis | reverse complement strand
CATCGGCCAGCAGGGGCCGCAGCGCCGCGGCCAGCGCCGCCTCGTCGCCCGGCGGCACGAGCGCCCCCGCCGCCTCCGGCACCAGCTCCGGCAGGGCGCCGGCGCGGCTGGCCACCACCGGCAGGCCGCGGGCCAGGGCCTCGGCCGCCGCCATGCCGTAGCCTTCGTGGAAGCTGGGCAGCACGAACAGGTCGGCGCCGCGCCAGAGCGCCTCCAGCCGGTCGGCGGTCACCTCCCCCGTCAGGGTCACGCGCTCCCCCAGCCCCAGCCGCGCCACGGCGGCCCGCAGGCGCGCCGTCTCCGCCGGGTCGCGCTCGTCGCTGCCGGCCAGCACCGCCCGCCAGGGCAGGGCGGCCAGGGTCGCCAGCGCCTCCAGCAGCACGGCATGGCCCTTGCGCGGGGTCAGGGTCGCCACCGTCAGCAGGGTCGGCACCCCGTCTGCCGAGCCTTCCGCCGGCGGGGCGGGGTCGGTGCCGGGCGGCACGATGCCGATGCGTCCGGCCGGCACGTCCAGCGCCACCACGTCGGCCGCGGTGGCGTGGCTGGGCACCACCACCCGCCGCATCTTCGACAGCGCCACCCGTTCAAGCTGGCGCAGCAGCGCCGCCTGCACCGGCGTCAGGCCCGTCTCCAGGTGCAGCGGATGGTGGACCAGCGCCACCAGCCGCAACCGGTGCCGCTCCACCCAGAGCGCGTTCGCCGCCATCGGCAGGGCCAGCCCGTCGGTCAGCACCAGCGCGTTGTCCGGGACGGACGCCAGGGCGCGGTCGGCGCCGGCGCGGCCCTCGTCGTCGGGCACCGGGTAGCTGCCGGGCAGCTCATGCACCACGACCGTCTCTCCGCGGGCGCGCAGCCCGGCGACGGCCCGGCGCAGATAGCCGTAGCCCCCCGTCGCCTGCCCGATCGGGCCGGGCACCAGGACATGCAGCGGCCGGCCCAGGCTCATGGCAGCGGCCCCTCGAAGGCGGCGCGGGCGACGTGGGACTCGTGCAGCTCCACCCGCAGCCCGGCCAGGGCGCGCCCGTCCTCCCCCAGGGCGCCGTCGGCGATGCGCGCCCGCAGCCGGTGGAAGACCTCCCCGGCCAGGAACTCGGTCGTCGTGTTGCGGCCGCGGAACTCCGGCAGCTCGTCCAGATTGCGGTAGGTCAGGGGCGCCAGCACCTCCTTCAGCAGGGCGGCGGCGAGCCCGATATCCACCACCAGCCCGTCGGCCGACAGGGACGGGCGGCGGAACTCCGCATCCACCAAGAAGGTGGCGCCGTGAAGCTCCTGCGCCGGGCCGAACACGGCGCCGACGAAGCTGTGGGCGATCATCATGTGGTCGCGCACGGTCAGGCTGTACATTCCGTCCCTTCCTGTTCCCGGTAGCGGATCAGATGGCAGAGCCCCCGCCCGGAGGCGAGCCGGGGCATCGCCACGGGAAGCTCGCCGAACCCGGTCGCTCCGTCCAGCAGCGCGTCCGGCCGCGGGTCCTCCAGCAGCCGCAGCGCCAGATCCAGCCGGTCGGCCGGGCTCCAGCGCGGGCGCTGGGCGGGCGCCACGCGGCCGACCTGGCTGGAGAGAAGGCGCAGCCGCTTCGGGTGGAAGCCCGCTCCCAGCGGGGCCGGCACCGGCCGGTCGCCGTACCAGGACGCCTCGACCACCGTCGCCTCCGTCCCGGCCAGCTCCAGCGCCGTCGCCAGCCCTTCGGGCGTGCCGCTGGCGTGCAGCACCAGATCGCGCCCGCCGGCCGCCCCGTCGGGCTCGCGGAAGGGCACGCCCAGCCGCGCCGCGACGGACGCGCGGGCGGGCTCCACGTCCACCAGCTCCACCTCCGCTCCCGGCAGCCGCGCGGCCAGCCACGCCGCAAGGCAGCCGACGACGCCCCCGCCCACCACCGTGATCCGCTGGCCGGGCAGGGCAGCGCCGTCCCACAGCGCGTTCAGCGCCGTCTCGGCATTGGCGGCGAGCACGGCGCGGTCGGTCGGCACGGCATCGGGCACGGGCCGGCAGGCGTCGGCCGGGACGACGGCGCGGTCCTGGTGCGGGTGCAGGACGAAGACCCGGCGTCCCTCCAGCGCCGGCGGTCCCCGCTCCACCCGCGCCACCAGGCTGTAGCCGTACTTGACGGGGCCGGGGAAGTCGCCCGCCTGGAAGGGGCAGCGCATCTCCGCCGCCAGCGCCGGCGGCACCCGGCCGTGGAAGACCAGGCTCTCCGTGCCGCGGCTGACGGCGCCCGCCAGCGCCCGCAGCAGCACCTGACCCGGCGCCGGGGCGGGCAGCGGCTCCGCCCGGATCTCCCCCCGGCCGGGGGCGGCGATCCAGAAGGCGCGGGCAGTGCCGGCCGTGGTTTCCGGGGGCGGGGCGGTCATCGGGCGGGCCTGGGTTCCGGGCAGGGCAGGGGACACGGCAGGGGGCGGGGCAGGGGGCGGGGCAGTGGGCTCGGCAGGAGGCAGGGCAGGGGCCGGCTCCACCGGACGGGGAGCCCCGTCCGGAGAGCTTGTTCCAGCCGGCCCCCAGCCAACCTATGTCGCATGTCCCGCCCGGCCACCCCGTCCGCTCCTGTCCCGTCCGCTTCCACCACGACGCCTCCCGTCACCGCTTCTCCCGCCGCCCGGTCCGGTCTGCGCCGGCCCGGTCTGCGCCTGGAGGTGGCGGCGCATCTGGCGGCGGCGGCCGTGGCGACCCTGACGGCCGCCCTGGCGGCGGGCCGCGCCCTGGACCTGCCGGACCCGGTCCTGGCCCGGTGCATGGCCGCCACGGCCGCGACCTTCGCCCTGGTCGCGGCCAGCGCGCTGCACGGGCTGGGCGGGCATCCGGCCGCCACCGGCTGGGGCAACGCCAACCGGGTGACGCTGTTCCGCGGCTGCCTGATCGCGCTGGCCGGCGGGGCGCTGCCGGCGGCCGGGCTGCTGGGGCCGGGGGCGCTCTGGCTGCTGACCGGGCTGGCGCTGGTGGCGCTGGCGCTGGACGGGGTGGACGGCTGGATCGCCCGCCGGCAGGCCGTGGCCAGCGCCTACGGCGCGCGCTTCGACATGGACCTGGACACGCTGCTGACGCTGCTGCTGGCGGCGCTGCTCTGGCGGCTGGGGGAGGCCGGGGCCTGGGTGCTCCTGACGGGGCTGCTGCGGCCCCTGTTCGTGGCGGCGGGGGTCTTCCGGGGCTGGCTGAATGCGCCCTTGCCCTACAGCCTGCGCCGCCGCGTTGTCTGCGTCGTGCAGATCGCCGTGCTGGCGGCGGCGCTGACGCCCCTGCTGGAACCGCCGCTGAGCCGCCTTGCGGTCGGTGCAGCCCTTGGGGTTTTGCTTTTCTCCTTCGCGGCCGATACGGTCTGGCTTTTCCGCCATGCCGGCCGGACCCGGACCTGAACGCAGCGGACACTGCCCCACCATGGCCCTCGACCTCTCCCACGCCGAGCTTACGCTGGACCGCGCCGCGCAGCGCGCCGTCGACCGCGCGCTGTCGGACCTGCGGCGGGGGGAGGCGGTGGTGCTGGCCGGGCCGGACGGGCGCTGCCTGCTGGTCCAGGCGGCGGAGACGGCGACGGCTGCCGGCCTCGCCGCCCTGGCCGCCCTCGCCGGCACGGCCCCGGCGCTGGCGCTGGCCGGGCGGCGCGCCCGCGCCCTGGGGATCGAGCTGCCGGAGGAGCAGGCGGTGCTGCTGACCGTGCCCGGCGGGCTGACGGCGGAGCTGGCCCGCGATCTGGCCGACCCGACGCGCGGCACCCCGGCCGAACGGCTGCGCCGCGCCATCGCCACGGCGCACGCGCCCGACGACACGGCCGAGGGGCTGGCCGTGCTGCTGGCGAAGCTGGCCCGGCTGCTGCCGGCGGCCGTGGTGGCGCCGCTGCCCGGCGTGCGCGATGCCGGCGCCTTCGCCCGGCGGCACGACCTGCTGGCCGTGCGCGGGGCGGACGTGCCGGAATACCGGCGGCAGTCGGCCCGCACCCTCTACCGCGTGGCGGAGGCCGCGGTGCCGCTGGAGGCGGCGGAGCAGACGCGGCTGGTCGCCTTCCGCCCCTCCGACGGCGGGCCGGAGCATCTGGCCATCGTGATCGGCGACCCCGCCCCCGGCCGGCCGGTGCTGGCCCGGCTGCATTCGGAATGCTTCACCGGCGACCTGCTGGGCTCGCTGCGCTGCGACTGCGGCCCGCAGCTCCGCGGCGCGGTGGAGGAGATCGCCCGTGCCGGCGCGGGCGTGCTGCTGTACCTCGCCCAGGAGGGGCGCGGCATCGGGCTGGTGAACAAGCTGCGCGCCTACCGCCTCCAGGACGGCGGGCTGGACACGCTGGACGCCAACACGGCCCTGGGCTTCGACGCGGACGAGCGGGTCTATCTGCCGGCCGCGGCCATGCTGAAGGCGCTGGGCTTCGACCGGGTGCGGCTGATGACCAACAACCCCGACAAGCTGGCCCAGCTCGCCGCCTGCGGCATCGAGGTGGTGGAACGGGTCCCGCACATCTTCCCCTCCAACGGCCACAACGAAGCCTATCTCCGCGCCAAGGCAGACCGCGCCGGCCACCTGTTCTGAGCGGACCGGGCGGACGCGAAGCGGCGCCCCGGACGGGTTCCCGAACAGGCCCCGCGCGTCAATGAGGCCCCGGCGTTTCCGCCGGGGAAAGCTCCGGGACCGGGATCTCTGCCTGGAGGCAGTACGGCAGCTTCAATGAGGCCCCGGCATTTCTGCCGGGGAAAGCGCCCCGGTAGCGCCGCCAGCGGATACCGCCCCAGTCGCTTCAATGAGGCCCCGGCATTTCTGCCGGGGAAAACTCCCGCGCGACCGGCGTAGCGAACGGCGGCAACGACACGCTTCAATGAGGCCCCGGCATTTCTGCCGGGGAAAGGGCGCTCTCCCCCACGAGGGCGCTGGTGTGCTATCGGGAGCTTCAATGAGGCCTCGGCATTTCTGCCGGGGAAAGCCGCTGGCGGGGGCCGAGGGGCTATTCGTGGGGTGCGAGCTTCAATGAGGCCCCGGCATTTCTGCCGGGGAAAGGCGCGCCACGTTCCCAGCCGCCACCGGGAAGCGGCCGCCGCTTCAATGAGGCCCCGGCATTTCTGCCGGGGAAAGACTGCGGGCTGGACAGCCATTACAGCACCTCTTCAAAGACGCTTCAATGAGGCCCCGGCATTTCTGCCGGGGAAAGCTCCATCACTGCCTTGGTGCGTGTACGTAATAGTCTTTGCTTCAATGAGGCCCCGGCATTTCTGCCGGGGAAAGTACTCGACGCGGAACAGGCGGCCAGCATAGCCGACCAGGCTTCAATGAGGCCCCGGCATTTCTGCCGGGGAAAGGCCTTGCGCATCTCGGCCTTAGTGGGACGGTGGTTATTATGCTTCAATGAGGCCCCGGCATTTCTGCCGGGGAAAGTCCAGGCGTTCGTCGCGAATGCGGTGGGAGCCGGGATGCTTCAATGAGGCCCCGGCATTTCTGCCGGGGAAAGCATCGCGCTCGTGTTGATCGACCCGCCCGCCGAGTAGCTTCAATGAGGCCCCGGCATTTCTGCCGGGGAAAGAGCCGCGGCGGGCTTTTTCGTGGCTGGGGGCCGCTATGAGCTTCAATGAGGCCCCGGCATTTCTGCCGGGGAAAGGAGGAGGTCTTCCAGATCCTCAGAGACAGCGATAGACTTGCTTCAATGAGGCCCCGGCATTTCTGCCGGGGAAAGTGCCCCCCTCGGAGGCCCTTGGAACATAACGCGGAACCGGTGCCGCTGCGAGCGGGTCCGGCGGCGGCAGGGCCGGGGGGGCTCCGGACGGTCCGTTCGATCTTCACCCTGTCCAAGAACCGGAGCGAGTCCAGAGGCTTGCCGGTCTGCGAGCGGTTCCCGGGTTTTCCCGGCCACCGGACCGCTCGCCGGCGGGCCGGCGGCGCGGCCCCGTATCCTCCGTCGCCGCCGCGCCAGGGTCAAGCGGGCGGCCTGTGATGCGGTCCGGCGGCCATCGCCGGCTCACCGGGTCAGCCGCTCACCGGTCGGCCGCCCCCCGCGCGGACGGGGTAGACGAAGCTGCCGGGCAGATTCCGCCGGGTGGCGGGGCGGGGGCCAGCGGGGGACAGGCCCTGCCGGGTCGGTTGTCCCGCGATTTCCGGCACTTCCCCGGCCCTCCGGCGCTGGCACGCTGCTTGCCTCCCGTCGGGCAGGGAGGAGCGGGACCATGCAGATAGGCCGGTACGACCAGATCGCACGCAGCCCCCGGCACCAGCATGCCGGCGGGGCCGCCCCGGAGACCGGGGGCGCCGTCTCCGGGGGCGTTGCCTCCGGGGCAGTCCCTGGCGCTGCCGGGGACGGGACCGCGGCGGCGGAGTCCGCGGCGCGCGCCACCCGCGAGGCGACGGCTGCGGCCGAGGATGAGCACGGCCTGTCCTTCTGGGACGTGCTGGACGTGATCAATCCCTTGCAGCACATCCCCATCGTCAACCGCCTCTACCGCGCCGTCACCGGCGACGAGATCCGCGAGCCGGCCCGGCTGGCCGGCAGCGCCCTGCTGTTCGGCCCGGTGGGGCTGGCCGTGGCCGCGGCCGACATGGTGCTGGAGAAGGAGACGGGCAGCGACGCCTTCACCCATGTCGCCTCCCTGTTCAAGGGCAAGGACGCGGCACCCGACGGACAGGAGGAGGAGCAGGTGCTGCTGGCCGCGGCCGACCCGGCGGAGGCGCCGGCCGGGCAACTGCGCCGCGCCGCCGTGCCCGAACCGCTCACCGCTGCTGCTCCCGTACCGTACACCGCTGGCGCTCCGGCCCCCCTGCCGGGACAGGCGCGCGGGCTGGCGGCGATGCCCGCCGGCTCCGCCGCCGCCATGGCGCTCTCCGGTCTGCCGGCCGCGGCCGCCGTCGGCAGCCTGCCGGCACCGGGCGACGGCGCCCAGCTCGCGGAACTGGCCGCCGGCGCCAAGGAGGCGGCGGGTCGCGACGCCCCGCGCGGCATGGACCTGTCCCGCTACCGCCGGCTGGCCGAGGCCGGCGGGCCGGTCGCCCCGAAATCCATCGTGCCGCCGACCCCGGTGCAGAGCGCCCAGGGCGCCGCCTTCGTCGCCGCCACGGCACATCCCCCGCCGGCGGCCCGTCCCTCCGCCCCGACCTCCGCCCCGGCCTCCGCCGTTCCTCCCGCCGCCGTTTCCTCCGCTTCCGCCGTTCCTCCTGCCGCTGCCGCCGCCCCTGCCACCGCGTCTGCCGCTGCCTCTGCCGCTTCCGCCTCTGCCGCCGCCGCTCCTGCCGGCGCGCCTGCGGGCGGCCCCTGGCCGCCGTCCGGGCCGGCCGCGCTGCCCCGCGAGTTCGTCGCGGACATGATGATGCTGGCGATGAACAAGTACGAGGCCCAGGCCCGCAGCCGTCAGGCCCCCGGCAGCAGCGTCGATACGCGGCACTGATCCCCCCCCCCGATCTTCCGGCCCCCGCCTTCCGGCCCCCGCCTTCCGGCTCTCGACAAGCCGGGTCGCCCGTCCTATGTCGCGGGCATGGACCTGATCATCGATTCCCTGCCCGACGGCACCCACCGGCTGCGCTGGCCCGGCGGGTCCGCCCGCTGCGCCGTCGGCCGCGGCGGCATCCGCCCCGACAAGCGCGAGGGCGACGGCGCCACGCCCGTGGGCGCCTTCCCGCTCCGCCGCCTGCTCTACCGCCCGGACCGGCTGGCGCCGCCCGCCACCGGCCTTCCCCTGGCCGCCATCGCCCTGGACGACGGCTGGTGCGACGACCCCGCCCATCCCGCCTACAACCGGCCGGTCCGGCTGCCCTTCGCCGCCGGGCACGAGGTGCTGTGGCGGGAGGACGCGATCTACGACCTGATCGTCGTGCCGGGCCACAACGACGACCCGCCGGTGCCGGGGCTGGGCAGCGCCGTGTTCCTGCATGTGGCGAAGCCGGGCTACGAACCGACGGCCGGCTGCGTCGCCCTGGCGCGGGACGATCTGCTGGCCCTGCTGGCCCTTTGCCGGCCGGGCGACCGGCTGGTCGTGCCGGGCGGTTGAAACAGGAACAGGAAGGGGGCGGCGATGCGACGGTTTCTGACCCTGCTTCTCGGGCTTGCCGGACTGGCGCTGGTGCTGGCCGGCGGTGTCCTGGCCGTGCGCGACCGGGCCGCGGCGCTGGGCGATGTCTGGTACGGGCTGGACCCCGGCAGCCTGAACCTGCTCCAGGCGGTGACGCAGCGCTATCTGAGCCCGGACCTCTGGGACGGGGCGGCCGTGCCGCTGCTGCTGGCGCCGGCCTGGATCGTGCTGCTGCTGCCGGGGCTGGCGCTGCTGGCCCTGGGGCTGTTCGCCGCCCGCCGCCGCTGAGGGGGGGCCGCCTGACGCTTCCCCGCCTGATGGGGCCTGGACAGCGGCGCGCCGGCCGTGGCAAGTCCGCGCCGTGACCGGAGGCGCGCCATGACCGGAGACGACAGCATGAGCGGACGCTACCCGCCCGAGGCCCTGAAGGCCGACGGCCTGCGGGCCGGGGCCGGGCTGGCCCTGACCCTGGGGCCGTTCCTGATCGCCCAGCCGCATCCCCTGATCGCGGCCCCCCTGCTGGCCGGGGCAGCGCTGTTCGGCGTCTTCGCCCTGCGCACGGGGCAGCGCCGCTTCCAGCGCATCGCCGTTGACGCGACCGGCATCCGCCAGCACGGGCCGCTGGGCCGCGCGATCCGCTGGGACCAGGTGGAGACGGTGGGGCTGAGCTACTATTCCACCCGGCGCGACCGGCAGGGGGGCTGGATGCAGTTGACCGTGCGCGGCGCCGGCCGGCGTATCGCCGTGGAATCCACCCTGGACGGGTTCGACCGGGTGGCGGCCGCCGTCGCCGCCGCGGTGCGCGGGCGGGGGCTGCCCGTGTCGGAGGCGACGCGGGACAACTTCGTCTCCCTGGGCCATGCCGTGGACCCGCCGCGGCCCTCCCCGTTCCAGCGCTAGCGCGTCCCTTTCCGGTGTGCGTTCCTTGCTGGCGGGCGGCCGCCCCGCTTCCCATATCCGCGGTGTCGGCGGCTGCCGCGCCGGTCTTCCTCTCCCCGATGGTCCGGACCTTCCCATGCTCCAGCTTCCCCGCCTGATCGGTCACCGCGGCGCCGCCCGGCACGCGCCGGAGAACACGCTGGCCTCCCTCAGGATGGCGGCGGTGCAGGGCTGCCTGATGGTCGAGTTCGACGTGAAGCTGACGGCGGACGGCGTGCCGATCCTGATGCATGACGAACGGCTGGAGCGCACCACCGACGGCACGGGCCGGGTGCAGGACATGGACTTCGAGTCGGTGCGCCGGCTGGATGCGGGGCGCTGGTTCTCCCCCGCCTATGCCGGCGAGCGGGTGCCGACCCTGGCGGAGGCGCTGGACCTCTGCATCGCGCTGGATCTGCTGGTGAACATCGAGATCAAGCCCTGCCCTGGCCGCGGCGCGGAGACGGCGGGGATCGCGTGCAGCCTTGCCCGCACGGCCTGGCCGGACGGCCGGCAGCCGCCGCTCGTCTCCAGCTTCGACGGCGAGGCGCTGGAGATGGTGCGGCATGTCGTGCCGGACTGGCCCCTGGGCTTCCTGATCGACCGCCGCCCGCCCGACTGGCGCGAGCAGGCGGAGCGGCTTAATGCCGCGACCCTCAACGTCAACGCCCGACGGGAGGATGCCGCCAGCATCGCCGAATACCGCTCCCTGGGGCGCCCGATCCTGGCGTATACGGTGAACAGTGTTCCGGCAGCGGCCGAAGTCTTCTCGTGGGGCGTGAGTTCGGTGTTCACCGACACGCCCCAGGGTCTGGCCCCGGCGCTGAGACAGTTCGCCCGGCAGACGACGCAAAAAGGTTAGAGGGCCTTCCGCGACGTTTTTTTTTCATATATGCCGTGCAGCGGCTGCCGCCGGGACATTCCGGTCGCGCGGCCGGACGGGACAGAACGGGCCGCAGGCGCCGGCCGCAGGACGGGCAGAGGGTGCCCGGCCGCGGCGGGGCGCGGCGTTGGGTGGAGGATTCTTGGTGAAGGCGCTCAAGCCTCTGGTCATCTCCGGCAAGGAGGTGCTGCCGCTGGTGGAAGGCGGCAAGGGGATTGCCGTTTCGAACGGGGAGAGTTCCGGCGCCTGGGCGGCGGCGGGGGGGGTCGGCACATTCTCGGGGGTGAATGCCGATTCCTTCGACGAGCAGGGCAACCTGCTGGTCCAGACCTATCACGGCCGCACGCGCCGGGAGCGGCACGAGGAGCTGATCCGCTACGGCATCCTGGGCGGCATCGCCCAGGCCCGGATCGCGCACGAGGCCTCGAACGGCCAGGGCCGCATCCACATGAACGTGCTGTGGGAGATGGGCGGCGCCGAAAGCATCCTGCACGGGGTGCTGGAAGGGGCGAAGGGCCTGATCCACGGCGTCACCTGCGGCGCCGGCATGCCCTACCGGGTGGCCGAGATCGCCGTGCGCCATGGCGTGCAGTACTATCCGATCGTCAGCTCGGCCCGTGCCTTCCGCGCCCTGTGGCTGCGCGCCTATTCCAAGTGGCCCGAGCATCTGGGCGGCGTCGTCTACGAGGACCCGTGGCTGGCCGGCGGCCATAACGGCCTGTCCAACTCCGAGGACCCGGAGAAGCCGGAGGACCCCTATCCCCGGCTGGTCGCCCTGCGCAGCATGATGAGCGGCTTCGGCCTGGACCATGTGCCGATCATCATGGCCGGCGGCGTCTGGTGGCTGTCGGAGTGGGAGCACTATCTGGACAATCCGGAGATCGGGCCGATCGCCTTCCAGTTCGGCACCCGCCCGCTGCTGACCCAGGAAAGCCCGATCAGCGGGGCCTGGAAGCGCCGGCTGCTGACGCTGAAGCCGGGCGACGTCTATCTGAACCGCTTCAGCCCCACGGGCTTCTATTCCTCGGCCGTGCGCAACCCGTTCCTGGAGGAGCTGCGCCAGCGCTCCGAACGGCAGGTCGTCTATGCCGACGCGCCGGTGGGCGACCACACGGCCGAATTCCTGGTCGGCCCGCGCGGCCGCCCGGTCTATCTGACCCCGCACGACCGCGAGCGGGCCGAGGGCTGGGTCGCCGCCGGCTTCGACACGGCGCTGCGCACCCCGGACACCACCCTGGTCTTCGTCACCCCGGAGAAGAGCCGGGAGATCCTGAAGGACCAGGTGGACTGCATGGGCTGCCTGTCCGCCTGCATGTTCAGCAACTGGGCACAGAACGAGGAGGGCACGACCGGCCGCAAGGCCGACCCGCGCAGCTTCTGCATCCAGAAGACCCTCCAGAACATCAGCCATTCCGAGGACTGCGAGAACGAGCTGATGTTCGCCGGGCACAACGCCTACCGCTTCGGCCAGGACCCCTACTACGCGAACGGGTTCGTGCCGACGGTGAAGCAGCTCGTCGAGCGCATCCAGACCGGCTTCTGAGCCGGGGCCGGCCGCGGCGGGCCGGCACTCCCCCGCGGCGGGGGAGACTGTCATGGGAACGGCGCAAGCCCCGGCGCAACGCCCGGGGCCTTCCGGGCGTTATGGCAGGGGGTGCGGCAGCGGGCGGCACCCCCGCCCGAGCCGGAGGTGCCATGCCGTCCGTCGCCGTGATCCTCGCCGCCTCCTTTCTGGGAACCTATCTCGCCCTGGCCGTCATGGTCCGGCTGGCGTCGCTGTTCGCCGACCGCACGGGCTGGCGCCGCCGCGCCGTCTCCCCCCTGGGTGACGGCGGCATGGTGGTGGCGGCGGCCATGCTGGTGGGGGTGGTGACCCTGGGCTGAGGCCGGGCGGCCGTCGGCTCCCGGCAGGACCGGAGCGATCATTGCAGCGGGCCGCCGGAAAAGGTGGCCCGGCTGTCGCGGATGATTGCCAGCGTGGTTCTTTTGGTCTATGGACTTGCGTGCGGGCCTTGAATTGTTCCAAATAACACGATCCAGGCCGCCTGGATGATCGAGCATCATGCCGCACCCTGGAAGGAAGGGCCTTCCGCCGTCATCAACCACGCCCATATGCCCGCCATGACCACGATGCCCCGAACCTACAAGCCCGTTCTGGACCGCCTGTCCCAGGCCGGACTTCGCCCCACCCGCCAGCGTCTGGCGCTCGCCAAGCTCCTGTTCGACGGGGGCGACCGCCACATCACGGCGGAGCAGCTCCACAGCGAGGCGCAGATCGCCAACATGCGGGTGTCGCTGGCGACGGTGTACAACACGCTGCACCAGTTCACCGGCGTGGGCCTGCTGCGCGAGGTGGTGGTGGAATCGGGGCGGTCCTACTTCGACACCAACGTGTCGGACCACCACCATTTCTTCTACGAAGGCAGCGGCCGGCTGATGGACATCGCCGGCAACGGGGTGGTCATCAGCGGCCTGCCGGAAGCGCCGGAGGGCACCCGGATCGCCCGGGTCGAACTGGTCATCCGCCTGACCGACGCCTGACCCCCCAGAGCCCGGCCGGTTCCGGCGCCCGCCCGCTTCCGGGGCGGCGACCTCGCCATTCCGGGCGGCGCCCGTGGCCTGACGCACCCTGACGGACCCCGCCGCCCGGCGGTGGGCGGCTGCCGGCCCGGACCTCAGTCGTCCATCAGGACGCTGCCGACCTCCTCGTCCTCCGCGAACCAGAGCCGGACCAGCTTGCCGGCGCACTGGTTGGGGGTGAGATCGAAGGTCAGCAGCTTCGATCCGCTCTTCTCCACCAGCCCGATCACCAGCGGCGCGCCGGGGGCCGCGCGCACGCTCTCGGGCACCTCGCCCTCGAAGCGCAGCCGCACCTCCTGGCGCATCATCTCGCAGCGGTTCAGCGTGCCGTAGCGCAGCGCCAGCCCCAGCAGGAAAAGCCCGACCAGGAGCAGCAGCAGCAGCGCCGGATGGCGTTCGACCTTCATCGGCGGTCCCCTTTCGCGGGCCGCACTTTGCCCAGCCCTGCCCGCCGAGGCAAGGCCGGCCGCCCTGCGGACGCAGGAACCGACGATGCGGCGGGGCAGATCGACGCCGGGCGGCGTTATCCCAGTTCAGGGGGGGCGGGGCCGGCCCCGGCCCCCCGCCCGCTCGCAGCTTTGCCCGCAGCGTTCCGCCCGCAGGCCCCGCCCGCAGCCCGACCCGCCGCAGACGACAGGACCCGCCCGGCCGATGACCCCACCGCACGCCCCTCGCCGCCTGTCCGCCCCCCGCTGCCTGCCCGCCCTCACGCCGGTCCTGCCGGCGGTCCTGCCGGCGGCCCTGCTGGCGGGCCTCCTCGCCGCCGCTCCGGCCGCCACGGCGCAGACGGCGCCGGTGGAGGAGATCGTCATCGTCGGGCGCCGCGGTGGCGTGCCGGCCTATGAACGGCCCTATGGCCCTACGGTGCTGGATGCGGCCAGCCTTGCCACGGCGCCGCAGCGGCGGCTGGACGAGGCGCTGCGGGCGGTGCCCGGCTTCGGGCTGTTCCGCCGCGCCGGCAGCCGGCTGGCCAATCCCACGACGCAGGGCCTCTCGCTGCGCGGCATCGGCCCGAACGGGGCGGGCCGGACTCTGGTGCTGGTGGACGGGGTGCCGGTCAACGATCCCTTCGGCGGCTGGGTCTACTGGTCGCGCCTGCCCACCGGGGCGGTGGAGCGGGTGGTCATCACCCGCGGCGGCGGGGCCGGCGCCTGGGGCAACGCCGCCCTGGCCGGCACCGTGCGGATCGAGACCACCCCGCCGGAGGGATCGGCGGTGGAACTGTCCGGCGGGTCCGGCGACACTTGGCAGGCGCTGGCCGCCACCGCCGGCCGGGCCGGTCCGGTGACGCTGGGGCTGACCGCCAACGCCTTCACCACGGGCGGCGCGCCCGTCGTGCGCCGCGACCAGCGCGGCCCGGTGGACGTGGACGCCGACTCCGACGCGCTCTGGGCCGACGGGGTGGCGCAGGCCCGCTTCGGCAGCGTCGCCGCCACGGCGAAGCTCTCCGTCTTCCGCGAGACCCGCGGCAACGGCACCCCCTATACCGGGAACCGGACCGAGGCGGTGGAGGGCAGTCTGCGGCTGGTGGGGGAGGGCGCGCTCCCCTGGGAGGCCGTGCTCTATGCCCGGGACTGGACCTTCTCCAGCACCTTCTCCGGCGTGGACGACGAGCGCGCCGGGGAGACGCCGGCGCTCGACCAGCACAAGGTCCCGGCCACGGCGCTGGGCGGCATCGTCCAGATCGGGCTGGAGCCGGCGCCCGGCCACAGCACCGACCTGGGCCTGGACCTGCGCTGGGCCGACGGGGAGACGCGCGAGTATTTCTTCTTCCAGAACGGCGGCTTCACCCGCGAGCGCCGGGCCGGCGGCGAGCAGATCGTCGCCGGGCTGTTCGCGGAGCACGTCTGGACCGCCCGGCCGGACCTGCTGCTGACGGCGGGGGCGCGGCTGGACGGCTGGTGGAACCGCGGCGGCTTCCGCACGGAGGTGGTGCGGGAGACAGGCGCACCGCTGCTGGACCGCCGCCTGCCTGACCGCGACGGGCGGGTGCTGAACGGCCGCGCCGGGGCGGACTGGCAGGCGACCGACGCCCTGGCCCTGCGCGGTGCGGTCTATACCGGCTTCCGGCTGCCGACGCTGAACGAGTTCCACCGCCCGTTCCGGGTCGGCAACGACATCACGGAGGCGAACCCCGGTCTGGACCCGGAACGGCTGGCGGGCGGGGAGGTGGGGCTGCGCCTGACGCCGCGGCCAGGGCTGACGCTGTCGGCCACGCTGTTCCACGTGGAACTGGAGGACGCGGTGGACAATGTCGTGCTGACCCGCACACCCGGCGCCTACGCCCCCCTGGGGATCGTGGTGCCGGCCGGCGGCAGTCTGGCGCAGCGGCGCAACCTGGACCGGATCGAGGTGGACGGCATCGAGGCGGAACTGCGGCTGGAGCCGAGGGCCGACCTGTCGCTGTCCTTCTCCTACCTGTTCAGCGACGCGGAGATCGTCTCGGCCCCCGGCTTCCCCGCGCTGGAGGGCAACCGGGTCGGCCAGGCGCCGCGCCACCAGGGCACGGTGGAGGCCGCATGGCGGCCGACCGGACCGGCGACGCTGCGGGTGCAGGTCCGCGCCGCCTCCGACGCCTATGAGAACAGCGAGAACGACCGGCGCCTGTCGCCCTATGTCGTGGCCGACCTCTATGCCGGCTGGGACCTGTCCCGCACCCTGCACCTGTTCGGCACGGTGGAGAACCTGACCGACCGTCTGGTGGAGACGGGGGTGCGCAGCGACGGGCTGACCAACATCGGCCCCGGCCGGCAGTGGCAGGTCGGGCTGAAGGCGCGCTGGTAGGGCGTCCGTCGGGGAGCCCCGCCGAAGCGCCCCGGGCACGGCTCATATGGTGGGAACGGTGCCCCCGTCGATGATGTGTTCGGTGCCGGTGATGGTGCCAGCGCGATCGGAGGCGAGGAAGGCGATCAGGCTGGCGACCTCCTCCGGCGTCGAGGGCCGGCCGATCGGGATGCCGCCGAGCGACTCCATGATGATCCGCCGGCCGCCCTCCTGATCGGTGCCGGCGTCCTCCGCGACCCGCCCGACCAGCCGCGCCGCCGCCTCGGTCTCGATCCAGCCGGGCGCGACCCGCACCACACGCACCCCCTTGGGCGAGACTTCCTTCGAGAGGCTCTTGCTGTAGGTGGAGAGCGCGGCCTTCGCGGCGGCATAGGCCGTCGTCGCCGCCGGCAAGGGCAATCTGCCCTGTATGGAGGTGACATGGATGACGACGCCGCGGCCCTGCGCCACCATCGCGGGCACGAGTTCGCGGTCAAGCCGGACGGCGGGCATCAGGTTGAGGGCGATCTCCCTGGCCCAGTCCGTGTCGCCCAACGCCGCGAAGCCGCCCGCCGGGGCGGACGAGCCGCCGAGCATGTGGACGATCACATCAACCCCGCCCAGGCGGTCGCGCACCGCGGCGGCGAGCGCGGCGCAGCCTTCCGGGGTCGTCAGGTCCGCGGCGACGAACATCTTCCCGCCCGCCGTGTCCGGGCGGGATCGCGCGGCGGTCAGCACACGGGCACCGAGGTCGCGGAACAGCGCGACGGTGGCCGCACCCGCGCCGCGCGTGCCCGAGGTGACGAGCGCGCGCTTGCCTTCCAGGCTGAGGAAGCCGCTCATGCCGTGATCTCCAGGCCGGTGATCCGGTCGTCCCCGACCCGGAACGCGAAGGTCAAGGTGACCGGACTGCCCGGGAACTGTCCGGCTACCCGGGCAAGGATCTCGGTGACATCGCCCCTTTCCGTCATCTCCAGCGGCTCGGTCGTGTTCTGGTACGTGGCCTTCGCCGCGCTCCACCACGCACCGATGGCGTCGCGGCCGACATGGGACCGGCCTTCGTCCGTGACGACGGCGTCGGGCGCGAAGGCCTTGATCAGGGCCGCGCGATCGTTCCTCTCGTCGGCATCGAAATAGGCCAGGATCGGGGGAGGGAGGGTCATTGCGCCATTCCTTCTGATCGGGCTGACCGGGCTGATCGGGGTCGCCCGGTCCTTCCACTATGGGTATGGACACCCGTTCCGATAATCGGGATAAAACGGGATGTGGAATTTCGAAGGGCGGGACAATGTGCCGGTCTGACCTGCACGATCTCGATGCCGTCATCGCCCGCAGAAGGCCGACACCGGCCGCCCAAGGTCTGCTGACCTTCGGGAGGTCTTGAACGGCTTGCGCTAGCTGGCCCGGGCGGGTTGCGGCTGGCAGCTTTTACCGAAGACCTTCCACCGTGGCAGACGGTGTACTGGTGGTTCCGGTATCTCCTGCGGCGCTTGCTGTTCCAGACGGTCACGACGTGGCGTTGATGATCGACCGTGAGCGGGCCGGCCGCGACGCCAGTCCCAGCGCCGGGATCGTGGACAGCCAATCGGTGAAGGCTCCCGCCGCCAGGGAGCGTGTCTACGATGCGGGCAAGAAGATCAACGGCCGCAAGCGGCCCATCGCGGCGGACACGATGGCCGCCTGCTGATGGTCAAGCTGACCATCGCCGACATCTCCGACAGCGCGGGCGCGCAGCTCACCTGGAGGCGATGCGCAAGCGTTGGCCGTGGATGAAGCACCTCTTCTCCGACAGCGCCTCTGAGCGTAAGACGCTGATGGACAAGGCTGCCTCCCTCGACTTCAGCGTCGAGGTGGTTCAGCGGACCGATACCGAGCCGGGGTTCAAGGTCGTGCCCCGGCGCTGGGTGGTCGAGCAGGCCGTCAGAGGGATGACCCGCTGAAGACGACTGATTCGAGACGACGAAGCCCGGATCGACGTCTCCGGCGGCATGATACAACTCGCCATGGCAAGCTTGCTGCTTCGAATGAGTCTGCCACTGAAGCGGTTCTCAAACAGGCTTTTATGGAATAGCGTGTCAACTTTCCTTTTTTTCTAAAAACCACACACCAAAAATAAGGATCGTGGCCAGCGCATAAATAGGAGTATGGCCCATGCCCAACAATGACAAAATTGGACCAAGAAACAAACCGCCGCTAAAGCCCCTCATGATGTTTGCGATTTTTGCGATCTCTTGCTTGGTCATTTTAAGCTCCTGTCTATTTGCCGCTGCCGGTCATGGGAGCTGGTGGCGGTGTCGTGCATGATCAGCTCATGCCTGCTACACATTGGGTATACGCGAGCATGGCATCTGACGGGCTATCTTCGAACACATCCGCTAGACTGCCGGATACAAGTGATCCCAAACCGAAAAACTCCAGGTGTCACGGGATTTCTAAATATTAAAAAGATGCAACACCGAACTTAATGGCGAGATTGTTGAAATTGTCTGCGTTCATGACATTGATCTTATGCTGCTCAATACGATGCCCGCAAGAATCTTTACCTCGGTCGCCAATAGCGCCGCCACCGATTTGCATAATATCGCCATGGTATGTTTGCGCATCTATCATAAAATATTTCCAGTTTTGCTGAATAATAAATAATTTGAAGACAATAGCACGCCGCTAAATCCATGTTCTTCATAGCGAAACTGAAAAACTGTGGTGCGGCACGGCATTGGTTGGTGTGCGATTGTCTGCGTTTAGATTTCCGAATTGTCGAACCGATCTGTGATTTTTTGCTCGCCAATAGGATGAGGATAGCTGAGGGGCCGTTTGAAGACTGGAATATGGCACAGCATGTAGTGCAACTATCAATGCAAGATACGCTACTTATAGTGATCTGGGGCGTTCTCAAACAGGCTCTGATCGGGGTCGCTCGGTCCTTCCACTATGGGCGTGGACACCCGTTCCGATAACCGGGATAAAGCGGGATGTGGAATTTCGAAGGACGGGACAATGTACCGGCCTGACCTGCACGATCTCGAGGCCGTCATCGCCATCGCCCGCCGGGGGTCGTTCCGCGCCGCGGCGGTCGATCTGGGGATGTCCACGACCGCGCTCAGCAACGCGATCGGTAAGCTGGAGGCGAGCCTTGGCGTCCGCCTGTTCAATCGCACGACGCGGAGCGTCTCGCTCAGCGATGCCGGGCGGCTGTTCGTCGAGCAGGTCGGTCCGGCCTTGCAGGATATCCACGGCGCCCTGGAGGCCGTGCGGGCGCAGCAGACGGTTCCGTCCGGCACACTGCGCATCAACGCCTTTGCCATGGCGGCCCGGGAGATCCTCTCGCCGCTGGTGCTGGAGTTCCTGCGCCGCCATCCGCAGGTGCATGTCGATCTCGTCACCGAAGGGCGGCTGGTGGATATCGTCGCCGAGGGGTTCGATCTTGGTGTGCGGGTGGCCGACCTCGTGCCCAGCGACATGATCGCGCTCTCCCTGGGGCGTCCCCAGCGCTATGCCGTCGTCGGGTCGCCGGCCTATTTCCAGCGGCATGCCACGCCACGGGTTCCGCCCGACCTCCTCCATCACCCGTGCATCCGGGTCCGGCTGCCGAACGGCGCCCTCTACCGCTGGCAGTTCGAGAAGGACGGACAGGCGGCCCAGATCGACGTGGCGGGACCGATCACCTTGGACGAGGCCGGTCTTGCCCGCATCGCTGTCCTGGAGGGGATCGGGCTCGGCTTCTTCATGGAGCAGACCGTGCGTGCCGACATCGAAGCGGGTCGTCTCGTGCGCGTGCTCGATGACTGGACGCCGCCGCGTGCCGGGCTCTGCCTCTACTATCCCGGACGGCGCAACCCCTCGGCCGCGCTCAGGGCGTTCATCGGTCTGGCCCGCGCCATTGCGGCGGGAGAGACCATCGGATAAGGTCGGCCTTCCTTTTCGGGTGCGAGGTCAGGGGCATGGGAGCCGGCAAGTCCGCAGACAGGTAAGCCGCAACAACGGGCATTGTTGTTGCGGCGTTCTGTAAGACCGATCCTGACCGATTTCTGGCACGCAGACGCCGCCCGGTATTCCTGACCGAGCGGATTTCTTCGCATGACCACCACACGCCCCGCGTGGGCCTTTACGCTGCCGGCGGCACTGCTGCTGATGGCGCCCTTCGACATCCTCGCTTCGCTGGCGATGGATATCTATCTCCCCGTCGTTCCGGCGATGCCCGGCGTCCTGAACACGACGCCAGCCGTGATCCAGCTCAGCTTGAGCCTCTACATGGTGATGCTCGGCGTGGGGCAGGTGATCTTCGGGCCGATCTCGGATCGCCTCGGGCGGCGGCCTGTCCTGCTCGCGGGTGGCGCGGTCTTCGTCGTCGCTTCCCTGGGGGCGGCAGGCGCGCCGACGGCCGCGGTCTTCGTCGCCTTCCGTCTGCTCCAGGCGGTCGGGGCATCGGCGGCGCTGGTGGCGACGTTCGCGACGGTGCGCGACGTCTATGCCAGCCGGCCCGAGGGCGTCGTCATCTACGGCCTTTTCAGTTCGATCCTGGCCTTCGTCCCCGCCCTCGGCCCCATCGCCGGAGCGGTGATCGGCGGGGCCCTCGGATGGCGGGCGATCTTCGTCGCGCTGGCCGCCCTGGCGGTGCCCGCCCTCCTGAATGCCGGCCTCAGATGGCCCGAAACCCGGCCGATCGCAACCCGCCTGCCGGATGAGGCGACGACGCGCCGGTCCGTTCTGCGGGTTTTCGCCAGCCCGGCCTTCTGGGTCTACACGGCCGGCTTCAGCGCCGGCATGGGCACCTTCTTCGTCTTCTTCTCGACGGCCCCCCGCGTGCTGATAGACAAGGCGGGCTGGTCGGAGATCGGATTCAGCCTGGCCTTCGCCACGGTCGCGGTCGTCATGATCGGGACCACCCGGTTCGTGAAATCCTTCGTCACCCGCTGGGGCATCGCGGGATGCGTGGCGCGCGGGATGGCCTTGCTTGTCTGCGGGGCGGCCCTGCTGGCGCTCGGCGAGCTTTCCGGCCCGCCGTCCTTCCCCGGCTACATCCTGCCGATGTGGGTCATGGCGGTCGGCATCGTCTTCACGGTGTCCGTGACCGCCAACGGCGCCCTTGCGCCGTTCGACGACATCGCGGGATCGGCCGTCGCGGTCTATTTCTGCATCCAGAGCCTGATCGTCGGCATCGCGGGGACCGCGGCGGCGACGCTGCTGAACGGCGACACGGCATGGCCCGTGGTCTGCTACGCCACGACGATGGCGCTGCTGGTGTCCGCGGGGCTGGCGTGGCTTCGATCCCGGGCGGCGGGGACGTCACCGGGCGTCTGAGCGGCGTTCAGGGGGGCGCCGCATGGCGGACTGACACCGCCTTCCCGGCGCTCTCCCCTTCCGGTCCCGCGGGGCTCCCCGCGGGACCGTGCCTACACCCTTCGGTCTAGGCGTGCCTACTCCAGATGGATGAATAAACGATTTGGTAACCGGGATCATGAAGAGTCGCAGCGGCTCCCGATGCGGCGGAAATCATGATGTTCGGTCATGCTGGGGATTATCCGGCAAATTCAGGACATTCCGGATCGATCGATGGTATCGGCCCGGAGGGGCGTCCACTCGCGCCGCAGGCTCTGACGGCCGATCTTGTCCAGCTCATCTTCCGCGATTATTTCAGGATCATCGGCGAGACGTACCGGACATACTGCGCCTTCACCACCGCCATCAACTGCCGGGTCCTGGCGCAGTTCGGGGTCGCGGCGCGGCCGATGCCGTGTCAGGCGCTGCTGCGGGCGGAGACGGGCACTTTCGCCCTGGGCTATCTGGACACGCCGCCGGAAGGACAGTGGAACGGCCATGTCGTCACCCTGGCCGGGGACTGGCTGATCGACTGCACCCTGGCGGGATTCCGCCGGCTGGGCGATTTCCCCGTGCCCGACATCGCCATCGTCACCGGGGCGGAACCGGAGGCGGACGTCCTGGCGAGTTTCGAGCCGGCGCCCGGCCACCGCCTGCTCTGGCGGCCGCCGCCGTCGGGCGAGCCCGGCACGGTTCCGCAGGAACCGGCGGCGATGGTGGAGGAGGCCGCCCGCGCCCTGATCGCGGCCGTGACGCGGGAACTGGCGGAGCGCCAGGGGCGGGCGTAGCCGCGAGGGCGGGCGGCCTCAGCCGCCGCCGAACACCTTCAGCCCGACGATGCCGGCGACGATCAGGGCGATGCAGGCCAGCCGCGCCGCCGTCGCCGGCTCCCCGAACAGGACGATGCCCAGCAGCGCCGTGCCGACGGCGCCGATGCCGGTCCAGACCGCGTAGGCCGTGCCGACCGGCAGGCTGCGCATGGCGATGGAGAGCAGGAAGAAGCTGGCCCAGGCCACCACCAGGGTGACCACCGTGGGCAGCGGGCGGGTGAAGCCTTCGGAGTATTTCAGCCCGATCGCCCAGCCGATCTCCAGAATCCCGGCCACGAACAGCACCAGCCACGCCATTTGGTCCTCCTCTTCCGGTAGCCTGTCCTGGATACCCTGCCCGGTCCGGCCGGGCCAGTCGGCCTTTCTTCCGACGCCCCACTGCCGGGCGGACGCCACCGGAGCGGGAGGCGCGGCGGCGCTCTGCCCGCTGGCGCGTGCGGAACGCCTCCCCTACACTCCGCAGGAGGGTGCCCGGTGGGGGCCCGGCGGGGGGAGGATCGCTTGGTCGCACGGGTGAGTACGGTCGCCTTCCAGGGCATCGACGTGCTGGACATCGACGTGCAGGTCCAGATGTCCGGCGGCGAGCTGGCCTTCATCGTCGTTGGCCTGCCCGACAAGGCGGTGGCCGAGAGCCGCGAGCGGGTGCGCGCGGCGCTGCACGCGCTGGGCCTGTCGCTGCCGCCGCGGCGCATCGCCGTCAACCTGGCCCCGGCGGACGTGCTGAAGGAGGGTTCTCACTTCGACCTGCCGATCGCGCTGGCCCTGCTGGTGATCCTGGGCGTGCTGCCGGGGGAGGAGGTGGCGCGCTTCTACGCCCTGGGCGAGCTGGGGCTGGACGGGGCGCTGGCCCCGGTGGCCGGGGTGCTGCCCAGCGCGATCAACGCCGCCGCCCACGGGCGCGGCCTGATCTGCCCCGCGGCCTGCGGCGGGGAGGCGGCCTGGGCCGGCGATCTGGAGGTGCTGGCCGCGCCCAGCCTGCTGGCCATCATCAACCATTTCAAGGGGACCCAGGTGCTGTCGCGGCCGGAGCCGCGGCTGGAACCGCCCGACGCCGGGCCGGGCCACAAGGACCTGAAGGACGTGAAGGGGCAGGAGACGGCGAAGCGCGCGCTGGAGGTGGCGGCCAGCGGCGGCCACAACCTGCTGATGATCGGCCCGCCGGGGTCGGGCAAGTCGATGCTGGCCGCGCGCCTGCCGGGCATCCTGCCGCCGCTCGACCCGGCGGAGGCGCTGGAGGCGTCGATGATCCACTCGGTCGCCGGGCAGCTCGAGGGGGGCCGGCTGCTGCGCCGCCGCCCCTACCGCGACCCGCACCATTCCGCCAGCCTGCCCGCCCTGGTCGGCGGCGGGCTGCGCGCCCGGCCGGGGGAGATCAGTCTGGCGCACCAGGGCGTGCTGTTCCTGGACGAGCTGCCGGAGTTCGCGCGCCAGACCCTGGAGGCGCTGCGCCAGCCGATGGAGAGCGGCCGGGCCGTGATCGCGCGGGCCAACGCCCACATCGCCTATCCCGCCCGCTTCCAGCTCGTGGCGGCGATGAATCCGTGCCGCTGCGGCCATCTGGACGATGCCGCCCTGGCCTGCTCGCGCGCGCCGAAATGCGCCGCCGATTACCAGTCGCGCATCTCCGGCCCCCTGTTCGACCGTATCGACCTGCATGTGGACGTGCCGGCCGTCAGCGCCGCCGACCTGTCGCTGCCGCCCCCGCGGGAGGACAGCGCCCAGGTCGCCGCCCGCGTGGCCCGGGTGCGCGAGGTGCAGCGTCGGCGCTATGCCGCGCTGGCCGGTACGGGGACTGGAACCGGGGCCGGGCCGGGCGGGGCGGCCCTGCGCACCAATGCCGAGGCCGACGGCGCCCTGCTGGAACAGGTCGCCGCCCCCGACGCCCAGGGCCGGGCGCTGCTGACCGAGGCGGCGGAGCGGCTGCGCCTGTCCGCCCGCGGCTACCACCGCGTGCTGCGCGTCGCCCGCACCCTGGCCGACATGGACGACAGCCCCACCGTCCGCCGCCCTCACATCGCCGAAGCCCTCAGCTACCGCCGCCTTGCACCGCGGTAGGGGGCCATCCTCAGGCAAGACATCGGCGGCCTGGACGCAGGGACTGCGGTCACCAGCCCTGGCGCTACCGCCTGTGTTGCTTTTCAATATGCAGAACTGTGGCGAATCTCTACCAAAAGATGTTGACGGAAATACCGCCAATGGCTAGCCTTAAATGCCTAGATATACTGGTTGGATAGCCCTGATCGGTGAGACGGACGGGGGCTCGCTCCCCGTTCTCGTGGAGGCTGCGGTGCGCCTGAAGACTTGACTTTCCCACAAAAGCCTTTACCTGTAACGTTAAGTTGGTGGTGTGAAGTGCAGGTCTGGTTCGCCTCGTCGAAGCTCCAGAAGCTCCTTTCCAGCGAGAAGGAGTTGGTCCGGAGGTTCGGAAAAAAGTGTGCCGAGGAGCTCATGGACCGCATGGCGACCCTGGAGGCGATGCCGCGTCTAGTCGACGTACCCTCCGAACCGCCCGAGCGGCGCCACAAGCTCTATGCCGATAGGAAAGGCCAATGGTCCGTCGATGGGCACGGAGGGGTGAGGCTCTGCTTCAAGCCCGCAAATGACCCCTTGCCGCTGCTGCCAAACGGGGAGGTGGACGTCGAGCAGGTCACCGAGATTGAGATAGTTTTTGTGGGGGACACGCATCGTGGCTAAGAAACTTGGATTTACGCCGGACTATGCCGTCCCACCGGGCCGCATCCTGGAGAAGATTCTGGCGGCGAAGGGGATGTCCAAAACCGAGTTTGCGGAGCGTTGCGGGCATTCCGCGAAGATGGTCAGCGAAATCATCGCTGGGAAGGCTCCAATACTGGCCAGGACGGCCTACGAGTTCGAGCGCGTGCTCGGTCGGCCGGCCGCTTACTGGATCAACCTCCAGGCTCTGTACGACACTCGACGTGGCGAGCAAGAGGAGCGGCAGCGGCTCGAGGCCGCAGGGGCATGGGCAGACAAGTTCCCCGTCACGAAGATGGTGAAGCTTGGGATTTTCCCGAAGCCGGTCGACGCCGTCGACAAGGTGCGCAAGCTGCTGGATTTCTTTGGGACTGGGTCGGTCGAGGCTTGGGGTTCCATGTTCGAAGCGCAGGAGGGCCAGTATGCTTTCCGGCGTTCACAGAAGCTAAAGAGCGAGCCGTTCGCCGTCGCCGCATGGCTGCGCTGGGGTGAACGGCTCGCCGAGAGCATCGAATGCGCCCCGTTCAACGCAAGCAGATTCAGGGATACCCTGGGGCAGGCTCGTGCCATGACCCGCATTCCACCGGAGAAGATCCAGGAGCGCCTTGTCCCGCTATGCGCGAGTGCGGGTGTTGCTGTAGTTTTCGTGCCAGAGCTCCCTAAGACCTGCGCCAGCGGGGCAACCAAGTGGGTCGGCAAGGAAAAGGCCGTAATTCTGCTAAGTCTGCGGCACAAGTCGGACGACCATCTCTGGTTCACCTTCTTCCACGAAGCGGCTCACATCTTGCTGCACGGGAAGAAGGATGTTTTTATTGACGAGAACGGCCTTGAGGCGGACGCAAAGGAGCAGGAGGCTAATCAATTCGCCACCAGTACCCTCGTGCCTCGATCTGCGTGGACGCGCTTTGTGGGTGGTGGGCATTTCAGTGAGCGGGCCATCCGCGCCTTTGCGGACGAGATCGGCATCGCGCCTGGGATCGTGGTGGGGCAACTCCAGTTTAATGGTCTGATTCCGTATTCTTCGAGGCTGAACCACCTCAAGGTTCGGTTCGCTTGGGCTGAGTCGGAGGGGCAGGCTGAATGACTATCAGCAACCCTCGTGGATTCCTGGTCTAGGTTGGGAACTCATTGAGAGAGATCCAGCCGCAGCAGAAGAGGGCGGCGATCCGCCGCCAGTTTTCAACCGATCGAACAGACGCTCGATGACGTTGCGGCGGGCCGGTTCCCCACAGATTCACACCACCGGGTGGGACACGACCACGCCATTTGCGCGCAAGCGGGCTGTTCAATCTTCAGGGCCGCTGCGCGGAACTGATTCAGAGAGCGGTGCTCTGCCGGAGTGATTTTTGGCGGTCGGAGATTTCGAGGTGTCCCGCGTGTTGTGGGAGGCGCGCATCCGGGTCGCCGCCCCCATGACCCGGTCCCCCACGGGCCCCCCCGCCGGGGGAGCCCGCCCGGGGCGGGGGGTCAGGCGCTGGTGTTGAGGTTGTGGGTCTCGCCGCCCTTGGCGACGCCGACCATGGCCTCACGCAGCAGCCGGCCCTGGAGCGTGTAGCCGGCCTGGAGCACGGCGACCACGGTGCCCGGGGCCTTGCCGGTGCCTTCCATCTCCATCATCACCTGATGGAAGTTGGGGTCGAACGGCTTCTCCAGCGGTTCCATCTTCTGGATGCCGGCGCGGTCGAAGGCGGCGGCGAGCTGGCGCTCCGTCGCCTCGACGCCGGTCAGCAGGCTGTTCACCGCCTCGTTGCCCTGGCGCTGGTCCGGCGCCACGGATTCGACGGCGCGGCGCAGATTGTCGGCCACGGCCAGCAGGTCCTTGGCGAACTTGGCGATGGCGTACTTCGCCGTGTCCTCGCGCTCGCGCTCGGCGCGGCGGCGGACATTCTCCGTCTCCGCCAGCGCGCGCAGGAGCTGGTCCTTCAGCACCTGGATCTCCGCCTCCAGCGACGCGGCGCGGTCGTCCGCGGGTGCCCCGCCCGCGCCGGCCCTGTCGCCCGGCGAGGTGGCGGTCTGGCCGGCGGCGGTCTGGCCAGCGGCGGTCTGGCCGGGGGCCGTCTGGCCGCCCTGGCCGGTCGTGGCGGCGGTGTTGGTCTCGGGGGCCTCGGCGGCCGCGTCGGTCTGCGGCCGCTGCTCGCCGTTGGGCATGGTTTCGCTCATGACGTCTTGCCTCGGATGCAGTCTGCGGGGCTGGAACGGGGCGGCGGGACCGCCGCCCCGGTCGGCGGACGTTTAGGCGGGATCGCGGCGCCTGTCGAGATGGGATGCGCGCGGGGGCGGAGCGGCCCCCTCAACCGATCAGGCGGCCCACCACCTTCGCCGTATAGTCCACCATGGGGATGATGCGGGCATAGTTGATCCGGGTCGGGCCGATCACGCCGATGGCGCCGACGATCTGGTCCTTCGCGTTGGTGTAGGGGGAGACGATCAGGGAGCAGCCGGCGTGACGGAACAGCTCGTTCTCGGCGCCGATATAGATCTGCACCCCCTCCGCCTTGCCGGTGGCGTCCAGCAGCCGCACCATGGCCTCGCGCGTTTCCAGCGCCTCGAACAGGGCGCGGATGCGCTCCAGGTCGGAGAGGGCGGAGACGTCCTCCAGCAGGCGGGCCTGGCCGCGCACGATCAGATAGCCCTGCTGGCCCTGGCTGCCGCCCCAGGTCGCCAGCCCCGCCGCCACCACCTTGGCCGTGAGCTGGTCGAGCTGGGCGCGGCGCTCCTCGATCTCGGCCAGGATGTCGGTCCGCGCCTCCGTCAGGGTGCGGCCGGTCAGCCGCGCCGTCAGATAGTTGGACGCCATGGTGAGGGCGGAGACGGGCATGCCCACCGGCACCTCCACCACCCGGTTCTCCACCAGCCCGTCCTCCGTCACCATCACCACCAGGGCGCGGCCGGGGGACAGGTTCACGAACTCGATGTGCTTCAGCGGCCGGTCCGTCTTCGGCGCCAGCACCAGCCCGGCGCAGGAGGACAGGCCGGACAGCATGGTGATCGCCTCCTCCAGCACGTCCGGCAGCGAGCGGCCCCGGTTGGCGCACTGCGCCTCGATGGCCTCCCGCTCCGTCTCCGACAGGTCGCCGATCTCCAGGATGCCGTTCACGAACATGCGCAGCCCGGCATCGGTGGGCACCCGCCCGGCCGAGGTGTGCGGCGCCATCAGCAGGCCCAGCTCCTCCAGGTCCGCCATGACGTTGCGGATGGTGGCCGGGGAAAGCTGCATGCCCAGCCGGCGCGAGACGGTGCGGGAGCCCACGGGTTCCCCCGTCTCCACATACGCCTCGACGATATGGCGGAAGATATCGCGGGTCCGTTGGTTCAGCTCGACGATCATGCCGCGTGCGGACGCTTCGCCCTTCGCTCCACCGGGCGGCCCCGGCCGCCCTTGCTTCCCTGAGTCTAGTGTCTGGTCCGGGTCTAATCAATGCGGGCGGGGCGGGCGGATCGCGCCGGGCCGGGGAAAGGCGGATCAGGGGGGGCTGCATGGGGACCACGGGTGCAGCCGGGTCCCCGCGGCGCAGGGTGACAACCGGTCCCACGGCGCGGCTGCCGCCTTCAGCCGTCGAGGTCGTCGGTGACCGCGGCAATGCTCATCCAACGGCGATGGCGTGGGTTTCCCCTTCCGGCAGGCGGACGACGATCTCGGTGGCCGCGCCCAGGTCGTTGAGCGCCTTTGCCAGCTTCCAGACCGAGTAGCCGCGCACCAGGCCGCGAACGATGCGGGAGATGTCGGTCTGGGCAAGGCCGGCCTGCATGGCGGCTTCGGCCTGTGTCAGCCCCTGCGCCTGCATGAGCCGACGGAAGTCGTCGGCGAGAAGCACCTTGGCGCGATGCTCGGCCGGGTTCCTGTGCCCCCTGTCGGCCAGGAAACTGTCCGACCCGGCAGTGACCACGCCGTCCACCTCGGTGATCTCATGATCCACGCCGGGAACTCCGGCGGGCGTCCGATCGGTCGTCATTGCTTCGGCTCCTCGCGGGGGTCGCGGCCTTCCAGCAGCCTGCGTGCCGCCTTACGGGCCTCGTAGGTCTTCCGGAACCAGGATTCATTGGCCCGGTAATGTGCCTCGGCCTGGGCGCGGCGCAGTGTCAGCCGCTCCACCTGCGGCCGCGGAATCTCTCCCTTCCGCGGCGACTTCTTCATGCCGGCATCGATGATGTAGAGACAGCATTCGAACTCGGCGACGTAGTAGACCCGGTAGGTGTTGGTGTCGTGATCGATCCGGATCTCCGTGATGCCTTTCAGCGCCCCTTCAGGGGTTCGGCGTCCGCCGGCATCCGGTTGTTCTGCAACAGCGTCGTCGCCGCATCGGCCTGGTCGCGCACCTCCTCCGGCATCCCGTCATACTCGGCCGCCGTGCCCGCTGGCAGGAAGCGCACGACGCGGATATCCAGGCTGCGGTCTGAGGTCATCGGGGCCAACCGATTATAGTGAAATCACTATACGATCGCGCACCTGTGCCGGTCAAGGTTGGCGTCTTCGCTGACCGGGAAGAACCATGCGCTGGGCGGCCGGATCAGCGTCCTGGCCGGATCAGCGTCCTGGCCGGATCAGCGTCCTGGCCGGATCAGCGTCCTGGCCAGATCAGCGTCCTGGAGCGTGCCGAAGCGTAGCCAAGCCAGAGTGACGGCTTGGCCGGCGAGGGCGGTAGTCTCGCCCACCGTTCCGTGCCGGCCCGAGCAGCGTCTGGCGTCCGAAGCTTCGACCACAGGGCGCACGATGCCGGCTGCTGCGGCAGCCGGCTCGACCGGGGGAACGGGGGGCGGACGGGGCGGAACTGCCATGAACACGGATTTCCACGGATGACCACGGATGATGTCTTCCGATGCCTTCCCTGATCTGTGCCATCCGTGGGCCGGCGCAGCCGGCATCCGTGTCCATCCGTGTCCCGTGGCTCCGAGGCCCCCCACCCCGACGCCATGGGCCCGACGCCAGGGGCCCGACGCCAGGGGCCCGGGCGGGCGATGAAGGGCGTCCGCTTGCGCCGGCATGGATTCCGATCCATATTTCGTCATGCCCTGGACCGTCCTGTTCCATCCTGAGTTCTGGCCGGAGTTTCTGGACCTCCGGACCCCGGTGCAGGACGAACTGACGGCCGGGAAAGGACGACGGCGATGAGCGGAACCAGGACGCTGGACGATTGGCTCGCTTCCCTGCCGCCCGACCGCCGGGAGCGGATCGAGGCCAGGGCGGACGCGCTGGAGGCGGAGGAACTGACCCTCCAGGGCCTGCGCAAGGCGCTCGACCTGACGCAGGCGAAGATCGCGGAAAGCCTCGACGTGCGGCAGGACACCGTGTCGCGCATCGAGCGCCAGACGGACATGCTGCTGTCCACCCTGTCCGGCTATGTCGAAGCCATGGGGGGCCGGCTGGAACTGACGGTCCGTTTCCCCGGCCGGCCGCCGGTCCGGATCACGGGGCTTTCGGACTTGTAAGCGGGGCGGGCGTGGCCTATCCACGGTCGGCCCGTTCCCCATCCCGAGACCCTGCCATGTCCCGCCCCTCCGGCCGTTCCCTCGACCAGATGCGCCCCGTGAGCCTGGAGACGAACGTCTCCAAGTATGCCGAGGGCTCGTGCCTCGTGCGGTTCGGGGATACGCATGTCCTCTGCACCGCCAGCGTCGAGGACCGCGTGCCGCCGTTCCTGCGCGGCCAGGGCCAGGGCTGGGTGACGGCCGAATACGGCATGCTGCCCCGCGCCACGGCCGAGCGCACCGACCGCGAAGCGGCCAAGGGCCGGCAGACCGGCCGCACCCAGGAGATCCAGCGCCTGATCGGCCGCTCGCTGCGCGCCGTCACCGACGTGAAGGCGATGGGCGAGATCACCGTGAAGATCGACTGCGACGTGCTCCAGGCCGACGGCGGCACCCGCACGGCCGCCATCACCGGCAGCTATGTCGCGCTGGCGCTGGCCTTCCGGCACCTCACCTCGATCGGCTTCCTGAAGGCGCAGCCGCTGACCGACAGCGTCGCCGCCGTCTCCTGCGGGCTGTACCAGGGCGCGCCGGTGCTGGACCTCGACTATGCCGAGGACAGCAGCGCCCAGGCCGACGCCAACTTCGTGCTGACCGGCAAGGGCGGCATCGTGGAGATCCAGGGCACGGCCGAGAAGACGCCCTTCCAGGAGGCCGAGTTCCTGGCGCTGCTCGCGCTGGCGCGCAAGGGCATCGGCGAGCTGACGGCGCTCCAGGCGGCGGCGCTGGCCCGATGACCGCGCCGCGCCGCTTCGCCGGGGATACGCTGGTCATCGCCAGCCACAACCGGGGCAAGGTGCGGGAGATCGCCGATCTGCTCGCCGCCCATGTCCGGCACTTCCCCTCCGCCGCCGAGCTGGACCTGCCCGAGCCGGAGGAGACGGAGGCGACCTTCGTCGGCAACGCGGCGCTGAAGGCGCGGGCGGCGGCACTCGCCTCCGGCCTGCCGGCGCTGGCCGACGACAGCGGGCTCTGGGTCGATGCGCTGGACGGCGCGCCGGGCATCTATTCCGCCCGCTGGGCCGGGCCGGCCAAGGACTTCGCCGCCGCCATGGAGCGGGTGCGGCGGGAGCTGGAGGCGGCCGCCGACCGCCGCGGCGACCGCGCCCGCTTCGTCTGCGCCCTCGCGCTGGCCTGGCCGGACGGCCATGTCGAGGCGGTGGAAGGCACCGCCCACGGCACGCTGAGCTTCCCGCCGCGCGGCGGCAAGGGCTTCGGCTACGACCCGATCTTCATCCCGGACGGCCACGCCTGCACCTATGCGGAGCTGGACCCGGCGCAGAAGCACGCCATCAGCCACCGCGCCGACGCCTTCCGCCAGCTCCTGGCCCGCTGCTTCGCCTGACGGCGGGGCACCCGGCCGGCGGGGGCGTCATCCGGCGGCGACGGGAACCGGCATCCTTGGGGACCGCCGGACCTGAAGATCACGGACGGCAGTTCCGTCTTCCGGCGGATCACCCCCTGCGGCCCCGGGACCGGCGCTGCCATGCCTGGGGACCGACACGGCCGCGCCATCCGGGTGACACGATCCCCCCGCACGATCGGGACCCTCCGTTCCTTTCCCTTTCGAGGCGATCATGCGTACCCCCGTTCTTCTCGCCGCCGCCCTGTTCCTGTCGCTCGGCATCGCCGCCGGCGGCTATCTCGCCGGGACGCAGGTGGCCCGCATGCGGCTGGCCGACCGGGTGGTCAGCGTCAAGGGGCTGGCCGAGCGGGAGGTGCGGGCCGATCTGGCGATCTGGCCGCTGCGCTTCGTCGCCACCGGCAACGATCTGGCCGAGGTGCAGGCCAAGACCGCCCGCGACGAGGCCGCCGTCATGGCCTTCCTGGAGCGCCACGCCATCCCGGCCGACGCCGTGGTCAGCCGCGGGCTGGACGTGGTGGACCTGCTGGCGCAGCAGTACCGCCAGGGCCCGGTGGACAGCCGCTTCATCGTCACCCGCACGCTGACCGTCCGCACCGCCGACGTGGACACCGTGCTGAAGGCCAGCCAGGACATGGCGGGCCTGCTGGACCAGGGCGTCGTGCTGGGCGGGGACACGGGCGGCGGCAACGGCCCCACCTTCGCCTTCACCCGGCTGAACGACATCAAGGCCGACATGATCGCGGAGGCGACGAAGAACGCCCGCGCCTCGGCCGAGCAGTTCGCCGCCGACAGCGGCGCGCGGCTGGGCGGCATCCGCCGCGCCAACCAGGGCGTCTTCCAGATCCTGGCCAGCAACGACGTGCCCGGCACCTTCGAAGGGCGGGAGATTGACAAGACCGTGCGGGTCGTCTCCACCGTGGACTGGAGCCTGGTGGACTGACCCCTGGCCGGCGGCGCGGGCGATGCCCATCTGGTCCGGCCGGAGCGCGGTCCGCCCAGAGGCCCCCTCTGGCCGCCCGCCCTGGCCGCCCCGCCGTTCCTGCCTGCCGTGAGAGCATGTCCGTTCCGCCCGATCCCGGTTTCGCGCTCTACGTCCACTGGCCGTTCTGCGCCTCCAAGTGCCCGTACTGCGACTTCAACTCCCATGTGCGGGAGGGGATCGACCAGGAGCGCTGGCGCGCGGCCCTGCTGCGCGAGCTGGACCATTTCGCGGCCCTGGCGCCGGGCCGGCGGCTGACCAGCGTCTTCTTCGGCGGCGGCACGCCGTCGCTGATGGCGCCGGCGACGGTGGCGGCGGTCCTGCGCCGGGCGGACGGGCACTGGGGCCTGCCGGCGGGGACCGAGGTGACGCTGGAGGCCAACCCGACCAGCGTGGAGGCCGGCCGCTTCCGCGACTTCCGCGCGGCGGGGGTGAACCGGGTATCGCTGGGCATCCAGGCACTGGACGACGCCGACCTGCGCCGGCTGGGCCGGCGGCATTCCGCGGCCGAGGCGCTGGGGGCGATCCGGCTGGCGCGGGCCGCCTTCGACCGTTTCAGCTTCGACCTGATCTATGCCCGCCCCGGCCAGACGGTCGCCGCCTGGCGGCAGGAGCTGGCCCGCGCCCTGGACGAGGCGGTGGGGCACCTGTCGCTGTACCAGCTCACCATCGAGGAGGGGACGCAGTTCCACACGCTGCACGAACGCGGCGAGCTGGTGCTGCCCGACGAGGACACCCAGGGGGAGCTGTACGAGGAGACGCAGGCGCTGCTGGAGGCGGCCGGCCTGCCCGCCTACGAGGTGTCGAACCATGCCCGCCCCGGCGAGGAGAGCCGGCACAACCTGACCTACTGGCGCTATGGCGACTATGTCGGGGTCGGCCCCGGCGCGCACGGGCGCCTGACCCTGGCGCACGGCAAGGTCGGCACCCGCACCCACCGCGCCCCCGACGTCTGGCTGGAGCGGGTGGAGCGGGACGGCACGGCGGCGAAGCCCTTCGAGCCGATCGGGCCGCAGGAGCGGCTGGTCGAGCTGCTGATGATGGGGCTGCGCCTGCGCGAGGGCGTGCCGCTGGACCGGATCGCGGCGGAGTCCGGCCGGCCCGCAGCCGAGGCGCTGGACCGGGACAGGCTGGACGGGCTGCTGCGTCACGGGCTGCTGGAGATGGCGGACGGCCGCCTGCGCGCCACGGCGGAGGGCCGTACCCGGCTGAACGGCGTGCTGCGCGCGCTGCTGGCCTGACCCGGACGGACCTTCCCCGCCAGGATGCGGGGCGGCAGGATGCGGGGGCCGGGGGAAGACCCCGGCCCCGATCCCTTCGTCAGTCGTAGAGCTGCTCGACGATCTCCCGGCACTGCTGCACGACCAGCGTCCGCTTGACCTTCATGGTCGGCGTCATCAGCCCGTTCTCGATCGTGAACGGGGTCGGCAGCAGGCGGAACTTGCGCACCCGCTCGATCGAGGAGAGCTGGCTGTTCGCCCGGTCCACCGCGGCGGAGATCAGCCGGCGGAAGCCGGCGTCGGCGCACAGGGTGGAAAGGTCCGGCGGCAGCCCGCGCCGCCGCGCCCACTCGGCTGCGATCTCCGCATCGGGCACCAGCAGCGCCACGATGTAGGGCCGCTTGTCGCCGCAGACGACGGCCTGGGCGATTTCCGGCTCCAGCATCAGGCACCCCTCCACCCGGGCGGGGGAGATGTTGTCGCCGCCGGAGGTGACCAGGATGTCCTTCTTGCGGTCGGTGATGACGATGCGGCCGCGGCTGTCCAGGTGGCCCACGTCACCCGTGTGCAGCCAGCCGTCGGCCAGCGCCCGCTCCGTCGAGGACGGGTCCTGCCAGTAGCCCAGCATGACGTTGGGCCCGCGCGCCAGGATCTCCCCGTCCTCGGCGATGGTCACCTCGCAGCCCTTCACCGGCGGGCCGACCGTGTGGTGCGCCGTCATGCCGAAGCGGTTGACGCTGATCAGCGGCGCCGCCTCCGTCTGGCCGTAGCCTTGCAGCAGCGGGAAGCCCAGGGCGTGGAAGAACAGCCCCACGTCCGGGTTCAGCGCGGCACCGCCGGAGACCAGCGCCTTGATCCGGCCGCCCAGCTTCTCCCGCACCTTGGCGCGGACCATGGTCTCCATCAGGTCGTCCACCGGCTGCTTCCAGATCGGCAGGGTGCCGCCGTTGCGGTAGCGTTCCTTGCCCAGCGCCAGCGCCAGATTGAACAGCCGTTCCTTGACGCCGCCCTGGCGCTCCACCTCGCGGGTGATGCGCTGCTGGACGACCTCCATCAGGCGGGGGACGACCAGCACGATGCTGGGCTTCACCTCGTTCAGGTTGGTGCCGATCTTCTCCACGCCTTCGACATAGGCGATCTCGGCCCCCAGGCTGATGGGGAAGAACTGGCCGCAGGAATGCTCGTAGGCGTGCGACAGTGGCAGGCAGGAGAGGAAGACCTCCTCCTCCAGCCCGATCTCGGCCAGCACGTCATAGGCGCCGATGCAGTTCGCCAGCACCGCCCGGTGGCTCAGCATGACGCCCTTGGGCGCGCCGCCGGTGCCGGAGGTGTAGATGATGCAGGCAAGGTCGTCCGGCGCACCGTCCATGGCCAGCGCCACGGGATCGACCGGCGCCGGCCCGGCCGCGGCCTCCGGCCCGGCGGCATCGGCCTCGCTGCCGGCGGCGGCCTCCGCCCGGGCCACGGCCATCCGCCCCGTCTCCGACAGGGGGGCGGCCAGCGGCATCGTCAGGGGATCGGCGTCGGGGTCCACGGGGCCGTCCGTGTCGGCGCGGGCGCCGGGGTCCTCGGGCCAGTGCTCCCCGGCCGGGGCGCCCGGGCCGGCATCGGCCGCGGATTCCGGGGCGGCTTCCGGGGCGGCCCGGACCACCTCGGCCGGTGCGGCCTGCGCCGCCGCGTCAGCCTGCGCCCCGTCCTCCGGGTCCGTCCCGGCCGCTTCGGCCTGTGCCGGTCCGTCGGGGCCGGCCTGCGTCCTCTCGTCCGGGTCGGCCTGCGTCCTCTCGTCCGGGTCGGCCTGCGCCTCGGCAGCCGCCACGGCCTCGCGGGCGGCGGCGGGCGGGACGGTGGGGCGGGGATCGGCCATCGCCGCCTCCCCCTCCTCGTCGGGGCGGGCCAGCGGCCGGGCCAGCGGGCGCGGCCGGGCGGCATCGGCCGCGGCCAGCATCTCCTCCCAGGGGACGAGGTCCACCTGCGGCTCGTGCTGCACCTCGCTCCAGCCCAGCGCCACCAGGGTGCGGAAGCCCGGCACCTCGGCCGCCGCGGCATAGACGCGGCGCATGAGCTGCTGGCCGGAGACGATGGCGACGGTGCTGCCGCTGTTCTTCAGGACGTGCACATAGTCGGGCACGGAAATCGTCGTGTAGGCGGGCACCGTCACCGCGCCCAGCGACATGATCGCCAGATCGGCGATCAGCCATTCGGGCCGGTTCTCCGCCACCAGGCAGACGCGGTCGCCGCGCCGGACGCCCAGGGCCGCCAGACCCCGCGCGGCGCGCACCACCTGGTCCGCCACCGATCTCCAGGACAACTGTTCCCACTGTCCGTCACGCTTGACCCGCAGCATCGGTCTGTCGCCCATGCGCGCGGCCTGGTCGAAGAACATGGCGGGCAGCGTGGGCCACTGCTCAAAACGCGGTACGACCGGCATGCGGTTCACTCCTGGCGGATCTCTCCATTCTTCGGCGTCACTCTTCTGCCGGAACAGCCGGGCGCCTTTCGAGGTGCCGTAAAATGCCGTTCTCAACCCGGCCGGGCAAGTGTCGGATCGGTCGATTGGAGTAGGCGGGCCGTCTTGTCACCGCTAGAATTGCCGCACCCCGCCCTGCGGGCGGATCCCATTACAGGTGCATTGCAGCAAAGGTCGTTCATGAACACTGTTCCTGTACATGTCCTGGCCCCTTTACATGCCATGACACGGCCCATCACCCGGCGCCCTGTCCGGATGTTGTCCGTCCTTGCCGGGGCGGCACTGCTGCTGGCGCCGGCCGTGGCCGCGGCGGACGGACGCTGCGCCGACCTGTCCTGCGCCATCGGCAAGCGCGCCTGGGCGCACATCGACGCCCGGCATTGCCGCACCTGCGACAGCCTGACCCCGAAGAACAGCGAGTTCGCCGGCGCCTACTGCGGCGGGGCGGACGAGGCGCTGGAACTCTGCCGGGCGGTGCTGGCGGCGGCGGACTGCACCGCATCCACCCAGCGCAACGGCCGCATCGCCGCGACCGCCACCCTGGACCGGGTGGCCGGCAAGCAGCGCCGCGGCTGCACCGACACGCGCCGGGCCACGGTGATCCTGGAAAAGGACGGGCGTACCGTCGTCACCCAGTTCCCGGGCGATCCCTGAGCGGACACCGGAGCATCGACGGGCGGAAGATCACGGGGCGGAAGAAGACGCGGGAAAGGAGACGGAGCATGGGCGCGCGCGGCGTGTGCCAGACGGACGCGGACGGGACCCCGGTGCCGGAGGCGGGGGAGATCTGGCTGCCGACCCCGGTCTGGTCGGACCTCTACGACCGGGTGATGAACGATCCCCGCCTGCCGCTGCTGCGCCGGGTCTGGCAGGACCAGTGGGGGCCGGAGGGCGATGTCCGGATCGACCCGGACGACCTGTCCGCCCTGCGTGCGGAGACGGCGGCGCTGCTGGCCGCCCTCGCGCCAGGGGCAGGGGCCGGAGCGGGAGAGAGCGCAGGGGAGGGCACGGACTTCCTGCGCGCGCTGGACGGCTTCGCGGCGGATGCGGCGACGGCTGGGCGCGGGCTGCTGTTCGTGGCTGACTGACCGGGGCCGACTGACCGGGCTGACCGACCCGCGGGCTTGGCCGGGCGGGTTCACAGCGGGCGGGCCGGACCGTCATCGACAGGACTGCCCAGCCCGCCGTGACGCCGAGCCGCGATGCCCGCCTATACCCGCTTCCTGGACATCCACCTGATCCATTCCAGCGGCTGGTACGACATGGCCCGGGACATCGCGCCCATGGCGGTCCACCAGCGCGACCGGCACGGGCTGGTCCCGCAGTGCCTGCTGACGATCCCGCAGATGGTCCAGGACGGCGGCGGGGTCGTCGCCCCGAAATGGTCGAGGATCAGGAAGGATACCGGCTACGTCGCCATCGCCGTGCCGGTGCCGCGGGTGGCGAAGGCGCTGCCGGGCGACGCCCTGCTGGCCGTCGAATGGGTCTGCGCCGGCGGCCATGTCGGCAAGATCCGCATCAACGGCCATGGCGACGGCAGGGGCGGCATGGAGGCCCGGAACGCCCGGCGCCAGCAGCCGGAGCAGGCCGGGGCGGAACGGCTGGTCGCCTGGCTCGCCATGAACGGGCTGAAGACGGGGACCCCGGTCGAGGGCCGCCTGACCGCCGGGCTGACCACCCTGGCGCTGAGCTTCTGCTTCGCCGGCCGCGGCGACGGGTCTGGCGGTGCGAACGGGGCGGGGGCGCTCAATCCCGGTCCCAACTCCGCCGTCGCCGTGGCGGTGGAGACCCTGCGGGAGCGGGGGTTCCTCGGTGTCGAGGTCACCGGCAGCAACGAGATGGTCAGCCTGAGCCTCGGCCGTTTCGAGCAGATCGTGGACCGGCCGGCCCTGCTGGGTGTCGCCTCCCGGCAGGATGTCTGGCGCACTGAGGACGCCTGGACGTTCCAGAACCGCCAGGGCGGCGGCGCGGAAATCCGGGTGCCGCCGGACCTGACGGTCCGCCCCGGCGACGGCGATGCCCCCGCCCGGATCGAAATCCCGGCCCATTACCGGGCGGTGCCGGTCGTCCCGGACGAACCCGACGGGGGCTGGTATCTGCTGACCCCCTGCTACCACCTGCCGCCCGGCTGGCGGGTGGTGCCGGGCACGGACGGGCGCCCCGACCACATCCCCCTGCCGACCGGCTTCGCCCCCGCCACGGGGGAGGACGCGGCGAACCGGCTGGTCAACCCGAACGCCACGGCCGAGGACGACGGCCGGGAGATCGTCGAGCTGCTCAGCCACTCGGCGGTCAAGGTCCGCGCCGTGAGCTGAAACCCGGCCGTCGTCAGTCCGGCCGGCAGCCCGCCACCCAGCCCTCCGCCAGGGCCAGCACCCGGCGGCCCAGGCGGCAGCGCTCGCTCTCCAGCACGGCGCGGAAGGCACGGTGCTTGGCGGCGGCGACCGTGCCCGCGTCCAGCACGCCCGGCCCGGCGGCGTCGGCCAGCAGGTCGATGGCCCGTTCCGCCGCGTGCAGCCGGCCCAGCAGATAGTCGTGTTCGCGGTCGTAGCGGCTGAAGAAGGCGCCGAAGCTGTTCAGCCGCGCCCCCTGGAGCCGCAGCGGCGCCCCGGCGGCGCGCAGCAGGCGGGCATCGGGCGGGCCGATGCGGTCCACCTTGATCTCGTGGAATTCCTCCAGCTCCCGCCAGCCGCTGGTGGCGAAGGCCAGCACGTCCCAGAAGGCGAAGCCGACATAGGCGGTGAACAGCTCCGCCCGCGCCGCCGCGCCCAGATAGTTCAGACCCATCAGGCAGAACAGCTCGTCCGTCCGGCGCGACTGCCCCTCCAGGTCCAGCGCCGCGGCGACCGCCCGGAGCACCCGGTCCAGCAGGTCGGGGTCCGGCGGGCCGTTGGCGGCGACCACGGCCCGGGCCGCCAGCGCCCGCTCCTCCGGCCCCAGGGGCAGCCCCTCGGCCAGGGCGTGCAGCCCCTCCAGCGTGCCGTACAGGGCGGACTTCAGCTCGTCCAGGTCCTGCGGGCGCGTCTCGGCGAAGCCGCCGTCCCCCGCCAGCCCGTACAGCCGGTTGACCTCGCGCACGACGAAGCGCAGCCGGCGGCGGCGGAACTCCACGTCGAAGTCGCGCAGGAACCCGACCCAGGGCGGCTCCGCCCCGGCGGCATCGCTCCCGCCCCCCGCCGCACCGTCGCCGGTCGCGTCCGCGCTGATGCCGCGGGCCGCGGCCCAGGCGTCCAGCGCCCGGCGCAGCCGCGGCACCGCCTCCCCGTCATGCTCCAGCCCGGCCAGACGGGCCAGCAGGGCGGCCAGCCCGTCCAGCACGCGGCCGATCTTCAGGCGCAGATAGGCCTCGTAGGCGAAGCCGGCATCGGCCGCGGCCAGACTGCCGGCCGCGTCGCGCCAGGCGCGCATCTGCGCATAGGTCGGGGCCTCCGGCGGGGTGCCGCCCAGCACCCGCGCCACCAGCGCCTCCACCCGCGGTCGCGCCCCCTCCAGCACGCCGCGCAGCCGCGCCACCCGCGCGTTGCGCTCGGCGATGGCGGCCAGCTCGTCGCGCACCGGCTCGTTGCGGGGGATGTCCGACAGCGCCCCCTTGAGGGTGCGGAAGAAGCCCGGCGGTCCGCGCCGGCCGTTGTCGCCCGGCGGGGCCGGGTTGGGATCGACATAGACGATGCGCCGGTCCACCTCGCGGAAGGCGGGCCGGCCGGCGATGGCCGCCAGCGCCGCCGCGAAGGGCTTGTTGTTCAGCACGCTGCCGTCGATCAGGCTGGCCTGGGCGGGATCGCCGCCGGCCTCCGGGGCGGGGAAGCACGCCTCCAGGAAGCGGGCGCGGGCCGGCCAGTCCAGCCCGGCCGCCGCCAGCGCCCGGTCGAGCTGGGGAAGCTGCGCCGGCGGGAAGGCGCCGGGGAACGAGGCCGTGGCGCGGGCGGCGAAGGCGAGGCCCGGCACGCTGTCCAGGTCGAAGTCCGTGACCCCCTCGCCCTCGGCGGGGCGGCGGTACTCGAAGCGGAACAGCCGACGGTGCTCGCGCTCCTCGATCAGGGGCGGGTCGTGCGCCGCGATGGTCTGGCGGAAGCCGTGGAAGTCCGTCACCGTCACCAGCAGCGACAGCGGCATCCCCGGCGGCAGCAGCGATGCCGCGGGCGTGGCCGGCCTGCCCATGGCGCAGGCGGCCTCCAGCAGCATCTCCAGCAGCCGGTCGCCGCTGAAGGGCGGCTGGAACCAGCGCGAGCGGACGAACAGCGACAGCTTGCCCCGCGCCTCCGCGTCCGGTGCCAGACTGCGCGAGCGGCCCAGGGCCAGCCAGAGCAGGGGCCGCAGGAACCACTTGCTCCAGGCCCGCGCCCGCCGGTCGGGGGCCAGCAGGCGGGTGACGTCGGCATTCTCCAGCCAGAGGTCGGTCAGCGGGTCCAGCGGCAGGTCGTGCGCCAGTCCGCGGGCCAGGAAGACGCCGTTGATGCCGCCGGCGCTGGACCCGGCCACGGCATCCACCACCACCCGCAGGTCCAGCCGCCGGCCGATCCGGTCCAGCAGGTCCCGGTAGACCGCCCCGCTGCCGGCCGGCGGGCCGCCGGTGCCCGGGGAACCGGAACCGGGGGCGTGCCGGCGCTGCGAGGCCTTGACCAGCGCCAGCAGCTCCTTGGTCACCCCGTGCATGTAGACGGCCAGACTGACCCCGCCGTAGCAGACCAGCGCGATGCGGAGTTCCTTCTCCTTCACGCGACACCCCCCGACATGCCCCGGCGGCCAGTGTCGGGTGCCCCCGCTGGTCCGTCAACGGTGGTACCGGAAGGAGTAGCGCCGGAGCGCAGCTTCCGGGTGGGCCGGGGGTGCCGCCGGGGCCATCCTGGCGCTTCGGCCCCACCCCAGGGAGGACCCCGCCCGTGCCCTGCGCTATGATCGACCCCCCGCAGCCCATCCCCCGCTCGCGCATGATCCCCGCCGCCGATTCCCCGCTCGCCGACCCCTCCTGCGCCGGCCCCTCCTGCGCCGACCCCATGCCCTTGCCGCCAGCCCCGGAGGACGATCCGGCCGCCGACCGGCTGGTCGCCGCCGCCATCGAACGGCTGGCGCGGGACTGGCAGGCGCCGCCCGACCTGGACGCGCTGGCGGCGGAGGCGGGGATGAGCCCGGGGCACTTCCAGCGGGTCTTCAAGCGCCGGGCCGGCATCAGCCCCAAGCGCTTCGCCCAGTTCGTGACCCTGGGCCATGCCCGCCGGCTGCTGCGCGAGGGGGCTGCGGGCGGGCTGCTGGGGGCGTCCCTGGATCTGGGGCTGTCCGGCCCGTCGCGGCTGCACGACCTGTTCGTCGTGGCCGAGGCCGCCACCCCCGGCGAGTACAAGGCGGGCGGGGCCGGCGTGGCGATCCGCTACGGCTTCCACGACAGCCCGCTGGGCCGGGTGCTGCTGGCGGCCACGGGTCGCGGCCTCTGCTTCCTGGGCTTCGTTCCGGTGGGGGAGGAGGCGCGCGGGCTGGCCGAGCTGCGGCAGGACTGGCCGGGGGCTGCGCTGGCGGAGGACCCGGCCGCCACCGCGCCGGCCGCCGCCGCCATCTTCGCCCCGGTCCATGGCGGGGCGGATGACGGTGCGGCTCCTGACGGCGCGGCTCCCGGCACGGCGCCCGTCGGCCGCGCCGGCGGGCCGCTGACGCTGCATCTGCGCGGCACCAACTTCCAGATCAAGGTCTGGCAGGCGCTGCTGGAAATCCCCTTCGGCCGGGTCACCACCTATGCCGACGTGGCGCGCAGCATCGGCCACCCGACCTCCGCCCGCGCCGTGGGCAATGCGGTGGGGGCGAACCGGGTGTCCTTCCTGATCCCCTGCCACCGGGTGATCCGCGGCACCGGCGTGCTGGACAACTACCGCTGGGGTCCCGTGACGAAGCGCGCCCTGCTGGCCTGGGAAGGGGCGACGACGGGCCGGTAGCGGCTACACCCAGCGCGCCACGGCGACCCCGGCGCGCGAGCCGGCGACGGCCAGTGCGGCCAGCAGCCGGGCGACCACGCCGGGCCGGCAGGCCAGCCGGGCGGCGTCGCGGCTGTGGCGGGCCTCGTCCTCCCGGCAGGCCTGCATCAGGGCGATCAGCCCTTCCGGGGCACCCAGCCGGCGGGACAGGGCGATCTGCCCGGCATAGTGCCCGTCCACCCAGCTCTCCACCGCCCCGACGACGGCGTAGAACGCCTCCGGTCCGGCCCGCGCCGGCAGCCAGCCCATCAGCCGCCCGGAGGCGCGCCAGACGGGCATGATGCGGCTGCGGCGTCCCGGCGGCAGCAGCGCCGACCAGAGGCGGAGATGGACCTGCTCCACCAGGCGGTGGCTGCGGGCGAAGGTCAGCAGGTCGGGGTCGCGGCTGCCGGCGGCGACGCCGTCATAAAGGGCGACGGCCACCGTCTCTCCGACATGGCTCGCCCGCAGTTCCCGCAGCAGCGCGGGCGGCAGGCGGTCCACGTCGATGTCGGGGACCGTCAGCCCGACGGCGTTGGATGGGAAGCCGCTGTAGGGCGACCCGTCCCCGTCGTGCTCCGCCGTCGCCTTGTCGTGACCCATCGCGTCTCCCCCGTTCCGAGAGGCCGGTGTCCGCGGGTGTTCCGGGATGCCGGATGATCGGGAAAACGCAGGTAGCGGCGGGACGGGTCCGGTCAAGCGGGACACCCCTGCCGCGCGGGGCATGCGCTCCGGCGGGCTACCCAGGACGGGTGTCGGGCGGGCCGCTCAGCGCGGGCGGCGGCGGAAGCGCAGGAAGACGGGCTTGCGCCCGGCCTCCACCGCCTTCTGCTCGTAGCGGGTCTGCGGCCAGTCGTCGGGCCGGACGCGCCAGTCCTCCGGGCGGCGGGCCAGCCACTCGAAGTCCGGATGCCGCCAGGTGTGCTCCAGCATCCAGCGGCAGAGCTGCCAGTCGTCGGTCGCCAGCCGCAGTTCCGCCCCGTCCTTCAGGACGCGGGACAGCCGCGGCAGGTTGTCGGGGCCGATGAAGCGGCGGAAGGCGTGGCGCAGCTTCGGCCACGGATCGGGGAACAGGACGAAGACACGGCCGACGCTGGCGTCGGGCAGCGCGTCCAGCACCGGCCGGGCATCGTCCGGCACGATGCGGACATTCTCCAGCCCGCGCGCCTCGACATGCTGCAACAGGCTGGCGACGCCGTTGACGAAGGGTTCGCAGCCGATCAGCCCGACACCGGGGTTCGCCGCCGCCTGCGCCGCCAGATGCTCGCCGCCGCCGAAGCCGACCTCCAGCCAGAGATCGGCGACGGGCCGCGGGAACAGCCGGGCCGGGTCGATCGCGGTCCCGTCGGCGGGCACCTCCAGCCGCAGGGCGGGCAGCAGCGTCTCCAGCAGGTCGCTGCGGTGGCGGCGCAGCGGCCGGCCGCGCCGGCGCCCGTAGAGGATCATGCGGGGCTGGGAAATCTCGTCGGTCATGCGCAGGTTCTAGAGCATTTCCGTCCTTGAGGGAATCGCGGGGGATTCCCATGCGTGGGTAACTGTGATT
>NZ_JBHTCM010000019.1:0-36433 GCF_042665545.1 Rhodocista pekingensis | reverse complement strand
GAATCACAGTTACCCACGCATGGGAATCCCCCGCGATTCCCTCAAGGACGGAAATGCTCTAATGAGTGAGGCGGCCAGATCGGGGAGGAAGGCGTCCGGGTTGCTGTCCGCGAGCGTGGTGTAGTGATCCACGGCCTTGCGGGTGGCCTGCAAGGCCTCCTCCCGGCGTCCGAGGGCGGAGAGCCTGATACCCAGGTTGTTGAGGCTCCCAGCGTGCCAAGGGCTTCCTGCTTCTCCTGCCGCTTCCTGTAGCGCCACCCGGCGGCGTTCCACGGCAAGAGCCAAGGACCGGAGATGGGTGGTCTGGTCCGGCAAGGCCCCGTACAACCGATCCAGGTCGGCGGCTTCCAGGTGCTGGCACTGTGCTTCCTGTTCCTGGAGCAGGAAAGCTGCGGCCCGATTGCACAGCACGAGCGGATGATGGCTCATCCGTTGCAGTACGGTCAGGGCCTGACGGGCCGGAGTGCCGCCTGATTCTGCCAGAGGGGTGGACAGGGTTGCCGTCAGCAAGAGAAGGCCGGTTCTCGGAAACCTGGTCAGGTAGTGCGCCAAGGCGTATTCCCCCAGCACATCCGGCTCCAGAGCGCCGATCCAGTCTTCCCGGTCCCCTGGATAAAGCCGGGTCAGCGCTTCGATCACCGGCAGGCATTCATGGGGACTGCGGCGGTTCAGTTCGCCGTCGGCCAGCAGCAATGCCGCTCCATCGGCTTGTGCCACGCCTTGCAGGAAGGTGACCTGGAGGACGGCCCGCCGCAGGGCTTCGATCTTCTGCCTGTCGTCCGGCGTGTCCATGCGGATATTCAGGACCCGCTTCCAGGACAGGCCCTCCTCCTTCAGCAGCCCGTCGAACAGGGCTTCGCCGCTCTCCGGAGCGCCGCCCCGCGCCGTCAGATAGGCGGCCATCAGGACCAGCAGCGGACGGTCGTACCAGCGATCCTGGTCCAGGGACGGGGACTGCCCGCCGGGATTGGCCAGACCCTCGGGGGCCAAGAGTTCCTGGAATGCCGCGAGTGCCGTCTCGAACAACCGGCGGCGCTGGTCGGGGGGCAGGCGGCCGGTGTTGCTGCCGATGGGAAAGGCGTTGGGCGCGAAGATCTCCATGCCACGTTCGGCCTTGATGCTCTCCCACCAGTCGCCGGCCGTGCGGGCCAGGGCCAGGATGCGGATATCCGGACCGGCGGTTTCGGCGGCTTCCGCTGCTTCTGCCGCCAGCGAAGCCAAAAGACCGGGGCGGGCTTCCGCGTAATCGACAATGATCAGATCGCCCTGGGAGGCTTCTGGGCCGGGCGCGAAAGCCCGCCAGACCAGCGGGCCGCTATAGTCGCGGCGCACCTCCTGCACCCGCCAGCCGGCCTGTTTCAGATCGTCCGCCAACGCCAGGGCAAGACGGGTCTTCCCGACACCCCCCTCACCGATATAGAGCCGGCCGGACACGGAACGTTCGGCCAGAGGCCCGGCCGGTTGTGTCGCCCAGCTCAACAGCTCCGCCTTCCTGCCACCGAAATCCAGAAACGGCACGGCGCGGGTGCGGGCCAGCAGCAGGTCAGTCGGGCGGTCCTTGTTGAAACGGACCCGTCCCGGGGCAGGCACTGGCCGTATGCCGGCGTCGCGGGCGATACCACCGGCAAGGATATGACTCGGAATATCATCCAGGCGCTTCAGCAGCGCGTTGAGCCGGACGTTTCCGGCATCGACGGTCCCGGCCAAGGTCCGTAGGTCCGCCAAGGCATCCCGCGATGCCGCCAGGACCGCTTCCTGTCCGGCTTGCACACTGTCCAGAGCGGTGCTGATATCGGTCTGCCCTTCCACCAGGGTGGCGATGCCGTACTGCGTCAGGATGCGGGACACGGCCTCATTGGTCTTGACCTCTTCCGCCAGAAAGCCCCGGAACAGCGGCCACCAGCCGGCAAAGCTGGCATTGCCCCGGAAGACTTCCTCGAAGCGCGGCCAGTCCAGCGAGTTGGTGAGTTTGGCCTTGGCTTCGTCCAGCAACCAATCCTCAGCCAGCCTACGGAATTGCTGCTGTCGTTCCGCCGAGGGTCCGTCATGGGGATCGGGATTGGCGAAGGCCCCGGCTATCCGCCCCATCACGTCATCCACGCGCCGGGTCCAGGCTTCCGCATCTTCCGCAGCGAGCCCGGCAAGTGTTGCCTCCAGACCGTCATCCCGCACCAGGGCCGAGCGAATCCACGTGGTCAACGGTGTGGTGATGTCCTCGGCATGATAGCCGGGCAGCGTCCGCCATTGGGGCTTGGGGAGCTTCTCATAAGCTTTGACGGTCAGCGTCAAGGCCAGCAACTGGGCACGGCGTATCGCGCGACTCAGATCGCGATTCTGGGGCTCCCGCAGGCCATCGAAGAACAGGCCCTGAAGCTTCCTGCCGGCTGCGCAGAACAACTGGTCGCTACGATTGCCGATGAAACCTCCGACAACCCAGCCGCCCAGCACGCTCAAGGTCAGAGGATCGCCCACTGCCGCCTCTCAAACAGCGCTGACGCTCTCAATGTGCAGTACGGGCGAAGTCGCAATCAATCGGAAGGTTGTGTGTCAGCACGACTTTCATCTGACTGTCAGCCGATGAATCTGTAGCGTCTGGCTGATCTTGCGCGGCCGGCATCGAAGCGGTCGCGGTCGGTGCGGACATGGCTGCGCACCATTGCCGCAGTCTCTGTCGCCAAGAGGTCGGCGTCGGCCTCCAGGCCGCGGGCGACGGCGTATGTTGCGACCAGCCCCTTGATCTGGGCTTCCATGATCTGCCGCAGGTGGGACCGCCGGACCTGCTTCACCACGCCCGGTCCCGCGCCGGTCATCATCTCGCCCAGATCGGTGGTCAGGGCTGCCCGGGCCGCCGTCCAGAGGGGATGGTCGGGCCAGCGGCAGCGTTCGCTGTCGGTCGGGCTGGGGACCGTATAGCGGATGTCCGCCAGGGCGCGGGCGAACAGGTCGCCCAGCCTGTCATCCAGATCGGCCCAGCTCGACACACCCCAGCGCTCCTTCAGGTGCGCCTTGCCGGCGCGCAGTTCCAGCCGCCAGACGGTTTCGTCGCCGCCCAGCGGCGGCAGGGTCCGGGTGCTCCGGGCCGCGTTCCAGTGCGCCCACCATTCCGGCTTCTGCTTCTGCCGGACCTCGCGCGACTTCTCGTAGAGGATGACCTGCCGGCCCGGCATCTTTCCACAGGTGACGGAGGTATAGCGGCCGGAGACGCCGTGCATCTGTATCCCGGCATCGTCGTCATGGTCGGCCCGGCTGGTGTGGGAATGCATCACGAAAGCCGTCGGGTTCAGGGTGAAGGCTTCGCCCGTGGCGGCCTCAATGTCCGATGCCAGGAAATCCAGGCAGTAATCGACGCGGGAGACGGAGGCGGCCAGGACCTGGGCACCGATGGCGGCGAGAAAGCGGTACAGCCCGGCGCGGACGCCGCCCAGCCCGCGGCAGGCCAGGGCGTTGGACTTGACCGAGACACGGATGTTCCAGTTGGCCGGGTTCTGGTTGCGGCCGAAGAACCAGGTGGCGCCCGTCGGGCCGGTGTCGCAGCGATAGGCATAGCCGCCCTTGGCGCCGCTTTCCGCGACATGCATCGCTTCGCCCCGCCAGTCCAGCAGGACCGGGGCGCGGCTGTTCTGGGCCTCGACCTTGGCCGCTTCCAGGGCCTCCACCAGGGGCTGGGGGATACGGCCCTGGAAAGCCACGTCCAGCCCGTCGAAATTCCAGTAGAAGGGTCTCAGGGTCATAGAGGCAGGTCCCATGGTCTGCGGTTCTAGAGGGGGGTGCTACAAGGACCCCCCTCTTGCCCTCTGGGGGCGGGTCTGGGGTCGCTGCCCGCGTTGCGGGCTGGTGTTTCCGGGTGTCGCGCCCTCCGGGCAGGGGCCGCTTCGGTTTTGGGGCCGGGCAGGGGGGAGCCCGATCCGGGAGGGGGGCGCCCGGGGTGCGCCAGTCCTGGGGGGGAGCGCCCGGCAAGGGGCGGACGCGAAAAGGGGGCGGGTCAACCCCGCCCCCTTTCCACCTGAGCCTTCCGGCCCCAAAACACCGTGCGGTGCGGCCAGCCCCGCCCGGTGAAAACCCGTGGTGTCGCCGCCGGGACGGGTCAGGCGGCCCGGGCCGTCTCCGATGTCTGCGACGTGCTGGAAACCAGCCGCGCTTCGGCCCAGGCGATCAGGTCGCGGCGGCGGTAGCGGACGGAACGGGCCGACACCTTCACGAAGCGCGGCCCGCCGCCGCGCACCCGCCAGTTCTGCAAGGCCCGCACCGTGTAGCCGATGAAGGCCGCAGCCTCCATCTCGGTGATCAGCCGGTCCAGATGGTCGTGGTCCGTCGTCTCCGGTCCCGTCGTCATCGTCTCTGTCCCCTCCGCCGTTGCGATGGGGGAACTCTGGCGCAGGCCGGCATCCCGAAAAACATCTCAATAACGGTCCGGATTATTGAGAAAAGAGATCAGCGCAGCCGGTCGAACAAGGGCTTCAGAAGACGGTGCAGGGTCTTGTCGGTCAGGCCCGCCGGCGTGCCGTCGGTCGCCTGCATGACCAGGGCGCGGATCGCCGGATAATGCTCCGCCAGCGGCCGCTCGGGCCGGATGCTCCCGGCATCGGCCAGATGCCGGAAGGCCGCGATCACGGCGTCGCGCTTCGACGGCCGGCCGCGGGGCGCCGGCCGGGGCGTCACAGTGCCCACCGCTGCGGCGGCCGCATCGGCCATGATCTGCGGCAGCCAGTGCGGCAGGGCCAGCCGCACCGCTTCCATCCGCAGTCCGTTTCCGGCAAGGCGGGACCCCTCCCAGTCCACCGGGTGCTGCCACAGCTCCGCCGGGACGGGCACGGGCCGGTCGGTCACGGCCCGGGGCAGGGCGTATCCCAGGGCCAGAACCCGGCCCTCCTGGATCAGCGCCAGACAGGATGCCCGCATCGCCTCCATAAGACGGCGCTCCTCATCCACCGGCCCCAGGGCCGACGACAGCAGGGCCATACGCCTGGCCATGTCCGTCCGATCTGTAAGGGCGCCGTCCTCTGCCAGCCCGCGGACCCTCCCGGTGACGGCGCTCAGGGACGTCTGCCGGCGCAGCAGCTCCAGCCGCTCGGCCATCTCCCGGGGGGCGAATCTCAGACAGGCGCGGCTCAGGGGGAGAGCGCGCTTCCAGACGGCCAGATGATCCATGCTCCGTTGCCTCGTTCCCGGGAGAGCGGCCATACGTACCTATGGAGAGCGGGCGCGGTGTCGCGCTGGAGGACGGCCCGACTGTCCCGCGGCTTTCCATAGGTACGTATGGCTCCGTTCCCTCTCCTATGCTCGCCTGCCGTAAGGTGTGTGTCCCCGCAGGGGCCGGCCTCAGCCGGCAGCCTGTCCTTTCATACGGGCCGCCAGGGCGGCCGACACCCGTTCCGACGATGCCCGCAAGGGATCGTCCGCCAGATGCGCATATCGCGCCGTCGTCTGGACCTGTGTATGGCCCAGCAGCTTGCCGATCATGGGCAGGCTCTCGCCCATGCCGACCGCGGCCGAGGCGAAGGAATGGCGCAGATCGTGGATACGCAGATCGGGCAGCCCGGCGCGCATCCGCAGACGGCGCCATGGCCGCTGTATCTCCTTCAGGTGCTGACCGTCCACGGCGCCGCAGATGACATACGGATTGCCGGGCAGGCGGGGGACCGCCGCCAGTACGGCCATCGCCGCTTCGCCCAGATAGACCTTCTTGGCGCCCGTCTTGCTGTCGGGCAGGGCAAGATGTCCCGGATGCACATGCTCCCATTTCAGCGTCTGGATTTCCCCCAGACGGCAGCCGGTCAGGATCAGCAGGCGGATCGCGGCGATGACATGGACCGACTCGCTCCCGTCCGCCTCGGCCGCGTCCAGGGCCGCTGCCAGCCGCCCCAGCTCCTCGGCGGACAGGAAGCGCTCCCGCTTCTGCTCGGGGTACTTGCGCACATGCCGGCAGGGGTTGGAGCCGTCCGGGCGCAGGCCCCAGACTTCGGCCAGATTGAACAGCTTGGACAGGACGCCCAGCGTCCGGTTGGCCTGATACGGGATATCACGGGCCTTATGGTGCAGGCGCGCGATGTCGGCCCGCGTCACGTCCAGCACCTTGTGCGCCCCGATCTCCGGCTTGATGAACAGCTCGACCGCGCGCCGGTACTCGCCCTGCGTGCTGGGCTTGCAGCGCTGCCGCACATGCTCGTCCATGAACCTGTCGCACAGGGCCGCCATGGTCGGGGCCAGCCGTTGGAGCCGGGCCTCCTCCGACGGGTTCTCGCCGCGGTGGACCGCTACCAGCAGTTCGCGGGCCGTGCGGCGGGCCTCCTCCGGCGTCATCACTCCGTGGTGGGAGAAGCTGTAGCGCCGCGTGCGACCACCGGCCCGGTACTGGATCACATAGGACTTGATGCCCGTCCTCAGCACCCGCAGGCCGAAGCCGGGTATCTCCTCATCCCAGAGGAAATAGTCGGTGTTCCTGGGAACCGCGCCGTCAACGGTGCGCTTGGTCAGCCGGGGCATGGGGAACCTGCTTCCAGAAGGGCGTGGAAGCACCGTGGAAGCAGATGATGGCGAAAATTGGCCTGCTCTGGCGCAGAGGGGCGGAGAAAGTCCTTAAGATAATCGTTGAATATCAGTCATATACCGCACTGCGTGCCGGTCTGGCGCAATCCATCGCATGGACGGGACCTAACTCATAACCTGAAGGCCGCAGGTTCAAATCCTGCCCCCGCAACCAACATCACAAAGCCCTTAGCCGATAACCCGGCTGAGGGCTTTTTGCTGTACGGAAGCAGGAAAGCGCGCTGCCCGGCCTTGCCCTTCAGCCCGACCCGAATCCCATTCCATGCAGGGCAGCGAGCCCGACGCCGGCCAGTTCACCGGTCCGATGCAGTCCGGCCGGCAAGGCAGACACGCGGGGACGATGCCGTCACGGGCGAGGCGGGTGATCAGCCCGTCGGTGTCCGCAGGTCGGTTGGAGAAGGCACCGGAGTGCCGCATCCCGCCGCCGCGCTCCCTTGAGGTAACCGCACCGGGACTGTCCCCTTGTGTCCATTCACCGCCGGCGCAGGGGGTAGGGCTGCCGTCCCGAAACCGTGCCTTCCCGCCGCCGCGTTTTTCCGCTAGAGCCCGGGGGCGTTCCCCCGGCCCTGGTTTCCCCATGAGCTTCGCCCGCGCCATCGCCACCGTCGGCGGCCTGACCATGCTGTCGCGCGTCGCCGGCTTCGTGCGTGACATGCTGACGGCCTGGGTGCTGGGGGCCGGGGCGGCGGCGGACATCTTCTTCGTCGCCCAGCGCATCCCGAACTGGTTCCGCGCCATGTTCGCGGAAGGCGCCTTCACCGTCTCCTTCGTACCGCTCTATTCCGCCACGCTGGAGCGGGACGGGCGCGAGGCGGCCGACCGCTTCGCCGACCAGGCGCTGTCCATGATGGTGGCGGTGCTGCTGCCGCTGACGGTGCTGATGCTGCTGGCGATGCCGCTGCTGATGCTGCTGGTCGCCAGCGGCTACGCCGCCGACAGCGGCACCTTCGCCCGGCTGGTGGAACTGGGGCGCATCACCTTCCCCTACCTGATCCTGATCTCCGTCGTGGCCTTGCAGACGGGCGTGCTGAACGCGCTGGGCCGGTTCGGGCCGGGGGCGGCGGCACCGATCATGCTGAACCTCTGCATGATCGCGGCCATCGTCCTGTCGGTCCAGACCGGGATCGAGCCGAACACGGCGCTGGCCTGGGGCTTCACCGTCTCCGGTGCCGTGCAGCTGGTCTGGCTCTCCGTCTCCTGCCGCCGGGCCGGCGTGACGCTGCGGCTGACGCTGCCGCGGCTGAGCCCGGATGTCCGCCGGCTGTTCCGGCAGATGGCGCCGGGGGCGCTGGCGGCCTCGGTCATCCAGATCAATCTGGTGATCGGCACCCACATCGCCTCGCTGCTGCCGGCGGGGGCGATCTCCTACCTCTATTACGCGGACCGGCTGAACCAGCTTCCGCTGGGCGTGATCGGCATCGCCATCGGCACGGCCCTGCTGCCGACGCTGGCGCGGCACGTCCAGGCCGGCGACGCCGACCGGGTGCGCCACTACATGAGCCGCGGCCTGGAGTTCGGCCTGCTGCTGGGGCTGCCGGCGGCGGTGGCGCTGGCCGCCATCCCGGAGCCGATCCTGACCGCGCTGTTCCAGCGCGGCAGCTTCGGGCCGGCGGACACGGCGGCGACGGCGCTGGCGCTCCAGGCCTATGCCATCGGCATCCCGGCCTACGTCGTCTCCAAGGTCTTCAACGCCGCCTTCTTCTCCCGCCAGGACACGCGCACCCCGGTCAAGGCGGCGGTCGTGACGCTGGCCACCAACACGGGTCTGGCCCTGGCGCTGAGCCCCGTGCTGGGCCATGTCGGGATCGCGCTCGCCAGCGGCGTGGCCGCCTTCCTGAATGTCGGCCTGCTGGGCTGGGGGCTGCACCGGCGCGGCCATCTGGCGCTGGACGCCCAGGTGCGCCGCCGCGCCCCCCGCATCGCGCTGGCCGCCGCCCTGATGGGGCTGGTGCTGCTGGGGCTGGAGCTGGCGCTGCACGACCTGTTCACGGCCGACGCCGCCACCCGGGTGGCGGCCCTGGCCGGGCTGATCGCGGCGGGCGGGCTGTCCTACGGCGCCTTCGTCCTGGCCTTCGGCGGGTTCCGGCTGGCGGACGCGCGCGCCCTGCTGCGGCGTTGACGGCGCCGGCGGCCGCTTGACCCCTGCGGGTGCCGGGGCCATAACTCCGCGGCCGCGTCCGGCACTCCGATCCCAGCCCAGCAGACGACACGCCCATGAACCGCATCTTCTCGGGCATGCAGCCCACCCACCAGCTCCATCTCGGCAATTATCTGGGGGCGCTGCGGAACTGGGTGGCCTTGCAGAAGGACTATGAGTGCATCTTCTGCGTGGTCGACATGCACGCCATCACGATCGACCACAAGCCCGACGTGCTGCGCGAGAACATCCGCGAGGTCACGGCCGCCTACATCGCCGCCGGCATCGACCCCGAGAAGAACATCCTGTTCAACCAGTCGGCTGTGCCCGGCCATGCCGAGCTGAACTGGGTCTTCGCCTGCCACACGCCGCTGGGCTGGCTGAACCGCATGACCCAGTTCAAGGAGAAGGCGGGCAAGCACCGCGAGAACGCGGTGCTGGGGCTCTACGCCTATCCCGTGCTGATGGCGGCGGACATCCTGCTCTACAAGGCCACCCATGTGCCGGTGGGCGAGGACCAGAAGCAGCATCTGGAGCTGGCGCGCGACATCGGCGGCGCCTTCAACCGCTATTACGAGCGGGAGTTCTTCCCCCTGCCCGAGCCGCAGATCCTGGGCGAGGCGACCCGGGTGATGAGCCTGCGCGACGGCACGAAGAAGATGTCGAAGTCGGACGAGAGCGACTACAGCCGCATCAACCTGACCGACGATCCCGACACCATCGCGCTGAAGATCCGCAAGGCCAAGACCGACCCCGAGCCCCTGCCGGAGACGATCGAGGAGCTGGAGAAGCGGCCGGAGGCGGACAACCTCGTCACCATCATGGCGGCGCTGACCGGCCGCGCCCGTAAGGACGTGCTGGCCGAGCATGCCGGCAGCCAGTTCAGCGGCTTCAAGGGGGCGCTGGTTGACGTGGCCGTCGCCACGCTGGGGCCGATGACGGCCGAGATGAACCGGCTGCTGGGCGACAAGGCGGAGATCGACCGCATCCTGAAGCGCGGCGCCGAGCGCGCCGGCGCCATCGCCGAAGAGACGATGAACGAGGTCAAGGACATCGTCGGGCTGCTGCGCCCCTGATGCCGCCACCGGACGGCGGCACCGCCGCCCGGCGCTACATCCCCCGATAGAGGTAGACCTATACCCCGCCTTCCGTTATCGTCGTCCCAACCGGCGGATGCGAACCCATGCCGGAAGGGGAGGCGGGGATGGATGCGGGGAAGAGGGGCGCGGACCGCAGGCGCGCGACCGGAGGTCGTGCGCCCGAGGGCCACGGGGCCAGAGGCTCTACCAAAGGCTCCAACGGGATCGAAGGGAACGGGGCCGCGACGCCCGGCGGACGACACGGCGGTCAGGCGCCACGCCGGTGGTTGCTGCTGGCGCCGCTGGCGGCCCTGCCGCTGGCCGGCTGTAGCCACAGCCCGGTCCTGGTCGGAGCCCCGCAGCCGCTGCTGACGCCCGAGCAGCTTGAACAGAGCCTGCGGCCCTATCTCGATCCGGCGGTGGTGGCCACCTACCAGGGCAAGAGCGGCACGGACCAGACCGATTACCGCGACCAGGTGATCCACGCCCGCATCGCCCTCATCGACTCCCGCTTCAAGGTCTTCCTCACCGACCTGGGGGTGGATACCAAGACCCTGGCGATCGGCGCCGATCTGGCGGTGATCGGTCTGAACACCGGCTCCGTCCTGTCCGGCGGGGAGACGGCGAAGGACATCCTGAGCGGGCTGGCCGCCGCCGTCACCGGCGCCAAGGGCGCGGTGGACAAGAACGCCTTCTACGACCAGACGGCGCCGACCCTGGTCAGCCAGATGATCGCCAGCCGGCGGGAGGTGCTGGCCGGCATCCTGGCGAAGATGCAGACGCCGAACTACTCCCTGGTCGAGGCGCTGGTCGATCTGGAGAGCTACGAGTTCGCCGGCAGCTTCAACGGCGCCCTGCAACAGATCGGGCAGAAGGCGGGCAACCAGTTCCAGGTGGCGGAGGCGCGCATCCAGCAGCTCGCCACCACCCGGTTGCAGGCCGCCGACATCGCCCCCGACCAGATCGAGTCCCGCGAGGTGTTGCGCCGGCGCATTCTGGCGCTGGGCGGGCCGCAGGCCATCGCCGCCGCCGGGGTGGCGGCGAAGGAACCGGTCTTCCAGTCCACCGTCGAGCAGGCTGTCCGCGCCGGCGCCGATCCCGCGACGGAGGCGGGCGCGCGGACCATCCTGCTGCTGCTGGTGGGGGAGGCGTTCGACAGCACCGGCACGCTGGCCCGGCTCCAGGGCGTGGTGGACGGGGTCGCCGGTCCGTAGCAGGCCCTGCGGCTGCCATGAGGGAGGGGACGATGGTGGACGGACCCATGGGGGAGCCGGAGCAGGTGCCGGAGCAGGCGCCGGAACCGGAACAGCAGCAGGCCCAGGCGGCGGTCGTGCTGGCGCTGAAGAAGGTCTGGGTCGTGGACGGCACGGCGCCGGAGGCGCAGGTCCAGGCCCAGGCGCAGCAGTTCCGCGATCTGGGCTGGCAGAGCGTGACCGTGTTCCCGCCCACGGCGGAAACGAAGGGAACCTGGGTGATCGTGGGCGAGGGGTTCGCCGCCGGCTGACCCGGTCCCGGCTCAGACCCGCCCGGCTCAGACCCGCTGCGGGGGCCGCGCCAGCCGTTCCGCGACCGCGCGCAGCACCGCTTCGGCCAGCAGTACGGCGGCCGGATTGCCGCTGCGTTCGGCCTCCGCCAGATAGCGCCGCGCCATGGCCGGCGCGGCCTGCCGGCCCCACCCCGCCAGCAGGCGCTGCGCGCGGATCTCCACGATGCGGCTGTCGCTGCGGCCCATGGCCTTTCCTCCCGGACGGTTCGCCCGGGAAGGACCGTCAGCAAACCCCTTGCCAGTCCGGATCGTCCTTGCAGAACAAGGGCGTGGCGGAACGGCCCGGTCTCCCCTGTCAGGTCCGCCTGACAGGTTCCGCGCGACCACGGCCCGCCCCTGTCCGGTCGCCTGACAGGGGGCGGCGTCCGAGAGGCGGAGATTCGCCGGGGGCGTTCGACAGGGCCGGCGTTTGACAGGGCCGGCGGGGCGGGCTTTAGTGGACGCATGGACCGCATCCTGATCACGGGCTTCGAGCCCTTCCTGGGCCATCCGGTCAACCCGTCGGCGCTGCTGGCGGAGGCGCTGGACGGCACCGTCGTGGCCGGCGCCCGGGTCAGCGGCGTGCAGCTTCCCGTCAGCTACGACGGGGCGGGCGGGGCCTTCGCCGCCGCCTTCGACCGGGTGCGGCCAGACGCCGTGCTGCTGTTCGGGCTGGCCTTCGAGGAGGAGTCGATCCGGCTGGAGCGGGTCGCCCTTAACCTGGACGACACCACCCACCCCGACAATCTGGGGCAGATCCGCCGCGGCCGGCCGATCGCCGAGGACGGCCCCGTCGGCTACTGGTCCACCCTGCCGCTGGACACGCTGGCGGACCGGCTGACGGAGGCCGGCTTCCCCGCGCGGACCAGCCGCGACGCCGGCGGCTATCTCTGCAACCACCTGTTCTTCCGCGCCCGCCACCTGATCGCGGGGCGGGGGCTGGCGGTGCCCGCCGGCTTCGTCCATGTCCCGCCGCTGGAGGAGCAGGTGGCCGACCGGCCGGGCCGCACCGGCATCACGCTGCTGCGGCTGGTGGAGGCCGCCCGGCTGATGCTGGAGGTGGTGGTGCAGGAAAGCCGCACCGCCGGGACCTGAGCGCAGGCCGAGGCCCTGTCCGCCCTGTATTTCCCCTGGGCGGGGTGCTCCGGGGACGTTACACTTCCGGTCCCTTCCCGCGGCGAACCGCGCCCGCCCATGCAGGTCTACCTCCCGATCGCCGAACTGTCGGTCAACGCCCTCCTGCTGCTCGGGCTGGGGGGGATCGTCGGCTTCCTGTCCGGGCTGTTCGGGGTGGGCGGCGGCTTCCTGATGACGCCGCTGCTGATCTTCATCGGCATCCCGCCGGCCGTGGCCGTGGGGACGCAGGCGAACCAGCTTGTCGGCGCCAGCGTCTCCGGCGTGCTGGGGCACTGGCGGCGCAACAATGTGGACGTGAAGCTGGGGCTGGTGATGCTGGCCGGCGGGGCCGCCGGCACGGTGCTGGGGGTCTGGCTGTTCGGCCTGTTGCAGACGCTGGGCCACATCGATCTGGCGATCGGCCTGTCCTACGTGTTCTTCCTGGGCGTCATCAGTTCGCTGATGCTGTGGGAAAGCGTGCGGGCGCTCCTGCGCGGGCGCGACGCCGCCGTGGCCAAGGCGAAGATGCATCACCACACCTGGCTGCACGGGCTGCCCTTCAAGGTCCGCTTTCCCCGCTCCCGGCTCTATGTCTCGGTGCTGCTGCCCGGCGGCATCGGCTTCGTCGGCGGGGTTCTGGTGGCGATCATGGGGATCGGCGGCGGCTTCATGCTGGTGCCGGCGATGATCTACCTGCTGGGGATGCCCACCGCCATGGTGGCCGGCACCTCGCTGTTCCAGATCATCTTCACCACCGGCATCGCCGCCTTCGCCCAGGCCACCTTCAATCATACGGTGGATATTCTTCTGGCTCTGCTGCTTCTGGTGGGCGGTGTGATCGGCGCCCAGTTCGGCAGCCGCGCCGGCACCAAGCTGCGCGGCGAGCAGGCGCGCGCGCTGCTGGCGCTGATGGTGCTGGCGGTGGCGGTCAAGCTGGCGGTCGATCTGGTCGTGCGGCCGGACGACCTGTACAGCGTCTCCCTGCCGCTGCCGGTCTGAACGGGTCTGCCGCCGATGTCCCACCCGACCGCCACCCGTTCCCCGCCGCAGGGCAGCCCGCAGCCGGTCCGCCGGTCCCGGCTGGCTGCGGCGCTGGCCACGGGCCTGCTGGCCCTGGTCTGCCTCTGGGCCGGGGCCGCCGCCGTCTCCCGCGAGGGCTGGGCGCAGCAGCTCGTGGCCGACCTGTCCAGCCACCTGATCGCCATCACGACCGGCTTCACCGGGACCGAGGTGGTGCTGTTCGGCGCCGTGGACGGTCCCGGGGACGTGGCCGTGGTGGTGCAGGGGCCGGAGGGGGAGGTCACGGTGCGCCGCAAGGACCGCGTCGCCGGCCTCTGGATCAACACGGAAAGCCTGGAGTTCGGCCGGGTGCCGGCCTTCTACGGGTACGCCGTGAGCAACAGCCTGGAGCAGGTCCCGCCCGCCGTGCTGCAACGCCACGAGATCGGGCTGGACCATGTGCGCCTGCTGCCGGTGGAGGAGGCGCCCGCCGCCAAGGTGGCGGAGTTCCGCGCCGCCCTGATCCGGTCCAAGCAGCGCGCCGGCCTCTACGGCACCGGGGCCGGGGAGGTGTCGTTCCTGGGTCAGCGCCTGTTCCGCACCTCCATCTACTTCCCGGCCAACGTGCCGACGGGTATCTACACCGTCGGCGTCTTCCTGATCCGCGACGGCGACGTGGTCAGTGCCCAGACCACACCGCTGTCCGTTTCCAAGATCGGCTTCTCCGCCAGCATCTACGAGTTCGCCGTGCGCCAGTCGGTGCTGTACGCCCTCACCGGGCTCACCCTGGCCGTGGCGGCGGGATGGCTGGCCGGGGTCGTCTTCCGCAAGTCCTGAGAGTCCCGGGGGAGTCCGGCATGACCGACACCAGACCCGAGGGGCATCACCGCACCTTCCTTGTCGTCGTGGACGAGACGGAGGAGATGTCGGTCGCCCTCAACTACGCCGCCCGCCGCGCCCGCAATTCCGGCGGCCGGGTGGCCCTGCTCCATGTCATGGAGCCCGGCGAGTTCCAGCAGTGGAGCGCCGTCGAGGCGCTGATGAAGCACGAACAGCGCGAACAGGCGGAGCAGCTCCTGCAACGGCTGGCGAAGACCGTGCTGGACATCTCCGGGACCCTGCCCTGCATCCATCTGGTCGAGGGCAAGCGCAGCGAGGAGCTGATGCGGATCGTGGAGAACGACCGCTCCATCTCCATCCTGGTGCTGGCCGCCGGCACCGGCCGCGCCGGGCCGGGGCCGCTGATCAACTACATGGTCGGGCAGATGTCCGGCTCGCTGCGCATCCCCGTCACCGTCGTGCCGGGGGGCCTGAACGAGGCGCAGCTCGATATCCTGACCTGACCCGGCTGACCTGAGCCCCGGCTGACCTGAGCCCCGGCACCGCCCGGTGAAGGGGAACTGCGTCAGGGGGCGGGGTCCAGCCCGAACAGCTCGACCGGCCGGTCGAGCCCGCGGACGGGGTGCAGCCCCAGGCTGGCGAGTCCGGCATCGGGGCAGGCGCGGGCGAAGTCGGCCGAGGTGACAAGGCCGCGCCCCAGCCCGCGGGTCAGCCCCTCCAGCCGGGTGACCAGGTTCACCGCCGGCCCGATCACCGTGAAGTCCAGCCGGTCCGGCGCCCCGATGTTGCCGAACATCACGTCGCCATGGTGCAGCGCGATGCCCGCCCCCAGCCGCGGCTGGCCCCAGGCGGCGCGCTGGGCGTTCAGCCGCTCCATCCCCGCCTGGGCGTCGCGGGCGGCGGCCAGGGCGATGGCGCAGGCGGCGGCCACCTGCTCCGGTCCGCTGCCGGCGGGTATGGCGAAGACGGCCAGCATGGCGTCGCCGATGAACTTCACGATCTCGCCGCCGCGCTCCTGCACGGCGCCGCCCATGATCTCGAAATAGCCGTTCAGCAGGGCGATGATCCGGTCCAGCGCCAGCCGGTCGGACAGCGTGGTGAAGCCGCGCAGGTCGCAGTACCAGAGCACCGCCTGCATGGTCAGGCCGCTGCCGCGGCGGATGTCCCCGTTCAGGATGCGGCTGCCCGCCTCCTGCCCGACATAGGTGTTCAGCAGGTTCGTCGCCAGCAGCCGCAGCACCCGCGCCTCCACCAGGGCGGTCAGGGCCGGCAGGCTGTCATAGAGCAGGGTCAGGGCCTCGGTGCCGAAGCCTCCGGCGGCCCGGCTGGCGAAGGTCGCCGCGTGCCGCCGGCCGTTGGAGAAGACCATGGGCATGGCGGCATAGTCGGTCATGCCGTCGGCCCGCAGCTCGTCCAGGATCGGGAACGGATAGGGCGGCGGCAGGGTGGCCAGGGGATAGCGCACGCCCTCCGCCCCTTCCTCCATGATGGAGAAGACGGGGCTGCCGATGAATTCGGGCGTCGACTCGATGCCGTGCGCCCGTTGCAGCGCCTCCACCCCCGGCCGGTCGGTCCGCCAGAGATAGGTCATCCCGCGGATCTGCGGATGCAGCAGGCGGACATGCAGGGTCGCCCGCTCCAGCGGCACGCCGCGGCCGCAGAGATGGGCCGCGAACGCCTCCAGCAGGGCGGGGATTGTGGGCTGGCGCTGGCCCTCCGTCAGCAGCCACGCGACCGTGGGCACGGCCGCCGGCGCCAGTGCAGCCGGCGCCAGTGCTGCCGGTGCCAGCGCTGCCGGGCCGTTCCCCGCCGCTCCCGGCGCGGGTCCGCTGCCTCCGTTCGTCTCCTCCGCCACCCTGGCCGCTCCCCTGGGCCTCCGAGGCGCCCGCCGGCCCGGAACCGGGCCGGCATGGCACCGCCTGCGTTCTGATGCTTGATCGCCGCGACGATACTGCCCACTTTCCCCGACGACCGCCACCGCCGGCCGCGACGACCGGCCCGGGCGCCAGAAAGGGCCTTCTACCGCCATGTTCATCCAGACCGAAGAGACGCCGAACCCCGCCACCTTGAAGTTCCTGCCCGGCCGCGACGTGCTCGGCCGCGGCACGGCGGACTTCGCCTCCCCGGAGACGGCCGGCCCCTCGCCGCTCGCCGCCCGCCTGTTCGAGGTCGAGGGCGTGACCCGGGTCTTCCTGGGCGCCGACTTCGTGACGGTGACGAAGACCGAGGACAAGGACTGGTACGCGCTGAAGCCGTCTGTCCTGGGTGTCATCATGGAGCATTTCACGGCCGGCCGGCCGGTGCTGCTGGAAGGGACCGCGGATGACGGCCACGCCGAGGCCGCCAACGCGGAGGACGAGGAGGTCGTGGCCCAGATCAAGGAGCTGCTGGACATCCGCGTCCGCCCGGCCGTCGCCCAGGACGGCGGCGACATCACCTTCCACGGCTTCGACAAGGGCGTGGTCTATCTGCACATGAAGGGCGCCTGCGCCGGCTGCCCCAGCTCCACCGCCACGCTGAAGGCGGGGATCGAGAACCTCCTGAGGCACTACATTCCAGAGGTTGTCGAGGTACGCCAGGTCCGCTAAGGTGGTACCGCTGCCTGAAAATCGACGAAATTGGTGGCCAGAGGCTAATCTGCCTCATTGATCCTCCGGGATCCCTTGGGCTTCTCTCCGGCATGTCTTCGGACCCGGCGGAGCCCCGGGGTCCCGGGAGGCGGAATACCGGACTTGTTCCGGCCGGACACGGTGCAGCGCGGGCAGAAGCCCCGCCCCGGTCCACCAGCTAGGAAACGGTACGGAGCGGCTGCCCATGACAGCACACGTCAAGCCGGGGCCCAGGGGGCCCCTTCGGGAGATCGTCTGTCTCCTCGCCCTCGCCGCCATGGCGCTGGGCCCCATGTCCCTCGGGACCTTCGGAAACCGCGCCGGCGCCCAGCCGGGCGATGTCCGGACGCACGAGGTGCCGACCGGCGTCCGCATCACCCTGCCCGCCTATCCCGGCGGCACGGACGCCCCAGACGGAAAGACCGCCCTGGCCGGCGCCGGGGCGGACGGAAGCGATGCCGGAACGGACGGAAGCGCAGAGCGGGTGCGGCTGGATGCCCGCATGCTGCTGGACCTGTTCCACGCCAACGACTACCGGATCGACGCGGTGCGCAGCGGTGAACTGCCGGTGCCGCGGCTGGTGCTGAACGACCTGCCGCCCGCCCTGACGGAGATCGCCGACAGCAGCGAGCGCAAGGCGGTGTTCGTGAAGACGATGCTGCCGCTGGTGCTGATCGCCAACGAGCGCATCGAGCGCGACCGCGCGCGCCTCCGGAAGCTGCATGCCCAGCGCGAGGCCGGGCACGAGCCGGCGCCGCAGGACCGCGTCTGGCTGGAGCAGATCGCCGCGCAGTACGGGCTGGAGACCGACGGCGGCGTGGATACCCGCGCGCTGCTGCGCCGGGTGGACATCGTGCCCCCGTCGCTGGCGCTGGCCCAGGCGGCGGAGGAGAGCGGCTGGGGCACCTCGCGCTTCGCGCAGCAGGGCAACGCGCTGTTCGGCCAGCTCACCTGGTCGGAGGAGCACGAGGGCATCGTGCCGCGCAACCGGCGCGCCGGAGAGAGCCACCGCTTCCGCAGCTTCGGCGATCTCCAGGCCAGCGTGGACGCCTATATCCACAACCTGAACACCCATGCGGCCTATCTGCCCTTCCGCACCCAGCGCGCCTCGCTGCGCCGGCAGGGACGCGCGCTGGACGGATACACCCTGGCCGCGGCGCTGGAGCGGTATTCCGAGCGCGGCGCCGACTATGTCCGGGCCATCCGGGCGGTGATGCGCTCCAGCCGGCTGCGGGATTTCGATAATGCCGTGCTGAACGGCGCCTGGACGGCATCCGGGGCCGAAGAGGCCGACGCGGCGCCCGAGGCGACGGTCCGCAACGCCGTCGCCGGAACCGCCGCCGGACCGATGCCGACCGTGGAGACCGTCGCCCTGCCGGCCGCGCCGCCGCGCAAGCCGCCGGCCATTCCGGTGGGGGTGGCAGAGCCGGGAGCGGCGGGGGTTCCCGCGGCGGGCGAATAGACGTCCGTGGGGGACGACGTTCCGGGGGACCTCCAGGGTCCGAGGACGGCCCGGCCCTTGCCGGGCAGCCTGTCCCGGTTACATAAGCGGTCAGGACCCGCGGCCGTGCGCCGCATCGGCCCCTCCTGTCCCCCGGCCGTCCTCCGGCCGACCGTCCCCCTGCCGCAAGGAAACGTCCCCGTGAGCCAGCCCGCACACCCCGCCGCCCCCGGCGGGAGACGCCTCGACGAACCGGGGCAGGACCTGCTGTTCCGCCATGCCCGCACGCACAACGCCTGGCAGGACCGCCCCGTGTCGGAGGAGACGCTGCGGCAGCTCTACGACCTGATGAAGTGGGGACCGACCGCCGTCAACAGTTCGCCCCTGCGCATTCTGTTCCTGCGCACCGAGGCGGCGAAGCAGCGGCTTGCCCCGGCCCTGTCCGCCGGGAACCTGAAGAAGACCATGGCCGCCCCGGTGGCCGCCCTGCTGGGGTACGACACCCGCTTCTATGAGAATCTGGACCGGCTGTTCCCGCACAATCCGGGCGCCCGCTCCTGGTTCGAGGGGGACGGCACGGCGATCTTCGAGACGGCTTTCCGCAACAGCTCGCTCCAGGGCGGCTACTTCATCCTGGCGGCCCGCTCCGTCGGGCTGGACTGCGGCCCGATGTCCGGCTTCGACCGTGCCCTGGCGGAGGCGGAGTTCTGGCCGGACGGCCGGGTCAAGGCGAACTTCCTGTGCACCCTGGGCTATGGCGATCCGGCCGGCCTCCACCCCCGCGGCCCGCGCCTGCCCTTCGAGGAGGTCTGCCGGGTGCTGTAGAGGCCCCGGCCGCCCGCCGGACGGTCACATCAGCGGCGGCCCCATCGCCCCGTCCTCCACCAGCGGGTAGGCGGCGGCGCCGGGAAGCTGGTAGTGCCACCATTCGCGGTCATAGGGCTGCCAGCCGGCCGAGGCCATCAGACCCAGCAGCAGGCAGCGGTTGCGCTGGGCTTCCACCGGCACGGCGGTGCAGCCGTGCGCGGCCAGCGGCCCCATCGCGTCGAAGTCGCCGCCCATGGGCAGCGGGGTGCCGTCCGCCGCCGCCAGGGTCAGGTCCACCGCCACGCCGCGGCTGTGGTTCGATCCGGTCCGGGGGTCGGCGATGAAGTCCGGGTCCGGGAAGGCCCGCCACAGCCGCCACTGCGCCGCCGGCGGGCGGTAGGCGTCGAACACCCGCAGCCGCAGCCCCTGTGCCGCCGCCAGCGCCACGGCACGGGCCAGCGCCGCCGCCGCGTCCGGGTGCAGCAGGCAGAGCGGCCGCGCATAGATCGGGCTTCCCGTCAGGTTGTCCGGCGTGGCATAGCGGAGATCCAGGTCCAGCCCGACGGCGGGCGGGGCGATCGTGACGAAGGGCATCGGCGGCGGCCCGGAAGGGGAAGGGAACCTCCCTCTACCACGCCCGGCACCGTCCCGGGAGGCGATCTCCCGGGCCTGCGCGACGAGAACGGAAGAGCATGCTTGTCCTCGGCCTCGATACGGCGACCAGCGCCTGTGCCGCCGCCCTCTGGCGCGACGGTGCGGTGCTGGCGGTGCGCGCCATGGCCTTGCAGCGGGGTCAGGCGGAATGGCTGCTGCCGCTGGTCGGCGACGTCCTGGCGGAGGCCGGGGTCGGCTATGCCGATCTGGACCGCATCGGCATCGTGACCGGGCCGGGCACCTTCACCGGCCTGCGTATCGGGCTGGCGGCGGCGCGCGGGCTGGCGCTGGCGACCGGCCGGCCGCTGGCCGGCTTCAGCTCGTTCGAGGCGGCGCTGCACGCCACCGATCCGGCCGGCCGGGCCGGGGCGACGGTGCTCTGCTGCATCGAGTCCCGCCGTGACGACCTCTATCTCCAGCCCTTCGGTCCCGATCTCGCGCCGCTGGCGGACCCGGCGGACGTGCTGCCGGCCGACCTGCCGGGCTGGGCCGCGGCGACGCTGCCGCCGGGGCCGCTGCTGCTGGCCGGCGACGCGGCGGAGCGCACGGCCGCCGCCCTGGGGCCATGGCCGGCGGACCTGACCGTGCATCGCTTCACCGGAGCGGCGGAAGCCGCGGCCGTGGCGCGGCTGACCGCCGGGCTGGACGCCGACGCCCTGGCGACCCGGCCGGCCGAACCGTTCTACCTGCGCCCGCCCGACGTGACCCTGCCCTCGGGGGTCCATGTCCCGGCCGTTCCCCCGGGCAGTCGCGGATGAGGCCCGACCCGGACGGGCCGCGGACCGTTCCGGCCGGCCTTGCCCATGCGCCCGTGCTGGCGGCGCTGCATGCCCTGGCCTTCGCCGATCCCGACCTGTCCGGCCCGGCCTGGGACGAGGCCGCCTTCGCCCAGCTTCTGATGCTGCCCGGCACGGCGGCGTTCCTGGCCCTGGCGGGGGAGGAACCGGCCGGGCTGGTGCTGCTGCGCACCGCCGCCGACGAGGCGGAGATTCTGACCATCGGTACGATCCCCGCGGCACGCGGCCGCGGCATCGGGCTGGCGCTGCTGCGCACGGCGGCCGCGGCAGCCTGCGACTCAGGCGCGCAGGCGATGTTCCTGGAGGTCGCCGCCGGCAACGCCCCGGCGCAGCGGCTCTATGCCCGTTCCGGCTTCGAGACGGTGGGCCGCCGCCGCGGCTACTACCACACGGCCGCAGGCCCCGTGGACGCGCTGGTGCTGCGCCGGGCGCTGCCCTGACGCGCCCGGCCGCGGCAACGGCTACCGGATCAGCCCGCCCGCACCAGCAGCCGGTGCGGCCCGTCGGGCGCATCCGCGCGTTCCGGCGCCACCGCCAGCACGGCGTGTCCCTGTTCCGTCAGCGCACGCGGTACGTTCACCAGCGGTTCGCCGGGGCTCAGCCTGACCTCCAGCGTCTGTCCCGGAGACAAGCGTTCCACGGCCAATTTCGTCCGGACGAAGGTCATCGGGCAGACCAGGGCGGTGATGTCGATGAAGTAATCTGCTGTGTTTGATCCGCTCACGGTTTCCTCTTGTTCCGCAATAAATCGATATTGCACTCCGTTCCGATAAGACTTATACCCTCCATAGTTCCTTGAACGGAGCAAAGATAGATGACCAGTGCCTCGCCCTCCAACGAGCTGTTGTCTCTCACGACGGAGATTGTGGCGGCCCATGTATCGAACAATACAGTCGCCATTTCGGACCTGCCCTCGCTGATCGAGCAGGTCTACCGCACCCTGTCCACCGTCGGGCAGGAACCGGTCCCGCAGGCGGAGAAGCCGCAGCCGGCCGTTGCGATCAAGAAGTCGGTCACGCCCGACTACATCGTCTGCCTTGAGGACGGGAAGAAGCTGAAGATGCTGAAGCGGCATCTGAAGACCGCCTACAACATGTCGCCGGAGGAATACCGCGACCGCTGGGGCCTGCCGGCCGACTACCCCATGGTGGCGCCGAACTACGCCAAGCAGCGCTCGCGTCTGGCCAAGCAGATCGGTCTGGGCACCCGCGCCCGCCGCGGCGCCGCCGACTGACGCGGCCCACTGACGCCGCCCACTTGCGCCACTGCGGCCGGCCGGGTTCCCGCCAGAACGGCGGGACACGCGTGACAGCGGGACACGACGTGACAGAACGCCCCGGGGTGACAGGACGCGCCGGGCCGGCATCGACGACGGGACGTCGTCGGACAGGACATTACAGGATTGCGCGGACGGGGTCGGCATCGCCGGCCCCGTCGGCGTTCGGGGCCCCCGGGCCGGTCGGCGTTCGGGGGCTCCGGGCCGGTCGGGGACCCCGGGGGGCCGGACGGGCGGCGGCAGAACCGCTCCGCGCGGGGCGGGCAGGCCCAGGAACGGCGCGGGAAAGAGGGCCGGGAGGGACTAAAGCATACCCGTGAAACTTTCGTTACGTGACGGGCTTCCCCGCAGGAGTTGGTTGACCGGCGTCTGGCGCAATGTGGTATGCCATTGGGCCGATACGGCGCCATGGCCGCCCGGCTCCCGCCACCCCGCCCCCAGGAAGGGGCCCGGTGACAGGCCCGGGACCGGCCCCAAGGATCGCGAACCAGAGCATGGCTGACATCACGACCGACGCGCTCACGTCTGCGCTGACCTCCGGTGACCTGCGCTCGGGCAGCCTGGAGGTCCGGCTTGCCGAAACGACCGCCGAGGTGCAGGCGGCCCAGGCTCTCCGTTACCGGGTCTTCTACGAGGAGATGGGCGCCTGCCCGACGGCCGAGATGGCCGCCCTGAAGCGGGACTTCGACCATTTCGACGATCTCTGCGATCATCTGCTGGTGATCGACAACAGCCGCGGCAGCGGGGCGGCCGGCGTGGTCGGGACCTACCGGCTGATCCGGCGCACGGCGGCGGCGCGGGTCGGGACCTTCTACTCGTCGGACGAGTACGACATCTCCCGCATTGAGGAATATCCGGGCGAGGTGCTGGAGCTGGGCCGCTCCTGCGTCGACATCGCCTTCCGCAACCGGCCGTCGATGCAGCTCCTCTGGCGCGGCATCGCCGCCTATGCGGTGATGTACGACATCCGCCTGATGTTCGGCTGCGCCAGCCTGCCGGGCACCGACCCGCGGACGCTGGCGGCGCCGCTGTCCTATCTGTACTACCACCACCTCGCCCCGCCGGCCCTGCGCCCGGTGGCCCTGCCGCACCGTTATGTCGACATGCGGATGCTTGACGAGCAGGCGATCAACCCGCGGCAGGCCCTGAACGAGCTGCCGCCGCTGATCAAGGGCTATCTCCGGCTGGGCGGCTTCGTCGGCGAGGGGGCCGTGGTGGACCACCAGTTCCACACGACCGACGTCTCCATCGTCGTGAAGACGGACCTGATCACGGACAAGTATCTGCGCCATTACGAACGGCGCGGCACCGCGCTGATCTGACCCCGGGGCGGAGCAGCGGCTTGGCGATCGGTTCCTCCTTCCGCGGGCTGTTCCGCCTTCTCGGCTATGGGGGCTGGACCGCCCTGTCCATCCCGGTGCAGGCGGCGATCCTGCGTTTCGGGCTGCCCGGACGGCGGTGGTTCCCGCGTTTCTACCACGGCGTCTGCCTGCGCCTGCTGGGGATCGAGGTGCAGGTGCTGGGGACGCCGTCGGCGGTGCGGCCGACGCTGTTCGTCTCCAACCACGCCTCCTATCTGGACATCCCGGTGCTGGGGTCGCTGCTGGAGACGTCCTTCGTCGCCAAGCGGGAGGTTGGGACCTGGCCGGTCTTCGGGCTGCTGGCAAGGTTGCAGGAGACCGTCTTCGTCGAGCGGCAGGCCCGCCACAAGGCGCACGAACAGCGCGACAGCATGGCCGGGCGGCTGCGCGCCGGCGACAATCTGGTGCTGTTCCCCGAGGGCACCAGCAGCGACGGCAACCGCACCCTGCCCTTCAAGACGGCCCTGTTCAGCGTGGCCGCCACCCGCGTGCCGCAGCCCGGCGGCGGCGAGGCGGCGCTGACAGTGCAGCCCGTCTCCGTCACCGCCACGCACCTGGACGACATCCCGCTGGGCCATGTGCTGCGGCCGCTCTACGCCTGGTACGGCGACATGGATCTGCCGCCGCATCTCTGGCAGTTCGCCCGCGCCGGCCGTCTCCGCGTGGTGGTGGAGTTCCATCCGGCCCTGACGGTGGAACAGGTGTCCAGCCGCAAGGCCCTGGCCGACCATTGCTGGCGCGCCGTGGCCGGCGGGGTGGACCGTGCCGTCGCCGGCCGGCTGCCCCCCGTGCCCGGACCAGGGGCGCCCCTGATCGAGCTGCCGGTGCCGCAGCCGGGCTGAGCACCGGCAGAAATTCTTCAAGCCGGAAACTTTTCAGGCCGAGATTTTTCAGGCCGGAATTTCTTCAGACGGAGAGGTCGAGGCGGTTGCCGCGGGCGGGATCGCGGCCGGGCGGCGTGCGGGCGCGCACGGCCTGCGCCTCGCTATCCACGGTATGGCCGGAGGAGGTGGCGTCGCGCGCCTCCCGTGAGCGGTCGATCCGGGCGGGCGCCGCGGCGGCCCGCGCCGTCTGCGTCTCCACCGGGCGGGCATTGCCCTGCGCCGACAGGATGGCGCTCGCCAGCGTCGGGGTGTGCTGCGGCGTGGCCGGTGTCGGCAGAACCTGCGGCGCCGACGTGAGGGACGGCGGAACGATCATGCCTGATGAGATCGTCGTTCCGCCGTGGGAGTCAAGCGCAACGGAGTCGCGCCCGCCGGTGCCGCCCGGGCCGCGGCCGCTTACCCCGGTGCGAAGCGGTCCAGCGCGGCGGGCGACAGTTCCATGGTGAAGGGACCGTCCGTCCAGAGCAGCAGGCAGCGCACCGGCAGGCCCGGATAGATCCGGCGCAGCGCCTCGCGGTAGGCGGCCATCTGCGCCAGATAGACGGGCGGCACGTCGGCCTCCACCGTCGGCGGCGGCCGGTTGGTCTTGAAGTCCACGATCCAGACCGCCGTGTCCGTCACCAGCAGCCGGTCGATCTGGCCGGACAGGGCCCGGCCGCCGACCAGCCCGACGATGGGCACCTCGGCCCGGCTGCCGGGACCGAACAGGGGGGCGAAGTCCGGGTCCTCCAGCACCCGCAGGGTCTCGGCCGCGATCTCCGTCTGCTGCTCCGGGGTGAGGCCGTGCAGCGGCCGGGCCAGCCACGCCGCGGCGGCCGGGCCGCGCGCGTCGGGCGGCAGGTCGGGCAGCACCTGGAGCAGGGTGTGGACCAGGCTGCCGCGCTTGAAACGCAGGCCGTCCTCCGCCCCCAGGGGGGAGCGCACCGGCGGCTCCACCCCCTCGGGGCGCGACGGCGTCAGGGGGCGCGACGGGGCGGGCTCGGCCGGGGCCACGGCGCGCGCCCATTCCGGCAGGATCACGCCGGCCGGCTCCTCCCCGGCCTCCAGGGAGTCCGTCTTCGGGGGCGCGCTCTGCGCCTCGCGCAGCAGCAGCCCCGGCCCCTGCCAGCCGGCGGGGGAGACCAGGGTGAAGTCGTAGTCCTGTTCCTCCGCCACCGCGGTCAGGGCCTGTTCCACCAGCCTGTACCAGCAGCCCTCGCCGCCGGTACGGCGCCCGCCCTCCCAGCCGCAGACGATCAGCCGGTCCTCCGCCCGGGTCAGGGCGACATACAGCAGGCGGCGGTATTCCTGGTCGCGGCGATGGTCGGCGGCGCGGCGGGCGGTCTGGCAGGCGGGGTCCTCCAGCGCCCGGCGCGGCGCGAACAGCGGCACCTCGCGCCCGTCGGTGCCGTCGGGCCAGAGGATGCGGGGCGACTGGTCGGGCACGCTCATCGTGTCGGGCAGGATCACGACGGGCGCCTGCAAGCCCTTGGAGCCGTGGACCGTCATGATCCGCACGCGGCCGCCGGCCGGGCCGCCGCCGGCATCCAGCTCGCGCTTGATCTCCGCCCGGCCCGCCTCCAGCCAGTGCAGGAACGCCTCCAGCGAAGGGACGTGCTCGCGCTCGAAGGACAGGGCGGCGGCGACGAACTCGTCCACCGGGTCCACCGCCTCGGCCCCCAGCCGGGCCAGGATGGCGCGGCGGCCGGACACCGGGTCGGCCGGGCAGGGGCGCGACAGCACCCCGGCGAACAGTTCGAAGGGCGCGCGGAAATCCGTCTCCGCCAGCAGCCCGCGCAGCCAGTCGACGGCGCGCAGGAAGGGGCCGCCGTCGGGATCGGCCGCCGCCGCCCGCGCCAGCGCCGGCCAGAGATGCCCAGGCCGGTCCCAGGCCAGATCGAACAGCGCCTCCTCCGTCAGCCCGACCAGCGGTCCCTTCAGCACGCAGGCCAGGGTCAGGTCGTCCTCGGGCAGCAGCAGGAAGCGGCCCAGCGCCATCAGGTCCTGCACGGCGAGCTGTTCGGTCAGCACCATGCGGTCGATGCCGGCCACCGGCACGTCGCGGTCCTTCAGCGCCCGCACCAGATGCTGCACGAAGCGGTTGCGCCGGCGCACCAGCACCATGATGTCGCCGGGGCGCACGGGGCGGTCGCGCGCCTCCAGCCGTTCGCCGCTGCGCAGCCAGTGGGCGATCTGGTCCGCCACCAGGGTGGCCAGCCGGGCCAGCGGCGCCTCCACCCGCTCCGTCTCCGTCGGCGGGGTCCAGGGGGCGGGATCGCCCGCTTCCTCCGGCGTCAGCACGGGCCACAGCTCCACCCGGCCGGCCATGCCGCGGCGGAAGGGGCGGTGGCACACCTCCGTCCCGTCCTCGGCCACGCCGTCGCGGGCCTGGGGCAGGCCGAACACCGCGTCCACGCAGCGCAGCACGGCCCCGACGGAGCGGAAGGAGGTCTGGAGGTTCACCGGCTCCCAGCGGGCCTGCGCCGCCGCCACCCGGTCCGCGAAGTGCCGGCGCATGCGGGCGAACTCGGCCGGGTCGGCACGCTGGAAGCTGAAGATCGACTGCTTGTCGTCGCCGACGACGAACAGGGTGCGCCGGCGCTCGTCGGCGGCGCCCAGGCCGGCGAAGAACTCCTCCGCGATGGCCTTCACCACGTCCCACTGTTCGGGGTTGGTGTCCTGCGCCTCGTCCACCAGGATGTGGTCCAGGCCGCCGTCCAGCTTGAACAGCACCCAGGCGCAGGCGCCTCCCTCCCCGGCCAGCAGGCGCGAGGCGGTGAGGATCAGGTCGTCGAAGTCCAGCAGCGCGCGGGCCCGCTTCAGCCGGCCATAGGTCTCCAGCATCGCTTCGGCCAGGGTCAGCAGCGCCGCGGTGGCCTGGGCCACGCCGACGCACTTCACCTCGGCCGTCACGTCCACGATGCGCTGCGCCTCCCGCTGCAAGGCCTCCAGGGCGGCCGGGTCGGCGTCCGCCGCCTTGCGCCCCAGCAGGCTCTTGCGCACCTCCCCCTCGCGGGTCAGGAACAGCAGGCCGTACTCCGGGAACCCGGCGGCGCGGCCGGCGGCGTTGTCCAGCCAGGCCTGGAGCGCGATGGCGCGCGCGGCGTCCTGCTTGCCGCCGCTGCCGGCCAGGGCGCGGCAGGCGGCGCGCAGTCCGGCCTCGTCGAAACTGCCGTCGCGGCAGGCGCGGGCGACGACGCCGTCCATGGTGGCACCGCGCTCCACCCGCAGGAAGCGGTGGACCGCGTCGATCGTCGCCTCCAGCCCGCCCTGGCGGTCCAGCAGGCGGCGGACCCGGCCGCGCTCCCGCGTCAGCTCGGCCAGCAGGTCCGCGAAGGCATCCTCCGACACCGCCCCGGCCAGGAAGGCGACGGCGCTGCCCAGCGGGCCGTCCCCGTCCGCCTGGGCGGCTGCCAGCACCGCCTGCTTCGCCTGCTCCAGCAGTTCGGCGGCGGTGCGGTCGTCCATCACCTCGAAGTTCGGGGCCAGCCCGGCCTCCAGCGGGAAGCGGCGCAGCAGCGACTGGCAGAAGGCGTGGATGGTCTGGATCTTCATGCCGCCCGGCGCGTCCAGCACGCGCGCGAACAGCCGCCGCGCCACCACCACCTGGTCACGCGACGGCCGGTCGCCGGTAAGCTCGGCCAGCCGGTCCACCAGCACGTCATCCTCCGCCACCGCCCAGGAGGACAGGCGCCCGGCGATGCGGTTCGCCATCTCCGCCGCCGCCGCCTTGGTGAAGGTCAGGCAGAGGATGCGGCCGGGATCGGTGCCGGCCAGCATCAGCCGCAGCACCCGGTCGGTCAGCACCTTGGTCTTGCCCGTGCCGGCCGACGCCCCGACCCAGACGCTGGCCTCCGGATCGGCGGCGCGACGTTGCAGCACGGTGGGGTCGATGTCGCGGGGAACGGCGACGATGTCGGGCATCATGCTGGCCGGGCTCCGTCAGGCGGGCACAGGATCGGACACGGTGTCTGCACTCACTCCTCCCCGCCGCCGGCGGACCATTCGGCGATGCGGGCCAGATGGCCGTAGTCGCTGAAGCGCGGTGCCCAGCCGGGGCGCGGCTGGCTGCGGTAGGGGGTGGCGGGATCGTCGAACAGGGCGATCAGGCGGGACAGCCCCGCGCGCGCCTGATCCACCAGATCGGCGAGGTCGCCCTTGACCGGCCGCACCTCCCCCGCCGGCTCGCCGCCGGTCAGCTTCCAGAAGGCCAGTTCGCCCACCGGCGCCGCGTCCAGCCCCTCGAACCCGCCTTCCTGCGCGATCAGCGCCTCCAGCGGGAGCTGCGGCGCGAAGCCCAGCTCGATGTCGCGGACCGCGGGCGGCGTGCCGGTCTTGTAGTCCACCAGCGCCAGCGACCCGTCGGGCAGCCGGTCGATGCGGTCGGCGACGCAGACCAGGGTGAAGGGTCCGGCGGGACCGTCCAGCCGCAGCTTTCCCCGGGCCTCCGTCGCCAGCACGGCGACCTGCCCCCGCCGCTCCGCCTCCAGGGCCAGGAACCACCCGGCGATGCGCTCGAAGCGCGGCCACCAGAAGGCGCGGATGGCGGGCTGCTCCAGCAATGGGCCGAACGCCTCCCGCCCGAAGGCGAGGAGCTGCTCCAGCGCGTCGGGCGGCAGGGTGCGGGGATAGGCGCGCACGAAGGCGTCCAGCGCCTTGTGGATGAACTGCCCTCGTTCGGCGGCGCCCGGGTCGGCGTCCACCGGCTCCAGCGCCTGGAGGTTCAGGACGTGCCGGGCATAGATGGCATAAGGATCGCGCATCCAGGTCTCGACCTGGGTGACGGACAGCCGCCGCGGCCGCGCCGCGACCGGCGGGGTGGGGGCGGGCGGCGGGCAGGGGCGCACCCGCTCCGGCCAGTCCAGCGCCGCCTGGAGCGCCAGCCAGTGGCCCGCGTCGCGGCCCGGCAGGCGGGGCAGCCCGGCGGCCTCCAGCACCGTGTCCAGCCGCAGCAGCCAGCGCGACGGCACGGTGGGCGTGCCGTCCACCCGTTCCGACCGGGTCAGCACCAGCTCGGCCGCACCGGCGGCCTGGGCGAAGTCGTGCGCCGTCTGGCCGATCCGGCGCTCCGGTGCCGGCAGGCCGAAGGCGGTCCGCATGGGCCGGCTCATCCACGGGTCGGCGGGCGGTGCGGGGGGCCAGGTGCCCTCGTTCAGCCCGCCCAGGATGGTCAGGTCGAACTGCTGCAGGCGGGCCTCCATCAGGCCGAGGATATGCAGGCGCGGATGCAGGCCGTAGCGCGGGCGCACGGCCCGGCCGGCCATCAGCACCTCGACCAGCGCGGCATAGTCCGCCCCGCCCAGCTCGGGGAAGCCGCGCGCGGCGTCCGCGGCCTCGCGCAGGAAGCGGGCGGCGGCCTCGCCGTCGTCGCCGGCCCAGACGCGCAGGGCGCCGGGCTCCCGCGCCGTCGCCGCCAGCAGCTCCGCCGCCTGCCCGTGCAGCTCCAGCCAGTCCGGGAGCGGCCGGGGGCCGTCCGCCATGGCGGCGCACAGCCCGCCGATGCGGCGTTCCAGATCCAGCAGGAACCCGGCCAGCCGCGACCGCTCCTCCGGCCCGTCGAAGCGGCGCGGCTCCGCCGCCTCCAGCGCCCGACGCAGGCCGGCGAATCCCTCCGCCGGGCGCGGGCCGCGCAGCACGGCACGCTCCAGCGCGCGGGCCAGGGCGCGGAACTCCGCCGGCTCCGTCCCGCCGGCCGCCAGCGGGTGCTTCAGCAGCGCCAGCAGCCCGACCGGCGTCGGCGTCGCGGCGAAGTCCGCCAGCAGGCGCAGATAGCTGCCGACCGGGGTCAGGGCCAGCGGGCGGCCGGCGCTGTCGTCCACCTCCACGCCCCAGCGGCGCAGGGCCATCGCTACCCGGCGGGCGAGGGCGCGGTCCGGCGTCACCAGCGCCGCCGTGCGGCCCGGCGTCTCCAGCGCCTGCCGCATCATCAGGGCGATCACCCCCGCCTCCTCCTGCGGGGTGGGGGCGTCGATGCGGCTGACGCCGGCCAGCGCGTCGGGCGGCAGGGCGGGCAGGGCGCGCCACGCTTCCGTCGTCTCGGCCGGGCGCAGGGCCTCGGCCAGCAGGCGCGCCCGGGCGGCGGGGGAGCGCGGCGCCACCGCCAGCGGCCCCGTGGCGGGCAAGGGCCAGGGGGTGACGTCGCGGCGCTCCGCTCCCAGCCGCTCCAGCAGGTTCTTCAGGCCGGCCTGCGGGTGCGACCCGTCCAGCCCGGCCCAGGTGGCCTCGTCCATCCCCAGGTCCAGGCCGGGCAGCACCACCGCCCCCTGCGGCAGCCGCGCCACCACGGCCAGCAGGTCCGCCGTGGCGGGGATGCTGCCGGTGACGCCCGCGGCGATCACCGGCCCCGGCGGCGGCCGCAGCTCCCAGGCGCGGGCCAGGGCCAGCAGGCGGGCGTCGCGCTCCACCGCGGGATCGACGCAGCCTTCCTCCGCCAGCACCTCGGGCCAGAGGCGGGTGACGATCTCCAGGAAGGTCAGGGTGACCTGCCAGTGCCCGGCATAGTCGGCCGGGACCAGGGTCTGCAGCCGCTCGAAGGACAGCCGCTCGGCCTGCACCTGGTCCAGCAGCCGGGCCAGCTCGGCCGCCAGCCGGGCGGCCTGCGCCCGGGTCGCGGCCAGCCCCTCGGCCTTCAGGATCAGCCGCGCCAGCAGGAGCTGCCGCCTGAGCGGGGAGACGGAGGGCGGGACGGAGAGGCCGCCCGCCCCCCCGGCGAGCCCCTCCCCGGCCAGCCCCTCCAGCGCCAGGGCCACCTCGTCCGCATCCACCTCGCCCAGGGGCGACAGCCGCGGCAGCAGCACCGGACGCCCGTCCGACAGGCGCAGGAACGCCTCGCGCAGGGAGCGCACGGCGCGGGCCGTGGGCAGCAGCACGGTGACCCGCGACAGCGCCAGCGGATCGGCGCCGACACGGTCCAGGATGCCGGCGGCGAGCGCGTCCACGAAGGGCAGCTCGGGCGGCAGGGTATGCAGGCGGAGGCTCATCGCCCCATCCTACACGCTCCGCCGCCGGAAGGAATCCGCCTTGCCCCGGACGGCGCCGGGCCGGACACGCCGCTGCGGCCGGGTATCAGCGCCGGTAGGCGTCCACATAGGCGAGCGTGCGGGTCAGCAGGGTCTGCCACTGCCGCACCAGGGCGGTGTGGTGCCCGGCCGTGCAGGGGCCTTCGCGCCCCAGCGCGACGCCCAGGTCGTAGATGCCCTGGATGCGCCCCATGCTGCGGGCGAGGCGGTAATGCTCGTACCAGCGCATCAGCTCGTCGCGGTCGGGCTTGCGCCCGAAGCCGCAGGCCTCGAAGAAGCCTTCGAGCTGGCCGGAGACGAGGATCAGCTCGCCATGCACCTCATAGTCGCCGGGGATCTGGCCCAGCGTCCCGTCCGGGGCCGCGGAGGGGGCCGGCTGCGCGGTCCGGGCCGGGCCGGGCGCGGCGGCCAGCAGCAGTGCCGCGGCCAGGGCGAGCCGCCGCGGCCGGACCCGCCAAGGCCCCGGCGCGCAGAGCCGCCCGCGCGGCACTCTGCCCGGCAGTCTGCGCATCGGCCCCCCTCCGTCGTCGCCTGTCGGTCGGACAGGTAACGCCGGAGGTCGGATTCGGCTCCCGCAGCGCAGTAAAACCCGGGCGGCAGGACCGGGAGGCGGTGGGAGGCGGCGGGAGGCGGCCGGGCTCAGCCGCCCGCACCCAGCCCCGTCATCAGGGCCGTGACGGCCAGCGAGGCGGTGACGCCCATGACCAGGGCGGCGAGGCCCGTCAGCAGCAGCCGGGTGCCGCGGGCGAGCGTCCGCTCCTGCCCGAGATGCAGCGCGATCAGCACGAAGCTCCAGACGCTGAAGCCGGCGGCGCCCAGCCACAAGAACGGGGTCAGCCAGGCGGGCGCGCCGCCCAGCCCGGCCAGGGCATGGCCGGACAGCATCAGCGCGAACAGCAGGCACAGGCCCAGGGTCAGGCGCAGCATCCAGCGCGGCACCGGAACCATGGGGCCGCGGACGGCAGGGCCGCGGGCAGCGGTGCCGGGGACGGTGGAGGACGGGCGCAGGTCGGTCGGCATCTCGGTCGCCATCCAGAAACGGAAAGGTCCCGCCGGCCGGCGGCCGGCGGCGGGGCGACCATGGCAAATCCCGACGCCCGCGGAAAGGGGGGGACCGGCGCGGACGGCGGAAAATGGCCCCCTGCCGGCCGCCGGGGGGGCCGCCGCGGATACCGCCCGGCTGTCGCTCCGGGCCGGCGCGGCGCGGGAGCCGTTCCCCTTGCCAGGGCGGGCCGGCGGCGTTAGCTCTCGGCCCCCAGACCGCAGCACCGGACCCGCGACGACCATGCGCCCCGCAGGCACCCAGGACGAGGACGAGGACGACGCCCCGCGGATACCCGCCGGCACCCGCAACTACATGACGCCGGAGGGCTTCCGCCGGATGCAGGAGGAGCTGCGCTCGCTCCTGCGGGTGGAGCGGCCGAAGGTGGTGGAGGTGGTGGCCTGGGCCGCCGGCAACGGCGACCGCTCGGAGAACGGCGACTACATCTACGGCAAGAAGCGGCTGCGCGAGATCGACCGCCGCATCCGCTTCCTGAGCAAGCGGCTGGAGAACGCCGAGGTGGTGGACGCCTCCCGGCAGCCGCGGCGCGACCAGGTCTTCTTCGGCGCCACCGTCACCTATGCCCGGGAGGACGGGACGGAGCGCACCGTCACCATCGTCGGCATCGACGAGGCGGACATGGACCAGGGCAAGGTGAGCTGGATCTCCCCCATCGCCCGCGCCCTGCTGAAGGCGCGCGAGGGCGACCTCGTCACCCTGCGCACCCCGCAGGGGCCGGAGGAGATCGAGGTCGTCGCCATCGCCTACCCTGACGCCGCGTCCTGATCCCGCTTCCCGACGGCCGCCTCCCGGCGCCCGTGTCCCGGGGGCCGGGCAACTTGAGACACGGATGAACACGGATATCCACGGATGGCCACGGATGGGAACCGGTTCTTGTCCGTGGCCGGTGCAGCCGGAATCCGTGTCATCCATGTTCCCCTGCCACTCGGCCCGGACGCCCGATCCCGGCAGGGCGGCCGGGGAGCCCGGCCATCTGAGAACGGGTGACCATCCACGGGCGAGGGTTGGCCCTGATCCGTGTCATCCGTGGATATCCGTGTTCATCCGTGTTCCCCGGCCGCACGGACCGGACGCCCGATCCAGGCAGGGTGGCGGGGGGAGTGGGATCACGCCCTGACCGAGCGCGCGCTTTCCTTGGGCCGGCCGGTCGTGTATTGCGGCGGTTCCGCCGCTGCGGCACCCGGTGAATGCGCCCCGGACGCCGCGGTCCCGTCCCCCGTCGCCGGGTTCCTTCGCAGGTCAGCCGCCATGCAGGAAGAAGACATCGTCGAGCGCCTCCGCCGCCGGGCCGCGAAGGCGCGCGACCGCTTCCCCGACCAGGCGTCGGACCCGGCCTCGCTGGTCGGCAATCTGGTGGAGGACTACGAGACCGCCGCCGCCGAGATCGCCCGCCTGCGCGCCGCCCTCAAGGACCTCGCCCGCCAGTCCCTCCGCGCCATGCAGCCGGAGTGAGAGGCCACCCGGCCGCACCGCTCTCTCTGGATTTTTCGCTCTCTTTGCCGGTGTCTTCAGTCGGCGGCCTTGGCATCCGTTCCCGTTCCGGTAGTATGACCCGATGACGGACAACGCCGCAGCAGAGGCCCCGCAGGACCGGCCGGACGCCCCGACACCGGGGAGCGCGACACCGGGGAGCACGACGCCGGGCACGCCGACGCCGGGGGCCACCGACCCGACGGGTGCGGCGGCGCTGGCGGCGCGCAACGATGCGGCCGTGCAGCAGCTGGCGCAGCGCAACGAGGCGCGGCTCCTGGCACTCGCTGCCGGACCGCCGCCCTCCGGGCCTTCCGCGACGGCGACCGCTCCCCGCCGGACAGGCAAGACCGGCAGCCCCGCGACTGCATCTCCTCCCGCCGCAGCCCCTTCCGCCACTGCCCCTCCGGCGGCGCCGGGGGTCGGTGCCGTGGGGGCGGCGGCGCGGGCCGGTGCCGCGGCATCGGCCCGGGTGGACGGCGCCCTTCAGGCGGTCGGAAAAGCCGTGTCCGCCGCCCTGGGGGCGCTGACCAGAAAGATCTGACGGCAGGCCCACCAGCGTCGGACAAAAGAAAACCCCCGGCGGATCGCTCCGCCGGGGGTTTTCCGTCTCTGGCCGGTCGGCCGGGGACGGGACCTTAGAAGTCCATGTCGCCCATGCCGCCCATGCCGCCGGGGGCGCCGACGGGGGCCTTCTTCTCCGGCTTCTCGCCGATCATGGCCTCGGTCGTGATCAGCAGGCCGGCGACCGACGCGGCGTCCTGGAGCGCGGCGCGCACGACCTTCGTCGGGTCGATGACGCCGAACTTGAACATGTCGCCGTACTCGCCCGCCTGGGCGTTGAAGCCGAAGTTGGTCTCACCCTTCTCCAGCAGCTTGCCGACGATCACCGAGCCGTCGAAGCCGGCGTTCTGGGCGATCTGACGGACCGGGGCCTGAAGGGCCTTGCGGACGATGTCGATGCCGAACTTCTGGTCCTCGTTGACCGCGGTCAGCTTGTCCAGCGCCTTGGTGGCGTAGAGCAGGGCGACGCCGCCGCCGGCCACGATGCCCTCTTCCACCGCCGCGCGGGTGGCGTGCATCGCGTCGTCAACGCGGTCCTTGCGCTCCTTCACCTCGACCTCGGTCGCACCGCCGACGCGGATCACCGCGACGCCGCCGGCGAGCTTGGCCAGACGCTCCTGGAGCTTCTCGCGGTCGTAGTCGGAGGTGGTCTCCTCGATCTGCGCCTTGATCTGGACGATGCGGGCCTGGATGTCCTCCTTGGAGCCGGCGCCGTCGACGATCGTGGTGTTGTCCTTGGTGATGACGACCTTCTTGGCCTGGCCGAGCATCTCCAGGGAGACGTTCTCCAGCTTGATGCCGAGGTCTTCGGAGACGACCTGGCCGCCGGTCAGGATGGCCATGTCCTCCAGCATCGCCTTGCGGCGGTCACCGAAGCCCGGCGCCTTCACGGCCGCGACCTTGAGGCCGCCGCGCAGCTTGTTGACCACCAGCGTGGCCAGCGCCTCGCCCTCGACGTCCTCGGCCACGATCAGCAGCGGACGGGAGGACTGCACCACGGCCTCGAGGACCGGGAGCATGGCCTGCAAGCCGGAGAGCTTCTTCTCGAACAGGAGGATGTACGGGCTCTCCAGCTCCGCCACCATCTTGTCGGCGTTGGTGACGAAGTACGGGGAGAGATAGCCGCGGTCGAACTGCATGCCCTCGACGACGTCCAGCTCGGTCTCCAGCGCCTTGGCCTCCTCGACCGTGATGACGCCCTCGTTGCCGACCTTCTGCATGGCCTCGGCGATCATCTTGCCGATCTCGGCCTCGCCGTTGGCGGAGATGGTGCCGACCTGGGCGATCTCGTCGTTGGTCGTGACCTTGCGCGAGCGGGACTTGATGTCGTCCACGACGGTCTGCACGGCAACGTCAACGCCGCGCTTCACGTCCATCGGGTTCATGCCGGCGGCGATGGCCTTGGCACCCTCGCGGACGATGGCCTGGGCGAGCACGGTCGCGGTGGTGGTGCCGTCACCGGCGAGGTCCGCCGTCTTCTGGGCGACCTCCTTCACCATCTGCGCGCCCATGTTCTCGAACTTGTCGGAAAGCTCGATCTCCTTGGCGACGGTCACGCCGTCCTTGGTGATGCGCGGCGCGCCGAAGCTCTTCTCGATCACGACGTTGCGGCCCTTGGGGCCGAGCGTGACCTTCACCGCATCGGCCAGGATGTCCACGCCGCGCAGCATCTTGGCGCGCGCGTCGGAGCCGAACTTCACTTCCTTGGCAGCCATGGTTTTCGTCCCTTGAATCTAGGTCTGGTGAGCGTTGCCCGGGGGAAGCGCGGCCGCTCAGGCGGCCTTGGCGGCGGAGGAAGCCTCCAGCACGCCCATGATGTCGCTTTCCTTCATGATCAGGTACTCGACACCGTCGATCTTCACCTCGGTGCCGGACCACTTGCCGAACAGGACGCGGTCGCCGACCTTGACGTCCAGCGCGATCAGCTTGCCGGACTCGTCGCGGGCGCCGGAGCCGACGGCGATGATCTCGCCTTCCTGCGGCTTCTCCTTCGCGGTGTCCGGGATGATGATGCCGCCAGCGGTCTTCTGCTCGGACTCGACGCGCTTCACCACGACGCGGTCGTGCAGCGGACGGAACCTCATGTGTCTCTCCCTTTCAGAAGGCAAAGGACTCGGGATGAGCCTGTTGTTAGCACTCACCCGCGGTGAGTGCCAGCGAGGTAATCAGTCCCCCTTCCCCTGTCAAGGGGGGCGAAGGAAGGTCCCACGGCTATCGCATTTGCCCGAGGATGGCGCGTGCATAGTCGTCGGACCATCCTGCGCGTT
>NZ_JBHTCM010000018.1:0-227558 GCF_042665545.1 Rhodocista pekingensis | reverse complement strand
GATACGAGAGGGGCTGCCATGCCTCTCCCAACACCCGAGCGCAGGTTTCGTTACGCGCTCTAAGCTGACGGAACTGGCGCAAGGACCGGAAGTTGCGGCTGGACCGCGAGTTCCCATCGGCTAAACTCCCGCCGCCAAGATCATCAACCGCCGCTACGTTGCGGCTGGACCGCGAGTTCCCATCGGCTAAACTCAGGACCGCCTTCGTCCGCACCCCATCCCCGTTGCGGCTGGACCGCGAGTTCCCATCGGCTAAACTGATGGAGGCCGCGACCCCGTCGACCGTCACGTTGCGGCTGGACCGCGAGTTCCCATCGGCTAAACTACCTCCCCCGTGCCGCTGTTGCGGAGGTAGGTTGCGGCTGGACCGCGAGTTCCCATCGGCTAAACTGGTCAGCATGACCGTCCAGGCGGCATAGGTGTTGCGGCTGGACCGCGAGTTCCCATCGGCTAAACTCGGGCACAGCACATGCAGGTGCGTTGCTGCGTTGCGGCTGGACCGCGAGTTCCCATCGGCTAAACTCGCGCAGGACTTCTCCCGCCTGTGCGTGGTGTTGCGGCTGGACCGCGAGTTCCCATCGGCTAAACTCGCGGCACAGCTCCTGAACGAAGCGAAGGTGTTGCGGCTGGACCGCGAGTTCCCATCGGCTAAACTGGCTCCTGGCGCCGTGCGCGTCCATGTCATGTTGCGGCTGGACCGCGAGTTCCCATCGGCTAAACTGGCGCCCAGCACGTCCATGCAACGCTGGTGGTTGCGGCTGGACCGCGAGTTCCCATCGGCTAAACTTCAGGAGCTGATCCGTGGGCACATCAACAAGTTGCGGCTGGACCGCGAGTTCCCATCGGCTAAACTCCGATGCCGAGGCTCTGCGGGCCATCCTCTGGGTTGCGGCTGGACCGCGAGTTCCCATCGGCTAAACTTATCAGGTGAAGACCCAGGACAAGCTCCAGGTTGCGGCTGGACCGCGAGTTCCCATCGGCTAAACTGAGACCTACCATGTGCCGTGCCCGACCTGCGGTTGCGGCTGGACCGCGAGTTCCCATCGGCTAAACTAACGCCGTTCGTATCCGGCAGCTCCTCCGCGTTGCGGCTGGACCGCGAGTTCCCATCGGCTAAACTCGTGGCGGCACCGCCGAGGATGATGTCATGCGTTGCGGCTGGACCGCGAGTTCCCATCGGCTAAACTAGCACCTGTGTGGCGACCGGCTGGGCACGCCGTTGCGGCTGGACCGCGAGTTCCCATCGGCTAAACTGTCCTGGTCCGTCAGGAACTCTCGGGACATGTTGCGGCTGGACCGCGAGTTCCCATCGGCTAAACTGGTGGTCGTGGATTTCGGCCGGCCGGCCGGGTTGCGGCTGGACCGCGAGTTCCCATCGGCTAAACTGAAGGCTACCCAGCGGAATGGACCGCGCCAGTTGCGGCTGGACCGCGAGTTCCCATCGGCTAAACTGACGGCCGCGGTTTCGTGCAGATCAGTGGCGTTGCGGCTGGACCGCGAGTTCCCATCGGCTAAACTGTCGTGATCTGACGCGTGGGCGCGTGGCGCGTTGCGGCTGGACCGCGAGTTCCCATCGGCTAAACTCCGTCGGGTGTCTACCGCACGACCGACAAGGTTGCGGCTGGACCGCGAGTTCCCATCGGCTAAACTCAGCGTCCAGAACATCAGCCCGCCGCTGGTGTTGCGGCTGGACCGCGAGTTCCCATCGGCTAAACTCACGACCTTGGTGTCCCACTTGTACGGTCCGTTGCGGCTGGACCGCGAGTTCCCATCGGCTAAACTTGGGTGAAGCGTCGCAAGGGGGCGGCGAATGTTGCGGCTGGACCGCGAGTTCCCATCGGCTAAACTCTACCCATTTAGCGCATGACGCCAGTCACGGTTGCGGCTGGACCGCGAGTTCCCATCGGCTAAACTATCGAGGCCGCGCAGCACAGCGCGGCCCTGCGTTGCGGCTGGACCGCGAGTTCCCATCGGCTAAACTTTCGGGTCGCTGGCATTCCAGCACGAGAACGTTGCGGCTGGACCGCGAGTTCCCATCGGCTAAACTTGTCCTTCCATGTCAGTCGATACAGTGTCGGTTGCGGCTGGACCGCGAGTTCCCATCGGCTAAACTTCGAAGGTTGCGCGGTTTGGTGCAACGGGGGTTGCGGCTGGACCGCGAGTTCCCATCGGCTAAACTGGCGGGCGCGAAGCGGATCGCGGCCCCCCAGTTGCGGCTGGACCGCGAGTTCCCATCGGCTAAACTCCTAGAGCAGGGCAACACGGAGGAGGAGGTGTTGCGGCTGGACCGCGAGTTCCCATCGGCTAAACTCCCTGCGCTGGGCGCCGCGCAGGACCCGGCGTTGCGGCTGGACCGCGAGTTCCCATCGGCTAAACTGTACCGCGCCGCGGTCGGGCTGGAGTAAGCGTTGCGGCTGGACCGCGAGTTCCCATCGGCTAAACTGCCGCCGTCCCGGTGTAGGCGGAGCAGCCCGTTGCGGCTGGACCGCGAGTTCCCATCGGCTAAACTCGAGGGCTGGTAACCCCCGCGCCCGAGCACGTTGCGGCTGGACCGCGAGTTCCCATCGGCTAAACTCCGGCGCTCCCGAAGCTGCTTCCGCGGCTCCGTTGCGGCTGGACCGCGAGTTCCCATCGGCTAAACTGCAGCAGGCCAACAGCATCAACGGCCTATCGTTGCGGCTGGACCGCGAGTTCCCATCGGCTAAACTGTCGCCGGGATGCTCGCGGTGCATGTGGTAGTTGCGGCTGGACCGCGAGTTCCCATCGGCTAAACTCAGGATCACGGCCATCTGTCCCGGCGCCTGGTTGCGGCTGGACCGCGAGTTCCCATCGGCTAAACTCCCAGGCGACGGCGCCGCAGGCGGACATAGTTGCGGCTGGACCGCGAGTTCCCATCGGCTAAACTCTCTGGCGCGGCATCCGCTCGCGCGGATCTTGTTGCGGCTGGACCGCGAGTTCCCATCGGCTAAACTCCGCGTGGTGGGTGGTCGAAGCCGTGGGGGGTTGCGGCTGGACCGCGAGTTCCCATCGGCTAAACTGCTGCGAAGAGCATCTCAAGGAGGAGGTCGGTTGCGGCTGGACCGCGAGTTCCCATCGGCTAAACTCGCATGGCGGAGGACACGCTTCAGTTCCGGGTTGCGGCTGGACCGCGAGTTCCCATCGGCTAAACTTCCCGCCAGCCGCAGGCGTCAGCCCCCCCAGGTTGCGGCTGGACCGCGAGTTCCCATCGGCTAAACTCACCGCGGCGGCGTTCAGGCGGTTGCCGGCGGTTGCGGCTGGACCGCGAGTTCCCATCGGCTAAACTAGCTGGGCGCGCGAGGCGCTGGCCGGCCTGGTTGCGGCTGGACCGCGAGTTCCCATCGGCTAAACTCTGGCGCTGGCCCTGACCGTGGGCCTCTGCGTTGCGGCTGGACCGCGAGTTCCCATCGGCTAAACTTCATGCGAACGCCGTTCGCATCAGCCGATCGTTGCGGCTGGACCGCGAGTTCCCATCGGCTAAACTGCGGGCCGCGCTGTCCGCCCTGGTGGCGGGGTTGCGGCTGGACCGCGAGTTCCCATCGGCTAAACTTCAGCAGCGCGCCGATCGCGTCCCGGGCCAGTTGCGGCTGGACCGCGAGTTCCCATCGGCTAAACTCATGGACAAGCTGATCCATACCGTCAGCGCGTTGCGGCTGGACCGCGAGTTCCCATCGGCTAAACTGCGGACGACGATCTGCCGACCGAACGGATGGTTGCGGCTGGACCGCGAGTTCCCATCGGCTAAACTCGACGTGGCCCCGACCGACTGCCGGCGCGGGTTGCGGCTGGACCGCGAGTTCCCATCGGCTAAACTACAACCGACGGTGAAGAGAAGTAACTCTGCGTTGCGGCTGGACCGCGAGTTCCCATCGGCTAAACTTCTGCTGGAGCGCGCCAGCGCCATGGCTGCGTTGCGGCTGGACCGCGAGTTCCCATCGGCTAAACTGCTGAGATGGCCGCGGAGGAGCTGCCGGATGTTGCGGCTGGACCGCGAGTTCCCATCGGCTAAACTCCGACCCGACGCAATCCATTGAAAAGATGGATGAAAGCGGGTCGGGGTTCTCCTTGGAACATGGCGGAATCCCTCAGAACAGCACGAACTGGTCGCGGCTTTTCTTCCTGCCGACGGTGCGCCCGTCGAAACAGACCATGGCTGCATATTGCCGGTCGGTGAAGGTCAGAACGTGGACCGCCCCGGTGGCAGGCACCACCGCGCCGATCTTCCGCACTGCCACCTCTGCCTGCTCCTTACCGGCGAAATGCCGCAGGTAGACGGAAAACTGCGACATTTCGAAGCCGAGATCGAGCAGATCATTACGGAACCGGGTTGCTGCCTTCCGCTGGGACTTGGTCAGGACGGGGAGGTCGAACAGCACCATCACCCACATGATGCGGTACCCGCTCAGCATGGGGTGGATGGGCCAGATTCGACCGGCGCCAAGTCGAGCGGCAAGGGCGACAGCGGCAGATCAGGCGCGCCGCGCCCCGTTTCGAACATCTGCGCCAGCGAAAGGGCAAGGCGTTGCAGGCACGTCACCACCGGGGTTCGCCCCAGACGGGTCGGCAGATCGGCTTCCAGCAGGGCCGCAAGCTGCCGCTTGGCCTCCGGTGTCACCTCCGACACGCCCGAATCCAGCAGCCGGACCACCAGCAGATCGGCGAGGGGCCGGAACGGTTCCATCAAGTCGTCAACAAGCGCCATGGCGTTGACCGCACTGCGGTGGTGCAGTCCCAGGGACGGGTGCAGGCCGGCCGCCATCACCGCACGGGCGGTACCGCTGCGCAGGATCGTATAGCCATAGTTGAGCAGTCCGTTCGTGCCGGGCAGATCGGGGTCACGCCGGAACCCGTCACCGAGCAGGAGAGGCCAGTACCGCCGTGCCGCCTGGCCCTCCAGATTGTCCGGATCGCCCGATCGTACCCGCGCTGCCAGCCCGTCGAAAGCACCGGCCGGCCGGCCGAGCGCCGCGAGCACGGCACCTTGATTCTCGATCTTGGCCTTGACCAGGGACTGCCAGCACCGCTTGACCAGCGGCTGGCGCGCGGCGATCTGCGCACGCATACGCCCGGCCTGGATGTGATGGCCGTCAACAGGCCAGAGAATGGCGGCCGGCTGGTGGTTTGCTGCACACAGGACGAAGGGGATGCCCCGCTCGGTCAGGGCCAGCAGAAGGTTGGTCGAGTGGGTGAGGCCATGGGCGTTGGCGACAACCGCGGCGATGTCGTCCAGCGGAACACGACCGACCTCCACCCCGTCCGACCGGACGAGGAGGAAGCCGCGGTGGAGTGACAGATGCCGCCCCTCCCCCGCGATCTCGACCACCCGCCCGACCATTTTTCACGCTCCTGCGCCCGCGCTGTCGGGATGGGGACCCGGGTCCTTGACCCGGCCCGTCGGGCCGACATTGACCTTGCGCCCTCCGCGCCGGCGGAGCTGGTCGAAGGCGATCAGCAGCCAACGGAACCCGTCATCGGGATCGTCGTGCCGCTTCTGGAGCGTGCCGGCCTCGTGCACGGCGGCGAGCCGTACCCGCTGGCCGGCCACCTCAAGCTGGACGACACGGTATACCGTGTCTTCCCCGGCCAGGCGGACGCAGTCGCCCTTGAACAGGCGCATCACCCCATCCGGCCCCAGGGCGGGAAGACCGCCGCCACGGTTGCCGGCGAAAACCGTGATCCCCCGCCCCTCCCAGCGCACACCCCCCTTGCCGTCGGGCACGCGGACGACATCCACGCACAGGTTCTCGCCCGCCACCACCGCCTTGTAGGGCAGGCCGGTGCGGCGGTCGTGGATCGGGATGAAGTCCTTCTCCGGCTTGGTCAGGCGCACATGGCGCAAGCCGGCCCAGGGCCCGCCTGTTTCGGTCTGGGCCAGCGCGAACGCGTCCAGGACCTCCCGCACCGCTTTAGCAGTGGCCTTCTCGGGCAGGTGTGCCAGGGCTGCGAGCACCGCGTCGCGCAGCGCCGGGTCGCGGATGCGCGCGGCTTCATTGCGGTTCAGGTCGGCGAATCCCTTCCGGTAGACAAGCGTGTGTCCCTCCGGGTCACGGTTCCTGTCCGGCGCAGCCGGGTCGCGCCGGTGCGGCGGGATGATGCCGTAGGCCGTCTCCTCATGCAGCCGTCCCGACGTGCGGCCCGTGCCCTTGCGGAGCGGCCCGCCGTCCTTCGGCTGCGACAGCCCGTGCTCGGGCCGATGGGAAACGGCGACCCGGTGGATGCGGGCGGCCACCTGGTCGCGGAAGGTGGGGAAGGGTGGCTCCAGGTCATCGAGCAGGCGCACCTTGTCCTCGAACGCCTCTGCCCGGCCGGCCGCCGTCTGCACCTTCTGCAGGGTCGCCTGGTCGATACAGGCGATGACGGCGGCGTCCACCGCGTGGTGTCGGTGGTCGGTGCGGGTCTTGCGGTTCTCGTCGCCCAGCAGCCCGTTCAGCCCCCACTTGGCCCGCAACAGACCGGTGAGCGTGCCACTGGTTACGCGCACGGGGTTGCGGCGACCTACCGGCTGGGTCTCCGGATCGGGAAAGAGGCTCTGCAGGTAGATCCGAGCAAGGCGGGAGAGCTGGCGGGTCTCGTTCAACTGCCGGCCCAGGAAGCCGCCCTCGGCATCGAAGCGGTGCATCGCCTCCGGCTCGAACCGCCAGCGCTTGCCCTTGTTGCGGTTGCGTTTGGCCCAGGCCTCGATCTCTTCCCACGGGGCGATGCCGGGCGGGCGGGGCTGGCCCGGGCCGAAGGCCTCGAACGGGGTCTTGTTGCGCTTGGCGCGGTTGGCCTCGCGCAGGCAGACGACGCGGTTGTTCAGTGAGTCGTCGAAGGACCGGCTGAAGGGCAGGATATGGTCGATCTCCACCGCGGCGGAGAACAGCTGCTTGATGCCGATCTGTTGGCCGGTATAGGGGCAGGGGCGGTCATGGGGTGGCCCCTGCTCCTCCCACAGCTTCAGGCGGGTGCGCAGCTCGCCCGACGGTTCCAGGCCGTACTCCCGGATGATCTTGTCCCGAGCCTCATTGGCGCGCTGGTTCTCCGCCTGCTTCTTCTGCGCCTCCGCCCGCTCGCGGGCCGACCGCTTCAGATCGCGGGCCAGCTCGACGACGATCTCCGTCGGCTTGCCGTGTTCGGCGATGATGGCGTTCAGGACAACGCGCAGCTGGTTGAGCGCCATGTGGACGGTCGGGTTCGGCACCCGACCGAAGAACGCCGTTTCATCCCCGCGCTCCCGGTCGGCCGGCTCACCCGACCCGAAGGCGACGAAGCGCTCGCACGCCTCCCCGTAATAGGGCAGGACCGACCGGTCCGTCATATGGCCGCGCAGGTCGGAATGGTGCAGGCCCAGGGCGGCGGCGGCCTCCGGGAAGCTCTTTCCCCCTTCCATCAGCGGGACGATGACGGCGAGCGCACGGCGGCCGAGACGGCAATGCCCCTGCGGCAGCGGTGCGGCGACGACCTTGCGCGCAGTCTCCGCATCCAGGCCGAATTCCGCCTGGAGGGCGGCGGTCAGTTTCTCCTCGTCCTGCTCCCTCAGCCACAGCTCCACCAGGGCCGTGCGCCGGTCGGGCGGCATGGCATCCCAGGCGCTCCCCAGCCGCACCCGCTTGCCCTTGCCGCGCAGGATGGCGGCCGTCTCATCCCCGTCCAGCCCGTCACGCTTCTCATCCTCCAGGTTGATCTCCGCCCCCCCCGGCAGGCCGGCGGTCTTACGGATCTTGGCGAAGGTCAGTCCCTCATGGGCCTGAAGCGCCCGGAGAAGCTTCAGCCTCTGGTCCGGGTCCAGGGGACAGGGCGCCTGGCGCGGGTCGGTCTGCCAGCGCAGATTTGAGAGTTCATGCAGGATGCGGAAGGTCTGGGCGATCGGCAGTGCCCAAGGCGCGCGCTCATCCTCCGGATACAGGGTGCAGCGTCCCGGCTTGACCGGCTTCAGATCACGCTGGCGGAACATGGTCCGGCGGATCTCATCCCAGCCTGCGTCGGACACGTCCGGGTGGTGCGGCACCTGGGCCGCGCGGATCGCGTCGAACTCCGCTTCGATCAGGCGACGGGCGGGATAGAAGGGGTAGCTGACCTTTACCCCGGTCCGCATCGGCCGGGCGCGGGCCGGTTGTCCTGCATCCAGCCGGTGGCGCAGATAGGCACCAACCGTCACCGCCTCCGTCGCCGCCATCTCCTCGACCAGCTGGGCGATCCCGGCATCGATGGCCCCCTTCTCGTTGTCCTCTTCGCCCGCCACGCGCATGGATTTGAAGCCGCGGCGCTGGCCCAGATGGAACAGGGCCCGGCCGAGCGCGTGCGGCTCCAGCCGTTCGGACAGGGCGCGGCGGCGCAGATCATAGGGCTCCAGCGCCTCTAAGACCTTGCGCGCCGTCGGGTCGGCGGGCATCAGCCCCTGGGCGACAAGGGCGCGCAGCAGGTCACGCTTGCGCCGCAAGCTGCGGTCGCGCCGCCGCCGCGCCTGACGTGCCAGCCGCCGATCCGCGGCCAGCGACTGCTGCGATTGAGGATCGCGCCCGTCCGGAAAGATCCGGACGCCAAGCCCATGAGGGAGAAGACGCACCGGGTTCCCATCCGCATCCAGGGCGATGCAGCACCACCCCAGCGAGTTCGTGCCCAGATCGATGCCGATGCGGTAGTGCAGGGGTTTTGACATCTTGTCGGCGTCGTCGTCAACGGAACGACGAGCCCCTTGGATCTGGTTCATGTTTTGCTAGCTCCTCGGACCAGGCATCACCAACGGCACCTAACAAGAATAGGAATTTCAATAAAAAAAGTACAAAATGCAAGATCGTCAACTTTCTCGCCAATGCCGCTGCGATGAGGTAAAAAAAATCGGCGACGTGCGGAGGGCTAGTCCACACGTCGCCGGGCTGCGGTTGGGCTTAAGGGCTCAAGGTGGAGGGCGGCCAGTGCATCCATTGCGGCATGCGAGAGCCGGCCACTCACGTTCTTCTGGTTTTGCGCGTGTGGCGCATGACCCGCTCCTTTCCGGTGATTCCCATCGGCTCACCTGTACGGGAGAGTGAGGCTACCGCAGCCGCCCGTCAAGAAAAGTGTTTTACGAGCACATTCGGCTTTGATAGTTATTAACCACAGGCTGTCGGGCAGAACATGAGCTTTTGCATAGGGCCGCCCGATGTGGCATCTAATGCGCCGTCGTCCTTGGAACGCAAAGTCGGATCGTGCTCGTAGTTGCGGCTGCGACCCCTCTTCGCGAACCATAGGCGAAGGTTGACGGCCGTTGCAAATCTGGTTTAGTTTTCCCGTAACGGTGACCAACCCGTTTAGCCGATGGGAACTCGCGGTCCAGCCGTTAACAAGCCTTCCGGCCCCGGTCGGTCATGGCACGAAATCCGGGGCGGCTTCGGCCGCCCCCTTTCGTTTCCCAGCCCCCCGGCCCGAACTGACGGAACTGAACCGCCCCGGGTTTGCCGGAGGCCCCCAACTCCTGAGAGGATGGGGTCATGACGAACCGGACGACGAACAAGTTCTCACCTGAGGTGCGCGCTCGGAGCGCCAGCTGATGGAGCAGCTGGACTACGCTCTGCTGTGCCGCTGGTTTGTCGGGCTCGGGAGCGATGACGAGGTCTGGCACCCAACGGTGTTCTCCAAGAACCGCGACCGCCTGCTGGACGGCGACATCGCCCAGCGGTTCCTGGCGGCGGTCACCGGCCATGCCAAGGTGCGCGGCCTGCTCTCGGACGAGCCTTTCCCGGTCGACGGCACGCTGATCGAGGCCTGGGCCGGCGTGAAGAGCTTCCGGCCCAAGGACGGGGATGACGAACCGCCCGGACCCGGCCGTAATGCCGAGCGCGACTTCCACGGCGAACGGCGCAGCAACGAGACGCATGCCTCCACCACTGACCCGGATGCCACGCTCTACCGCAAGGGTCCCGGCAAGGAGCGAAGCTGGCCCATAGGGGCCTCTGCTGATGGAGAACCACTCCGGCCTGGTCGAGGTGGCCAGGCTGCCTTCGGCGGCGGGTCGGGTCGAGCGTGAGGCGGCCATCGCCATGGTCGAGGCCGTGCCCGGCCACCACCGCATCGCGCTGCGGGCGGACAAGATCCTATGGGGGTGATTGGCGGCGGGAGCGGATGAGTAGAATGCCCGCCGATCCCAACGGAGGAGGCGACGCATGCTTGCACACGGCACCCCGAGCGACCGCACCATCTTCGTGGCCCTGGAACTGAGTCGCTCCAGTTGGCTCGTGGCCGTCAGCGCACCGGGCTGGATCAAGGTCAGCAAGCACCGCGTCGAGGCCGGTGACGGGGCGGGGCTGATCGCGCTGCTGGCCAAGGTGAAGGAGGACGCCGAGCGCCGCGTCGGCACGGGGCTCGCCGTGGTCACGATCCAGGAGGCGGGGCTCGACGGCTTCTGGCTCCATCGGCTGCTGGTCGCGAACGGCGTCGACAGCCACGTCGTCCACGCCGCCTCCTTGCAGGTTGATCGCCGTCAGAGGCGGGCCAAGACCGACGCCATCGACGCCGAGGGACTGCTGCGCGCCCTGATGGCCCATGCCAGGGGCGAGCGGCGGGTGTGCTCGATGGTGCCGCCGCCGACCCCGGAGGACGAGGACCTGCGCCGGGTCGCGCGCGAGCGCGAGAACCTGATGAAGGAGCGCATCCGGCACACAAATCGGGTCAAGGTCCTGCTGGGCGGCCAAGGGATCATCGACTACGAGCCGATGCGCGCCGACCGCAAGGTCAGGCTGGTCGCGCTGTGCACCGGTGACGGGCGCCCGCTGCCGCCCTGGCTGGCGGCCGAGATCGGCCGGGAGCTCGACCGCCTCGAGCTGGTGCTCTCCCAGCTCTCCTCGGTGGAGGCCGAGCGGGACCGCCTCCTCCTGGCCGCCCGCGAGGCGGAGGAGGCGTCGCCCGCCGACCCGGTCCCACTCCTGATGCGCCTGAAGGGCATCGGCCCGGAGTTCGCGACGGCGCTGGGGCTGGAGGCGTTCTTCCGGCACTTCGGCAACCGCCGCGAGGTGGCGGCCTACGCCGGCTTGGCGCCGAGCCCATGGAAGAGCGGCGGCATCGACCGCGAGCAAGGCATCTCGAAGGCGGGCAACCCGCGCCTGCGCCGGACCATGGTCGAGCTGGCCTGGATGTGGCTGCGCCACCAGCCCGACACGGCGGCGAGCCGGTGGTTCCGTGAGCGCGCCGGCCGGGCCGGCGGGCGGGTCCGGCGCATCGCGATCGTGGCGATGGCGCGCAAGCTCCTGGTGGCGCTGTGGCGCTACGTGAGCGAGGGCGTGGTGCCGGAAGGCGCCGTCCTGAAGGCCTGAGCCGAGACGGAACCGCATCCGCCGGGGCGAGCCGATCGCCGCGGCGGGTCCGGGCGGGCAGCGATCGTCCGTAACCCTGGCTGCGAGACGCCGCAGTAAAAGATGGATCCTGCCCTTCCCGAGCCCCGGGACCTCGTGCATGAGGGATCATGGTCCGGACGCCCGATGGGCTCCGACCGGATGTGAGGAGATGCGGGCCTCGGTGCCCGCATGGCGAAGGGGGCTCGCGTCCGGATGCGAAAGTGGTGCGCGCGATGCCGCGGCGGCCCGCCACGAGGAGGAAACGATGATGGCTTGACGACCGGAACCCTCATGTGAGGGCTATGACAGCAACGTCATGCGCCGGAAGATCGAAGCCAAGGGCGCTGCGCCCAACATTCCGCCCAAGGTGAACCGCCGCTGGAAGAGTTGCTTCTCCCCCTACCTCTACCGCAGCCGCAACGCCATCGAGCGCATGGCCAACCGACTGAAGGACTTCCGCCGCATCGCCACCCGATACGACCGGCTGGCCGTCAACTTCCTCGCCGCCGTCCAGATCGCCGCCGTCGTCAGCTACTGGTTATGAGTCCCGGCCCTAGCCAGTTGAAGTTTCATCACAAAACTCGTTCACAAGGTTACGGAGGGCTCCCGCGTAGGCGGATCAGCAGCGTGGACGAGATCTGGTCCGCAGCATGAACCAGGGTCGCGTCCGGCAGATGCGTGTATCGGCTGGTCACGGTCCCCGAACTATGCCCCAGGATCGCCCCAATAACAGGATCGCTATAGCCGAGTTCCGCTGCGACGCTTGCAAAGCCATGGCGCAGCCCGTGCGGGATGAGATGCTCCACCTCCGTGCCGCCGATCATCCGCTGCCAAGCCTTAGGGAAACCTCGATAAGGCGCCTTTCCTCCATCAAGGCTGAAGACATAGCCCCGCCGGCTGAAAGCGCGCTGCTCATCCAGCAGATCAAGCACCGCCGAGCCCAGGGGTCTCACCGAACCGCCGGTCTTTGTCTCTGCCAGCACAAGGCACCGGTTTTCGAAGTCGGCCTCGGACCACCTGAGCTTCTCGATCTCACCCCGGCGGCAGCCACTCAGGGCCAGGACTCGCGCGATCCGGATGGGGATCGGGTTCACACCGGCGGCTTCTGCATCCGCTAACGCCTTGCCCAAGGCTGCATACAGCGCGGGCGTGATCTTCACGTCACGCCGGCGATCAGCCGGCTTTTGGACTCCATGCATTGGGTTGCTATCAATCAGGCCCTTCGAGCGGGCATAGGTCAGGATGGCGCCAAGTAGCCCGACGGTCCTTGCCGCGGTGCCGGGCCCACCGCGGACGACCGCCTTCCCATGCGGCTTGGTCTTGATCACGGAGGCAGTTTTGCCAGCCAAGACATCGCGCTGGAACGCCACGATGTCCGGCGACGTCAGATCCTTGACCAGCCTCTTCCCAACCAAGGGAATGATGTGCCGGTGAATACGTCCGCGATCCGTGGCGAGGGTGGACGCTTTCTTCTGCCGACCCAATCGCGTCAGAAGCAGCCCGCTTTCGATATCCGACAGGTAGTCCTCGCAAAGCTGCCGAAGGGTGATGGCCTTCCGCTCCGCTTGGCGGGCGCCTGCCGGGTCCTCACCCCGATAGACATCGGCCCGCAGGATACGCGCCTGGCGCCTTGCCTCCTCCGGAGTCACCGGCCCGTGACGGCCGATTGCCATCTGACGCAGACGGCTTCCATGGCGGTATTGGAGCACGTAGCTCTTTTTCCCGGACGCGAATACCCGGATCCCGAAGCCGGGCACCTCATCATCCCAGGCAAAGTAATCTTTGGGCTGGGGGTGAGCGCGTCGATGACGCGTTTCGTGAGCTTGGGCATGACCTCTTCCCCGGGCGCTGCGGAATCACTGCGGAATCACCAGGGAGCAAACACGGGAAAACCCTGAGAAAGCCGTACCAACGGGAATGGGCCGAAAACTGCATCAGATCAATGGGTTGGGAAACACGGGCAAATTCGGGAAAATCCGGGGAAACAAAAACGAGCATCCTCCGAAGGCAGAGGTCGTGAGTTCGAATCTCGCCGGGTCCGCCAGCTTCCTTGACACTCTCCGGAATACCTGACCTGCCCGTCGCGGCCGGCCGATTCCTTCGGTCAGGCCGGCGGTTCCGCCTGCCGTTGCGGCAGGACCCGCAGGCCCCGTGTCCGGCAGTATTCGACGATGACCTCCGTCGCGGGTGCCGGTGAGCCCGGCCGCCCATCGGTTTCCTCCGCATCGGAGAGGTCCAGCGCCCGGCCGCGCCAGACGCCGTCGCCCGCCGGCCGCAGCCAGATCACGGGCGCGCGGCCGGCCTTGCGCCGGTCGGCGTCGGCCAGCCCGTCCGTCAGGAGCTGCGGCACCAGGGCGTCCTGGCCGCCGAGCGGTGCCAGCCGCCGGGGGCAGCGGCATTCGGAGGCTTCCACCACGCTGAACGCCCGGTCGTCCCCGGCCCCGAGGAAGCGCGGCGGCCCGTCGCCGTCGGTCGCCAGCAGGACGGTGTGGCTGTCGATCAGGCGGGTCCGCGGATCGTCCTCCGTCGGCTCCGCCTGTTCGGCGGACTGCGCCCACTCCTCCCGCAGCCCCTGGCGGAAGGAGAGGCGCGCCACCCGGCCCCGTTGCCTCCTGGAGAGATCGGCACCTTCCGCCGCGAGGTGCCGGGCCGTCAGGGCATCGGGGACTCCAGCCGGTTCCTCGGCATAGACCGCCTCCATCAGCGGGCGCAGATCGTCGGCCAGGATCAGGGCATCGGGCGGCAGGCCGGGGCGGCGGGCGGGAAGCGCGCCCGGATCGAGAAGGTAGCGCGCGGTCAGCCACAGCCGCGCATCGTCGGCATAGATCCGGGCCGCCCCGCTGAACAGGCTGCGGTACCAGGCCGGGCCGGGCCGGTCGGGCCGCGGCGTCAGCAGGAGGACCGGGCCGTCGGGCCGGCGCTCGACCCCGTCGGGGGCGGGCGCGCCGTCCGGCATCCGCGCATGGCGCCGCCGCCGTCCCAGCCGCTGCACCACCGCGTCCGCCGGGGCGAGGTCGATCACCATCTCGTCCGCATCCAGGTCCAGGCTCTGCTCCGCGGCCTGGGTGGCGATGATCAGGCGGCCGCGCCGCGCCGACGGCCCGCTGGTCTTGCCGATGGCATCCAGCAGCGCCGCCTCGATCCGCGACCGGTCCGCCGGCAGGAAGCGGGCGTGGTAGAGCAGGGGATCGAGGTCCCGCAGCCGCTCCCACGCCGCCACCGCGTCGTCCACCGTGTTGCGGAACCAGAGCACGCAGCGGCCCTGCGCCAGCCAGCCGCGGAGGCGGTCCTCCACCGTGTCCAGGTCGTGCGCCGGCTCGAACCGCACGGGGCGGGTGCCGGGGCCGGAGACGGGGGCCAGCGGGTGCTGGGCGATGCCCTGCCCGCTGACCAGGGTCAGCAGGGGATAGGCGCCCGGCCGGGTCCGCTCCGCCATGGCCGCCACGTCGGCCCAGCCCGCCCCCTCGGCATAGGCGCGGACCAGGTCCTGGCGCAGGCGGGCGGGCAGGGTGGCGGACATCAGCACCACCGGATCGCCCATCCGGCCCTGCCAGCGCAGCAGCGCGTGCAGCAGAGTCTGCATGTAGCTGTCATAGGCGTGGACCTCGTCCACCAGCAGGACCTTGCGCCACAGCCCCGCCAGCCGCACCGTGGCGTAGCGGGCGCGCAGGGCGCCGGCCAGCGCCTGGTCCACCGTGCCCACCCCCAGGTCCGTCAGCAGGGCCCGGCGGGAGGAGCGGTTGAACCAGTCCAGGGCATAGCCCTCCCCCTCCTCCAGTCCCGCGCGGGTCGGGGTGACGGCGTAACCCGGGGTGCGGTGGCGGCGGCTGTGGGCCAGGACCACCTGCGGCACCTCCGTGAACAGGGCGGCCCCGAAATCCAGGCCGCCGGCGCGGTCGAACCTGCGGGCGAAGGCGGCGTCCGCGGTCGCCATCGTGGGCAGGCCGACATAGGCGCCGTCCGCCCGGTCAAGCGCGATCAGCCGGTGCGTGATCAGGTCCCCGGCCTCGGTCTTTCCCGCACCGGGCAGGTCCTCGATGATCGTCAGCAGCGGTCCGTCGGGCAGGGCGTCGGCCGTGAACAGCCGGTCGGCCAGGGCCTGCAACGGCGTCGGCACCGCCGGCGCCCCGTCCCGCCCCAGCCGGGGGAACAGCGCGGCGAAGCCGGCGGGCGGCCGCGGCGTCAGCCGTCCGAAGGGTGTCGGCCTGAGGGCGTCCAGCATCCGCCGCGCCGTCGGCAGGGCCGTGTCCTCATAATAGGCGCGCAGCTCCTGCGGCTGGACCCGACAGGCGAAATGGCCGGAGGACCCCAGCCAGTCGCAGAGCGTGAACAGCCCGTTCAGCAGCGGCGACAGACGCTTCAGCCCCTCCCCGTCCGGAATCCCCTGCCGCCAGCCGAACAGTTCCGCCACCGCCCGGACCAGCGCCGCGGCGATGTCCATGTCGTCGTCGGTCAGCGCCCCCGTCTCCGTCAGCACACGGAACTTCGGCAGGTCCAGGACGGGCCGCCCGTGATGGCCGGTGGAGAGGGTGAACAGCTCCTGCATCACCGGCAGCGCCGCCACGCCCCCGTCGGGCAGGCCCGATCCGGCGCGGTGCCGGGCCAGCAGCCGCGACAGCAGCACCTGACCGACCGCGCTGTGATGCTCCCGCATCCGCTCCTGTCCGGTCAGGTCAAGGCCCAGCGCCAGGGCCGCCTCCCGGTCCGACGCCTGGAACCCGGTCGCCACCTTGCCGATGTCGTGCAGCGCCAGGACGGTCAGCAGCATCGCCCGGGCCGTGTCCCGGTCCAGGCCCAGCCCGTCCGCAAGGCGGGCGAGCAGCGCCGGCCGCCGCTCGAACCCCGCATCCAGAACAGCGGCAACGTCCAGCAGATGAAACACCAGGAGATGCAGACCGCTGCGGGCCTTGCCCCAGCGGGAGAAGATATCCGCCATCACCGACACCTGGGCATTGCGCCGCATATTTCGGCGCCGCATCCTACCACCATAGTACGTACCCTTTTACCACCGCATCCGCCTTTGGTGTGAACAGACGACGAACGGGGGCGATATGTACTGGTTCGACTGTCAAATTCCCGTGGACCGACGCTCCGGCCCCGGCGTCGCCACGCCGCTGGAGCTGACCTCCCGCTACGGGGATGACCCGATCCTGGGCGTGCGCCTGGGGCACCCGCTGGCGGACCGGGGATTCGAGTTCCTGATGCGGGACATCCTGCAAGCGGCCCTGGCGCCGGAGGATGCGACGGCGTGGCGCCGGATGCTGGTCGAGCCGCCGGGACCGGAGGCGCTGGCCGCGGCCCTGGCGCCCTACCGGGAGACGTTCCGGCTGGACCACCCGACCCATCCGGCGTTGCAGGTCCGACCCGCCCCGGAGCGTCTGGCGGAGGCGGCCGCGAAGAAACCGGCCAGAAAGCCCGCGTCCGAGGCGGAAGAGGACGGGGAGGAGGAGGAAGCCGGCGCCCTGCCCATCGCCGCCCTGCTGCCCGATCTGCCGACCGGGGAAGCGGTGAAAAAGGATGCCGACTTCTTCATCCGGCGCGGCAGCGTGACGGCCATCGGGGCCGGCCCCATCCTGCCGGTGCTGTACGCGCACATGGTGCTGTTCCCGCCGGGCGGCGGCGGCTATCTGGGCCTGCCGCACGGGGCCGACAGCATCAAGTTCCAGTTGATCGGCCGTACTCTGTGGGAAACGATCTGGCTGAACGTCCTGACCCGGGGGGCGGAGGGCGGCGGCGATGCCGTCTGGCCGGCCCGGCCGGATGATCCCACGGCCTTTCCCTGGCTGGACCCCGCCCTGCCCGGCATGCCCCTGGGCCGCAAGGAGGACGGGGCCGCCCGGCCGATGAACCGCGCCGCCCTGCACCCCGCCCACATCCCCATGCCCCGCCGGTATCTTCTGGCGCCGCCGGTCCAGGGCCGGTGCGACCTGACGGGAAGGGAGGGGCCGGTCTTCACCGGCTACAGCCGCTGGCCCAAGGGATTGCAGTACCAGCCCGACGGCTGGTGGTTCCCCGCCATGGTCCGGATCGAGGATGCGGCCAAGCCGGACGCCCCGCCGCAGTTCCTCCGCGCCCGCGGCCCCCTGCGCTTCGACGACTGGCTGGAGTCCGCCATGCTGAAAGACGAGGAGCGGGCGCCGGACCGGAAGGACAGGCCGCAGGGCAAGGTGCGCCGGCTGCCGCCGGTGCTGCGACAGTTCAAGGCCGGCGCGGCGGGGGCGGCGGAACTGTCCGACGGGGGCACGCGGGCGACCGCGCTGATGGAGGACGGGTCCGTGCGGGTCCGGGTCTTCGCCCAGTACCCGTTCGGCAAGGCCGTCGGCGGCATGAGCCAGCGGGAACTGCCGCTGTGGCACCTGCCGGCGGAGCGGCAGTCCTGGCTGGGCGAGGTCGTGTCCAAGGATGTCGGCCGGGTGAAGGAGATGGCGGGCGCGCTCCAGATCTCCGTCCGGGCGGCCGTGACCAAGGGGCGACGGGACGGCTCCGCCGCCCTGGCCGACACGCTGGGCGATGCCCTGCTGGCCGCGGTGGACGGGCAGGCGACGGAGCACGCCGCCGCCCTGGCTGCCCTGGCCCGCGACATCGCCGACCGGGCGGCACGGCAGGCCGCGGCGACGGAGTCGCGGACCGACCTGCTGAAGCGGACCGGCCGGCTGGCGCTGGCGCTGTTCGACGAAGCCTTCCCCGTCGACCCGACCGGCGTCACCGACAAGGCGCTGACATCAGACGACCGCTTCTCCATCCCGGCGGAGCGCGACCGGCTGCTGGGACGGCTGGGACACATCCTGAAATCCGACGACTGAACGGGGTCCGACGCATGAGTGAGACCGGAAAGGACCCGGCGGACACCCCGCCGGACGCAACGCCCGAGAAAAGAAAGCGCACCGCGGTCGAACGCTGGTTCGCCGCCTTGCAGAACCCGCTGGCCCGCGGCGATCGCGCCGCCCTGCGCCGGGCGCAGACCGTGACGGAGGCCTGCATGGTGCCCGCCAGTTATGCCCTGCCCGCCGCCCTGATGGCGAACGCCCGGACGGATCGTCACCCCGAGGCCGAGACGGTGGCCCGCATCGCCATGGCGCTCGCCACGGTGGACACGGATACGGACACGCTGAAGGTGCAGACCGGTGCCGCCCTGGACGGCGACGACGACGCCCCCACGCCGAACGTGCGGAGGCAGCGGACCGGGGCCGCTCTGGGTCGCGCCTTCGCCGTGCGCCGGCCGGACACGGGGAAGCCGCGGGTCAGCGGCGACCGGCTGCGCCTGATCTGCACGGCGGACGACCCGGACGAGTTCCTGCGCCTGCTGCGCGGCGCCATCCGCCTGCTGGAGGAAAAGGCGCCCGTCGCCGACATCGCCCGTGTCGTCGAGGCCTGGCACCGGCCGGCCGCCCGGGATGCGGCCCGGCGCCAGATCCTGCTGTCCTATTTCCAGACCAACCATGACGCCTTCGCCGACCTGATGGAGCCCAACGATGCCTGACAGCCTGCTGCCCCCCGTGGCCGTCGCGGACATGATCCAGTTCCATGTGCTGACCGCGTTCCCGCCGCACAATGTCAACCGGGACGAGGACGGGCGGCCCAAGACCTGCCAGTTGGGCGGGGTGATGCGGGGCCGCATCTCCAGCCAGGCGAAGAAGCGGGCCCTGCGCTTCGCCCCCCATTTCCCCACGGCCCAGCGCGCCACCCGCACGCGCGAGGCGGGCATCCACACCTTCCTGAAGCTTACCGCGGCGGGGATCGACACCACCTCCGCCGTCTGGGCGGCGCTGGCGGTGAACCATGCCACCGGCGGCGGCGGCAAGCCCCCCAAGGCGGAGGATGCCCAGGCCATCGCCGCCCCCGATCAGAAGAAGCAGTCGGACGCCTACAAGAAGAAGGAAAAGGCCATTACCGATATGATGGAAAAGCAGGGGCTGGACCGGGCGGCCGCGGAACAGGAGTGGCTGACCGGACAGGTCCGCACGGAACAGGGTCTCGTCATCTCCACGCGGGAGTTCGCGCGGATCGAGGAGGGCATCGCCCACCTGACCGCCGCCTGGGCCGCGGACCGCGACGGCTTCCCCGCCGTGCTGGAGGGCTGGGTCCGGCAGGTGTGCAAGGAAAGCCTGCTGACCCGGGCCGACCACGACCTGGACACCGCCCTGTTCGGGCGCATGGTGGCGGCGGACGCCGATTTCAACGTGGAGGCCGCCTGCGCCGTCGGCCATGCCTTCACCACCCACCGCTTCGCCGTGGAGGGGGACTATTTCTCCGCCGGGGAGGAACTGAAGGTGCTGGGCGGCACGGGGGCTGCCATCACCGGCTATGCCTTCTTCGGCGGCGGCGTCTACTACCAGCATGCGGTGCTGGACCGCGGCCACCTGCGCACCACCCTGTCCCGGGGCCGCAGCGCGGAAGAGGCGGAGCGGCTGACCGTGCAGGCGGTGGACACGTTCCTGACCGGCCTGCTGTTCTCCCAGCCGCGCGGCAAGTGCAACAGCCACGCCAGCGACGTGGCCGCCAGCTATGTCCTGGCGACCCGCGGCGGCGATCCGGCCCTGAATCTGGGGCTGGCCTTCCTGGACCCGGTGAAGGCGACGGAGGACGTCACCGACCTGATGTGCGCGTCCATCCGGCGCCTGACGGACTTCCACCGCGACCTGACCGCCGCCTACAGCCTGGGCAACGCGGTCTGCGTCCTGAACGCCTATCCCCCCGCCCGCGGCAACGACGCTCCCCGGGCGCCGGAGGTCTGGACGGTGGAGGAACTGCGGCGGTTCGTGCAGGGGCGGGGCGCATGACGGAGCCTGTCGCGCATCTGTGCTTCACGCTGGCGGCGCCCTACGGCGCCTGGGGGGCGGCGTCGCAGTCGTCGGCCACCACCGCCTGGAAGGCGACGGAGCTGGCCCCTTCCCGCTCCGCGCTCACCGGTCTGCTGGGGGCGGCGCTGGGGCTGGAGCGGGCGCATCTCGGCCGCCTGTCGGAGGCGCTGCGGTTCGCCGTGCGCACCGGCATCCGCCCCACCCGCGACCCGCAGCCCGACTACCACACCATCAGCCGCGCCCACCGGCCGGAGGGGCGGGAGCACTGGTCCCGGTTCGAGGAACTGCGCCCCGCGCTGGCGGGCGGGCACCAGGAGGGGGCGCTCCTGTCCCGGCGGGAATACTGGTCCCTGGGCCTGTGGACCGTGGCGGTGGCCTCCCTGGACCCGGTTGGCGTGCCGCTGGACCGGCTGGCGCAGGCGCTGCGCACGCCGCGCTGGCCGCTCTATGCCGGGCGCAAGGCCTGCACCCTGGGCCTGCCCCCCGATCCGGAGGTGCGGACCGGCCCCGGCCCCCTGTCCGTCCTGCTGGAGTATGGCTGGCCGTGGCAGCGGAAGCCGGGCCTGGACCGGCCGCTGTTCCTGCTGCGCAGGGCGGTGGAGGCGGCGGAAGCCGTGCAGACCCTGGCCGTCGACGAGGACTATCCCGGCGCGCCCGTGGCGGATGCGGCGACGGGCGCCCTGCGCGCCCTGCGGCGGCGGGACCGGCTCGATCCCCTGCCCCTGCCGGGCGGCCGCATCTATCAGCGCTTCCAGGAGCGGACGGAGCTGGTGGCCACCCTGCCCCGGCCCGCGGCGACGACAGGAGGGGCGGCATGACGGACATCGACCAGGAGGACGCGCTGGAAGACGTACCGGAGAACGCGCCCGGGAGTCAGCCGGACCGGGCGCCGGCGGTGACGGGCCCCGTCTGGGAGAGCCGGGTCGTCCTGGCCCCGCGCAGCCCGGCGGCCCTGCAGTCCATCCTGGGACCCGACATGCGGCGCCAGGACGGGCAGTTCGCGCACCGCATGCTCTGGACCCTGTTCCCCGACCGCCCGGCGGCGCGGCGGGAGGGGCTGTTCCTGTTCCATGTGGAGGGGACACGCCCCTTCTCCGCCATCGTCCGGTCGCGGGTGCCGCCGGAGGACGGGCTGGGCGGTGTCTGGACCATCACCACCCGCCCGTTCGAACCGGCGCTGGCACCGGGCCTGACCCTGCGGTTCCGCCTGCGGGCGGTGGCCAGCCGCTGGCAGCCCCGGCCGGGCGAGCGGCGCGGCCGGCGGCAGGACGTGATCGTCGCCGCCTGGCACGACCTGCCGGAGGAGCAGCGCACGCCGGAGGATCTGGAGAAGGCGGCGGAGCACGCGGCCCTGGACTGGCTGGCCCGGCAGGGCCGGCGGGGCGGTTTCGCCCCCGTCGAGGGGGCGGTGGAGGTGCTGGACTATGACCGTGCCAGCCTGCGCGCCGGCGCGGGACGGGGCGGACGCGACCGCTCCATCCGCTTCGGCGCCGTCATCTATGAGGGCCTGCTGACCGTGACGGACCCGCAGGCCTTCCACGCCACGCTGGTCCAGGGGTTGGGCGCCGGTCGCGCCTATGGCAACGGCCTGATGCAGATCGCCCCCGCCCGCTGAGCCCCGCCCCCTGAGCCCCCTGCCCGCCGGGCGCGGCCCGCCGGCAGGGGACAGGGGCACGGACCGCCGCGCGGGCACCGGGTCCTGGACATCGTGAATACCGACCCTCCGCCGCCCGGCCGACCCCGCCGGGCGGCGGCCCCGCGGGCGGTGCCCGCACAGCAACCGACGGAGCAGCGGAAGCGGGGGCGCCCGGCGACGGTGATCCTGGTTGTCTTCTGGATCAGCGCGGGCCCCCGCGGACGGCGCCTCGGGGGCACGGGGGCACGGGGGCACGGGGGCACGGCCCGTCGCAGCTCGGCATGGAAAGAAACAGCCAGGATCAGACCCCGGCAGAGACTTCCACCCCCCGCCCCCGGACCCGGGATCACCCGCCCGACGGGCACCCATGACTTGCAGGACTTGCAGCCTCCGTGACAAGGGGATAGAACAGGCAAGACTTCCGTCGGAAATCCGTTCCCGACCAACCCGTTGCCACCACAGTCGCCCCTGCCCCCGCAGGGATGAACCCCGTGCCCGGGCCGCCTCAAGGACGTTCAGTCCGTCGCCCCTGCCCCCGCAGGGATGAACCCCTCGGCACGCTGGAGGCCGCGACCGCGACGGCGTCGCCCCTGCCCCCGCAGGGATGAACCCCGAAGCGCCAAGCCCCCAGGCGCTGGTCCAGAGTCGCCCCTGCCCCCGCAGGGATGAACCCCCAATGCACCGACAAGGAGAGGAACAGCGCTTGTCGCCCCTGCCCCCGCAGGGATGAACCCCCGAACAGTCCATCGGCGAAGCCGTTACCCGTGTCGCCCCTGCCCCCGCAGGGATGAACCCCTCACACCTCCCGATGTTGCGCCGCTTCGCCAGTCGCCCCTGCCCCCGCAGGGATGAACCCCTGACGGGCGTTATCATCTCCGTAGCGGCGATGTCGCCCCTGCCCCCGCAGGGATGAACCCTCGCGCTCCAGCGTCGCGATGCGGTCCTGAAGGTCGCCCCTGCCCCCGCAGGGATGAACCCCGCTCGCGGACAGGAAGGGGGTGCGGCATCAGGTCGCCCCTGCCCCCGCAGGGATGAACCCCGCCGTAGCGGGGCCGCGCTGGGTCGACCTGTGTCGCCCCTGCCCCCGCAGGGATGAACCCCGGACGTCGTCCTTCGGCCTGACCAGCAACACGTCGCCCCTGCCCCCGCAGGGATGAACCCACGACCTTCTGCGTGCCGTCGGTGGGATCGACGTCGCCCCTGCCCCCGCAGGGATGAACCCATCGGGGAAGACAAACTCACCGATTTCCTCAAGTCGCCCCTGCCCCCGCAGGGATGAACCCTCCTGTAGCTCATAGGTCGTGGACCGCCGGCCGTCGCCCCTGCCCCCGCAGGGATGAACCCGCCGCGGGGACGGCCGAGCGCTTCCGGGCCTTGTCGCCCCTGCCCCCGCAGGGATGAACCGACGACCGCCTTGTCTGGCGGCTGGAGCTGGCCGTCGCCCCTGCCCCCGCAGGGATGAACCCACGCAGGCGCCGGAGCTGGTCCGGGCCGATGAGTCGCCCCTGCCCCCGCAGGGATGAACCCCGCCTGGGCTCACCGTTCGGCAGCAGGTAGGCGTCGCCCCTGCCCCCGCAGGGATGAACCCCATGCCGACAAAGGCTGAATTGGCAATCGCCAGTCGCCCCTGCCCCCGCAGGGATGAACCCGTCAAGGCGCTGCGGCAGGTCTTCGGGTGGGCGTCGCCCCTGCCCCCGCAGGGATGAACCCCAGGACCAGAAACAGGGGCGGTCCCCCTATAGGTCGCCCCTGCCCCCGCAGGGATGAACCCAGCGCTGACCAGGTGCAGAATGCGCTGAACTAGTCGCCCCTGCCCCCGCAGGGATGAACCCCGGGACCTAACCGGGCAGTCGCAGAACTTCGTGTCGCCCCTGCCCCCGCAGGGATGAACCCACCGATGGTCAGTGGGAGCCGGGGACGCTGGAGTCGCCCCTGCCCCCGCAGGGATGAACCCACCGCATTCGACAGCGGCTTCGTGGTATCAGCGTCGCCCCTGCCCCCGCAGGGATGAACCCACCCCCGGGCAGGTCGGTCGCGACAAGGTGCGGTCGCCCCTGCCCCCGCAGGGATGAACCCCGACCTGCGCTGTCGACGACAGACGTGTGTCGGTCGCCCCTGCCCCCGCAGGGATGAACCCGCATGGACACGCTCCAGGCCAGAGTGCTGGAGTCGCCCCTGCCCCCGCAGGGATGAACCCCTGACGGGCACCCCCTTCACCCAGGGGCCCGTGTCGCCCCTGCCCCCGCAGGGATGAACCCAACCAGCACTCGGCCGCCTTCGGCGCCAAGGCGTCGCCCCTGCCCCCGCAGGGATGAACCCGGCGGCCCCGGGCTCACCTTGGCCGAGGCGTGGTCGCCCCTGCCCCCGCAGGGATGAACCCGTGAGGCCACCATGATCTGCCTGGGCCTGGACGTCGCCCCTGCCCCCGCAGGGATGAACCCTGGTCGGGCCGGCAATGATGGCGCCGACGGTCGTCGCCCCTGCCCCCGCAGGGATGAACCCTTGTCGTCACCGGAATAGCTGGCGGTCGGGAAGTCGCCCCTGCCCCCGCAGGGATGAACCCCGCGCCTGCCGGGCGGCGACGCTCTCCGTATTGTCGCCCCTGCCCCCGCAGGGATGAACCCTGCTGGACGGACTGGCCGAGGGATTTCTGGAGGTCGCCCCTGCCCCCGCAGGGATGAACCCCCCACCGGCTACAACCTGCGGGCCGGCCAGCGGTCGCCCCTGCCCCCGCAGGGATGAACCCCCCATGCCGTCCAGCCCGGCGGCCACGGCCGCGTCGCCCCTGCCCCCGCAGGGATGAACCCGACCAGGAGGTGGCCGCGGCCCGTGCGCTGACGTCGCCCCTGCCCCCGCAGGGATGAACCCATCATCAGGTCGAAGTCGAAGTAGCCGTCGGCGTCGCCCCTGCCCCCGCAGGGATGAGCCCACCGCACGGGGCGGGTCCGCGGCCCGCTCCCCTTTTTCACGGACAGGAGGTTCCTCGACATGCTCAAAGGCCGGCTGGGCCTGGATGCGGCCCGGATTCCCCAGAAATCCCGCAACGGGTTGATCTATGTGGAGCGCTGCCGGCTGTCCATCGACAACGGCAGTCTGGTCATCGCCTTCGACGACAGGGGGGAGGAGCTGGAACTGCCGTACCAGCGGCTGAACGCCGTGCTGCTGGGCCCCGGCAGTTCCATCACCCATGACGCCGTGCGCCACTGTTCCGGGCATGGCACCTGTCTCGCCTTCGTCGGGTCCGACGGGACGCGGCTGTACACCGCCCCGCCGCTGTTCGACCGGGACAGCACGCTGGCCCGGCAGCAGGCCACCTGGTGGGCGGGGGAGAGCACCCGGATCATGGTGGCCAAGCGCATGTACGCGAAGCGGTTCGGGGAGACGCCGCGCGCCACCTCGCTGGACAGCCTGCGGGGGATGGAGGCGGCGCGGATCAGGCACAGCTATGAGCTGATCGCCGCCCAGGCGGGGATCGTCTGGCGCGGCCGCCGGTTCGACCGCAGCGACCCCGACGGCGACGATCTGCCCAACCAGGCCATCAACCATGTGGTGACCGCGGTGGAGGCCTGTGTCGCCATCGCCGTCCAGGCCACCGGCACCCTGCCGCCCCTGGGCTTCCTGCACGAGGACAGCGCGAAGAGCTGGACCCTGGACATCTGCGACCTGTACCGGACGTCGGTCACGGTGCCCCTCGCCTTCCGCTGTGTGAAGCGGATCGACCAGGGCGCGACGGACAGCCTGGACCGGATCTGCCGCCGCGCCGTCTCCGCCCATGTGCGCGATACGGGGTTCATCGACACCGTCATCGACGACATCAAGGAGGTGCTGGCCTGATGATCGTGATCTGCCTGTCCGACACCGCCGACCGGTTCCACGGGTTCCTGCGCTCCGTGATGCTGAACGTGCATCCCGGCGTCTATGTCAGCATGGACCTGGACAAGGGCTCCCGCGAGCGGATCTGGGACATCCTGACCCGCTGGTGGGAGGCGGAACCGCGCGGCATGGTCCTGATGATCCACCGCGATACCACGAAAACCATGGATCTGGATTTGCGCAGCCTGGGCGCCCCGAAACGAACCATCATCGATTACGACGACCACCACGCCCTGCGCAGAAAAGCCGAAGAAAAGACCTAGACTTTTCCCGGAAAGCATCGTTCTTTCAAACCCCTGCGGCCACCCTTTCCCCTGCATGTGCAGGGATGAACCCCCGTCCGGCACGCTGCGCGTCTGCACCGTCTGCTTTCCCCTGCATGTGCAGGGATGAACCGATCCTGCTGTCGAGGGAGGACATGGTGCTACGCTTTCCCCTGCATGTGCAGGGATGAACCCTGGTGGCCTTCGGGGAGGCGGGCCGGGTCACGCTTTCCCCTGCATGTGCAGGGATGAACCCGCGACGACCGATAGGGCGCCGGTGCCGCCGTCCTTTCCCCTGCATGTGCAGGGATGAACCCCTGGACCTGGAAAGTCCGCTGGGCGACTTCAACTTTCCCCTGCATGTGCAGGGATGAACCCGGCCCCGGTGCGGTCACGGGTCGGCTAAACCCCTTTCCCCTGCATGTGCAGGGATGAACCCAACGCGGCGACCAAGGACGCCGCCAAGTTCGCCTTTCCCCTGCATGTGCAGGGATGAACCCACGGACGTGCGGGACGGCGGCGTCGCCTTCACCTTTCCCCTGCATGTGCAGGGATGAACCCCTCACACCTCCCGATGTTGCGCCGCTTCGCCACTTTCCCCTGCATGTGCAGGGATGAACCGCCGGGCGGCGGCCGGGGTTCCGGACGCCCGGGCTTTCCCCTGCATGTGCAGGGATGAACCCTGGGGCAGCAGATTCAGCACCTCGGCCCGCACCTTTCCCCTGCATGTGCAGGGATGAACCCGCCCGGACCAGCCACCCGAGGCGCTTGAAGCCCTTTCCCCTGCATGTGCAGGGATGAACCCCAGCCGGAACAAGTGTGGATGAAGCGCGCCGTCTTTCCCCTGCATGTGCAGGGATGAACCCTTGTCGCCCGCCGCCTTCGCCGCCGCCCAGGCCGACCTGCACTTTCCCCTGCATGTGCAGGGATGAACCCCCGCGCAGAGCGGCCAGCAGCTTCGCCTGGTCCTTTCCCCTGCATGTGCAGGGATGAACCCAGGTGCCGCTCGACATTCCCGCCCTCCAGCAGCTTTCCCCTGCATGTGCAGGGATGAACCCATACGTAGGCCAGCGAGTTTGAATATGTTCCGCTTTCCCCTGCATGTGCAGGGATGAACCCCCGGCTGCCTTGCGCGCCGAACCGCACATCAACTTTCCCCTGCATGTGCAGGGATGAACCCGAAGTTGACCGACGAGAGCTGGTACTATTGCCCTTTCCCCTGCATGTGCAGGGATGAACCCGCCTCCGAGGCGGTCGCGGCCCATCAGGATCTCTTTCCCCTGCATGTGCAGGGATGAACCCGAGCGCGTCGCCGCTGCCAGGGCGGCGCAGGGCTTTCCCCTGCATGTGCAGGGATGAACCCGACGGCGGCCGGTGCTACACGCTGGAGGGGCGCTTTCCCCTGCATGTGCAGGGATGAACCCAAGCCCGAGTGGGACCATATCGGCATGACGGTCCTTCCCCTGCATGTGCAGGGATGAACCCGTTTCGTGACGGCGGACCAGGTGCAGGATCTCCCTTCCCCTGCATGTGCAGGGATGAACCCTCCGCGAGGCCGTCCTCCCGGTCGCGCGGCGGGACCAGCTGGAGGAAGTCCCGCGGCGCCATGGCCACGATGGTCTCCCGGTTCAGGGGCCGGCCGGCGAGCCCGGTCTCCAGGGACCAGACATCCGGCGCGATCAGCCCCGCCACCGGCGCGAGGGCCGCGCGCAGCCGCGCCACGGCTTCGGCGTCGGCTCCGGCGGGCGGGTCCCCGACCGTGATGGAGAACTGGGGCCGATCGCCGGAGCCGACGCCGCGCCCGACGCCGAGGCCGAGGCCGAGCCGGGCCACCTGGCCGGGGGTAGGCAGGCGCGGATCGTCTGGGCCCACGCCCCGCGTGACTTCGTGGATGTAGGCGTCGCGGATCGCCGGCCGGCCAGCCAGCGCGCCGGTACGGCCGCTGCCCAGATCCTCCAGGAGATCCCGGTGGGGGGTCAGTCGCTCAGGGGATAGGTCCTGCGGGCCGACAGCGTGCCCACGATCTCCAACGGGGGCCCATCCGCCGATGAATTCCCCGGCGAGGTGTGCGTAGCGCTCCTCGCCGAGCCGGCGGGGTGGATAGAGACCCTCGTCCAGTCGATACCGTTCGTCGATCCAGCCGGCGTCCTGGCGGAAGAACCGTCCGTATCGTCCGTCATCGACCCGTCCCTCCCGCAGGTTCAGATGGGCGGCCTCGTGCCCCAGGATATTGTAGGGGTTGGGGGCTGAGGCCGCAATGACAAGGAAAGGGCCGCCGCCCCCGCGCAGCGGAAGGGTGAAGCCCTCGTATTCCTCCGCGTGTGACCCGTCCGCCGCCGGCCGGCCTTCCCCTGCATGTGCAGGGATGAACCCGCCAACGTGACTGGGCTTCAGGCGGCCCTCGACCTTCCCCTGCATGTGCAGGGATGAACCCTGGGGCCGCGCCCGGTCGCTCGTGCGACTCCACCTCCCCCTGCACACGCAGGGATGAGCCGTCTTCCCCTGGAGCGGAGGGGTGGATGAGGGCTTGCTCCCGTCGGAGAGTGCGCCTTACTCTCGACAGGCTGCCGCGTCCGGAAGACGGGTCCGGCGCCGGGTCCGAAAGGGCCGGGCGCATGGGGACGTGACGCACCCCCGCGGCAGCCGCCCCTCCCCCGATGACAGACGTCCCAGGGCAAGAGCCGCGGGCAATCGGGGCCGCCGGGTCGGCTCCAGCCGTGTCACCTTCCCCTACCGCGCTTTCCCCTACGCGCACTTTCCCCTACGCGCGCTGGCATGGTCCCTGCCCGGCAGGACCGTCGGGGAGGAGGATCGGAGCAGGGCGCCGCCGCGGAGGTACGCTACTCTCCTCTTTACCGTGACCCGCCGCTGGCGGGCCCCGGCCCCGGATCGCGGTTGCCGGGCGTCGCGGCGGCTTGCCTGCTCTATGCCCGCCTTCATCCCCGGTCAAGCGGCCCCCGGCCGCTGCGGGGGTCCCTTCTTCTTCGCGCCCGGCATCGTCGCGCCCGGCAGCGGGCGTCGCCCCCGCGGGCGGTGCCCGAGGCCGTGACCTGCGGAGCGGAAGCGCGCAGCCCGACAGGCAAGAGCCGACCGGGTGCGGACCGACGGTGTGGTCCGGGGGGCGCTTCCGCCCCCCGGCCGTGGGTCACCAGGAGTAGGCGACGCGGGCGTAGTAGAAGCCGCCGTTGAAGCCGAACGGCGAGAAGTTGCTGTACTGCGCGAAGCCACTGGTGTTGGCGCCGGGGATCACCGTGTCGGGGTACTGGTCGAACAGGTTGTTCGCCCCCACGGCCAGCGTCAGCCCCTCCACCACCTCGTAGGCGGCCTCGGCATCGACCACCCATTCGGGCCCGAAGGTCTGGTCGAGCGCCGGGTTGGCGTTGCGGGCAGTGAATTCGCCGTAGCGCGTGCCCTTCAGCGTCACGTCCAGCCCCTGCCACGACCAGACGGCGGAGAGGTTCACCTTGTCCTGCGGCTGCGCCTCGGTGAAGCGCCCCTCCTCCACCCGCGCGAAGCGGACCAGGTTCAGCCCCACGGCCTGGAGCGTCTCCGGGTTCGGCTTCACGTCCGTGACCTTGGTGTCGTTGAAGTTGGCCCCGGCGGTGAAGAGGATCTGGCCGGCCTCCGACAGGTCCAGACGGTAGGTGCCGACCACGTCGACGCCCTGGGTGCGGGTGTCGATGGCGTTGGTGAAGAAGCGCCCGCCGGTGACGCCGAAGAAGCCGCGGGCGGCCAGGAAGTTCTGCACGGCCGTGCCGGTCAGGTTCTCCGACAGCACGATGCGGTCGTCGATCTCGATCCGGTAGGCGTCCACGGTCAGGGTGGCGCCCTCGAACGGCCGGCTGGTAAAGCCCAGGCTGTAGTTGACCGACTTCTCCGCCTTCAGATCCTCCGCCCCCAGCGCCTGGGCGATGGGATCGTCCGTGCGGAAGGTGCGGATCTCATAGGGCACGCCGCCGATATAGGTCGTCGAGGTGGAGGTGAAGAAGCTCTGTTGCAGCGACGGCGCGCGGAAGCCGTTGCTGACCGCGCCACGCAGGGCGAAGGCATCGGTGATGTCGTACTTCGCCGCGATCTTGCCCGACTCCGTCCAGCCGAAATCGCTGTAGTGCTCCACCCGCCCGGCGAGGCTGAGCAGCAGGTCGGGCGTCAGGTTCGTCTCCAGGTCGATGTAGGCGCTCTGCGAGGAGCGGCTCTCGTCCACCTCGTCGGCGGGACGGAAGCCGGGGAAGCCCTGCGCCCCCGGCGAGGGCTGCGACCCGATCGGCGAGGCGGCGGCATTGTCCAGCACCTTCACCCCGCCATCGGCCCAGGAGCCGAACTCGCCGCGGCCGATCTGGAAGTTCTCGTGCCGCCACTCCAGCCCGCCAGCGACGCTGACCGGCGCCGGCAGGCCGATGTCGAACTCGCGCGCGGCGTCGGCATTGCTCACCACCTGCTGGTACAGCAGGTCGCCGGCGAAGAACTCGGTCGGGCTGTCCGTGCCGAAGGTGGCGTTGACCGTGTCCTTGATCCGGTAGGGGAAATAGTTGCGCCCGTAGACCGTGCTGATGTCCCAGTTGGTGCGGCCGGCCTCCCCGCGCACGCCGCCGGCGACCGACAGGTCGTCGATCTGCGAGGTGATCAGCGGCAGGAACCCGTCGGGATAGATCGCGCGGACGTTGGAGGCGTCGCGCGGCCGCCGCCAGAACGCCCCCGACTCCCCCTCGCGCCGGCCGTAGTTGCCGAAGGAATAGGCCTCCACACCATCGGCCAGCGGCAGGCCCAGATTGTAGAAGAGGTTGATATCCTCGACCGAGCTGTCGCCGTAGCGGAAATTGTCGGTGCGGTCGATCGTGGCCTCACGCGGGTCCGGCTGGCCGTTCGGCAGGGTGTTGTACTGCTGCCGGGTGTCCGGTCCCTGGCGGTTGGTGCGGCCGCGGTCGCGGTATTCCGCCGTCAGATTGACGAAGCCGCCGGCCCCGCCCAGCGGCAGGCCGACATTGGACTGGGCGTGCCAGAGGGTGCCGTCGCCCTCGTAATGCTGGCCGACGGTGCCGCTGACCAGACCGCCTTCCGCCCCGTCCTTCAGGATGATGTTGACGACGCCGGCAATGGCATCGGAGCCGTACTGGGCGGCGGCACCGTCGCGCAGAATCTCGATCCGCTCGATCGCGGCGGTCGGAATGCTGTTGAGGTCCGCCCCGGTGGAGCCGCGGCCGACGCTGCCGTTCAGGTTCAGCAGCGAGGTCTGGTGCCGGCGCTTGCCGTTCACCAGGACCAGCGTGTGGTCCGGCCCCAGCCCGCGCAGCGTGGCCGGCCGGATATGGTCGGTGCCGTCGGTGACGGTCGGCTGCGGGAAGTTGAAGGAGGGGACGAGGCTGTTCAGGACCTTGTTCAGCTCGCCCAGGCCGGAGCGTTGCAGATCGGCCGTCGGGATCACGTCGATCGGCACCGGCGACTGCGACACCGTGCGGTCCAGCCGGCGCGTGCCGGTGACGATGATCTCTTCCGTCGGTTCAGGGGAGGTCTGCGCCCGGGCGGTTTCCGGCAGCAGGGCGGCGCAGGCCCCCAGGAACAGACCGAGACGGGCAACCGTGGACTTCCGCGTCAACATCATGCCTCCTGTTGTTTTCATTATCGGCGCAGGTGGAACTCCCCTGCGGGGGTCCGTTCGGCCGGACCTCCCTTTCGTGACATCTTCACGACAGGACTGTGCGTTGCACCGCAAAAGGCGGCAACGACATTTTCGAAAAATCCCGGCTTGAGGTAGGGATTGTCACCCGACGGCAACGGTCGCCGCCGGTCTCAGCCCTCGGGTGCGGAGACCTTGGCCGCGGCCTTGACCCGATGGCTCTCCGGCGCGGCCGGGGGCAGCCGCCGCTCCAGCGCCCACATCAGCGGCGGGCCGGCCAGCCCGATGGCGATGGCAAGGCCGGCCACGGTCGGCATGTGCTCCAGCCGGCCGTCGGGCGCGGTGTCCAGGATCGCCGCCCCCAGCACCGCCCCGGCCGCGGCAGAGACCTGGGTGACGGACTGCACCAGGGCCATGAACCCGGCCCGCTCAGCCGCGGCCGGCACCTTGGAGATGGCCGTGTTCTGCGCCACCATGCGGGCGGTGTTGAACAGGATCCAGGCCGGCACCAGGGCCATCACCGGCAGCGCCAGCCAGGACCAGTCCAGGTACAGCAGGTAGATCAGCGTCACCAGCACCAGCGTCGTCACCGTCGTCACCCCGGTGGAGCCGAAGCGGTCCACCGCCTGCCCGGTCCAGCGCATGCCGAAGAAGCTGACCGCCCCGCCCATCATGTAGAGCAGGCCGAGCTGTTCGCGCGGAAAGCCCAGGTTGAACTGGACATAGACGGCAAGGTTCGTCACCACCAGAAAGCCCGGCACGATGGCGACCGCCCCCAGCGCCAGCGCCAGCAGCGCGTTCGGCCGGCCGGCGATGCGCAGGAGCCGCAGCACGGCCGACGTGGCGGCCGCCATGACGCCCGCCCCGACGGGGGCCTCGGCCTCCGCCTCGGCCAGATGCCGGCGCTGCGGCGGCAGCAGGAACAGCGCCGCGGCGACGATCACGAGGCCCAGCGCCGCCACGGTGAAGAAGGTGCTGCGCCAGCCGGCCAGCCGCGCCAGTTCCAGCGACAGCGGCAGCCCGACGACGGAACTGACCGACAGCGCCCCCATCACCGTGCCCATGGCCCGGCCGCGCCGCTCCGGCGGCACGTTGTCGGCGACCACGGCGATGGCCAGCGCCCCGGCCGGGCCGCCGAACAGCCCGGCAACGGCCCGCGCCACCATCAGGCTGACCAGATCCACCGCCAGCCCCGCCGCCACGTTGCACAGCACCAGCCCCGTCATGGCGATGCCCAGCGCCGGGCGGCGGTCGTAGCGGTCGATGAACAGGGCGGAGACGATGCCCGAAAGCGCCGCCGAGAGGGTGTAGCTGGCGGTGATCCAGCCGACATGCGACGGCGGGATGCCGAGCGCCAGGGTGAAGTCCGGCCCCAGCGGCATCACGATCATGAAGGACAGCACGCTGACGAACTGGACCGACCCCATCAGCAGGGTGATGCGCCGTTCGGCGGGGGTGAGCGTCAGGGCGGGCTCCGGCGGCAGCGGGACGGGCGCGACAGGCGGGGCGGAAAATCTACCCGCGGCCCGGGCCTCCCGTAAACCCGCGCCGATGGCGGAGCGGGGCCGCCCGCGCGGTCACGGGAAGGGCAGCAGGACGAAACCGAAGGAGGGGATGACGTGGTGCTGCGTGATGATCTCCGTCTCCTTCCAGGGCACGCCATCCTTCTGGGTCGTTTCCAGAAGCGTGGTGTAGAGCGACTTGTGCCCCTCGTCCGTCATGTATACGGCGAACTGGGCGAACCGGTACTTCTTGGTCAGCCCGTATTCGACGATGGTGTCGTAATCGTCCTTGGCGGTCTTCCCGATGGTCCTGCCATAGCCCATCTGGAAGATCGACTCCGTCTTCAGCTCGATGGCGAAGGGCGGCGGCAGCGGAGTCATGTCACCGTCCGGCAGGCAGGTCACCAGAAGGTCCGCCTTCTGGTTGCCGGTGTAGGGATCGGGGCTCTCGCGCTGGATGTTCGTCGTCTTGCCGAACTGCGTGTTCAGCAGGTTCGCCAGCTCGACCTGGAGCCAGCCCTCCCAGCCGCCCTTCTGGAGATAGGCGTTGGCGATGTCGTCCGCCTTCGCGTTCAGCAGCAGGAACAGGCTCTCGGTGATGTCGTCCAGGGTGATGCGGGGCATCGGCGGCTCCTAGGGGCGTACAGGGCAGGCGTACAGCCCAAGGACGCCCCCCCGGGCGCGCTGTGAAAGCCGCGCCCGGTTCCGCCGGCCCGCTGCTGCCCGCTCAGGCGATCCGCTTCAGCTCCTCCACCCGGCTTTCCGGCAGGCGCAGCCGGTCGGCCAGATAGGCCAGATGGTTGCGCTCGGCCCGGCCGTCGGATTCGACCGCCAGTTCGGAGGCGACATAGACCTGCTCCGCCGTCTCCTGGTCGCGCACCCCGGCCACCACATCCTCCAGCGAGGGCGGGTCGGCCAGTTCCCGCTCCAGCAGAGCGCGTTCCTCCTGGCCAGCGCCGGCGCGCTCCAGGCTGTCCAGGATGCGGCGGCGCTCCTCCGCGTCGATCTCCCCGTCGGCGTTCGCCGCCGCGACCATGGCGCGGATCAGCAGCAGCGCCTTCTCGTCCGCGATCTGCGGTTCCGGCCCGGCCGGGACAGGCCCCCGCGCGAGCAGATCGCCCAGCCGGTCGCCCAGCGACGGGCCGCTGCCGCTGGCACTGCGGCCCTGGAGATGGACGCCGGTCGTCTGCTGGCCGGCGGGGTTCTGCGCCTTGGTCGACTGCCAGGCCTTGTAGGCCAGGTATCCCAGCGAGGCGAGGCCCGCGACCTGCCGGAAGCCGCCCCCGCCGCCGTGCAGCGCCGCCGGCGCGGCGGGCGTGGTGCCCTGGGCGAAGACCGGGCCACGGGCGCTGCGCCCGCCCAGACCCGTCGCCAGCATCGTCCCCAGAAGTCCCGTCAGGTTCGCCATGGCCTGCCTTCCCTGTTGCCGTCATCGCGCCGGCGACCGGCCCGGCGGTCGCCCCGGGGAGAGAACAGCCGGCCCCGGCAGCGGTTGCGTCGAACCGCCACGGGTGGCCGCGGATGGCGGACTTCCTCCCTTTCCCACGACCTACCCCGGGTTCGCGCCACCGACGATGGCGGAAACGCCTTGCAAAGCGGCGACGGAAGGGCCATGTGCCGAGGGTCATTCTGCTACGGACTGCCGGCCTGTTCCGCCCACGGGTGCCCAGACTGCGGCGATTCCTGGATACAGTCTGATGCGTCGCGTCTGTCGCGCGGCGCCCTCCCAATCAAAAAGGAGTGCGCAATGCCTGTCGGAACCGTGAAGTGGTTCAATAGCACCAAGGGTTACGGCTTCATCCAGCCCGAGAACGGCGGTGCGGACGTGTTCGTCCACATCTCCGCTGTCGAGCGCGCCGGTCTGTCCACCCTGTCGGAGGGGCAGCGCGTCTCCTATGAGGAGCAGCGCGATCCCCGGCGGGGCAAGACCTCGGCGGAGAATCTGAAGACCGCCTGACCTTTCCGGTCAGGCTACCGACTTCAGAACGAGAAGGGCACCGGGCAACCGGTGCCCTTTTCCGCATGTGCATCCGGAGAGAAGAATGGCCCGCAGAAAACCGCCGGTGGACACCGGCTCCATGCTCTACGACGTCGTCTACGAGGACGGCTCGCTCAGTTCCAACCGCAAGGTCCCCCGGTCGGAGGTCGATCCGCTGGACGGCGACCGCGCCATCCGCGCCTTCCTGGAGGCGCAGGACCGCAAGATCGCCGAGATGTCGGGCAACCCCCGCGGCCCGATCAAGACCGTCCGCCCGTCGGGCGGCAAGTAGCCTCCGCCCCCTGCCCTGCCGGCCCGCAGCGCCCCAGGACGGCGACCGCCGCCTTTCGGCGCTTGGGGGGGACCGCCATCCGGCGTAGAACCCGCTTCCGGAAGAGGTACGGCGGACGGGGCGGACCATGGCGGGTGGCAGCAGCAACGACAGCAGCGGTGGCGGCAGCAGCGGTGGCGGACGGCACTGGCTGGACGGCGCCGCACTCTATCAAGTCTACCCGCTCTCCTTCCGCGACGGGAACGGGGACGGCCGGGGCGACCTGTCCGGCGTGCTGGACGGCCTGGACCATGTCGCCGCCCTGGGCGTGGACGGCCTCTGGCTGTCGCCCTTCTACGCCTCGCCGCAGGCGGATTTCGGCTACGACGTCTCCGACCATTGCGCCGTCGATCCCCGGTCGGGCGACCTTGCCCTGTTCGACCGGGTGGTGGAGAAGGCGCACCGGCTGGGCCTGAAGGTGCTGCTGGACCTGGTGCTGGGCCACACCAGCGTGCGCCATCCCTGGTTCGAGCAGAGCCGGCGCTCCCGCAACGCCGACACCGCCGACTGGTATGTCTGGGCCGATCCCGCCCCGGACGGCACGGCGCCGAACAACTGGCTTTCCGTCTTCGGCGGCCCGGCATGGACCTGGGAGCCGCGGCGGCGGCAGTTCTATCTGCACCATTTCCTGCCGCAGCAGCCGACCCTGAACTACCGCAGCCCGGCCTGCCTGGACGCCATGATGGAGGTGGCGCGCTTCTGGCTGGCCCGCGGCATCGACGGCTTCCGGGTGGACGCGGTGGACTTCCTGATGCGCGACCCGGCGCTGCGCCCGAACCCGCCCGCCGATCCCGCCCCACGCGCGTTCCCGGCCAAGCTGTTCGGGATGCAGGTGCATGCCCACGACATGATGCATGGCGACATCCGCCCCGTGCTGGAGCGGCTGCGCCGGACGGTGGAGGGGTTTCCCGACCGCGTCCTGCTGGGCGAGCTGAGCAGCCAGCGCGGCGCGGCCGGTCGCATCGCGCTCTACACCCGGCCGGGCGGGCTGCACACGGCCTATACGCTGGACCTGCCGAAGCAGCCCTTCACCCCGGTCGTGTTCCGCCACGCCCTGATGGCGGCGGACGATCACGGCCAGACCTGCTGGAGCTTCTCCAACCACGATGTCGCCCGCGCCGCCAGCCGCTGGCGCCCGGACGGCGCCGACCCGGCCCGGTTCGAGGCGCTGCTGGCGGTGCTGCTGGCCTGCCTGCCGGGGACCGTCTGCGTCTACCAGGGCGACGAGCTGGGCCTGCCGCAGGCCGAACTGGCGTTCGAGGATCTGCGCGATCCCTTCGGCATCACCCACTGGCCGGAGTTCGCCGGACGCGACGGCAGCCGCACGCCCCTGCCCTGGACCGCCGCCGCGCCCAACGGTGGCTTCTGCCCGGACGGGGTGACTCCCTGGCTGCCGCTGCCGGCGGAGCATCTGGAGCGCGCCGTGGCGGTGCAGGAGCGGCGGCCGGGCTCGACCCTGGCGATCTGGCGGGCGGCGCTGGCCCTGCGCCGGGAAAGCCCGGCCCTGCGCACGGGGCGGCCGACCCAGGTGGACGAGGACGGCCCGGTGCTGGCCTTCGCCCGCGAGGGCGGCGGCGAGCATCTGGTCTGCGTCTTCAACTTCGGCACGGCCGAAGCCGCCTACGAACTGTCCGACACGGACCTGGTGCCGCTGCCCGTGCCCCGTCCGCCGGGCGCGCCGGAGCCGCGGCTCCGCGGCGGCACGCTGCACCTGCCGCCGCTGGGCGTCTTCCTGGGCCGCCGCTGAAGGCCCCGCGTCAGGAGCCGAGGCGGGCGAAGGGGGCGGGGCGGCCGAAGAAGCGGGTCGCCAGCCGCGTCACCTTCGCGGCGTCGCCCGTCGTCAGGAAGGTGACGGGGGCGCCCGCGTGGTCGTCGAATTCCGGGTGCCGGGCCAGATAGTGGACCAGGCTGCGGGCGCACAGCGCCGGCTGGTCCAGCACGTCCACCCCGGCCGGCAGGGCGGCGGCGAATTCCCCCGCCACCAGCGGGTAATGGGTGCAGCCCAGCATGACGGCGCTGGGCGTGCCGTGCTCCAGCTTGTCCATCAGCGAGGCGGCGTAGCGGCGGACGGCGCGGCGGATCTCCGCCTCCGGCGCATCCTCCTCGATCAGCCGCGCAAGGTCCGGGCAGGCCTGCTGCACCACCTCCACCTCCGGCGCGCGCTTGCCGATCTCCCGCGGGTAGGCCTGGCTCTGCACCGTGCGGCGGGTGGCGAAGATGGCGACGCTGCGCGGCTCGCCGGCATGGCGGCCGGCGGGGATGTCGGCCATCCAGGGCACGCCGGTGATCGCCTCCACCATCGGCACCAGCACGCCCAGCACGCGGCGGTCGGGATGGTGGTAGGGCAACCAGGTCTGCTGCAACCGCCGCAAGGCCAGGGCCGAGGCCGTGTTGCAGGCCAGCACGACCAGCCGGCAGCCCTGCGCGAACAGCCGCTCCACCGCCGTCACGGTCAGGAGGTAGATCTCCTCCGGCGTGCGGTTGCCGTAAGGCGCGTGGGCATGGTCGCCCAGATAGACGAAGCTGCGCCCCGGCAGCGCGTCAACCAGGGACCGCAGCACCGTCAGTCCCCCATGCCCCGAATCGAAGACGCCGATCATTCCCGGACTCCCGTTCCGGACGCGGTCCGGCCGCGGCCCGGCCCACGGGACCGGCCGCCCGGAACAGCCTTGCGTCCGTCGCGTCCGTTTAGCACGACATTCCGGCAAGGTAAGGGCCTTTGACGTGACCTTGCCTAACGGCGGGGGCTGTGCCTAACTCGGCGCCGTCACCGTCCCCGGGGGGTTCATTACCGTGCGTCCGTCGCTGTCCATCGTCACCGCTGCCGCCGCGCTGCTCGTCGCCGCCACGTCCTTCGATGCCGCCGCCCAGGCCGACACGGGCGGCAATCCCTTGTCGCTGGAGGAGATCGCGCGCCTCGCCGCCGGGCAGCAGGCCCCCGCGGCCGCCGCGCCGACGATCAGCTGCAACCGGCCGAAGGACCCGGCCCGCCCGCCGCTGGGCGCCAAGGCGACCGAGGCGGAGATGCAGGCCGCACAGGCGGCCATCAAGACCTTCGTGACCGAGGCGCAGGGTTTCCAGGCCTGCGTCGCCACCGCCCAGCGGGAGGCCTATCCCCGGCTGACGGTGATGGAATACATGGCGCTGGAGTCGCTGATCGGGCAGATGCAGGCCCGGATCGAGGGCTATGCCGCCGCCTTCAACGAGCAGGTCCGCGTCTACCGCGCCGCCCACCCGGACAAGAAGTAGCCGGACAAAGCGGGGGCGCACGGCCGTCGCGCCCTGTCCCCCACCTCCGCCACAGCGTCGGCCACCACCTGAGGATGCAGGTGGTGCAGCATGTGGCCGTAGCCAGGAAGCCGCCGCAGCCGCGCCGCCGGCAGCCGGCGGACCAGCCAGTGCGCGTGCCGCACGGGGTCGGCGACGGTGTCGGCCCCGCCGGCCAGCACGACCGTCGGCACGCCGAGCCGGCGCAGCCGCAGGGCCGCCGGCAGCATGGACCCGTTGAAGCCGCGCAGCTCCGCCGCCATCGCCTCCATCGCCGCGCCGGAGACGGCATGGCGGACGGGGAAGCCGGCGAAGCCCGGCGGCACCGGGTCCGGCGCGAACAGGGCCGCCAGCCGCGGCCCGGCCAGCCGCCCCGCCAGCCGGGGCAGCAGCCAGCGACGCAGCGGCGGCCCGACGACGGGGGCCACGGCCAGCCGCAGCAGCGGCATGGCGGCGGGGCGCGTCGGCCGGCAGTAGGGATTGACCAGCACCAGCCCGGCGATGCTGTCGGGCCGGTGCAGGGCGAGGCACAGCGCCGTGGCGGCAGCGATGGAATGGGCCACGACCACGGGCCGGGCCGCCCCCAGCCGCCGCAGCAGCCCCGCCAGCCACACCGCCTGACGGTGCGGTGCCATCTCCGCCGCCGGCAGGGGATCGCTGAAGCCGTAGCCGGGCCGGTCCGGGGCCAGGACGCGGTGATGCCGTGCCAGGAGTCCGGACAGCGGCGCTGCCACCTCCTGCGCCAGCCCGCCCAGCCCGTGCAGCAGCAGCACCGGCGGTCCCGCCCCCGCTTCCAGCAGGTGGACGCGCCGCCCGTCGAGATCCAGGACCCGGCCGGTCTCCACCGCGCCGCCGTCCGTCATCGCCACTGCCATCCCCGCTGCCATCCCCGCTGCCATGCCTGCCGTTCCGCTTCCACCGCCGGAGCGGCTGTAACAGGGCGCAGGGTCCCCCGTTGCGCCAGGACCGAACGGCGGCGCTGGACAAGCGCGCCCGGCACCGGGACACTCCCGCCCACCGCGAGGGGGTTCCATGACAGACAGTTCCACCGCCGCCATCCCGGGCCTCGGCCTGGCCCCGTCCTTCCACACGCCGCTGTTCGTGCCGGACTATCCGCCGATGCAGGGCGACGGCTGGGTCGTGCAGCGCGGCGGCATGGTGCTGAGCCGCGGCTACTGGAGCGGCCTCTGGCTGGTGGAAGGGCTGGCCGCCCTGGTCCGGCTGGAGCCGGAGGGGCCGCGCTCCTGGATGTCGATCACGCCGATGGAGCTGGAAAGCCAGGAGATCGGCATCGCCGCCGCCTGCGGCCATACGGTGGTGATGGGGCTGGGCATGGGCTGGGCCGCCGCCAACACCGCCCTGAACCCGCGGGTCGGGCGGGTCACCGTCGTCGAGCGCGACCCGGCGGTGATCGCGCTGGAGCGGGAGATCGGCGTGTTCCGCCAGCTTCCGCCGGACGCCGCGGCGAAGCTGACGGTGGTGGAGGGCGATGCGCTGACGTGGCGCGGCGCGGCCGACTTCCTGATGCCGGACATCTGGCGCCCCCTGAACGGCCCCGGCCGGGAGGAGGAGGTGCGCCGCATGGTCGAGAACACCGGTGCCGCGGGCGTCTATTTCTGGGGTCAGGAGATGGAGCTTGCCCGGCGCGCCCGGACCCTGGGCCAGTCGCTGGAGGAGCCGAAGGCGGCCATCGCCCTGCACGCCATCGCCGCCGACTGGCGCCTGCCGCTGGCCGGCCCCGGGCTGTCCGGTTATGCGGGAAAGGTGGCCGCCGCCGCCCGCCAGTGGCTGCGCGACTGACCGGCGGCGGGCGGGACGGACCGGGACGGGGCATCAGCTCCCGTAGGCGCGGCGGAAGCCCTCCGTCACCTGGGCGATGAAGCCGGGGTCGCGGTCGCGCCAGTAGCGCGGATCGCCGACCATGCGGTGCAGGTCGGCCGCGTCGCCCGCGCCGGTCCCCCCACCGGGCAGGGCCGCAGGCTCCGCCCCCGTCATCATCCGGTGCAGCGCCAGCACGCCGTCCGCCGTGCCGGCCAGGGCAGCGACGACCGGGGCCGGCAGGTTGCGCCCGGCCCAGGCCAGGATCTGCTGCGACACGGCGGCCCAGCCCTCCGGCCCGCCGAAGCGGGCGACCAGCCGGTCCAGCTCGCGTTCGGCCTGGAACTCGGCCGCCATCTCCCCCAGGAGCGGCACCAGCCGCTCCGCCGCCAGATCGTAGAGGAGCTGCGCCTGATCGGGCGTGAAGCCGGCGGCGTGCAGGCGGGCGTTGATCTCCGGGTCCGGGGCGAACAGGCCGTGATCGCAGGCGATGCAGTAGCCCTCCGCCGTCTCCGGCGGGGCCGGCCGCGCCGCCGGCGGCGCGGCGCCCAGGCGCTTCTCCAGCTCCAGGTAGGACTTCAGCAGCGCCTCCAGCCGGACGGCACCGGCGCGGGCGTCCCAGAACTTCTCCGGGACGTGCGGCGGACGGGCGGCGGCGGACGGCGCCTCCGCGGCGGGGACGGACGGGGCGGCGGTCTCGGTCATGGCGGGTCTCCAGCGGGATCGGGTCAGGGGCAGGATCGGTCAGGCCAGAATCGGTCAGGGGTCAGGCCGGGGCCGCGCGGCCGCGGGCGGCCAGGGTCTCCAGGTGCAGCACCAGGGCGCGCTGGCCCTCCAGATGGCGCAGGGCGGCGTCGCCCGCCTCCGGCCCGAGTGCGCGGCCGAGGGTCAGGCGGCGCAGATGCGCCAGCAGGCGCTGGCCGTCGCTCCCGGCGAACAGCCGGGCACAGGCGCGGGCCAGTTCCAGGCTTTCCACCGGCGGGGCGGCGGCGGGGAGCACGGGCCAGGGCCAGCCGGGGGACGGGTCCGGCAAGTCAAGCGTGACGTCGGCGGTCATGGCGGGTCTCCAGGGGGCGGATCTCCGGCGGTCGGGGACAGGGACGGGACGGCGGGCGGGGTCAGCAGGGCGGCCGGCACGCCGGCGGCATCGGCCAGGAAGCGGGCGCAGGCCTCCAGGTCCACGGCCCGCATCGCCGCGTCGCCCAGGCCGGTGACGCTCTCCAGCCAGCGCAGCACGGCTTCGGCGTCGCGCCGCTGCTGCGCCCGCGCCAAGGGCGAGAGGATCTGCACGGCGACCATCCGCCCGTCGGCGGCCAGATCCGGCACCGCCCCGCGCCGGCGCAGCAGCGACAGGCAGCGCCGCACCAGCGGCACCAGCAGTTCCGACTGGAGCCGGCCGTAGGTGGCGCCCAGCATGCGCGCCATCTCGGCCGAGCGTTCCAGCACCTCCGTCGCCGTCATGCGCGGCCCCTGCACGGGCCCCAGCCGGTCGGCCAGCAGCGCGTGCCGGATGCGCGCCCGCAGATCGTCCAGCACGAGCTGGGAGACGTCGAAGCGGCCGGGACTCGCCAGCGGGGTCAGCCCGGCCGAACCCACCGCCTTGGGGATGATGGTGCCCGGCACCAGCCGGATGGTGCCGGGGTTCAGCACCCCGTCATCGTCCGCCTGCCAGATGCCGGTGACGGCGACGGAGGCGTTCTTCAGGACCAGCTCCACCACCTTGTTGGCGGTGCGGATGTCGGGCAGCGCCTTCATCACCGGGCTGCGGCCATAGACCTCGCCCGGCGCCCTCATCCAGCGGAAGGCGATGAAGGGCGGCTCCGCGAAGCGGCCCTCCGCCAGCAGCACGGGCGGGTCGTCCTCCAGCACGACGGCCCAGCGGCAGGCGCCGCCGCCGGGATCGGGCAGCACCGCTTCCACCACCGCGGCGCAGGCGTCGGGGTCGCTGGCGCTGCGGCGGCGCAGCGCCTCGGGCAGGGCATCCGTCCCGAAGCGGGCGGCAAGCTGCGCCAGGGTCGGGGTCAGGCGGCGGAACACCGTGTCCAGCCGCCCCTCCGCCCCCTCCTCCAGCACCAGGTCGGCCAGGGGCACGGCCGTGAAGCGCAGGGCGGAAGGAGCCCCCGGCGGCGCCTCCTCCACCAGCAGGCAGCCGGTGCCGCCGGTCACCACGTCGAGGAAGGCCTGATGCGCCTCCACCGCGAAGTTGGAGCGGTCGAGATGCGCCTGGAGATCGGCCGAGGCACGCTCCAGCAGGGGCGCCACCAGGGCGCGCTCGGCCGCGGTGAGGTCGGGACCGGGAGCGAGGCCGACCCAGCGCGACCAGGGTGGGGTGAGCTGCGCCAGCAGGCTGGCGGCGAGCTGATCGGCGGCGTCCGCGGCGGTGCCGTCGAACAGCAGCTCGCCGCGCCGCTCGCCCGGGCCCGCGTCGCGGGTGAAGCGGGCGTTCTGCGGCAGCACATGGTCGTAGCAGTCCTGCCAGAGCGGTTCCCAGGCGGTGCGGCGGGCGCGGGCGGCGGCATGCCGGCGCAGCACCAGGGCGGCCAGCCCGTCCGGGGGGCGGGGACCGGGACCGGACGCGGGGCCGGAGGCGGAAGTCGGGGCGTCCGGCATGCTCATTCCCCCAGCAGGCGGCGCCGCACGGGCGCATAGGCGCCGGGGGTCAGCACCCCGCGCCAGGAGGTCAGCACCGTGCCCGCCCGGCCGGCGGAGCGGCGCAGCAGGCTGCGCTCCGCCTCGGCGTCGGGGTCGGGGGCGGCGCCGGTGGAGGTCGTCCCCGTGGGGGCGACGGGGGTGGGCGCCGCCGGCGCGGCCGGAACGGGCGGGGCCGGCGGCGGGGTGGCGGGCAGCGCCGCCCTGCGCGGCTTGGGCGAGGAGATCAGGCGGGCCATCGGGCGGTCCTCCGTCAGGGGCGGGGCGGGCAAGGGCTGGGCGGACAGGGGTTGGGCGGACAGGGGTTGGGCGGGCCGGAAAGCCGGCGGTAGAGCTGCCAGGGGGTCAGGACCCAGGGCGCGTGCAGCCCCAGCACCCGCTTCACCGCCTCCACGCAGGTGAAGGGGGCGGGCGGGGCCGGACGGGCGGGCACCGCGGGCGTCGCCTCCAGCACGGTCAGGCCGTGGTCGCGGAACCAGCCGGCAAGGTCGAACGCCGCCGGCACCGGCTGCACCGCCACCTCCGTGCGGGGCGACAACGGGTCCAGCGTGACCCAGTGCGCGCCGTCGCACAGCGCGACGAAGACATGCCGGAAGCCGGGCCGCAGCAGCCGCACCCAGCGCGGCTGCCGCCCGTCGCAGAAGACGACGAGGGCGCGCAGCGGCGCGGGGAAAGGGGGGCCGCCGGGCGCGTCGGCGGGCGGTACCGGCAGCGCGGGCGGCAAGGGCGCGGGCACCGGGGGCGCGGGCACCGGGGGCGCGGGCACCGGGGGCGCGGGCACCGGGAGCGCGGGCGCGGCGGGGGTCATTGCACGATCCCCTTGCCGCGCAGCACCGGGTCCAGCCGCTCCAGCGCCTCGTGCCAGAGCGTGGCGGCCCGCTGTTCGTGCCGCCGCGCCGGGTCCGGCGCCAGCAGGCGGCGGCCGTAATGCACCAGAACGTGCAGATGGTCGCGCACCAGCCGGCGCTGGCGGTACAGCCGGTCCACGACGCGGGCGACGTCCACCGGCTCGCAGGGGCGGGCGACCTCGCCCAGCCCGGCCCGGACACGGGCACCGGACAGCCTGGCCTCGTGCGCCTGGACGAACCAGAACCACGCCTCCTCCACCGTGGCGAAGGGGACCGACGGCAAGGTGGAGACAAAGGGGGGGCATGGCGCGGAATGGTCGCGCGGCATGGCAACCTCGCTGCATATCAGAGGGTTATGGAGGGGGAGCGGAGCGCCGGGGCGGACGATGGGCGCCGATACCTCTGTATCCCAGGACCACATCCCCAAGTCAAGCGATTTATGAATATGATCCTAGGGACGGATCGAACCGGACGTGGGATACTTATCCCATGATCAAGCATGCCGAAATCTGGCGGGCGATCGACCGCCTTGCCGCCCGTCATGGGTTGTCCGCCTCGGGCCTGGCCAAGCGGGGCGGGCTCGATCCGACGACGTTCAACCGCTCCAAGCGGATGACGCATGACGGCAAGCTGCGCTGGCCGTCGACGGAGAGCCTCGCCAAGGTGCTGGAGGCGACGAACAGCACCTTCGCCGATCTGGTGGCGCTGGCCGGCGACGGCCCGGTCGGGCAGGCCGCCCCGGTCCAGATCCAGCGGGTGCCGGTGATCGGCTATGCCCAGGCCGGCAGCAACGGCTTCTTCGACGATGCCGGCTATCCCGTGGGCAATGGCTGGGACGAGCTGGAATTCCCGCACCTGGGCGACCCCAACGCCTATGCGCTGGAGGTGTCCGGCGACAGCATGGAACCGGTCTACCGCGACGGCGACGTCATCATCGTCTCCCCCGGGGCCAGTGTGCGCCGGGGCGACCGGGTGGTCGTCCGCACCCGGGAGGGGGAGGTGATGGCGAAGCAGCTCGCCCGCCTGACCGCCACCCGCCTGGAACTCCAGAGCCTGAACAAGGCGCACCCCGACCGCACCCTGCCGATGGCGGAGGTGGCCTGGATGGCGCGCATCCTGTGGGCCAGCCAATAGGCCGCAGGCCGCAGGCTGGGACGGCACGCAGGACCCGAACCTAGGATATTTTTCTCTGACCGCGATCGGGTGGGCGCCCCCTGCCGGGAAGAGGCGAACGGCCGGATGGCGAGCAGGCGGATGGTGAACGGGCGGATGCCGTGCGGAACGTCACCCGCCCCTCCCCCCCCCCCGGAGGCCCACGCCTCAGGGGGACGATGGGGACGGAGGAAGCCCCGTCAGGGCACCATGGGGGTCAGGGCACCATGTGCCGGGCGCGGGCGCCGCGCTCGATGGCGGCGGCGTTCAGCCGGTCCAGCTCCAGCCCGTGCCGGATCAGCTCCAGCATCCGCAGTTCCTCCTGGCTGGCCTTGCCGTCGGCGGCCACCACCTCGCAGGCCAGGGCATAGGCCGTCTCGCGCATCTTCACCGGCAGGCCGGCCTTGATGGCGTGCAGCGCCTGGTCCAGCCCGTCCTCGTCATTCACGAGCGCGGTACATTCGCGGGCGACGGTGGTCAGCTCCCGCAGTTCGAAACCGCGGAAGGCAGGGAGCAGGCGCACCGTATCGGCGATGGTCTTCAGCTCGGGATCGGTCATGTCGCCGTCCGAAGCGGAGACGAGGACCATGGTGTAGATCAGCGCGCGGTGATGGTCGATCATGGGGGTCCTTGGCATGGAAAGAGCCCCGGCCACCGCCGGGAGGGGGCCCGACAGGCCGGGCCGGATGGGACGGGCCTGCACCGGGCCGCCGGGGAAACAGGCAGCCTGACGCCGCCACGGCCGGGATCGGCGCGCCGGCCACAGCTATGGTGCCCCCACCCCGCCGTCAAGGGGGGCCGGCCAGGGGCGGCAAAGGGAGAACGTGCGGAATGAGGGATCGTTGCCGGCGCCACCGGCAACGGCTCCGTCGGCGAAGGTTCGCTGGCAGAGGTTCGCTGGCAAGGGCCTGGCTGGTGACGGACCCGACGATGAGCAAACGCGGTCAGGGGGGTCAGCGGCCGGAGCGGGCGGTCCTGCGGATCGGCTCATGATCCGGCTTCGCGTCGGTCCGCGCCTCGGGCAGACGCTGCTCGCGGCCCGCCCCTGCGTCCTGGTGGACGCTGATCAGACCGGCCACACGCTCCAGACCATCACGCAGATCACGGCGGAATTCCCGTTCCATCTGCTCAGACATCCCGTACCGACGCGCAACGCTCACCATGCTCCGCTCCTCGATACGCCGGTGCGGCCAGGGGCCCGGAAGGGGTGCCCCGACACCGGCATGATGCCCGCCCGGACCGGTGTAGACCGGTCTGGCGCCAGCGGTCTGGTGCGCACCGGTTCTGCCACGCCCCGGACACCGCCGCCTTCCCGACACCCCCGGACAGCCTGCCGGCAGGGTGCCCGCGGAGGGGCGGCGGACACATGAGGATGGGTACACCCTATCCTCAGTCAAGAGGCGGCCAGACAAGGCCGCCGAGTCTGGCAGAAATACCATGGGCGGCCACAAGACGCCAGCGCCGCGACCGCCCCCTGTCCGCCCGGGTATCCAGGGTCGCCAGTTCCCAAGGCTCCGGACGCAGGGACAACAGCAGGGCCTGCTGCCCCGGCCCGAGGTGCAGTTCCTTCGCCGGTTCCCCTGGTTCCTTCCACAACGCGATCTGCCGCATCGGCGGGGCGCCGGGCTCCTGGGAGCGGCGGATCATGCCGATCGAGGTGAGCGTCAGCACGGAAGAGCCCGGATCCTCGGCCAGCACCGTGGCGTACCGGCCGGGCCACCGCCGCTCAAGCTGCGGCCCGTCCATCAGCAGCGCGATGACAAGGTTGGGGCCGATCGCGTTGACCGCCGGCAGCACCGGATCGACGCGGGCAAGATCCTCGCAGATCAGAACCGACAAGGTGGTGTCCCGCCGCACGACGGTGAAATGGCAGACCCGCCGGCTGACATCGATCTGCTCCCACCAGAGGCAGGTCGGATCGAGAAGGTGACCGAGGTGGTATTGACGCACCTGCGGCTTGTCCAGGCGCCAACGATGGTGCTTCGCCTGACTCCAGGACTGACCGACGGCCTGCTTGAAGAAGCGGAAGGTCATCGCTTCGTTGCGGGGGCGCTCGGCACTGCCGCCGATCGCGCCGGACACGAACAGTTCAAGCCCGGCCATGTCGGGGTCCCGGGCCAGAAGGTCCGCCACCGCCCCGGCCTGCGCCTCCAACAGGGCGGACTCCGGCAGGACGATGCCGTGGATTTCCGCAGCCTCCCGCCGCGCCGCATGAACGAGGGTCCGCAGGAAGTCCACGATGGTATCCGCAGAAACAGGCTCCCCCGCGGCATCGTGCAGCCAGCCGGGCACAAGGCGGAAGAAGCGCGCCTTGTCATCCGCCCAGCGGTCGCACGCCTTGAAGTCCTCGGCACGGATGGCATACGGCAGCGGCACCAGCAGCAGGTTCAGCGGCCGGTCATCCTTCTGGGCCGGGCGGCCGAAGCCCATGCGCCACTGCGTCTCGACGATTCCGCGGCCGGGCAGCAGTGCGATGTGATGCGTCAGCGACCGCAGGGTACAGCCCACGCGGGGCGTGTTCGTCTTGGGCTGGACGCAGGCCACGTCAGGCGGAACAAGACCCGTGCAGAGGCTGACCGGCAGATGCGGCAGCAGTCGGGAGGCGTCGGGAGCCGTATCCTCGACGCCGACATACTGCTGGAGGAAGACCCAGGCGACAGCGTTCTCCTCCTGGTCGGGGACGAAGCCGATGTTCCGGCACGCCTCGTCGGCGGTGGCGAGCAACCGGACGGCGGCAGCCTGCCAGGGCCGCAGCCCGTCCGGGTCGCGGGAAGCGACCCGTTCCTCCGCTCCGTCCACCAGGACCCGCCAGAGGTCACTGACACCCCTCGGCGTCCGCCAGTCCCGGCGCCAGGCACGGCCCAGTTCGACGACCTGGTTCACATAGTCGTTGGAAAACAGATAGTCCCTCGACCATCCGGCCATGCAGGCGGGATGGGCGTAGGTCCCGTTCATCTCCACCAGCATGGCCGCCACGGCGAAGACGTCCGGCGGCCACCAGGGGCAGGTGCCGAAGCGGGACCGGGTGCCGCCGCTGCCCCTGGGCAGGACCAGATTCAGGACGTCCTTCACACGCATCGGGGGAATTTCCGGCCCAGGCCACGCCCCGAAGATCATGCAGCAGGAACCCGCCACCGTCCAGGTCAGGCTTCCCCGTCCGGAATCGCGCCGGCCTGTCCGTCCGGGTGGACCAGGAAGGCGCGGGTGGCGCGGACGGCCTCGGCAAGGCCGACGCGGTGCAGCTCCACCCCCTCCGGGAAGGCGCCCCGCAGGCGGGAGGGCATCATCGGGTCCAGCAGCACGAAGACGCCGGTGTCGTCGGCGCGGCGGACCAGCCGGCCGAAGGCCTGGCGCAGGCGCAGCCGGGTGATCATGTCGTCGTAGCGGCGGGCGCGGGCCTTGCGGTCGAAATATTCCCGCCGCGCCCGGTGCAGGATGTCCGGCCGCGGCCACGGCACCCGGTCGAAGACGATCAGCCGCAGCGAACGGCCGGGCACGTCCACCCCGTCGCGCACGGCGTCCGTGCCCAGCAGGCAGGCATCGTGCTCGCCGCGGAAGATGTCCACCAGGGTCGGCACGTCCATGCCGTCCAGGTGCTGCGCCAGGAGCGGGATGCCCGCCTGCTCCAGCGGCAGGGCGATCTTCTCATGCACCGCCTTCAGCCGCGAGATGGCGGTGAACAGCCCCAGCCCGCCGCCGCCGGCGGCCAGGAACAGCTCCCGGTAGGCGGCGGCGACCTGGGCCAGATCGTCCTTGCGCACGTCGGTGACGACCAGCACCCGTGTCTGCCGTGCGTAGTCGAAGGGCGACGGCACGGTGGCGCGCAGCGCCGGCTTGCCCAGGTGGACGGCGCCGGTGCGCTGCTGCGCCGCCTGCCAGTCCTGCTCCACGTCGCCGGTGCCGTCCGTCAGGGTGGCGGAGGTGACGACCATGCCGTGCGCCTGGGCGCCGACGCTGGCGGCGAAGGGCACGGTGGGATCGACCCAGTGGCGGTACATGCCGACATCCACGTCGCGGCCGTCGATGCGTTCGATCCCGAACCAGTCCACGAAGGCGGGCGGCGTCTCCCCGCCCAGTTCCTGGAGCATCTGGCGCCAGCCGGCCACCTCCATGGCGGCGCGGCGCTTCAGGCTGCGCGAGACGGCGTCGAGGCGCCGCCGCGTCTCCGCCTCCAGCTCGTCCGCCCCCTCGTCCAGCATCTCCGCCAGCCGGGCGGACAGCGCCTCCAGCGGGCGGATCAGCTTCTGAAGGGCGGAATCCAGCTCGGCCGCCGCCTCCAGCAGCCCCTCCACCGGTGGCCGCGCCTCCGTCTCCAGGCTGTAGGGGCCGTCGGCGCCGGCGGCGCGGGCATAGACCTGCTGCCGCACCAGGGCCAGGAACCGTTCCACCGGCCCCTGCGGCTCGCCGCCGTGGACGCGCTGGCCCCAGGCCTCGCCCGGAAGCTGGCGGGCGGCGTGGGCGATGTGGTCGAGGAGCTGCACCGCCTCCTCGTCGCCGCCGATCAGATCCTCGACCCGGCGGCGCAGGCCGCGCGCGCGGGAGCGGCCGGAGACCTCCGCCCCCAGCAGCCAGCGGCGCAGCTCCGCCGTCTCCACCGCCGTCAGATGGCCGGCGAAGGCGTTGTCGGCGGCATCGAAGACATGGTGCCCCTCGTCGAACACGAAGCGGCTGGGCACATAGGCGTCATCGCCCCCGCCCAGCGCCGCCTGCACCATCACCAGGGCGTGGTTGGCGACGACGATGTCGGCCCGCCGGGCCCGGCGCACCGACTTCTCGATGAAGCATTTCTGGTAGTGCGGACAGGCGCTGAAGACGCATTCGCCGCGCCGGTCGGCCAGCCCCAGCGTGCGGCCGCGGCCCAGCAGGTCCACCAGCCAGCCGGGGAAGTCGCCGCCCTGCATGTCGCCGTCCCGGGTCACGGCGACCCAGCGCGCCATCAGCCCCATGGCGACGGCGACCTGCGGCATGGTCCGGGCCGCGGCCGACGCCTCCTCCAGGTTCAGCAGGCAGAGATAGTTCTCCCGCCCCTTGCGGATGACGACCTTGCGGGCCTTCTTCTCCGGGTCGGGGTGCAGCCGGTCCAGTTCCTTGTCAATCTGGTGCTGGAGCTGGCGGGTGTAGGTGGAGATCCAGACCGGCCCCTTGTTCTTCTCCGCCCACAGCGTCGCGGGCGCGAGATAGCCCAGGGTCTTGCCGACGCCGGTCCCGGCCTCCGCCAGGACCAGGTTGGGGGCGCCGGGCAGGTCGCGCGGGGTGAAGGCGTGCGTCACCGCGCTGGCATAGTCGGACTGCTGCGGCCGCGGCTCGGCATTGCTGCCGGCGGCGACCAGCTCGGCCAGCCGGCGCCGCGCCTCGGACGGGTCCACGGCCAGATGGCCGGGCGGCGGCTCCGGCGCCTCCGCCTGCCAGTCCTTGATCCGGGCCCAGACCTGGAAGGCGCGGCGCTCGCGGTCGCCGGCGGGGCCGTGCGGCTCGCCCAGCGCGGCCAGCACGGCGGGCGTCCACGCCCACTCCCCCATCGCCCAGGCGACGGCGGCCGGGTCCAGCCCCGCCTTGCCGGTGCGGTCGGGACGCTCGGGGTCGGTCAGTTCGGCCAGCAGGCGGCGCGCGGCGGCGACCAGGGCCAGCGCCTCCCCCTCGGCGTCGTGCGGCCGGGGCAGCCCCAGCGCCTCGGCCAGCCCGCGCGGGGTCGGCAGGCAGAAGCTCGCCGGCCGCACGAAGGCGAACAGCTCCAGCAGGTCGAAGGCGCGCAAGGAGTCCAGCCCCAGCTTCCGCGCCACCGCGCGGGCATGGCAGAGCAGCAGCCCGCCGGCGCCCAGGCTGCCGCGGCGCAGCCGCTCGGCCGCCGCGTCGCGGCCCAGGCTCTCCACCTCGCCGTCGGGGGTGAGCAGGGTGACGCTGCGGGCGCCGACGACCAGGGCGGGAACGTCCGGCAGCAGCAGCCGGTGCCGGTCGGGGGCGGCAAGGGCGGAAGTGGGGTCCATGCGGTCGAGCGCGTCCGGGGACCGCCGGCGGCGGCCGGGGTCGGGGCCGCAGTATAGGGGCGGGGGCCGGTCACGGCACCAACAAAAGGTGAACGGGGGGCCGGGGTGGCGGACCTCCCCCGAAAGGGCGGCGGCATGGAACCGGCCTCCCGGCTGTTGCGGCGACGTCGGTCCGGAAATGCGTCCGGCGGACCCGTCCGCCGCGGCCTTCCCGGTCCCGGCCAACCCCATGGAAGAGCATGAGAGAGGAACGCATCATGACAGCCTTGCTTCCCGCCGCGGCCCGCCTTGCCGCCGCTCTCGCCGCCGGCACCCTGCTCGCCGGTGCCGCCGTCGCCCAGACCGGCCAGGGCATGGGCACGGACCAGTCCCAGGCGACCGGGTCCATGCAGTCGGGCCAGTCGGGCCAGTCGGGCCAGTCCGGCGCGCCGGCCGGCATGGATCAGGAGAAGGTGCGCAAGCTCCAGCAGGCGCTTCAGGAGAACGGCCAGGAGATCGCGGTGGACGGCGCCTGGGGCCCGAACACCCGCCGCGCCGTGCAGGCCTTCCAGCAGCAGGAAGGCATCGAGGCCAACGGCCAGCTCACCGAGGAGACCCTGACGGCGCTGGATCTGGATGCCGAGGAGTTCATGTCCGGGTCAGAACCCTCGGTCGGGTTGGGCCAGGGCGGGTCAGGATCGTCGGACGCCCTGGGCAACGACACCCTGGGCACCGGCTCGACCGGCAGCGGGTCCACGGGCAGCGGGTCCATGGGCGGCAGCTCGACCGGCAGCGACTCCCCGGCCGGCAGCCCGCTGGGCAGCGGCGCGCCCGGCTCCACGGGTTCGACCGGCAGCAGCACGGGCAGCACCGGGAGCAGCGGCGGCGGCCAGGGGCAGCGTCCGGGGGGCGGCTGAGACCGCACGGCCCCTGACCATGGCGTGACAGCGTCATGACATCGTGATGGGAGGGGGGCGGCCGTGCCTGGATGCGGCCGCCCTTTCCATGACCGCCCTCAGGTACGGGCGCGCCGCACGCCACCGTTCCGCAGCCTCTGGCCGTTCGCGGGCTGATTTACGATTAGACTTACTGCAATTTACATAAAAATGTATATGTTTGCCCGTAGTTCATAAGGGGATATGGCGGGCAGGGCGACGGGGCAATGCAACTTGATGTCGGGACGATCTTCGCCGCGATCAGTCTGGTTTCCGCCGCCCTGGCTCTGGGGCTGGGACTCTTCTGGTTCAGCAACCGCAACCTGGCGGGGGTAGGGCTCTGGGCTCTGGGGGGCGCCACCGTCGGCGCCGGGACCTGGGGACTGGCCCTGCGGGGCATCATTCCCGACGTGCTTTCCATCGCCGTGGCGAACAGCGCCATCCTGGCCGGCCTCCTGCTGATCTGGGCCGGGCTGCGCCGCTTCAACGGCCGCCCGGTGCCCTGGGCCCTGGGGATCGCGGCCACCCTGGCGACGGCTGTCAGCATGTTCTGGCTGAGCGCGGTGCGGGACGACATCGTCGCCCGCGTGGCCGTGAACGCGGCCACCCTGACCGTCGGCTACCTGCTCTGCGCCCGGGAGTTCGTGCCGCCCCGCGGGCAGCGGATCACCCTGACCGACGGCATGGGGGTGGTGGCCCTGCTCGGGTTGTCGGTGCTCTATGCCGTGCGCCTGGGACAGGCGCTGCTGCACCCGGAATCCCTCCCGCTGGACCGGATGACCGCGTCAAGCCCGGAGAGCGTGCTGGCGGCGCTGACGCTCTCGCTGCTCTTCGTCCAGGCCCTGCTGCTGCTGGCGAACCGCCGCCTGCGCGAACAGATGCGCCATCTGGCCGAGCAGGCCGACCGCCAGCGCCTGCGCGCGCTGGAGAGCAGCCGCAGCAAGACCGAATTCCTGGCCATGGTCAGCCATGAGTTCCGCACGCCGCTGAACGCCATCATCGGCCTGTCGGAGCTGGGGCACACCCTGCCGCCGGCCGGCCCCGAGGGCGGCCGGACACGGGAGTACTTCGCGCTGATCCATGAGAGCGGCAATGCCCTGCTGGATCTGGTGAACGACCTGCTGGACCTGTCCAAGGTGGAGGTGGCGAAGCTGCACGTCACCCCCGAGGCGGTGGACCTGGGCGGGGTGATGGCGGCGGCGCTGCGGCTGGTGCGGCAACGGGCGGACGCGCGCGGCCAGATCCTGCGGGTGGACATGCCCGGCCTGCCGCCGGACTGCCGGGCCGATGCCCGGGCGCTGCACCACATGCTGGTCAACCTGCTGACCAACGCGCTGAAGTTCACGCCCGACGGCGGCAGCGTCACCCTGTCGGCGCGGGCCGTGCCCGGCGGCACGACGGTGACGGTGGCGGACACCGGCCAGGGCATCCCCGTCGACCAGATCCCCCGGCTGCTGCTGCCGTTCGAGCAACTGGACAACAGCTATGGCCGGTCCGGGGAGGGAACCGGGCTGGGCCTCGCCCTGGTGGAGGCGCTGGCGCGGCTGCACGGCGGCCATCTGGCCCTGGACAGCCGCCCCGGCCAGGGCACCACCGCCACCATCTTCCTCCCCGCCGCCCAGACGGTCACCCTGCCGGACGCCCGGCCGGAGGAACCGCCGATCGCCGCGGCCTGATCCCCCCGGACGGAAGCGCCGGGAGGGAATCCGGAACGGGGGAAGCCGCCACCCGTGACCCGGACCGTTGCGCGCTGCGTTGTACCCAACACCCCCGCCTGTTGGGTATACCGTCTTCGATGTCGATGATCCCCCGCCTTCTCCGCCGGATCGCCGCCGTGCTGGCGGGCCTTGTCCTGCTGCTGGTCGCCCTGGCCGTTTCCTACCGCTGGGTGCCGCCGCCGGGCTCGCCGCTGATGGCGATCCGTCTGGCCCAGGGCGCCCCCGGCATCGACCGGCGCTGGGTGCCGCTGGAGGCCATCTCCCCGCATCTGGTCGCCGCCATCGTGGCATCGGAGGACAGCCGCTTCTGCGCCCACCACGGCATCGACTGGGACGCGGTCGAGGCCGCCCGTGCCCACAACGAGGCCGGCGGGCGGCTGCGCGGGGCCAGCACGCTGAGCATGCAGACGGCGAAGAACGCCTTCCTCTGGCCCGACCGGACCTGGCTGCGCAAGGGGGCGGAACTGGGATTCACCCTGCTGATCGAGGCGACCTGGCCGAAACGGCGCATCGCCGAGGTCTATCTGAACCTGGCCGAATGGGGCGACGGCATCTTCGGGGCGGAGGCCGCGGCCCGCCGCCATTTCGGCAAGCCCGCGGCCGGTCTCTCGGCATCGGAGGCGGCGCTGCTGGCCGCCGTGCTGCCGAACCCGCGCCGCTGGTCGCCGGAGCGACCGACGGCCTATATCCGCAACCGCGCCGCCACCATCGAACGCCGCATGGCGATCGTCCGCCGCGACGGTCTGGCCGCCTGCATCCTGGACCCGGCCTGACCGCAGCGCCGGCGGGCGGAATCAGCCCAGGAACCAGTCGGAGCCGGGGCCGCCATAGAGGACATGGACGACGCCGCGACCACCCTCCGCGTCCGGGTCGGACAGGGCGATGTCGTCATAGCCGTCGCCGTTCACGTCGCCCAACCCGGCCACCGCCTCGCCCGCCCCTTCGATCACCAGCCCCTGCCCGCGCGGCAGCAGCCAGGGATTGATCACGCCCGAGGCCCCGACCTGCGGCCCGCCGAACAGCAGCACGGTCTCGCGCACGGCCGGCAGGGCGGTGTCGCTGCGCACGCTGCCCAGCAGGATGTCCGCATAGCCGTCGCCGTTGACGTCGCCGGCCGAGGCGGCGTCACGGTTGGCCGTATCCAGGATGGCGAAGCCGGTGCTGCCGTCCAGCCGGGAGGCGCGCAGTACGTCCACCCCCGACAGGGCGCTGCCGCCGAAGACGACATAGGCCTGATCGGTGACGACCAGCAGGTCCTCCACCCCGTCGCCGTTCACATCGCCGGCATTGCGCACGACGGCCGGCGCCCCGCCGCCGCTGAGGAAGCGGAAGCCGTCGTAGGTGGCGGTGTCGCGCAGATCGACCGGGCCGCCGGCGCCCAGCCCGGGGCTGCCGAACACGACGAAGACGTCGGAACTGTCGTAGAAATCCTCGATGCCGGGGTTCGATCCGGCGAAGACCAGATCGTCGATGCCATCGGCGTTGATATCGAGGGCCGCGACGGAAGGTGTGTAGACGCCGGCGGACGTCGGCACGTCGAACCCCCGGAAGACGGCCCCCTGCCCCGGCTCCAGATCGGTGGGCGAGAACGGATCGGCGAAGTCCTGCCCGCCGAACAGCACGGTCAGGGTGGTGAGGCCGGAAGAACCGGAGATGGAGCCGAGGATCAGGTCCGTCCGCCCGTCGCCGTTGACGTCGGCGCCGCGCCCGTCCGGCCGGGCACGGCCGATGTCCACGGCGAAGCCCACCGTGTCCTCGGGCGCGGGCTCCAGCACGGCCCCGCGCGGCGGCGTCCGCAGATCGACCGTCGTGCCGAAGCCGCCGTCGCGGCCGTACAGCACGAAGGCGAGCGGGTTCTCGTCGCCGAAGGCGAAGCGCTGCACGTAGGACGGGGCGGCGACGACCATGTCGCCGATGCCGTCGCCGTCCAGATCGCCGACCCCGGCGATGGTCTCACCCAGCCAGTTGAATGCCTCCAGCCCGCCGGCCGTCAGCTTGGTCGCCCCCTCCCTGGTCAAGAACAGTTGCACCGGGTCCAGCGGCCAGATCGGCGTTCCGTAGACGATATAGGCCTCGCCCACATCCTCCGTCGGCGGATAGTCCGCCTGGACGCGGTCGGCCCCGCGCGCCCCGATCAGCACGTCCGCCAGTCCGTCGCCGGTCACATCGGCGCCGTGCAGCGCCCGCCCGGCCAGGTCGCCGGGCTGCGCCCCGACGATGCGGAAGCCGAGCCCGGCATCGCCGCTCAGATCGGCGACCTGCCGGGTGCGGGTGAGGTCCAGCCCGTGGTCGCGGAAGCGGAGCTGTTCGATCCCGCGCAGACGGTCGGTGCCTTCGTCGGTGAAGCGGCTGGAGGTGTCCACCACGTAGAGCCAGCCCTCGACCCGGTAGAACTCAAACTCCCGGAACTCGCCATCCCAGTAGGCCTTGTCCCAGCCCGCGCCGCCATCGAGCGTGTCGTCGCCGATCCCGCCCAGGAACAGGTCGTAGCCGGCGCCGCCCGCCAGCAGATCCTGCCCCCGCCCGCCATAGAGCCGGTCGTCGCCCGTGCCGCCATAGAGCGTGTCATCGCCGTCCCGGCCCTTCAGGATGTCGTTGCCCCCCAGGCCGCGGATCAGGTCGCGGCCGCTGCCGCCCTCGATGATCTCATTGCGCGCCGTCCCCTGCCGTACCGTCCACCCAGACATGCCGTGCCCCCCTTCCCGGTGTCGTCCGTCGTCCTCAGGAACCCCGGGGCACGGGCGGCGGCCCAGGGTTCGGTGGCGCTAGAACCGGTGGGGTAAGCCGGGCAGGATTGCACACGCAAAGCGTGAAGAACGGACACGCCGGAGACCGGACGCCCGAGGTCGGATGCCGGACGGGCCGGTCACGGCCCCTGCCGCCGCGGCAACAGGCCGCCGATCAGCACCTCGGCCAGCCGGGCGATCAGCCACAGGGTCAGCAGCGGCAGCACGACGATCTTGATGGCGTAGGCGACCGTCAGGTCCACCACCGCGTCCGCCAGCGACGCCGCCCCGGCGATGGCCCGGTTGATCTGGGCGGGGATGTCGTTGGCCTGACGGAGCGTCTCCAGCATGCCGCCCGTCTCCCCGGTCCCCTCCGCGGTCGTTCCGGCGCTGTCGAGGCCCGGAAGCTGGATCGCGCGGAGCCGGGCGTCGCCGGACTCCAGCAGCGGGTCCACCAGCCGTTCGGCCACCGCCTCCGTCGCCATCACCGTGACGGGCAGCCCCAGCTTGGCGATGGCGGCGGCCAGCAGCAGGATCAGCCCCGCCCGCCGCATGGCGGCGCCGGCGCTGCCCGGAAGCCAGAGCGCCGCCGCGGCCAGCACCAGCCCGGCCGGCAGCAGCACGGCGAAGCCGTAGAGGTCCCCCGCCTGCACCAGCAGCACGCTGCCGGTGAGCGCCACCGTCGCCGTCAGCATCACGGAGGAGAAGCGTTCCACCAGATCGTTCAGCGGGTCCAGCGCCTGCCCGGGGGAGACGGTGCCCTGCGCCACCACCACGCCTCCCGTCACCTCCGTGGACTGGAGCACGGAGATGACGGCGTTCAGCGCGCGGGCGGTGCCGAACAGGGCCGCCGCCCGGGTCAGGTTGGCCTCCAGCCGCTCCTGGCCGGCCTGGGCCGGCGTGGTCGGCAGCAGGGCGCGCTCCGCCCGGTCGAACAGGCCGAGCCAGGCGACGACGGCGACCGCGAGAAACAGCAGCGTGGTCCCCGGCCGGGACCGCAGGAACTCCAGCATCGGCGCATTTCCTCCTTCGCCGCGGGGCCCCGCCGCCCCCGCGGTCCGTGCAATCCAGGCGGGACGGCGCAAGGGCCGGCGCCCCGTTGACCGTCGCGGGCGCCGGCCCTAGGGTGCCCGACCTTGGTTTCCCTTGATATGGTGGAAGAAATGTCCGGCGAACACGAACTGGCGATGCAGGCGAAGGCTTGGCCGTTCGAGGAAGCGCGCAAGCTCGTCGCGCGCTACGCCGACAAAAAACCCGCCAAGGGCTATGTGCTGTTCGAGACGGGCTACGGCCCCTCGGGCCTGCCGCACATCGGCACCTTCGGAGAGGTGGTGCGGACCACCATGGTGCGTCAGGCGTTCCAGCGCATGCTGCCGGACGTGCCGACGCGGCTGTTCGCCTTCTCCGACGACATGGACGGGCTGCGCAAGGTCCCCGGCAACATCCCCAACCAGGAGATGGTGGCGCAGCATCTGGGCAAGCCGCTGACGAAGGTGCCCGACCCGTTCGGCAAGTTCGAGAGCTTCGGGCACCACAACAACGCGATGCTGCGCGGCTTTCTCGATTCCTTCGGCTTCGAGTACGAGTTCCAGTCGTCCAGCGACTGGTACCGCTCCGGCCGGTTCGACGCCGCCCTGCTGAAGGTGTTGCAGCACTACGACGAGATCATGGCCGTGATGCTGCCCACCCTGGGGGAGGAGCGGCAGCAGAGCTATTCGCCCTTCCTGCCGATCAGCCCGACCAGCGGCCGCGTGCTCCAGGTGCCGATCCTGGAGCGCAATGCGGACGCCGGCACCATCGTCTTCGCGGACGAGGACGGCCGCAAGGTCGAGCTTCCGGTCACCGGCGGCAACGTGAAGCTCCAGTGGAAGCCCGACTGGGGCATGCGCTGGTCCGCCCTGGGCGTGGACTATGAAATGTCCGGCAAGGACCTGATCCCGTCGGTGGAACTGGCCGGGAAGATCTGCCGCATCCTGGGCGGCCAGCCGCCGGAGGGCTTCAACTACGAGCTGTTCCTGGACGAGAAGGGCCAGAAGATCAGCAAGACCAAGGGCAACGGCCTGTCGGTGGAGGAGTGGCTGCGCTACGCCCCGCCGGAGAGCCTCGCGCTCTACATGTTCCACAAGCCGCGGGCAGCGAAGAAGCTGTACTTCGACGTCATCCCGCGCGCCGTGGACGACTATCTGACCTTCGTGGAGAAGGTCGACGGGATGGAGCCGGCGCAGAAGCTGGAGAATCCCGCCTGGCACATCCACAACGGCCGCATCCCGGACGGTGTGAAGGGAACGGCGGGGCTGTCGTTCGGCCTGCTGCTGAACCTCGCGGGTGCGGCGAACGCCGAGAACGCCGAGGTGATGTGGGGCTTCATCCGCCGCTACGCCCCCGGCGCCAGCCCCCAGACGACGCCCTTCCTGGACCGTCTGGTCGAGCACGCGGTCGCCTACTACCAGGACTTCGTGAAGCCGACGAAGCGTTACCGCGCCCCGTCGGAGCAGGAGCGGGCGGCGCTGGCCGACCTGCGCGGCGTGCTGGCCGGCCTGCCGGCGGGCGCCGCGGCCGAGGCGATCCAGAACGAGGTGTTCGAGGTCGGCAAGCGGCACGGCTTCGCCGAGCTGCGCACCTGGTTCCAGGCGCTGTACGAGGTGCTGCTGGGCCAGACCAGCGGCCCCCGCATGGGCAGCTTCGTCCAGCTCTACGGCGTGGCCGAGACCATCGCCCTGATCGACCGCGCCCTGCACCCGCAGGCGACGGAGGCCGGGCTGGGCTGACGGGCCGGAGGGCGGGACCGGCGCGGGTCAGGTCGGCCTGATCCGCGCCATCAGGGCCTCCAGGAGACTACGGTTGATCCGCCCTCCGTCGCGGAGGGCGGTGAAGGCCAGTTCGGCTTCCTCCGTCGTCAGACGGCCGATCTGCCAAGCCGCAAGGATCAGGCCGACAGGCCCGATCGTGTCGATCCCCAGCGCGCAGGCGATCTCACGTCCTTTCCGTTCTTCGATCAACAGGGGTAGGCCGCGGTTCAGCGCAAGGGCGATGGCAGCGGCTTCCCCGGTGTGCAGCCCGCGTGACACTGCAAGCACGGGGGGAGCAACCATTACCCGGACAAACTCCTCGATCCCCTGTCCGGTGAGGTAGGCACCTTTTCCGCCACGACCCGCCTCCAGTTCCTCCAGGACCTCCAGCGGAACCACAATCCCCCTGGCGATCCGGCGCAACAGGCCGAAACCGTCGGGAATGCGCTCGAAAGAGATCAGCGGCCCCGTGTCGGAAACGAACTCACGCATCGCGGCGGTGGGCAAGCCGAGATGCGGCGGCCGCTTCATGCGCCAGGTCGGTTTCGTCCGCGGCGGGGAAGCCCAGGGCGGCCAGCCGGTCCTCGAACTCCCGGCGGCTCACGCCCATCAGGCGCCGCGCCTGATCGGGGGACAGACGGCCCTGGCGGAACAGGCCGGCGGCCAGCGTATCGCGGAGCGCCCCTTGATCGTTGCGGACATCGACGGGCAGATCGGCGGCGGCGGGGAGGTCGATGATGAGCTTCTCTGTCATGGCGGCTCTGCCCCTGCGCTTCGCCCCGGCGGCTTTCCGCTGGCAGCGGTCGGACGCGACGATGCTAGCACGGCAGGCGCCCCCACGACAGCGGGGGCAGACGCGGAACCCGCCAGCGACGACAGCACGATATCGGCGCGGGCCGGGGTCGCCAGCTTCGGCAATGGCAGCACCTCATACCCCAGGGCGGGGTAGGTCCGCAGAAGGCGCTCATGCTCCGCGACGGCGGCATCGAACCCGTGCCGGCGGTCGGGCTCGGTCACATGGATTTCCGGCCAGGGCGGCGCCATGAACATCCGCGGATGGTAGCGGTGCGCCGTGCAGAGCGGGCGCAGCACGGGATCGCCGGTCAGGGCCTCCAGCGCCGATGCGGCATCGACCAGGCCGCGGTCGAAGAAGACCCAGCCCTCCTGTGCCGCCGCCGCGACCGCCGCATGATCGGACAGCGCCATGTCGATCGCCCGGCGCAGGAAGGCGGCGAGATCGACCCAGGGCAGGGCGCTCCCGCCCCGGGCCGTCTCCTCGGCGATGATGCGGCGGCCGGGTTCCTCGACAACCGGATAGCCTCGCGCCTTCAGTTCGGCGAGCAGGGTGGACTTGCCGCCCCCCGAACAGCCGGAGATCACGACACGTCCATTCCTCACCGGACGCTCCTTTCCTGTACCGACGGGCGCGCGGCGCCGACCGCCGGCGCACGATGGACCCGGCCATGCCGGAACGGCAGGCGACCCCCGCGACGGCAGGGGGAGCGACAGGCCGGAAATCGCTGGACCCGTGTTCCGAATTGAGACAAGAGCATCCGTCCTGTCGCGGCGGAACCGTCCATGGAACCCTGGTCCGAATATTCACGCTTCATCGTTGCCCTGTTCGCCATGCTGACGCCGTTCGCGGCGATCCCGATCTTCCTGGGGCTGACGGAGGGGCGCACGGATGCGGAACGCAACCGCACCGCCGCCTCGGCCGCGCTGACGGTGTTCAGCGTGCTGGCCGGGTCCGCCTTCCTGGGCAACGCGGTGCTGGCCATCGTCGGCACCAGCCTGGACAGCTTCCGGGTCGGCGGCGGCATCGTGCTGCTGCTGATCGCGCTCAGCATGCTGAACGCCACCGTGTCGGCCGTGAAGCAGACCCCGACCGAAGCGGACGAGGCGGCCAGCCGCCACGCCATCGGCGTCGTGCCGCTGGGCCTGCCGCTGCTGGCGGGGCCGGGCAGCATCTCCGCCGTCATCATCGAGACGCAGCGCGGCAGCGGCTGGGAGCACACGGCGATCATCGTCGGGTCCATCTTGCTGGTCTGCCTCTTCATCTGGCTGGCGCTGCGTCTGGCCGTGCCGATCGGCCGGATGATGGGCCGGACCGGGCTGAACATCATGAACCGCCTGTTCGGCCTGCTGCTGGCCGCGGTGGCGGTGGAGATCATCTCCACCGGCCTGCGCAACCTGTTCCCCGGCTGGCTGGCCTGAGGCCGCGTCGCCCGGGCGGTCCCGGGTCCCCCTATCCCAGCGCGGCGAAGGCCCAGGTCAGGAGCCCGCCCAGCAGGGCATAGACGGCGCAGGGCAGCAGCGTCCGGCGCAGCACCTCGCCCTCCCGGCCGGCGATCCCGACCAGGGCGCAGGCGGCGATGATGTTGTGCGGGCAGATGATGTTGCCCACGGCGGCGCCGAAGTTCTGGCTGCCCAGCAGCGGCAGCACCGGCAGGCCCAGCGTCTGGGCCGTGGCCTGCTGGAAGTCGGTGAACAGGATGTTCGACGCCGTGGCCGAGCCGGTGACGAAGGCGCCCAGGATGCCGACCAGCGGCGCCAGCAGCGGCCAGACCGGCCCCAGCCCGGCGGCGGCCGCATCGGCCAGGGTGGTGATCATGCCCGAATGCACCATCAGCCGGGCCAGCGCCAGCATGGCCAGCAGCGCCAGCGCCACCGTCGGCAGCCGCGCCGCGGCCCGGCGCATGGCCCCGGCCAGGGTGCCGGCCCCCACCCCCTGGGCCAGCCCGCCCAGCAGGAAGCCGGCCAGCAGCATGGTGCCGGGATGGTACAGCGGCTCGACCCGGCCGCCGAAACCGCCGCTCATCGTCCAGTCCACGACGACCGCGCGCAGCGCCTCCTGCACCGGCGGCACCAGCCGCGTCGCCAGGATCAGCGCCAGCACCGCCAGATAGGGCAGCCCGGCCCAGAGCAGGCCCCGCCCGGACACCGCCCCCGCCGCGGCAGGCATGGCCGGGACCGGGGCGCCTGCCCTGCCCCCGTTCCCGCTGCGGCGCAGGATCAGCACGAACAGCAGCCCGCCGACCAGCGCGCCGCCCAGGGTCGGCAGTTCCGGCCCCACGGCGAAGGCCAGCGCCAGATAGGGCACGACGAACAGCAGCGCCGCCAGCGCCGCCCAGGGCAGCACCGTCCGCCCGGTCATGCCGGCGGCCAGCGGCCCCTCCGTCACGCGGGCGTAGCGGACCAGGAACAGCAGCATCACCCAGCCGCTCATGCCATGCAGCACGGCCACGGCCTGCGCCAGTTCCGGCCCGGTGAAGGGGGTCACGGCGATCTGCGGCAGCACCGGGGTGCCGACGGCGCCGAAGCTGACCCCGATGGCATGCCCCACCAGCGCCAGCGTCACCGCCTGCACCGGGGCGAAGCCGACCGCCACCAGCATGGGGGCCGTCAGCGCCGCCGGCGTGCCGAAGCCGGCCGCCCCCTCGATGAACAGGGCGAAGAACCAGGCCAGCAGGATCGCCAGCAGCCGCGGGTCGCCCGACAGGCCGGTCAGGCTGGCCCGGATGCGGTCCACCGCCCCCGTCGCCGTCTGGAGTTCGTGCAGGCAGAGAGCCGGGAAGATGATCCAGAGGATGGTGGCGGCAAGGAACGCCGCCTCCAGCGCGACGCCGCCGAGCCCGGCCGCCACCGAGGTGGACAGGGCCGCGGCACCGTCGCCGGCATCGGGCAGGGGAACCGCGACCTCGAACAGGGCGAGCGCCACGACGACGCCGAGGGCGAGGCCGACCCCCGCCGCGGTCGCGGCGGGGCGGCGGAACACCACCATCAGCACCAGGATGAGCAGGATCGGCGAGAGGGCGAGCAGCGGAAGCATGGCACCTCACGGGGAAGCTGCGGGAACGGAAAATCCTGCGCCGGAGGCCGCGTGGAAAGACCTGCGGCGGAGGCCGCGTGGGATTCCTGCGGCGGAGGCCGCGCCCGGTATCCTGGCGCGCGACGGGTGGGCCTGTGCACGGGCGGGCCGTCAGTCCGGCTGGACCAGCATCGGCCCCAGCGGCCTGCCGCCCAGGATGTGCAGGTGGAAGTGCGGCACTTCCTGATGGCTGTCGGGTCCGTGGTTGGCGATCAGCCGGTAGCCGGAATCCTCCACCCCCGCCTGCCGGGCGATCAGGCCGGCGGCACGGATGAAGTCCAGGATCTCCTCCGGCGTCGCCTGCTCGCTGAAATCGGCGAAGCTGGTATAGGGGCCCTTGGGGATGACCAGGACATGCGTCGGGGCCTGCGGCCGGATGTCGTGGAAGGCGAGGACGTGCCTGTCCTCGTACACCTTCTTGCAGGGGATCTCCCCGCGCAGAATCCGGGCGAAGATGTTGGTCGGATCGTAGGCCATGGGCTCCCTTTCACGGTCGGTTGGCTGCCGGTCGGTTGGCTGCCGGTCGGCTGGCGGCGCGGGCTCTCAGGCGTCGGCCTCCCCGGCCTTGCCCTTCAGCTTGCGGTTCTTCTTCTCCACGATGCCGCTGGTGCCGCGGCGGCCGTCCAGGATGGCGTAGACACGGGCCGGATCCAGGCCGGCATCGGCCCAGAGCACGAGCAGGTGGTAGAGCAGGTCCGCCGACTCCTCGGCCAGCTTGTCGGTGTCGCCGCGGATGCCCTCGATCACCGTCTCCACCGCCTCCTCGCCCACCTTCTGGGCGATCTTGGCGCGACCGCGGGCGAACAGCCGCGCCGTGTGCGACTGGTCGGGATCGGCGCCGCGGCGGGACAGGATCACCTGATGCAGCGCGTCCAGCACCCCGGCCCCGGCCGCGGGGTCCGGCACCCCGGCGGGCGGCACCCCGGCGGGCGGCACCGGGGCAGGCGGCGGCACCGCGGCCGGCACGGCGGCGGCGCGGTCGGCGCGGGGGCTGCCCGGTTTGCAGGGGTTGCGCGGTTTCTTCTGTCCGGCCATGGCCGCCCTCACGCAAGTCGCATCGGGATGCCCGCCGCCGCCAGGTGGCGCTTGGCCTGCCCGACGGAGAAGGTCCCGAAATGGAAGATGCTGGCGGCCAGCACGGCGGAGGCGTGGCCGTCGCGGATGCCCGCCACGAGATGGTCGAGCGTGCCGACCCCGCCGGAGGCGATCACCGGCACGGGCACGGCGTCGGCCACGGCGCGGGTCAGGCCGATGTCGAAGCCGGCCTTGGTGCCGTCGCGGTCCATGGAGGTCAGCAGGATCTCCCCCGCCCCGAGCGTCGCCATGCGCCGGGCCCAGTCCACGGCGTCCAGCCCGGTCGGGGTGCGCCCGCCATGGGTGAACACCTCCCAGCGCGGGGCGCCGTCGGGGCCGGGCGCCACCGCCTTGGCGTCGATGGCGACGACGATGCACTGGCTGCCGAACTTCTCCGCGCCCTCGCGCACGAAGTCGGGGCGGTGGACGGCCGCGGTGTTGATCGACACCTTGTCGGCGCCGGCCAGCAGCAGGCGGCGGATGTCCTCCACCGTGCGCACGCCGCCGCCGACGGTCAGCGGCATGAAGACCTGTTCCGCCGTGCGGCGGACCACGTCGTAGATCGTCTCGCGGTTGTCGGAACTGGCGGTGATGTCCAGGAAGGTCAGCTCGTCCGCCCCGGCCGCGTCGTAGAGTCGGGCCTGCTCCACCGGATCGCCCGCATCCACCAGATCGACGAAGTTCACGCCCTTGACGACGCGCCCGTCCTTCACGTCCAGGCAGGGGATGACGCGGGCCTTCAGCACCGGGCATCCTCCGGGTCGGCGGTCAGCGCCAGCGCCTGCCGCGGGTCGATGCGGCCGTCATAGAGCGCGCGGCCGACGATCACCCCCTCGATGCCGGTCTCGGCCTCCGCCTTCAGCGCCAGAAGGTCGGAGAGCGCATGCACCCCGCCCGAGGCGATCACCGGCGTCGTCAGATGCACGGCGAGGTCGGCCGTCGCCTCGACATTCACGCCGCCCATGGCGCCGTCGCGGTTGATGTCGGTGTAGACGATGGCGGCCACCCCGGCATCCTCGAAGCGCAGCGCCAGATCCAGCGCCCGCACGTCGGAGGTGGTGGCCCAGCCCTCCACCGCGACATGGCCGTCGCGGGCGTCGATGCCGACGCAGATGCGGCCGGGGAAGGCGCGGCAGGCCTCCTTCACCAGATCGGGGTCGCGCAGCGCCACGGTGCCCAGGATGACGCGGTGGATGCCGCGGCCCAGCCATTCCTCGATCGTGGCGATGTCGCGGATGCCGCCGCCGAGCTGGACGGGGATGCTGACGCGCTCCAGGATGCGGGAGACGGCATCGGCATTGACCGGGCGGCCGGCGAAGGCGCCGTTCAGATCCACCAGATGCAGCCAGCGGAAGCCCTGCTCCTGGAAGGCGGCCGCCTGGGCCGCGGGGTCCGGGTTGAAGACGGTGGCCTGATCCATGTCGCCGCGCAGCAGCCGCACGGCCTGCCCGTCCTTGAGGTCGATCGCCGGATAGATGTTCATCGGTTCCGCCCGCTGTCGCCGGCGGAGCCCTCGGGGCCGTCCGCCGGACCGTCGTCCAAGTCCTTCGTGTAGAAGTATCCGGCGAACACCCGGCCATGGGCCATGGCGTAACGGGGGTGGACACCCCAGCGCCGGTATCCGAGGGATTCATAGAGCGCGATGGCCGCCTTCTGGCTGTCGCGCACGTCCAGGTTCAGCACCCGGAAGCCGCCGCGGCGCGCCTCTTCCTCCACCGCCAGCGTCAGCATCCGGGCCAGCCCGTGGCCGCGCGCCCACGGCGCGACGAAGCTGGTCGTCAGCGTGGCGGCGAAGTGCTGCGATTCATTGTTGCGGGTCGGCCGCACGAGCTGGGCCGAGGCGCAGACCACCCCGTCCAGCCGGCCGACGAACAGGACCCGCTCCGGCACCGCCATGACGCCGCGCCAGTAGCGTTCCTGGGCCTCGCGCTCCGGCGGAGCGACCCAGCCGAAGCCGCCGCCGTCCAGGATGGCGGCGTCGGCCGCATCGCACAGGTCATGCAGGTCGCCGCGCCGCAGCTCCTCCACGATCTCGACGGTGGACCGGGCCTTGAGACCGCTCACCATGGGCGTCCTCCGGGGGGATCGGCGGGCCTAGGGCCGCCAGGACAGGAAGTTGGCGATCAGGCGCAGGCCGGCGGCCTGGCTCTTCTCGGGGTGGAACTGGGTGCCGACCAGATTATCGCGGCCGACGACGGCGGCGACCGGGCCGCCATAGTCGCACGTCGCCAGCACCTGCGCCGGGTCGGCGGGGACCATGTGGTAGGAATGCACGAAATAGGCGTGCTGGCCGTGCTCCAGCCCGGCCAGGACGGGATGGTCGGGCCGGGCGAGGCGCAGCTCGTTCCAGCCCATGTGCGGGATCTTCAGCGCCGGGTCGGCCGGGGCCAGCGGCACCACCTCGGCATCCAGCCAGCCCAGCCCCTCGTGCCGGCCGTGCTCCAGCCCGGTCCGGGCCATGAGCTGCATGCCGATGCAGATGCCCAGGAACGGCCGGCCGCGGCGCAGCACCGTCTCCTCCAGGGCGGCGACCATGCCGGGCACGGCGGCAAGGCCGCGGCGGCAGTCGCCGAAGGCGCCGACGCCGGGCAGCACGACGCGGTCGGCCCGGCGCACGACTTCCGGGTCGGCGGTGACGGCGATCTCGGCCGCGATACCGCTGTCGGCGGCGGCGCGCTCCAGCGCCTTGGCGGCCGAGCGCAGGTTGCCCGAGCCGTAGTCGATCAACGCGATGGTGCTCATGCCCGGCCCCCCGGCCCTGCGGACACGTCCCGCGCCGCGGCGGCGGGCCTGTTCATGCTCTTGCGGTGCGGTCCGGTCACAGCGATCCGCCCAGCACACCCTTGGTCGATGGCACGGCGTCCGCCTTGCGCGGGTCGATCTCCACCGCGGCGCGCAGGGCGCGCGCCAGCGCCTTGTAGCAGCTCTCCACGATATGGTGGTTGTTCTCGCCGTACAGGGTCTCGACATGCAGGGTGGCGCCGGCGGCCTGGGCGAAGGCCTGGAACCACTCCTTGAACAGCTCGGTGTCCATCTGGCCCAGCTTGTCGCGGCTGAAGGCCACCTTCCAGATCAGGTAGGGCCGGTTGGACAGGTCGATGGCGGCGCGGGTCAGCGTCTCGTCCATCGGGACATAGGCGTGGCCGTAGCGCTGGATGCCGCGGCGTTCCCCCAGCGCCTTCGCCACCGCCTCGCCGATGGCGATGCCGGTATCCTCGGTCGTGTGGTGGAAGTCGATGTGCAGGTCGCCCTCCGCCGCCACCTCCAGGTCGATCAGGGAGTGGCGGGAGAGCTGCTCCAGCATGTGGTCCAGGAAACCGATGCCGGTGGCGACGGCATAGCGGCCGGTGCCGTCCAGGTCGACGGCGACCCGGATGCGGGTCTCCCGGGTCGTGCGCTCCACCGTGGCGCGCCGGGCGGGGATCGGGGCGGGGGTGCTGCTGTCCATGGCCCTAGGTAACAGCGCCCGGCGGCGTCTGTCCAGCAGGCCCGGCCCGCCCTGCGGGCATCGCAGCGGTGCCGGCCGCGGGAGGCGCCGCCCGGCGGGCGCCGGCTTGCCGGGACCGGGGGCGCGGGATAGGCTTTATACCCGCAGAACGGGAGAAGCCGCATGACGGGGACCGCATGACGGGAGGGAGCCGGGGCAGGAACGCCCTCCGGCGCGGGCCGGTTCTGCTGCTGCTTCCCTGGCTGGCCGGCTGCGGCGGCGGGGCGGTGCTGCCGCCGCTGCCCGGCGCGGCCCCCGGCGCGCCGGAACCGCCTTCCATCACCTGGGATGAGCCGGGCTCCGGCCCCGCACCGGAGAGCCGGCCGGTGCCGCTGGGCATCCAGGGGCTGGCGTTCGACATCCCGCGCGGGTCGGACGCGGGCAGCCACCGCTTCGGGTTGCTCTGCGGGCCGCCCTACACGACGGTGACCTGGGTGCCGCCGCGCTTCGGCCGTGGCGACCTGGAGGATCTGGTCCACGGAACGCTGACGGCGCAGGGCTTCGACGTGGCGGGCGATCCCGACGATCCCTTCGCGGCGGAGGACCGGCGGCGGGCGGAGATCCTGCTGGCCGGGCGGCTGGTGGCGGCGCGCTACGATCTCTGCAACGCCGTCAACCTGTGGACCGCCTGGTCGGAGGGGCAGAGCGGCGAGGCCGCCGTGCGGGTGGAGTGGACGCTGTACGCCCGCGCCGACCGCGCCGTCCTCTTCCGTGCCGTCACGGATGGCCGCGCCCGGCTGGCGGAGGCCAGCCCCGACGGCCGCTTCCTGCTGCTGCGCGGCGCGCTGGGCGACGCCGTGGCGGCGCTGGGCCGGCTGCCGGACTTCCATGCCGCCCTGGGCCGTGCCGCCCTGGGCCGCGGCATCCCGGCGGCGGCTTCCCCGCCCGCCGCCCCGGACCTGCCCTGGATCGCGCTGCCGGCGGTGGACGGGACCGCGCCCGCCGGCACCCCGCTGCGCGTCGGGGACGGCCATGGCGTGGTGCTGACGGCGGACGGGCTGGCCCTGGCGGCGGCCCCGCCCGCTCTCCTGGCCGCTCCGGTGCCTGTCGTGCTGGCGGACGGGCGCAGCGTCAGCGCGACGGTGGAGCGGGCGGACCCCGACGCCGGCGTCGCCCTGCTGCGCCTGCCGCCGGGGCAGCACACGGCCCGGCCGCTGCGCCTGTCACGCCCGCGGGTCAGCGAGCCGGTGCGGGTGGAGACGGGCGGCCGGGTCCTGGAGGGGATCGTCGCCACGGCACCGCCCGGCGGGCCCGTGCTGGCGGAGCTGCCGGGGCTGTCCGGCCGGACCGGGCTTCCCCTGCTGGACACGGCCGGCCGCGTCGTCGCCCTGGGCGTCGCGGCGCCGCCCGGAGCGGACCCGCCGGAGCCCGGAACCGGCTGGTTCCTGCCCGTGGCCGAGGCGCTGCGGGCGCTGCGCCTGCGCCCGGAAGCGTTGCCGCATCCGGGGGAGTGACCGCACGGGCCGCTTGACCCCCGGGGCCGTCTGCCCACCTATCAGGAGCCGACCGACGGGCCGCTGCGCCCGCGCCCTTCCGGTCCCGTCCCGGAGCCTTTTCGAGACCGTTCATGCGCTACACGTCCGCCTCGTCGCCCGAACCCGTCCAGTGGCATGGCACCACCATCCTGTCGGTCCGTAAGGACGGACAGGTGGTCATCGCCGGCGACGGTCAGGTCTCCATGGGCCAGACCATCATCAAGTCCAACGCCCGCAAGGTGCGCCGGCTGGCCGGCGGCGGCGTGATGGCCGGGTTCGCCGGCGCCACCGCCGACGCCATGGCCCTGTTCGAGCGGCTGGAGGCGAAGCTGGAGCAGCATCCCGGCCAGCTTGCCCGCGCCTGCGTGGAGATGGCGAAGGACTGGCGGACGGACCGCTATCTGCGCCGGCTGGAGGCGATGATGGCCGTGGCCGACCGCGACGTCAGCCTGGTCATCACCGGCACCGGCGACGTGCTGGAGCCGGAGGACGGGCTGATCGGCATCGGCTCCGGCGGCGCCTTCGCCCTGTCCGCGGCGCGCGCGCTGGTGGACATCCCCGGCATGGACGCCGAGGCCATCGCCCGCAAGGCGATGCGCATCGCCGGCGAAATCTGCGTCTACACCAACGCTTCCATCACGCTCGAGAAGATCTGAGCCATGACCTCCTTCTCCCCGCGCGAGATCGTCTCCGAACTGGACCGCTACATCGTCGGCCAGCATGAGGCCAAGCGGGCCGTCGCCATCGCGCTGCGCAACCGCTGGCGCCGCCAGCAGCTTCCCGAGGGGCTGCGGGAGGAGGTGCTGCCGAAGAACATCCTGATGATCGGCCCGACCGGCGTCGGCAAGACCGAGATCGCCCGCCGGCTGGCCCGGCTGGCCCAGGCGCCCTTCCTGAAGGTGGAGGCGACGAAGTTCACCGAGGTCGGCTATGTCGGCCGCGACGTGGAGCAGATCATCCGCGATCTGGTGGAGATCGCCATCGGCCTGACCCGCGAGCGGCTGCGCAAGGAGGTCGCCAGCAAGGCCGAGCTGCGCGCCGAGGACCGCGTGCTGGAGGCCCTGGTCGGCGCCAACGCCGGCGGCGAGACGCGGCAGAAGTTCCGCAAGATGCTGCGGGAGGGCCAGCTCAACGACCGCGAGATCGAGATCCAGGTGCAGGACACCTCGGTCCAGGGCCTGCCCACCTTCGACGTGCCGGGCATGCCCGGCGCCCAGATGGGCATGATCAACCTGGGCGACATCTTCGGCAAGGCGCTGGGCGGCCGGACCAAGGTGCGCCGCATGAGCGTGTCGGAAAGCTACGACGTGCTGATGGCCGAGGAGTCCGACAAGCTGCTGGACCAGGAGAAGGTCGTCGCCGAGGCCATCCAGGCGGTGGAGCAGAACGGCATCGTCTTCCTGGACGAGATCGACAAGATCACCGCCCGGTCGGAGGTGCGCGGCGGCGCCGACGTCAGCCGCGAGGGCGTGCAGCGCGACCTGCTGCCGCTGATCGAAGGCACCACCGTCGCCACCAAGCACGGGCCGGTGAAGACCGACCATGTGCTGTTCATCGCCTCGGGCGCGTTCCATCTGGCGAAGCCGTCGGACCTGCTGCCCGAGCTACAGGGCCGGCTGCCCATCCGGGTCGAGCTGAAGGCCCTGTCGCAGGAGGATTTCCGCCGCATCCTGACCGAGCCGGAGGCCAGCCTGATCAAGCAGTACAAGGCGCTGCTGGCGACGGAGGGGATGACGCTGGACTTCACCGACGACGGCATCGACGAGCTGGCCCGGCTGGCGGCGGAGATCAACCGCTCGGTGGAGAACATCGGCGCCCGCCGCCTGCACACGGTGCTGGAGCGGCTGCTGGAGGAGATCAGCTTCACCGCGTCCGACCGCAGCGGCGAGAGCGTCACCATCGACGCCGCCTATGTCCGCGGCCAGCTCCAGGGCCTCGCCCAGAACACCGACCTGTCCAAGTTCATCCTCTGACGGCGGGGCCGGGCACGGACAGGGCGGGCCAGCCGTCGCCCCGCCGTGTTCATCCGTGCCGCTCCGTGCCGGTCGGCGCTGCCGCCGGATCGGGGGCCGCCCCGTCATCCCCCGCGGGCGGGTAGCGCAGTTCGACCATGGGGCCGTGGCGGCCGCACTCGCGCCAGCCCAGGCGCGCGGTGATGCGGCGGACGGGGTTGTCCTGGTGGTGGTGGATATGGACCGGGCGGCCCAGCAGGTCGGCGGTCCGGCGCAGGGCGCGCAGCACGCCGACGGCGACGCCGCCGCCGCGCCGGTCGGGCAGCAGCGCGATCTCCACCCCCTGGATGCGCGACGCGCGGCTGAGCACGTCCAGCACCTGATAGCCCACCGGCTCGCCGTGCAGCAGCAGCAGGTCGATCCAGGCTCCGGGGAACACCGTCTCCCAGCCGGTGCGCTGCACCCGCCACTGCATGTCCAGGATCTGCCCCAGCACCGGTTGCGGGATGCCGGTCAGTTCCGCCCCGCGGAAGGTGTCGAAGACGCGGCGCACGAAGGGCCAGTCCGCCTCCCCCACCGGCCGGAAGTCGAGCCCCGGCACGAGGCCGCGGGCCAGCGCGAAATAGGGGTGGTCTGCGCGCGCCGGGTGGTCGGGGACGGGATCGTCATGCGGATCGGGCGACAAGGGATTTACCTTACACGTTGCGGTGGGCATAGTCGCGCAGGCCGCGAACCAAGGAAAGCCTGCCCATGATCGTCCACGGCGTCGACCTCTCGAAACTCCCCCTGCTGACCGTCGAGCAGTTCGAGCACGCGGTCGGCCGCACCTTCACGCTGGAGACGGTGCCCGAACCGGTGGATGTCCGCCTCGACTCGGTGCGGCGCTTCCCGAAGCTGAGCGTCAGCCTGCGCGAGCCCTTCACGGCCTTCTTCTCCAGCGCGCCGGACGTGCAACTCCTTGAGGGGCTCTACAAGGCGACGCTGGACGGCGACACGACGCTGGAACTGTACCTGATCCCGGTGGTCGCCCCGCCCGGCCGGCGCTGCTACCAGGCCGTCTACAACTGACGGCGGCCCCGGCACCGCCGGACCCGGCCGGAACGGGAAAGGGCCCGACGGAAGGGACCTGACCGCCGGAAGGGTCCTGACAGAAAGGGGCGGAACCGTGCGGTCCCGCCCCTCCCGTCGTCTTCGACCCGTCCGGGGTACGGCGCCCCGGCGCCCGCGTCAGTCCCGCGGCGGCCAGAGCCCCTGGAGGCAGAAGCAGAAATTGATGCACTGCCAGGGCTGCATCAGCCCGACCGGGGAATTGCCCCCGGCATTGCCGATGGTGACGATCGGCGGCGCCAGCGTGCCCGACGCGACCGGCACGGCGGTCCCGCTGGCGGGGCCGTAGACCTTCACGGTGACCGCATCGCCGCCGAAGTCGCCGCTTGCCGCCGTCAGGTACTTGCCCACGGCGGGCGCGCTCGAATCGGCGGGGCCGGTATAGGCGTTGAGCGTCACCGTCCCACCGCCGCCGGTGGAGGTGGCGGAATGGGTATGGACCGGCATCTGGGCCTGGGTCAGGGTCACCGACTCGCCGCCGCCATACTGGCCGATGATCCGGTTGCTGGTCGGCGGCACGCCGCCGCTCCCGGGGAACTGGCCGGCGCCGACGGGAACACGGCCGCGCAGGTCGGGCACGGCGAAGCTCGTCGTGCCGTTGCCGCCGTAGGTGGAGCCGATCAGGGCGAAGACCGCCTGATAATTGTTCGTCGGAAGGACCTGGCCCTGACACAGGGTCCAGTTCGCCGGCGCCCAGGGCACGGCCCAGGGCATGATCGTACCGATGAAGGGATCAGACATTAAGAGACCTCCCCTTTCTGTAGGCCCGCCGGCGGCTGCCGCGGCGGCACCGAGCTGTGGACGGCACCGCACGCCCGCCGGGCTGGCGGCCCATGGTGGTACAATCCGGGGTAAGCCTAACCCCGTACCCAGAAAGGCGAAACAGAAATCTCCGTGACTCCTGTTCCGCGAAACAGGAGTAGCGCCAGGATGTCACAGACACACCATTGCCGCCCCCCAGCCCATTGCTTGCAAGTGTATGGAGGCATGATGCCGGCACGCCGCGGCCGCCCCGCCGGGACCCGACGCCCGGACGCCTCATCCACAGGCCGGTCACCCGGCTTTTCCCCCGGCGTAGGTTCTGGCGAGCAAGCCGGGGAACGGTTAAGGTCCCGGGGACGAACAAGAACAGCCCACGGGAGGAGGCAGAATGCTGCGTGGACTCATGATGGACCGGCCCCTGATGATCTCGTCGATCCTCAGGCACGCCGCCCTCTATCACGGCACCGCCACCATCGCCTCGCGCTTCGGCACCGAGAAGCCGCACAAGTACACCTACCGCGACGCCTGGGCGCGCACCCGGCAGCTTGCCAACGTGCTGGTCGAGCTGGGGATCAAGCCCGGCGACCGGGTGGCGACGCTGGCCTGGAACGACCACCGGCATGTCGAGCTGTACTATGCCATCGCGGGCATCGGCGCCGTCGTCCACACGGTCAATCCGCGCCTCTTCCCCGAACAGCTCATCTACATCTTCAATCACGCCGCGGACGAGGTGCTGTTCGTCGATCCGATGTTCCTGCCGCTGGTGGAGAAGCTGAAGCCCCACCTGAAGACGCTGCGCACCATCGTGGTGATGACCCGGCCCGAACTGATGCCGCAGCAGAGCAGCCTGCCCAGCCTGCTCTGCTACGAGACGCTGATGGAGGGCGCGAAGCCCGACTTCGACTTCCCCGAGTTCGATGAGAACACGGCGGCCGGGCTCTGCTACACCTCCGGCACGACCGGCAACCCCAAGGGTGTGCTCTACAGCCACCGTTCCACCGTGCTGCACGCCTACGGCTTCCTGGCCATTCCAGGCATGGAGGTGCGCTCGCACGACACCGCCCTGGTGGTGGTGCCGCTGTTCCACGCCAACGCCTGGGGCTACCCCTACTCCGCCCCCATCATCGGGGCCAGCATGGTGCTGCCGGGACCGAAGCTGGACGGCCGCTCCGTCCATGAGCTGATGGAGGAGGAGAAGGTCACCGTCTCCTCCGGCGTGCCGACGGTCTGGCTGGGGCTGCTCGCGCATCTGCGCCAGTCCGGTGCCCGCTTCAGCACCCTGAAGGCGGTCACGGTCGGCGGCTCGGCCCTGCCCAAGGCGATGATCGAGGAGTTCGAGCAGGGCCACGGCGTCACCTGCATCCAGGGCTGGGGCATGACGGAGATGAGCCCGCTGGGCACTGTCGGCACCCTGGCGCCCGACCAGTTGCAGGAGCCGCTGGACGTCCAGCACGAGTTGAAGATGAAGGCCGGCCGCGCCGTCTACGGGGTGGAGATGAAGATCGTCGGCCCCGACGGGTCGGAACGGCCGCGCGACGGCGTCGCCTATGGCGAGCTGGTGGTGCGCGGCCCCTGGATCACCGCCGGCTACTACAACGACGAACAGGCGAACGCCGGCGCCTTCACCGCGGACGGCTGGTTCCGCACGGGCGACGTGGCCACCATCGACGACCGCGGCTTCATGGCCATCGTGGACCGGGCGAAGGACGTCATCAAGTCGGGCGGCGAGTGGATCAGCTCCATCGACCTGGAGAACGCCGCCATCGGCCATCCCGCCGTGCAGGAGGCCGCCGTCGTCGGCGTGCCGCATCCGAAATGGCAGGAGCGGCCGCTGCTGGTCGTCGTCCCGCGCGAGGGAAAAACGGTGGAGAAGGAGGAGCTGCTGGCCTGGCTGTCCGACAAGGTCGCCAAGTGGTGGCTGCCCGACGACATCGTCGTGATGGAGCAGCTTCCGCACACGGCCACGGGCAAGATCCTGAAGACGGCCCTGCGCAAGCAGTTCGCCGACTACCGCCTGCCGGGGGCCGAAGCCGCCGAATAGGCGGCCGGACGCCCGAGGAGAGAAACAGAGAGAGAGAAAGGGCCTTTCCGGCGGTGCCGGGAAGGCCCTATCGCTGTCCGAAGGCGGCGACCAGGGGGACGCGGGTGGCGCGGATGGCGGGGAACAGGCCGCCGATGAAGCCGACGACCAGCGCCAGCGTCACCCCCTGCATCACCAGCCCCGGCGTCAGCTTGAAGCTGAACACCACCTGGGTGAAGCTGCCGCCGAAGGTGCTGGCCGTCAGCCCGTCGAAGAAGATCCAGGTCAGCAGCGCACCGACGGCCCCGCCCAGGCTGGCCAGCGCCAGACTCTCCACCAGCGTGCCGACGAAGGCGGGGATGCCGCCGAAGCCCAGCGCCCGCAGGGTGGCGATCTCCGTCGTGCGGGCGGCGACCGAGCTGTACATGGTGTTCAGCGCACCGGCGAGCGCGCCCAGCGCCATGGCGATGGCGAGCGGCCAGCCCAGCGTCTGGATCAGCCCGCCGGTGCCCGCCGCCTGATCGGCGAAGTAGGCCTGCTCCGTCTTCGCGTCCAGCTTCAGCCGCGGGTCGGCATCGACATAGGTCTTCAGCGCCGCCAGCGCGTCCGGCCCGTCCAGCCGGACCCGGATGCTCTGGTAGAAGTTGCTGCGGTTGAACAGGCTCTGCACCGTGCCGACATCGGCCCAGAGTTCGGATTCGAAGACGCTGCCGCCCATCTCGAAGACGCCGACGACGGTCCAGGTGCCGGTGCCCAGCCGCACCGTGCTGCCGGGCTCGAAACCGGCGAACTCGCTCAGCAGCGAGCGGCCGACGATGATCTCCGCCGCACCGGGCTCGAACATCCGGCCCTCCACGATGCGGAAGCCCTGGCGGATCGCCTCCCCTTCCGGCCCCAGCCCGCGCAGAGCGATGTTGGCCTTGGTGCCGCTGGCCCGCTTGAGCCCGTCCACGATGAGGTACAGCTCGCCCGAGACCAGCGGCTTGCCCTCGGCGGTGCGGGCGATGCCCGGCGCCTCCTCCACCAGACGGAGCTGGTCGCGGCCGACGGAGCTGTTGATCTCCACGCTGGCGCCGCCGCGCAGCAGCACCGCCACGTCCGGCGAGCCGGTGCCGCGCAGGGTCTGCCGGAAACCGTTCGCCATCGCCAGGAAGGACAGCAGCACCGTCACCACGAGCGCGATCGCCACCACCGTGGACAGCGACACCCAGAAGCGGCGCGGGATGCTCTTCAGGTTGATCGCCGTGACGGCGACGATCTGGTTCAGCAGGCGCACGGGCTCAGTCCCTCCCCAGGGCGGTGACGATGCTCATGCGCAGCGCGTTCAGCGCCGGCACGACGCCGGTGACCAGACCCAGCAGCAGCATCAGCCCCACCCCCAGGAAGGCCGTCTGCGGCACCAGCCGGAGGCCCGGCGCGAAGGCCCCGGCCATCGGCGCCAGCACGGCGCAGGCCGCCGCCGCCGCGATCAGTCCCGGAATGCCGCCCAGCAGGGCCAGCAGCACGCTCTCCCCCAGCACCATGCGGAAGATCCGGCCGCTAGGGAAGCCCAGCGTCTTCAGCACCCCGATCTCCCGCGTGCGCTCCCGGATCGCCATCACCATGGTGTTGCCGACGATCATCAGGATGGTGAGGAAGGCGGCCGCCACCACCAGCGTGACGATCAGGGCGATGTTGCCGAGCTGGGCGGCGAACTGCTTGTTGAAGGCCCCCTCGGTCGTCGTCGATGTCTCGAAGGGCGAATTGGCGAACATGCCGTCCACGGCGGCGACGACCCTGTCGTTCACCTCCGGCCCCGTCGTCTCGACCAGGACGGAACCGATGAAGTTCCTCCCGAAGCTGCGCGTCTCGTTGAAATAGTCGTAGTGGAAGGCCACGAGGTTGGTGTCCACCCGGTCGCGCGCCGGCCGGAAGATGGCGGCGATGGTGAAGTCCCAGGTGCGGGTGCCGGTCGTCCGGTTGGTGAAGATGGTGCTGGACAGCGGCACCCGGTCGCCGACCTGCCAGCCGTATTTCCGTGCCACCGCCTCGCCCACCGCAAGGCTGCCGCGGTCGCGCAGAAACGCCTCCCGCTCCGCCGGATCGAAGGCGAAGTCCTCGCGGAAGATCTCCAGATAGGTCTCCGGCTCCACCGCGAAGGTGACGATGAAGTTGCGCGGTTCCTGGAAATAGCCGCCGAACCAGTTCCAGTGGCTGGCCACCCGCACGCCCTCCACCCCCCGCACCCGGTCCAGGTAGGCCAGCGGCAGCGGCTGGGTGAAGTTGATCCGGTTGACGACGACCAGCCGGTTGTCGGCCGCCGCCGCCTCGGCCGAGTTGAAGGCCCGCTCGAAGCTGGCCAGCACGCCGAAGATCAGGAAGGCGACGAAGATGCTGACCACCATGAGGAAGGCCCGCAGCTTGCGCCGGAACAGGTTTCTGCGGACCAGGTAGAAATCGTCCATCCCCGCCCCCGTCAGGCCGCGTCCAGGTCGTGCTCGACGAACTGCCCCTTGTCCAGATGCAGGACGCGACGGGCGTAGCGGGCGGCCTCCGGGTCGTGGGTGACCATGACGATGGTCTTGCCCATCTCCCGGTTCAGCAGTTGCAGCATGCGCAGGATCTCGTCCGCCGTGCTGCGGTCGAGATCGCCCGTCGGTTCGTCGCAGAGCAGCATCTTGGGGTCGGAGACGACGGCGCGGGCGATGGCGACGCGCTGCATCTGGCCGCCCGACATCTCCCGCGGGTAGTGGCCCATGCGGTCGCCCAGATCCACCAGCCGCAGCGCGATCTCCACCCGCCGCCGCCGGTCGGCCGCGTCCAGACGGGTCAGCAGCAGCGGCAGCTCCACGTTCCGGGCCGCCGTCAGCATCGGCATCAGGTTGTAGAACTGGAAGATGAAGCCGACATTGGCGGCGCGCCAGTCGGCCAGCGCGCCTTCCGACAGGCTGTCGATGCGCGCGCCGTCGAACTGGATCGTGCCGGAGGTCGGCCGGTCGATGCCGCCCAGCAGGTTCAGCAGCGTCGTCTTGCCCGACCCGCTGGGTCCCATGATGGCGACGAAGTCACCGCGCGGGATCGTCATGTCCAGGCGGTCGAAGATGGTGATCGTCTCCTTCGCCTTGGTGAAGCGCTTGGAGACTTCCGTCAGCCGGATCAGTGCGTCGCCCATGGTCTTTCCCGCTGTCGGCCGGCGCTGCCGCCGGCCGGTCCGTACCGTTTCCGTCCGCCCCGCCCGGCCGCGTCAGACGCGGTCCTCCAGGAAGGTCACCTTCGCCGCCATGTCGGGCAGGATGCGCGGATCGCGCCCGTCGAACCCGATGCGGACCCGGATGGTCGCCTTGTCGCGGTTGGCCGTCGGCACCACCGCCACCACCCGCGCGGGGATGCGCCAGTCCGGATAGGCGTCCAGCACCGCTTCCACCCGCTGGCCGGCGGCGACGCGGCCGATATAGGCCTCATTCACGTCCACCTCCACCTCCAGGCTGTCCATGTCCACGATGGTGCAGATGCCGGTGCGGGTGAAGCCGCCGCCCGCCGACACCGGAGAGATGATCTCCCCCGGCTGGGCGTTCTTGTCGATCACGACTCCGGAGAAGGGGGCCGCGATCGTGTACTTGGAAAGCTGCTCCGCCCGGCGGGAGACATCGAGCTTCGCCGTCTCGATCTGCGCCTCGGCCGCCCGGATCTGGGCGCGCAGGGAGTCCACGCGGGCCTGCGCCTTGATCAGGTCCGCCTCGCTGGCGTTGGCGTTGCGCGACAGGCTGCGGACCCGCTTCAGCGTGCTCTCGGCGTCGCGCAGGTCGGCCTGGTGGCCGGCGACGGTCGCCTGCGCCTGGTCCACGGCGGCGCGGGCCAGCGACAGGTCGATCTCCGCCAGCGCGGCGTCGAGCCGGGCCAGGACCTGCCCCTCCTCGACCCGCATCCCCTCCTCCACCAGCACGTCCACGATGCGGCCGGTGATCTCCGCCGCCACCGTGGCCTTGCGGCGGGCGACGATGTAGCCCGAGGCGACCAGCGAGCCCGCCCGCGCCGGGGCAGCAGCGGGAGCCGCCGCAGGCGCGGAGACGGTCGCCGGCGGCGGGGTGGCGGGCCGCGCCTGGGCCGTGGTGGTGGCCGGTTCGGACCGGACAGGCTCGGGGCGGGCCGGTTCGGAACGGGGGGCCGCGGCGGGCGGTGCCTTGGCCGGGGCGCGCTCGGCGGTGCGGGCCGGCGGCTGTCCGTCGATCACGTACCAGTAGGCGCCGGCCGCGACGATGCAGCCGGTCGCCAGCCCGGCGGCCACGGTCTTCCAGGGCACGCCCCGCCGGGCGGGGGGCCGGGTCCGGTCGATCGTGAGCGCGCGCAAGAGCGCCGCCTTGTCTTCCTGCATCATCCTACCTCGTCGGCCGGCCGGTCGGCCGGCGGTCCGTCACGCGCCATGACTATGGTATTAGGTCCATGGGATGAAAAGCGCGCGGCGGCAAGATTGCACCGCGATGGCACGCCCGCCACCGCGGTGCGGACCGGCCCCGGCCCCCTCGCACCCGGGCCCCTCGCACCCGGCCCCCTCGGTGCCCGCCCCGTCAGCGCCACCCCGTCAGCGCTCGACCAGCACGTCCTCCAGCGGGCGGCGGGCCGCGGCAGGCACGCTCTGCTGCGGATAGCCGATCCGCATCAGGAGCTGCGGCACGCCGTCGCCGGTGCAGTTGAAGCGCGGCAGGAGCCCGCGCAGCCGCGGCCGCAGCTCCGGCACCTCGATCGGTTCGTTCAGGAAGGCGGCGGCCAGCCCGGCCCGTGTCAGGGTCAGCAGCACCCGCGACAGTGCCCGCCCCGCCGCCAGCCAGTCGGCCGGGGTGTCGGCCGGCGTCGTCAGCACGGCCAGCGCCGGCGCGTCCTGGGCCAGCCGGCGGTCCTTCGCGGCCACGCTGTCGCCCTGGTCGGTGAAGCGGATGACCAGCGCCCCCACGGCCGAGAGCGCGTCGGGCAGGCCGAACGTCCGGGCCGACAGGCCGTCCTGGTCGGCGCCGTGGCGGGACTTCACCCAGTGCGCCAGCTCGCGCCGGAAGGCGGGGTCGTGCATCTGCGCCAGATCGCCCTCAGCGATCAGGGCGGCCACGGCGTCGCGCTCGCCCGGCTCGGTCAGGACGTGCAGCAGCGCCCCTTCCGCCTCCGCCGCGGCGACGCAGGCCATCAGGTCGCCCGGCTCGGCCGGACGGTCCTCATAGGCGGAGCGGTTGCTGTGCCGCCGCGGGATCGCGTCGAGCAGCGCCCGCGCCTCCGCATCGGGCAGCAGCTTCTCTCCGGTCAGCAGGACCCGGGCCAGCAGGTCCGGGTCGCCGGGGTCGGGGAAGGTCTCCACGATATGCGCGCGGTGGAAGGCGCGCAGGGCGACGGTCAGGTGCCCCAGCGCCGCCCCGCAGGAGATCAGCAGCGCGCGGCCGGCCGGATCGACCACCGGCAGGGCGCGCTCGCGGTCGGCCCGCAGCTCGACACAGGAGTCGGAGAGGACCAGCGTCCAGGGCTGGGTGTTGTGCCCGCTGGGGGCCAGGACGGCGTAGCGCAGCGCGAAACGGAGCTGCTCGCGCTGCGGCCCGTCCTCCGGGAAGTCGTCGGCGTCCAGGGTCCAGGGTTCGTCGTAGGCCATGGCGGCTCTCCTCCGGGGGCGGACGGATCTGGGGGCGGAAGAAACTGGGACGGGCGGGGACCCTAGCGCGGGGCGGGCCGCCCGGCCTTGACGGGGGTCAATCCCGGCGCGGCCCGGGGGATGCCGGTCAGACCAGCCTGACCGTGTAGCGGACGAAGGCGTCGCAGCCCCCCGTGACCCCGTCATAGAGCCGCCGGGCGGTGGCGTTGTCCTCCTGCGTGTGCCAGTAGACGCGGCGCCAGCCGGCCTGCCGCCCGATCTCCACCAGCCGCCCGATCAGGGCCCGGCCGACGCCGCGGCCCCGCGCCGCGGGATCGGTGTAGAGGTCCTCCAGGTAGCAGTCCGTGCGGACGCTCCAGGTGTTGTCGTGCAGCACATAGTTGCACAGCCCCACCACCCCACCGCCCTCAATGCCGCCCGCCCCGCCGTCTGCGGCCCGGGCGAGCAGGCCCTTGACCGGGGAGGCGGGGTCCAGGATGCGGCGCCAGACATCGGCGGCGACGCCGTCGGGCAGGGCCTCCCCGTAGAAGGTGCAGTAGTCGGCGAACAGCCGGTGCCAGTCCGCCGCGTCCCCGGCCGTGGCCGGGGTGACCGTGATGCCCGTTCCCATCCGCGTGCTCCTCAGCTTTCCGCCCGCGCCTGTGAGCCGGTCAGCGTTCCGCCCGGCCGGCGATGTGCGGGGCGACGATCGGGTATGGCATCCGGAACGGTTCGATGTCCACGCGGGCGAAGCCGGCGGCGCGGATGCGCCCGGCGGTGTCGCGGTCGGGCTCGCAGCCGTCGCCCAGCCGGCGCCAGACCGGCTTCACCCGCCGCTGCCAGCGCCGTTCGCCGCTGCCGGGCTCGGCCCCGACATGCTCGATGAAGACGAAGCGGCCCCCTGGCCGCAGCACCCGCCGGACCTCGGCCAGCACCCGGTCGGGATCGGCCACGCTGCACAGCACCAGGGTGGAGACGACGGCGTCCTGGCTGGCATCGGGAACCGGCAGCCGCTCCGCCGTGCCCGTGAGCAGCGTGGCGTCCAGCCCGGCGGCGTCCGCCTTGCGGAGCAGATAGGGGTGCGCCATCGGGTTGGGCTCCACCCCCGTCCAGCGGATGCCCGGCGCGAAATAACCGATATTGGCGCCGGAGCCGGGGCCGATCTCCAGCACGGCACCGCGCAGATCCCCGATCAGGTGACGCTTCCGGGCATCCACCTTCGCGTTGTAGCCGTCGGCATAGACGTGCAGGAACCAGGCGTGCAGCCGCCGCAGCCAGCCGCCGCCCGCGGGCTGCGGGGTATCGGCACAGCCGCCGCGGCAGGGCGTCGCGTCCTTCTCCGGATGGTCGTGTCGTACCATGGCTCGGTTCCTTCTGTTGCGATGCACCCCTTTGCGACCGCCGCCGTCACTCGGGAAGCCTTGTCAGCCCGCGTGCCGCTGTGGCACACGATCCGGGCGGCGGGCCCCGGCCGGGTCCGTCGAGAGGCCGCGACCCCGAGGAACCGGCGGGCTGTGGACAGGAATGTCCCGCGCCGGCGGTCCGGGAACGGCGGCCGCCCCGGTCTCATGGACCACCGATGCGCACCTTGTATCATCATCCGCTCTCCGCCTCTTCCCGCAAGGTGCGTGTCGCGCTGGGGGAGAAGCGTGTCGAGTTCGATCTGGCGCTGGAGAAGCCCTGGGACCGCCGGGAGGATTTCCTGGTGCTGAACCCGGCCGGGGAGGTCCCCGTGCTGGTGGAGGATGACGGCGTCGTCGTCGTCGGCCATGGCCCGATCTGCGAGTATCTGGAGGAAGGCTTCCCCATCACCCTGCTGGGTCCCGACCAGGTCACCCGGGCGGAGACGCGGCGGCTGGCCGCCTGGTTCGACGAGAAGTTCTCCCGCGAGGTGACGGAACTGCTGGTCGGGGAGAAGATGCTGAAACGCCTTGCCGGCCAGGGCACCCCGCACGCCCAGGCGATCCGCGCCGGGCTGGCCAACATCCACTACCATCTGGACTACATCGCCTGGCTGGCGGAGCGCCGGACCTGGCTGGCCGGTGACGACCTGACGCTGGCCGACATCTCGGCCGCGGCGCACCTGTCCTGCCTGGACTATCTGGGCGACGTGCCCTGGGACGACCATCCCGAGGCGAAGAACTGGTACGCCCGGATCAAGAGCCGGCCCAGCTTCCGCCCCCTGCTGGGCGACCACATCCCCGGCGCCTCGCCGCCGGCGCACTACGCCAACCTGGACTTCTGAGCCCGGCGGGATCGCGGGCGGTCCGCCGGGCGGATGCCGCACGGACGCTCCGCCGCGGTCGCAATTCCGCCCCCTTCCTGGGGCTGGATGGGGGTGGGTCCGGCCGGCGCCGCGGCGCCGGATTTCCGCTTTGCCCGGACCCGAAGCTACGGGAGACTCTCCATGCACCGACGCCTGTTGCCCGCGCTGGCCCTGACGGCCGGCCTCATGGCCGCCGCCCCGGCCGGCGCCCAGATCGTCCAGCCGCCCGTCTTCATCGACACCGTGTCGCTGTCGCTGGAGGCCGAGGACTGGGTGAAGACGGAGACCGCCCGCGTCAGCCTGATCGTGGACGCCGCCGGCAGCGGCGCCGAGGCCAGCCAGCTCCGGCCGGAGCTGCTGAAGGCCGCCGCCTCCGTGGCGGACAAGGCCGAGTGGCGCATCCTGCGGCTGGACCGCCGCCAGGACGAGGCCGGGCTGGACCGCTGGCAGGCCGAGCTGGAGGCGCGGCTGCCGGAGGCGCAGCTTGCCGGCCTTGCCGACCGCGCCAAGAAGGTCAGCCGCCCCGGCCTCCAGGTCCGCATCGGCGGCGTCGCCTTCGACCCCACCCTGACCGAGACGGAAGCCGTCCGCTCCCGCCTGCGGGAGGAGCTGTACGGCAAGGTGACGGCCGAGCTGGGCCGCCTTGCCAAGGTCTTCCCCGACCGGCAGTTCCGCGTCACCGGCATCGACTTCAGCGAGGAGCCGATGCCCAAGCTGATGAGCAGCCGCATGGCCATGGCCCCGGCCCGCGGCATGGAGGTGGAGGACATCGTGGAAGAGGGCGTGCAGGAGAAGCTGCACCTGACCGCGCGGGTCACCCTGGGCGCCTTCGCCGTGCCGCCCGACGCCCCCCCGCCCGCCCCCGTCCCGCCGAAGCAGCCCTGACGGGGGGCCGGAACCGCAGCGCCTCAGCCGGCGCTGCGGACCAGGGCCTGCATGCCCTCCCGGTAGGTCGGATAGGAGAGCCGGACGCCGAGGTCCGTCCGGATGCGGTCGTTCCGCACCCGCCGCGTCTCCGAATAGAAGCTGCGCTGCATGGGCGATGCCGTCGCCGGGTCGTAGGGTTCCGCCGGCGGCGGCTCCATCCCCAGCAGCCCCGCCGCATAGGCCATCACCTCGTCGGCGGGGGTGGGCTCGTCGTCGCAGACATTGTAGGCGGTGCCGGGGCGCGGCCGCTCCATGGAGGCGCGCAGCACCGCCGCGATGTCCTCCACATGGATGCGGCTGAACACCTGCCCCGGCTTCACGATGCGCCGCGCCGTGCCGGCCCGGAGCTGGTCCACCGGGCTGCGGCCGGGGCCGTAGATGCCGGCCAGCCGGAACAGGTGGACCGGCACGCCATGCTCCCGCCAGAGGGCGAGCCAGCCCGCTTCCGCCTCCACCCGCTCCCGCCCGCGGGCGTTGCCGGGGCGGAGCGGCGAGTCCTCGTCCACCCAGGCGCCGCCGGTGTCGCCATAGACCCCGGTGGTGGAGAGATAGCCGGCCCAGGTCAGCGGCAGGGCCGCGATGGCATCGGCATGGTGCGCCAGCACCGGGTCGTGGCCGCTGCCGTCCCGCGTCCCGTCCGGCCCCGGCTCGGGCGGGGCGGAGTCCAGCAGGTGGCTGGTGCCGGCCAGCGCCGCCGCCGGATCGTCCAGCGGCCGGCCGGGGCCGAACAGGTGCGCCTCGATGCCGGCCTCCCGCAGGGCCGCAGCCTTGGCCGGGTCGCGGGTGGTGCCGGCGACGCGCCAGCCCTCCGCCATCAGCGAGCGGGCGAGGGTCAGGGCGCTGTAGCCGAGACCGAAGACGAAGAGTTTCCGGGTCATGCGCGAAAGCCCCTGGACAGAACGGACCGGATCATCAAGCTAGGCGCCATGATGCGATGCTGCAACCTTCCGCCCGCCGGCCGTCGGTCCGCCGGGTCCCTGCTGCTGGCCTGCGGGCTGGCGCTGCTCTCCACGCCGGCCTTGGCCGATCCGGTGCGCGACCGCGCCTCCTGCCTCGCCCGGGCCGAGGCGACGCCGGACTTCGCCCTTGAGGAGGCGCGACTCTGGCAGCGCCAGGGCGGTGGCAACGATGCCCTGCTGTGCCAGGCGGTGGCGCTGCTGCTGCGGGCGGACTGGCGCCCGGCGGCGGAGCTGTTCGAGCGGGTGATCCCGGCCCTGACGGGCGACAGCGCGAGCGTGCGGGCGAATCTCTGGGGCCGGACGGCGCTGGCCTGGCAGAACGCCAAGGAGCCGGAGCGGGCGACCCGGGCGCTGGACCGCGCCCTGGACCTCGCGCCCGGGGACGTGGAACTGCGCCTGGACCGGGCCGTGCTGGCGGCCGGGCAGGAACGCTTCTGGGACGCGCTGGCCGATCTGGACGCGGTGCTGGCCGCCGCCCCCCGCCGGGTCGATGCCCATGTCCTGCGGGCGCAGGTGAACCGGGCCCTGGGTCAGGACAGCGATGCCGCCCGCGACGTGGACCGTGCGCTGGCGCTCGATCCCAGCGCGCCCCAGGCGCTGCTGCTGCGCGGCAGCCTGCGGGCGGAACGGGGCGACCGGGACGGCGCCCGCGCCGACTGGGTGCAGGTCGGCCGCATCGCCGGCCAGGGCTCGCTGTCCCAGGCCGCGGCGGCGAACCTGGAGGCGCTGGACGCCCTGGAGGCGCAGGAGCGGCAGAGCACCAGGCGCTGAGCGGCAGGATACGGCCGGCAGGCGCTGCGGGCCGGCCCCGTCCCGACGTCGCCCCCGCCTTTCCACGATCCTGCCACGATTGCTCCCCGCCGCCGCCGCGGACGGCATGCCAACTGGACCCGGGTCCGCCGCCGGGCGGGCCAGCGACACGACAGTCCGGCCCCTGGCGGCCGGAGACGCGCAGGGGACAGACCATGGCCGCCGCTTCTTCCATCCGCAGCCCGATCGCCGTCTTCGTCCTGGCCAGCTTCGCCATCGTCGGGGGCGCCAGCGCGCTCGCCGCCGCCACGCGCCCGGCCGTGAAGGCCCCCGCGACGCTGGCGGCCGCCCCCCTGGTGACCGCCGGCCTGAACGCGGCCGACATCAGGGCGGAGGCGGACGCCAAGGCGCTGACGCAGCCGGAAGGGCGGCTGGCCGCCCGCTGACGGCCGCGGGTCAGCCGCGCGGCGGCTCCCGCACCGTCAGCAGCAGCGCCATCCCGATCAGGAACAGTACCAGCACGGTGGACATGCCGGCCCGCTGGCTCTGGAAGGCGTCGGTGGCGAGGCCGTAGGCGAGCGGCCCGATGAAGCCGATGGCGCGGCCCGTCAGGCCGTAGAGGCCGAAGAACTCCGTCTGCATGTCCGGCGGCGACAGCCGCGCCATCATGGAGCGCGCCGCCGCCTGCGCCGGGCCGAAGAAGACACCCAGCAGCAGGCCGAAGACCAGCAGCCACTGCTGGTCCGGGGTGAAATCCAGCGGCAGCGACAGGTCCGGCGCCCAGGCCCACCAGGGCGTGCCCACCAGCAGCATCGCCAGCCCCGACAGCAGCAGCCCGCCCAGGCTGACGAGCAGCGTCGGCTTCGCCCCGGCCCGGTCGTCCAGCCAGGCGAAGCCGATCGCCCCGGCCCCGGCCGAGACGTTCAGCAGGATGGCGAAGACGATGATCTGCGCCGTCGTCATGCCGAACAGCGCCCCGGCGAAGATGCCGCCGAAGGCGGTGATGGTGCTGATGCCGTCGCGCCAGAGCGCGCTGGCGATCAGGAAGCGCACCGTGTTGGCGCGGCGCCCGGCGTGCCGGATCGTCCCGGCCAGGGTGGCGAGGCCGCGGCGCACCGCCTCCGACGCCGACAGGCCGGAGGGGGCGCGGTCCGGCACCAGCAGGAACAGGGGCAGGCTGAACAGCGCGTACCAGACAGCGACCAGGACGGAGGTGGCGCGCACCGGCGCCGCGTCCTCCGTCCCCAGCAGGCCGAACAGCGGCCGGTCGGTCTGGATCAGCAGGACGAGGCAGAGCACGAGCGCGCCCAGCCCGCCGAGATAGCCCACGCCCCAGCCCCAGCCGGAGACGCGGCCGATCATCCCTGGCGGCGCCACCGACTGCAACAGGGCGTTGTAGAAGACATTCGCCAGTTCGAAGGCGGTGGCGGCGACGCCGAAGGCGACCAGCGCCAGCAGGATGTAGGACGGGTCCGGCCGCACCAGGAAGAGGCAGGCCGAGCCCGCCACCGTCAGCGCCGTGAACACCGCCAGCCACGGCCTAGCCCGGCCGCCCTGGTCGGCGATGGCGCCCAGCACCGGCGACAGCACGGCCACCGCCAGCCCCGACAGGGCCAGCGCGAAACCCCAGTCGCGCGCCCCCGACTCGGGATCGGCGGCGACGGCGTCAGTGAAGTAGCGGCTGAAGACGAAGGTGCCGACCACCGTGTTGAAGGCCGACATCGCCCAGTCGTAGAGGCACCAGCCGGCGACCGCGGCCCTTCTGCCCTGCAAGCCTTCCGCCATCCGCCCTGTTCCTTCGATCACCGCACCGGCCGATCACCACACCGGCCGAGCCTGCAACGGTGGGCGAAAGTGGCAGACGGCCCCGGTCACGGCAAGCGCCGCCCGGACGCTGCCGGAACGACCATTCGGGCATGCGGACACGCCGCGCCCCGCCCCGTCGCCCGAAGGCGGCGGAACGGGGGCGGGCCAGGAGGAACTCGGGTGCAAGGAACTCGGCTGACAGGGAGCCCGGGCCGCGGCCGGTACTGTCCGCGGCCAGTCCTACGCGCGGCCGGTCCTATCCTCGGACGGTGAGGACGAGGCAGCCGCCGACACCGGCGGGCTTCACGCTGGGCCGCAGGCCGGCATCCCTGAGCAGGCCCTGGACCCCTTCGACCACGGCAGTCGGGCGGGTCAGGGTCACGCTGGGATCATGGTGGCCGAGGCGTCGGCAGCGGTCGAGCGCCGTCATGATCTGGCGCGCCAGGGCGTCGGGGCCGTAGGGCGGGAACGCGCGGGCAAGCGACGGGGTCTCTTCGGTGACGGACATCGCGGCAGCCGTCATGCCGGGTTCCGGATTGCGGGCTCCGGTCGCCACTGCGGGAAACATGCAAGGTCCCTGGGTTGGGCATGGCCGGAAGCGACCCGCTCCCGACAGCAATAACATAGGACCGGGCTATGGCTTTTCCGCGGCGAGAATCCTTCGGCTTTTCCGATGGCTGCCCCGCATCCTTTGCACGCGGGCATTCACCTTTTGCTTACCCGTCGGCGGGTCCCCGCTTCCCGGGGCCGGCGCTTCCGGCCGGCCGCGGGCCGATCTACACTGTCCGCAGAACCAGGGGCGGACGACGGGCCGCCCCGCCCTTCGCGTGCGGGAGGAGACGATGGCGGACCAGGACGATCCGGGGAAGGCGCTGGCGGCCGCGCGGGACGTGGCCCGGCGCCTGAACGACTCGCTGGACGAGCTGCGGGCGGTGCTGCCCGTCACGGGCACGGGGCTGGCCTACATGCCCGAGAAGTTCCGCACCGAAGCGGACGCCCTGCTGCACCGCTTCCGCACCCTGCACGGCCTGCTGGCCGGCCGGGTGCTGCCGGCCGCCATGGGCCGGGCCGGGCTGGAGGCGCGGGGCAAGACCGCGCGCGAGCTGGCCGGGCTCCTGGCCGGGATGCGGCTGGTGCCGGACGCGGAGGCGTTCGACCATCTGACCCGGCTGCGCGACCGGCTGCGCGACGCCTTCCCCGTCGATCCGGCGGAGGAGGCGGAGCTGCTGAACGCCACCGCCCGGGCCGTGCCCCACCTGGTCGCCCTGCTCGCCGGGCTGGAGGCGGCGGCCGGGGCGGCGGGCACGGATGACGGGGGCACGGACGCAGGCCGGGCGCCCTGAGCGGCGCGTTCCCTGAGCGGCGCGCCCCTTGAGCGGCGTGCCCCTTGAGCCGCGCGTCCATGCAGCGCCGGGGCGGCCGGAACGGCCCGGTTCCCGCCGGGCGGAAGACCCTCTATGCTGGTCCCATGCGGCTGAAGGCGGACGAGATCAGGATCATCAAGCATCTGGTGGCCGAGCATCTCGGCGCCGCGGCGGAGGTGCGCCTGTTCGGCAGCCGCGTGGATGACGGCCGCCGCGGCGGCGACATCGACCTGATCGTCACCGTGGACGCCCGGCCCGACTCCGGCCGCGAGGCCCGCCTGCACTGGGCCCTGGAGCAGGCCCTGGACGACCAGCGGGTGGACCTGCTGCTGCATGTGCGCGGCGAGCCGCCGCTGCCGATCCAGCGCATCGCCTATCGGACGGGCGCGGTGCTGTGAGGGAGGGAAGGCCCGGGGGGGCCTTCGCTCAGCCGAACAGCAGGATCAGGACCAGCAGGACGATGACCGCCCAGACGGGGCGGAGCTGCTGGGCCGTGCGGGCGCGCTGGCGGGTGTCGAGCTCCCGCAGGCTGGCAGGATGGATGCGCAGGCCACCCTCGGCCACCTGCGAAGCCAGGGCCTCGGCGTCGCGCACCAGCCGGGGCAGCCCGCCGGCGATCTGGGCCAGCGCCCCCGCCGTCTGGGCGATGCGCGCCTCCGGCCCGCGGTTCTCCCGCATCCACTCCTCGATCAGCGGCCGCGCCATCTCCCACATGTTGATGCGGGAGTTGAGCGCCCGGCCGACGCCCTCGGCCGTCAGCATGGATTTCTGGAGCAGCAGGAGCTGCGGCTGCGTCTCCATCTGGAACCGCTCGGTCACGGCGAAGAGCTGGGCCAGCAGCCGGCCGATGGAGATCTCGCTCATCGGCTTGTTGTGGACCGGTTCGCCGATGGCGCGGCAGGCCTGCCGGAACATCTCCAGCGACTGGGTGCGCGGCACGAAACCGGCGTCGAAATGCACCCGCGCCACCAGATCGTAGTCGCGGTTCAGGAACCCCAGCAGCATGTCGGCCAGATAGAGCCGCGTCTGCCGGTCGATGCGGCCGACGATGCCGAAATCGACCGTCATCAGGTTGCCCTGCATGTCCACGAACAGGTTGCCGGGATGCAGGTCGGCGTGGAAGAAGCCGTCGCGGAAGACCTGGTTGAAGAAACCGTTGGCGGCGTACAGCAGCACCCGGTCGGGGTCCAGGCCGGCGGCGCGGATCTGGTCCACCCGGTCGACCGGAATACCCTCCACCCAGTCCAGGGTCAGCACGCGGGTGCTGGTGCGGTCCCAGTCGATGGCGGGCACGTTGAAGCTGGGATCGTCGCGGAAATTGTCGCCCATCTCGGAGGCGGCGGCCGCCTCCATCCGCAGGTCCATCTCCATCGCCACCGTCTCGGCGAAGGTGTCCACCACCTCCACCGGCTTCAGGCGCTTCAGCCGCGGTTGCAGCCAGAGCGCCAGATCGGCGAGCCAGTACATCAGGTCGATGTCCTGGCGGAAGGCCTGGGCGATGCCCGGCCGCAGCACCTTCACGGCCAGCCGGCGGCCGTCCGGCGCTTCGGCATAGTGGACCTGGGCGATCGAGGCCGCGGCCACCGGCTTCGGATCGAAGCGGGAGAACAGCACACCGATCGGCCGTTCCAGCTCCGACTCGATGATGGCGACAGCCTCGTCGGCCGGGAACGGGTCCAGCCGGTCGCGGAGCTGCGCCAGATCGGCCGCTACCGCGTCGCCCACCAGATCGGCGCGGGTGGACAGGGCCTGACCCAGCTTGACGAAGCTGGGGCCCAGCTCGGTCAGGGCGCGGGCCAGCCGCACCCCCGGCCGCCCGATGGCGTGCGGGTTGTTCAGCCGCCGGAGCACCCAGGCAACGCCGGGCGTGACATCGCTGTATTCATCCACCGCCAGCGCGCCGTGCTTGCCGAGCGTGCGGACGATCACGACGAGGCGCAGGAGATTGCGGGCGATGGTGATCATGGGCGCGCCTCCGCCGGGCGCACGCCCGGCCGGCCGGCGCGGAGAACCGCGGTCTGACTGGTCATCGTCCCTCGGGCGCCATGGCGCGGCGCCGGTTCCGTTCGTGCGTCTTCTCTGCCGGCGGCGGTCCCGCCGGCGCAGCACCGCCGGTCGCGCGGCAGTGCCAGGACAGGCGGTGCCAGGGCAGCCGTCACCGGGGCAGCCGTCACCGGGGCAGGCAGCGCCGGGGCAGCCCGACGGGCCGGGCGCCCTGGTCGTCCGTCATGCCGCAGCACCGGCCGCATCGGCTCAGACCCGCCAGGCGGAATGCACGGCGGCGATGCCGCCGGTCAGGTTCCGGTAGCGGACGCGGGCCAGGCCCGCCGCCTCGATCCGGCGGCACAGGGCCTCCTGCCGGGGGAAGCGCCGGATGCTTTCCACCAGATACTGGTAGCTCTCGCGGTCGCCGGCCACCATCTCGCCCAGCCGCGGCAGCACCCCGAAGGAGAAGCCGTCGTAGATCTCGCGGAAGATCGGCAGGGTGACGTGGCTGAACTCCAGGATGAACAGCCGGCCGCCCGGCCGCAGCACGCGCCGCGCCTCGGCCAGCGCCACGTCGATGTGGGTGACGTTCCGCAGGCCGAAGGCGATGGTGTAGGCATCCACCGAGCGGCTGGCGATGGGCAGCGCCTCGGCATTGCCGACCATCCAGTCGATGCCGGTGCCGTCGGAGCGCTGCGGCAGGCCGCGGTCGATGGCGCGGTCGCGGCCGACCCGGACCATGGCCTCGGTCAGGTCGCAGACCAGCACGCGGGAGCCCGGCGCCCGATTGGACAGGCGGAAGGCGATGTCGCCGGTGCCGCCGGCCACGTCCAGCAGGGTCTCGCCCGGCCGGGGATCGACCATGGAGACGAAGCTGTCCTTCCAGAGTCGGTGGATGCCCCCCGACATCAGGTCGTTCATCAGGTCGTAGCGCGTGGCGACGGAGGAGAAGACCCCCCGTACAAGCGGCGTCTTCTCCCGCGGGTCCACCTCGCGGAAGCCGAAGAAGCGGGACTCCTGTCCCGGCGGGGGCGTGGTCTCAGTCATGCGCGGCACCCTAGCGCAGCGCGCGCGGGCACGGAAGCGGGCGCGGCAAATAGCTACGCTTTTTCAAAAGGAGTTGACCCGGAAGCGGCCGCCGCCCGGCCGGCGCTCAGAGCGTGTTCTGGTCGAGCGCGTAGCCGGCGGAGCGGACGGTGCGGATCAGGTCCTGGTCGTCGGTCTCGTTCAGCGCCTTGCGCAGACGCCGGATGTGGACGTCCACGGTGCGCGGCTCGACATAGACGTCGTGGCCCCAGACCACGTCCAGGAGCTGCTCGCGGCTGAAGACGCGGCCGGGATGCTGCATGAAGTGGCGCAGCAGGCGGAACTCCGTCGGCCCCAGATGCACGTCGCGGCCGTTGCGGCGGACCCGGTGCGCGGCCAGATCCATCACCACGTCGGCGAAGCGCAGCAGCTCCTCCGCCAGCCCTGGTGCGGCGCGGCGCAGCACGGCGCGCATGCGGGCGACCAGCTCGGTCGGGCTGAACGGCTTGGCGATGTAGTCGTCCGCCCCGCTGTTCAGGCCGCGGACCTTGTCCGCCTCCTCGCCGCGGGCGGTCAGCATGATGACGGGCGTGTCGCGGGTCTTCGGGTTGCGCCGGAGCTGGCGGCAGACCTCCAGCCCGCTCATCAGCGGCAGCATCCAGTCCAGCAGCACCAGATGCGGCGCCTGCTCGTTGGCCAGCAGCAGCGCCTCCTCCCCGTCGCTGGCGGAGATGACGCGGAAGCCCTCCTTCTCCAGATTGTACTTCAGCAGGGTGACGAGATCCGCCTCATCCTCGACGATCAGGATCAGGGGCTTCAGGGCTGAGTTCATGGCGGGTCCGGCTAACGTCAGTCGATCACTCGGGCAGGCAGTAACTTGGTGAGCAGTCCCTCGGTGAGCGGTCACCGCGCCCCCCGGGCCGGTCAGGGCGCCGCCGGGGTCTCGGGCGAGACGACGGCGAAGCTCGACTCGTCGCCCTTGGGCCGGTCGGTGGCGAGCGGCTGGCCGACGATCAGGAAATGGATCGTCTCCGCGATGTTGGTCGCGTGGTCGCCCGCCCGCTCCAGGTTCTTGGCGATGAACAGCAGATGCGTGCAGGGGGTGATGTTGCGCGGGTCCTCCATCATGTAGGTCAGGACCTCGCGGAACAGGCTGGTGTAGAGATCGTCCAGCTCCTCGTCGCGGTGCCAGGCGGCGATGGCCTTCTCCAGGTCGCGGTCGACATAGGCGTCGAGCACTTCCTTCAGCATCTCCTGCACCAGCTTGCCCATGCGCGGGATGGCCGAGGCCGGGCGGACGGCGGGCAACTGGGCGAGCGCGATCGAGCGCTTGGCGATGTTGGCGGCGTAGTCGCCGGTGCGCTCCAGATCGGCGGAGATCTTGAGCGCCGCCAGGATCTCGCGCAGGTCGCTGCCCATCGGCTGGCGCAGGGCCAGCATGCGGATGGTCTCCTGCTCGATCTGGCGCTCGTAATCGTCCAGCCGGTTGTCGGACTGCATGACGCGGCCGGCCAGATCGACATCGCGGCGGGTCACCGCCTGCACGGCCGCGTCCACCTGCGCCTCGGCCACGCCGCCCATCTGGGTGATCAGGCCGGAGAGCCGCCGCAGTTCCTGTTCGAAAGACTTGACGGTGTGTTCGGTGGCCATGCTGACCCCTTGTCCTGCTGGCGGCCCGCGCGGGGCCGGGCGCCGTGCCGGCTCAGCCGAAGCGGCCGGTGATGTAGCCCTGGGTGCGCTCGTCGCGCGGGTTGGTGAAGATCTCCTCGGTCTCGCCGACCTCGACCATGTCGCCCAGGTGGAAGAAGGCCGTGCGCTGCGAGACGCGGGCGGCCTGCTGCATGTTGTGGGTGACGATGATGATGGTGAAAGCCTGGCGCAGCTCGTCGATCAGCTCCTCGATGTGCGCCGTGGCGATGGGGTCGAGCGCCGAGCAGGGCTCGTCCATCAGGATCACCTCGGGGCTGACCGCGATGGCGCGGGCGATGCACAGGCGCTGCTGCTGGCCGCCGGACAGGCCGGTGCCCGGCTCCAGCAGGCGGTCCTTCACCTCGTTCCAGAGGCCGGCGCGGCGCAGCGAGGTCTCGACGATCTGGTCGAACTCGTCCTTGCGGGTGGCAAGGCCGTGCAGCCGCGGCCCGTAGACGATGTTGTCGTAGATCGACTTGGGGAACGGGTTCGGCTTCTGGAACACCATGCCGACGCGGGCACGGAGCTGCACCACGTCCAGTTCCGGGTCGTGGATGTCCTGCCCGTCCAGCGTGATCAGCCCTTCCACCCGGCAGATGTCGATGGTGTCGTTCATCCGGTTCAGGCAGCGCAGGAAGGTGGACTTGCCGCAGCCCGAGGGGCCGATCAGGGCCAGCACCTCGTTCTCGTAGATGTCCACGTCGATGCCGTGCAGCGCCCGCTTCTCGCCGTAGAAGACCTTGACGCCACGCGCCGCCATCTTCACCGGCTTGCTGGGGACGGTCGCCGCGGCGGCCGTCGTGTTCAGGGTCGCGTTGTCCATGGTCCTCACCAGCGGCGTTCGAATTTCTTGCGGAGATAGATGGCGGCGCCGTTCATCATGATCAGGAAGGCCAGCAGCACCATGATCGCGGCCGAGGTCAGCTCGACGAAGCCGCGCTCCGTCGCATCGGCCCAGATGTAGACCTGCACCGGCAGCACCGAGGAGCTGGAGAGCAGGCCCGAGGGCGGCTCGGTGACGAAGGCGTTCATGCCCACCATCAGCAGCGGCGCCGTCTCGCCCAAGGCCTGCGCCAGGGCGATGATGGTGCCGGTCAGGATGCCCGGCATCGCCAGCGGCAGCACATGGTGCATCACCGTCTGAAGACGCGACGCCCCCATGCCCAGGGCCGCCTCGCGGATCGAGGGCGGCACCGCCTTCAGCGCGGCGCGGGCGGCGATGATGATGGTCGGCAGGCTCATCAGCGCGATCACCATGCCGCCGACCAACGGGGCGGAGCGGGGCAGGCCGAGGAAACCCAGGAAGACGGCGAGGCCGAGCAGGCCGAAGACGATCGAAGGCACCGCCGCGAGATTGTTGATGTTCACCTCGATCAGGTCGGTGAAGTGGTTCTTCGGCGCGAACTCCTCCAGATAGACCGCGGTGGCGACACCGATCGGCAGCGCCAGGATCACGGTCACGAACAGCAGGTAGACGGAGCCGACCACCGCCCCCCGGATGCCCGCCAGCTCCGGATAGTTGCTGTCCGACGCGGTGAAGAAGGTGGTGTTGAAGATCGAGGTGGCCTTGCCCTGCTCCACCAGCCGGTCCAGCCAGGCGAGCTGTTCGTCGCTGACCGGGCGACTCGATTCCGGCAGGTCGCGGTCGATGCGGCCCTTGCGGATCTGGTTGATGTCGTCGGAGGCGGGCAGCCAGAACTGCCGCGTCTGACCGACCAGGGAGGGATCCTCCAGCACCTCGCGGTACAGGAAGACGCCGGCCACCGGGCTGATCAGGCCGCGCAGCGCGCGCTTGGGCACCCGGCCCGAGACATCGGGGAATTCCCGGTAGAGCGCGTCCTGGACCAGATCCTGGAAGGCGGCGCGGTCCCAGTCGGCCGGGTTGCCCGTGCCCTTGGGATCGATCGTCTTCGCGTCCAGCGTCACCTCCAGCCGGATCGCCGTCTGGGTGAAGGCGCCCACCCCGTTGTGCAGGATGGTGTAGAGCAGCACGACCAGCATCGTGCAGGCCACGGCGATCGCCACGATGCCGTAGGCCTTGAACCGCCGCTCGGCCGCGTACCGCCGGCGCAGCCGCTTCTCCGCTGCCTCCGACGTGTGGAACGACCCAGGGGCCGCCATCGGTTCCGCCAGCTCAGTCATACTTTTCCCGATATTTCTGGACGACGCGCAGGGCGACGACGTTGAGGACCAGGGTGACGAAGAACAGCACGAGGCCGAGGGCGAAGGCCGAGAGCGTCTTGGCGCTCTCGAACTCCTGGTCGCCGGTCAGCAGCGCGGCGATCTGCACGGTCACCGTGGTCACCGCGGCCAGCGGATTGAAGGTCAGGTTGGCGGCCATGCCGGCGGCCATGACGACGATCATCGTCTCGCCGATGGCGCGGCTGATGGCCAGCAGGAAGGCGCCGACGATGCCCGGCAGGGCCGCCGGCAGGATCACCTGCCGGATCGTCTCCGACCGGGTGGCGCCCAGCCCGTAGGACCCGTCGCGCAGGCTCTGCGGCACGGCGTTGATGACGTCGTCCGAGAGGGAGGAGATGAAGGGCACGATCATGATGCCCATGACCACCCCCGCCGCCAGCGCGCTGTTGGAGGAGACGTCCAGCCCCAGATCGAGGCCCAGAGTACGCACCACCGGCGCCACCGTCAGGATGGCGAAGAAGCCGTAGACCACGGTGGGGATGCCGGCCAGGATCTCCAGCACCGGCTTCACCGTGCTGCGCACCCGGCGCGGCGCGTACTCGGCCAGATAGATGGCCGAGAGCAGCCCCACCGGCAGCGCCACCGCCATGGCGACGGCGGAGATCAGCAGCGTGCCCGTGAACAGGGGGATGGCGCCGAACGCGCCGGAGGAGCCCACCTGATCGGCGCGGATCGCCGTCTGCGGGCTCCAGTGCAGGCCGAACAGGAACTCCGTCACCGGCACATAGGCGAAGAAGCGCACGCTCTCATAGAGCAGCGAGAGCACGATGCCGATGGTGGTCAGGATGGCGATGATCGAGCAGACCACCAGCGCCCAGATGACCACACGCTCCACATTGTTGCGGGCGCGGAAGCGCGGGGCGATCAGGCGCCGCGTCAGCAGCAGCCCGCCGACGGCGAGCGCCATGCAGACGGCGAACACCGACCAGCCGGCGATGCGCTCAAGCTCGGCATAGTGCGCCGCGGCGGGGCGCAGCGCCTCAACCACCGCGGGATTGACATAGGCCTCCTGGCCGGCGGCCATGTTGCGGATGTTGATCAGCAGGAGCTGCCGCTGCGTCTCGCCCAGGGCGTCGGCCGCCTGGGAGGCGACCAGACCGGAGACCCGCTCCAGCTCGGTCGGGGCCAGAGCCGCCTGGGCCCAGGTCAGCACCGACTCCGGGGACATGCCGTTCAGCACCAGCATCTCGATGACCGGCGCCTGGAGCACCAGCCAGAACAGCACCAGCAGCAGCGCGGGCAGGCCGGCCCAGATGGCCGTGAAGGACCCGTAGTAGCCGGGCACCGAATGCAGGCTGGCGATCCGCCCGCCCGACACGGCCACCGCCCGGCTCCGCCCCATCCAGAAGCCGATGGCGGACAGCAGCAGCAGGATGGCGACGGTCAACTGGATGGACATCGGCGTCCCCGAACGCGGGAGTGCCCCGCACCATGGAAATACAGAAATCCCGGCCACCGAAAGGGCTACCGGCGGCGATCACCGCCGGTAGCACCGTTCAGGCGGTCGGGCAACCGGATCAGGAGGCCGGCTTGGCCATCGGGGTCAGGGACTTCACGGTCTCCTGCACCTTGGCCAGACGCTCGGCCGGCATCGCCACCAGACCCTTGTCGGCCAGGTAGCCGTCCTCACCGGCGGCGCGCTCACCGACATACTCGGTGACGAACTCCTTCAGGCCGGGGATGACGCCGACATGGGCGTTCTTCAGGTAGATGAAGAGCGGGCGGGAGATCGGGTACTCGCCGGAGGCGATGGTCTCGAAGCTCGGGGTCACGCCGGCGATCGTCGCGCCCTTCAGCTTGTCCAGGTTCTCCTCCAGGTAGGAGAAGCCGAAGATGCCGTAGGCGTCCTTGTTCTGCTCCAGACGCTGGACGATCAGGTTGTCGTTCTCACCGGCCTCGATGAAGGCGCCGTCCTCACGCATCGTCTGGCAGACGGCCTTCTTGCGGGCGGCGGCCAGCGACTTCACCGCCGGATACTCCTCGCAGCCGGTGTCCATCACCAGCTCGACCCAGGCGTCGCGGGTGCCGGAGGTCGGGGGCGGGCCGAGCACCTCGATCGGGGCGTTCGGCAGCGACGGATCGACGTCGGACCAGCGCTTGTGCGGGTTCGGGACGATCTGGCCGTTGACCTCGACCTCCTTGGCCAGCGCCTGCCAGAGCTGGGCCTTGGTCAGGTTGATCTCCGGGCCGGCCTTGGAGTGGGCGAAGGCGATGCCGTCGAAGCCGATCTGGATCTCGGTGACTTCTTCGACGCCGTTCTTCTGGCACTGATCGAACTCGGACGCCTTCATGGCGCGCGAGGCGCCGGTGATGTCCGGGTGATCGGCGCCGACGCCGGCGCAGAACAGGCGCATGCCGCCGCCGGTGCCGGTCGACTCCAGGATCGGCGCGGGGAAGCTGGTGGTCTGGCCGAAGCGCTCCACCACCGTGGCGGTGAAGGGGAAGACCGTGGAGGAACCGACGATGCGGATCTGCTGGCGGGCCTCGGCGACGCCGGTCAGGCCGACGACGGAAACCGCAGCGACCGCGGCGGCAAGGGCAAGCTTCTTCGTGGTCACGACATTGCCTCCGATTTCTTGGCAACTGGTCCGGGGATGCAAGCCCGCTCTCCCCGGCAACTGGGTCCCGGCGGGGTAGCCGGACCTTAGTCCCCGAGCGCGAACCAAATACTACGGTCGCATGACGGTTTGATGACAGCCGGCGCCGGCGGGACCCGCCGCGGCGCAGGGCTGACCGGACCGGAACGCACCCCGCATCCCCTGCCCCGCGCGATCCGGACGGATCAGGCGACGGCGCCGGGCAGCGGCTGCGCCGGGGCCGGTTCCTGCGTCGCCGCCGGCAGCAGCACGGTGAAGGTGCTGCCCTTGCCGACCTCGCTGTCGATGGCGAGGCGGCCGCGGTGGCGGTTGACGATGTGCTTGACGATGGCCAGCCCCAGCCCCGTCCCCCCCAGCGCACGGGAGCGGGCCGGGTCCACCCGGTAGAACCGCTCGGTCAGGCGCGGCAGGTGGGTGCGCGGGATGCCGTCGCCGCGGTCGATCACGGCGACCGCGACCAGATGCGTCGGACGCCGCCGTCCGGGCAGGACCGGAACCGCCGACAGAGCCCCCGGCATGCCGCCGCCCCCACCGCTGGCGGGCTGGTCGGCGACGGAGAGCGCGACCGTCACCTCGGTCTGCTCGCGCCCGTACTTGAGGGCGTTGTCGATCAGGTTCTGGAAGACCTGGGCCAACTGGTCCTCGTCCCCCACCACGGGGGGCAGCCGCTCCGGCCCCTCCACCCGCAGCCGGATCTTCCGGGCCGCGGCGCGCAGCTCCAGCATGGCGACGACCTTGCGCACGATCTCCGCCACGTCGGCCGTGCCGGACGGCGGGGTGTGCTCGTCCAGCTCGATCCGCGACAAGGACATCAGGTCGTTGACCAGCCGGGACATGCGCCCGGCCTGGTCGTGCATGATGCCGAGGAAGCGGTCGCGCGCCTCGGCATCGTCACGGGCCGGGCCGCGCAGCGTCTCGATGAAGCCCAGCAGGGTGGCGAGCGGGGTGCGCAGCTCGTGGCTGGCATTGGCGACGAAGTCGGCCCGCATCTGCTCCGACCGCTTCAGCACGGTGATGTCGTGCAGCGTCAGCAGCACCGCCGCCTCGGTCCCCGCCCCGGCCCCGACCGGAAGGGCCGGGTCGGCCGCGGCGGGCCGGCGGAACGGCTTGACCCGCGCCTCCAGCACCCGCTCCACCGGCAGCGACAGGGTGAACTCCACGCTGCGCGAGGTGCCGCCCCGCAGCACCTGCCCCACGGCCTCCAGCACGGCCGGGTTGCGCAGGCTGACGGCAAGGTCGCGCCCGGACAGTCGGTCCCCGAACAGGGCGCGGGCGGCGGCGTTCGCCTGCGCCACCCGGCGGTCGGGGTCGATCAGGATCAGCGGCTCGTGCATCGCCTCGACCACCGCCTCGCCCACGGCGACGCGGCGCTCGGCCTTGTCCAGCCGCTCCAGCCAGCGGCGCTGCGCCTGCGCCGTGGCGGACAGCAGGGTCTGCGCCACGGCGGAGTTGGGCAGCGGCGCCGGCACCGGATCGTCGGCCTGGGCCGTGTGGTCCAGGAACTCCGCGATCAGCCGGGAATCGTGATAGAGCATGCGCAGGACCAGCCCGGTCAGCCCGGCGGCCAGCGTGATCGCCGCCAGGGCGAGGCCGAAACCCAGCTTCCCCGCCAGCACCAGGGACAGCAGAATCCCCGCGGTCGGCGCCAGCAGCAGGACGCCGATCAGGATGAAGCGGTCGGGACGGATCTCTTGCCTGCTCATCGGACGCGGTCTGCCGGTGCTCTCCCAGTCCGGGCCCCGGGCGGGACCCGCCCGCCCCCGCCGCGGCCGGCGCGGGGCGAACGATCCTGATAGCATCTGTCCCGCCGGCCCGCAGCGGCGTCATCGAAATTTCATTCCCGGCCCGGCCCGGCCCGGCCCGCCCCGCCCCGGCCCGCGCCGCCCCGGCCCGCCCACCGGGGCCGGGCAGGCGCCTACCAGGCCAGGGCGTCGTGCGCGGCCAGCACCGCGGCGGTGACCATGTCGTTCGCCGTGGCCCCCATCTGGACGATCTGCACCGGCCGGTCCAGCCCGATCAGCAGCGGCCCGACCAGCGTGCCGCCGCCCATCTTCTGCAACATCTTGGCGCCGATGTTGGCGGCGTGCAGGCCCGGCATGATCAGCACGTTGGCCGGGCCGGAGAGGCGGCAGAACGGGTAGAGCCGGCTCATCAGCTCGAAATCCAGCGCCACGTCGGCCGACATCTCGCCATCGTACTCGAAATCCACCGACCGGCCGTCCAGCAGGGCCACGGCATCGCGCACATGCTGCGCCCGCTGGTGCATCGGCTGGCCGAAGTTGGAGAAGGAGAGGAAGGCCACGCGCGGTTCGTGCCCCATCTGCCGCGCCGTGCGGGCGGACTGGATGGCGATGTCGGCCAGTTCCTCGGCGCTGGGCTGCTCATGCACGGTGGTGTCGGCGATGAAGACGGTGCGCGCCCGGCTGGCCAGCACCGACAGGCCGAAGACGACATGGTCGGGCTGCGGGTCCACGACGCGGGCGATGTCCTCGAAGGAGACGGCGAAGCTGCGGGTCAGCCCGGTGACCAGGGCGTCGGCGTCGCCCAGCGCCACCATGCAGGCGCCGAAGACGTTGCGGTTCTGGTTCACCAGCCGCTGGCAGTCCCGGTACAGCATGCCGCGCCGTTGCAGCCGGCCGTAGAGGAAGTCGGAGAAGCCGTCGTTGAGCCGGGAGACGCGGGCGTTGTGGATCTCCAGCGGCTCGATGGCGCCCAGGCCCAGGCTGGCGATCTGCTCGACGATCACCTCCTCGCGCCCGATCAGCACCGGCGTGCCGTAGCCGGCGGTGCGGAAGGCCAGGGCGGCGCGGATCGTCCGCTCCTCCTCGCCCTCGGCGAAGACGACCCGCTTGGGGTTGGCCTTCACCTTCTCGAAGATGAGCTGGAGGCTGTCCGAGGTGGGGTCGAGGCGCAGGCGCAGGGAGCGGCCGTACTCCTCCATGTCCACGATGGGCTTGCGGGCGACGCCCGACTCCATGGCCGCCCGCGCCACCGCGGCCGGGATCTTGACGATCAGGCGCGGGTCGAACGGGACGGGGATGATGTACTCCGGACCGTAGCGCAGCCGCCGGCCGGCATAGGCGGCGTCCACCTCGTCCGGCACGTCCTCGCGCGCCAGTTCGGCCAGGGCGCGGGCGGCGGCGATCTTCATCGCCTCGTTGATGGTGCTGGCCCGCACGTCCAGGGCGCCGCGGAAGATGTAGGGGAAGCCCAGGACGTTATTGACCTGGTTGGGATAGTCGCTGCGGCCGGTGGCGACGATGGCGTCCTTGCGGACGGCGCGCACCTCCTCCGGCGTGATCTCCGGGTCGGGGTTCGCCATGGCGAAGATGATCGGCTTCGGCGCCATGCCGCGGACCATCTCCCGCGTCACCGCCCCCTTCACCGAGAGACCCATGAAGACGTCGGCCCCCTCCAGCGCCTCGGCCAGGGTGCGGGCGTCGGTCCGGATGGCGTGGGCCGACTTCCACTGGTTCATGCCCTCGGTGCGGCCCTGGTAGACCACCCCCTTGGTGTCGCACAGGGTCACGTTCCCGTGCGGCATGCCCATGGCCTTGATCAGCTCGACGCAGGCGATGGCCGCGGCGCCGGCGCCGTTCACCACCATCCGCGTGTCCGCCATGCTGCGGCCGGTCAGCTCCAGGGCGTTGATCATGCCGGCCGCGGCGATGATGGCGGTGCCGTGCTGGTCGTCGTGGAAGACCGGGATGTCCATCAGCTCGCGCAGGCGCTGCTCGATGATGAAGCAGTCCGGCGCCTTGATGTCCTCCAGGTTGATGCCGCCGAAGCTGGGGCCCAGGAAGCGCACGCAGTTGACGAAGTCGTCCACGTCGCGGGTATCGACGCAGAGGTCGATGCCGTCCACGTCGGCGAAGCGCTTGAACAGGACGGCCTTGCCCTCCATCACCGGCTTGGAGGCAAGCGCGCCCAGGTCGCCCAGGCCGAGCACGGCCGTGCCGTTGGAGATCACGGCCACGAGGTTGCCCTTGGCCGTGTAGTCGTAGGCGGTGGAGGGATCGGCATGGATGCGCAGGCAGGGCTGGGCCACGCCGGGCGAGTAGGCCAGGGACAGATCGCGCTGTGTCGTCAGGGGCTTGGTGGGGGTGACCTCCAGCTTTCCGGGGCGGCCGCCGCTGTGCAGCAGAAGGGCCTCCTCAGTCGTGATCCGGTTGTCGCTGTCGGCCATATACGCTCGCTCCTGAGGCTCATCGCCTAATTTTCTTCTCCGCCGGACCATCCGGCGTTGTCGTTCCGAATAACAGACTACAGGGCCGCGCCACACCCTGCCAGAGCGGGATGCGGAAGCGAGGGTTGCGAAACCGCTTGTCGCTTTAACCCTGAGCGAAGAAACTGACCCCATGGTCAGACCGAGCCGCCGGCCCCCTGTCGCAGCCGCACCGCCCCGGATCGAGGGGGCGGACCCCGACGCGCGCCTGCGGGCGCTGGCGGAGGCGGAGGACGATGTCCGCCAGGGCCGAACCGTCGGGCACGATACGGTGCGCGACTGGCTGGCGCGCGCCGCCGCCGCCGCCCGGACCGGAACGCCGCTGCCGCCTCCGCCGGTGGCCCGAGGCGGCAATTCCATGGACAAGCGGTGCGGATAGTCCGGACCCGGAGCGCGTAGCAATCCGGCGGACGAGGTGCGCGTCCTGCGTGTCTGGCACGGGGCGCAGCGGCGCTGACCGGCCCGCCTTACGGACAGGCGGGCCGCGGGCCCTTGTGATCCGGCCGGCAGGCCGGAACAATCCGCCGCCGCAATCGACGGCCGCAAGAAGAACGCCCGGGAGGACCCATGCCGATCCCCAGCCTGTTCCAGGGCAAGCTCGCCCTCCCCGTGATCGGGGCGCCGATGTTCATATGCAGCTACCCTGCGCTGGTCGCGGCGCAGTGCAAGGCGGGCGTCGTCGGCACCTTCCCCAGCCTGAACGCCCGGCCGCTGGCCCAGCTCGACGCGTGGCTGGGCGACCTGACCGCCGAGCTGGACGCCTTCCGCGCCGCCCATCCGGGCCGGCCGGTGGCGCCGTTCGGCGTCAACCTGATCGTCCACCGCTCCAACACCCGGCTGGCCGAGGATGTGGAGCTGGTGGTGCGGCACAGGGTGCCGTTCGTCATCACCTCCGTCGGCGCGCCGACGGAGATCGTGCCGCGCATCCATTCCTACGGCGGCATCGTCTTCCACGACGTCACCAACGTGAAGCACGCGCGCAAGGCGCTGGCGGCGGGCGTGGACGGGCTGATCCTGGTCTGCGCCGGGGCCGGCGGCCATGCCGGCACGCTGTCGCCCTTCGCCCTGCTGCCGGAGGTGCGGGAGTTCTTCGACGGGCCGATCGCGCTGTCGGGCTCGATGTCCTCGGGCCGGGCGGTGCGCGCGGCGGAGGTGCTGGGCGCCGACTTCGGCTACATGGGGACCCGCTTCATCGCCACGGCCGAGGCCAACGCCAAGCCCGGCTACAAGCAGATGATCGTCGAGTCGAGCGCGACCGACATCGTCTACACCCCGGCCTTCAGCGGCATCCCCGGCAACTATCTGGCCCCCAGCATCGCCGCCAACGGGATCGACCCGGCCAACATCACGGGCGGGCTGGAGCGGCCGGACATGGATCTGGCCAACCGCGACGAGTCCCGGGAGGCGAAGGCCTGGAAGGACATCTGGTCCGCCGGCCAGGGCATCGGCACCATCCATGACGTGCCCACGGTGGCCGAACTGGTCGCCCGCCTGACCGCCGAATACGAGGAGGCGTGCCGCCTGCCCGCCTCCCCCGCCCGGCCGCAGGCGCTGGCGGCGGAGTAGCGGCGGCCCCCCACGACCGGCCCAACACGACCGGCCCAACACGACCGGCCCATACGACTGGCCCCCCACGACTGGCCCCACCCGCGGGAAGGACCCCCATGCGCGCCAAGCCCCTGGCCGGACTCACCGTGCTCGACCTGACCCGGCTGCTGCCGGGGCCGATGTGTACCCAGCATCTGGCCGACCTCGGCGCCGACGTGCTGAAGGTGGAGGACCCGGCGGGCGGCGACTATGCCCGCTGGATGGGCCAGCGGCAGAAGGTCAACTCGACCAGCTTCCTGCTGTTCAACCGCAACAAGCGGTCGCTGACCCTGGACCTGAAGAAGCCGGAGGCGCAGCAGATCCTGCTGAAGCTGGCCGCCGATGCCGATATCGTGGTGGAGGGCTTCCGCCCCGGCGTCGCCGACAGGCTGGGCGTGGGCTATGCCGCCGTGCGGGCGCTGAACCCCAAGGTGGTCTATGCCAGCATCACCGGCTACGGCCAGGACGGTCCCTGGGCGCAGCGGGCCGGGCACGACATGAACTACCTTGCCCATGCCGGGGTGCTGGACCAGACGGGCACGGCCGGCGGGCCGCCGGCCCTGTCCAACTTCCAGATCGCCGATCTGGCCGGCGGCTCGCTCTCCGCCGTCATGGGCATCCTCGCGGCGCTGGTGGATGCGCAGCGGACCGGCCAGGGCCGGCATGTGGACGTGGCGATGACCGACTGCGTGCTGGCGCACACGGTGGTGGCGCTCTCCACCCTGAACGCCGGCCAGGGGGCGGAGCCGCGCGGCCAGGGCCGGCTCAGCGGCGGCCAGCCCAACTACGGCGTCTATGAGACGGCGGACGGCCGCTGGCTGGCGGTAGGGGCGCTGGAACAGAAGTTCTGGAGCGCCTTCTGTGCCGCCATCGGCACGCCGGAACTGGAAGGGCTGGGCTATGCCACCGGAGCGGAGGGCGAGCGCGTCCGCGCGGCCGTGGCGGAGCGGGTGCGCGCCCGCCCGCTGGCCGACTGGGCGGCGGTTTTCGCCGGCGTGGACGCCTGCGTCAGCCCCGTGCTGACCCCGGAGGAGGCGCTGGAGAGCGAGCAGGCCCGTGGCCGCGGCCTAGTGGTGGAGCACGACCATCCGGTGGAGGGGCCGGTGCGGCAGTACGCCTTCCCGATCCGCATGACCGACTTCGCCTTCAGCATCGACCGCCCCGCCCCGATGCAGGGCGAGCACACGGCCGAGGTGCTGGCCGGGCTGGGCTACGGGCCGGAGGAGCTGGCCCGGCTGAAGGCCGAAGGCGTGGTCTGACCCCCGGAACCGGCCGGGGCGGCCCCCGGTCCCGGCTTGACGATTCTCAATTACTTCACCCATTCGAAGGAATAGATATTCGCCCGGTCGCAACGGCGGCCGGCTCCCGCCCCGGGACAGGCCGGCACGCCCTTCCTGGAGGTGAGTGAGATGGTGACGAATGTCGGTTCCCTGGACCGCGCCCTGCGTTTCGTGATCGCGCTGGCCCTGCTGTCGCTGCTGGTGCTGCTGGAGGGCAATGCCCGCTGGCTGGGCCTGATCGGGCTGGTGCCGCTGACCACGGCGACGCTGCGCTGGTGCCCGCTCTACACGATCTTCGGGATCAACACCGGCGCCCGCTGAGCCCCGCCGGTTCCCCGGGCGGCCCGCACAGGGCCGCCCCCCGGCTCCCCCGTAGGTCGGCCCGTAGGTCGGAGCGAGCGCGCAGCGCGAGGGCCGACACCAGAGACGGCCGACACCCGAGACGCACCCGGAACCGACGTCGGCCCGCGCTCCGCGCGCGCCGACCTATGCCCTGTCTCCGCCCCCTCAGGGCACCGGCGGCGCTTCCAGGGGGGAGGAGGGTTCGTCGTCGGTCGCCGTCGGGTCCGCCGCCGCGCCGTCGGGGGCGGGGTCCAGCAGGGTGAGCACGCGGGGATTGCGGTCGGCCCCGCTGGGCAGGGCCGCGTGCGGATCGGCGATCCAGGCCAGCACGTCGCGCCACACCGTCTCGGCGTTCAGGTCGCGCAGCAGCAGGTGCCAGCCGTGCGGATAGAGGGCCAGCCGCGGCCCGTGCCGCGGCGGTTCGGCCAGCGGCAGCCGGCGCATGGCGCGGCTGCGCGGCTCCACCGGGATGACCTGCTCGTTCTCCCCGTACAGCACCAGGGCCGGCACGGCCAGCTGCTCGGCCCCCGCCATCGCCTGGTCCATCAGGTCGGTCAGGCCGCGCACGGCGTCCACCCGGGTCTCCTTCAGCACCAGCGGGTCGCGGCCCAGGGCGCGCAGCACCTCGATATTGTCGGAGGCCTGGATGTCCAGCCCGCGCGGCGGGCTGAGCTTCAGCCAGGGCACCGTCCAGCCCGCCACCGAGAGCGCCCAGCGCTGGTAGAAGGGCATGGTGTCCCGGCTCCACACCGCCGGCGCGGACAGCAGCAGCCCGGCGATCCCCGGCGGCAGGTCGCGGCCGGCGAAGGCGGCCAGCAGCACGGCCCCGCCCATGCTCTCCCCCAGCAGATAGAGCGGCACGCCGGGATAGGCGGCGTTCAGCGCCGCGGCGGCGTCCAGCACGTCCTGGGTGAGGGTGTCGCTGCCCGGCCAGATGCCCGGCCGGCCGCTGCCGCCGAAGCCGCGCTGGTCGTAGGCATAGGTGGCGACGCCGTGCGCCGCCCAGAAGCGGGCGGGACTGTCGAAGGCGTTGGAATAGTCGTTGAAGCCGTGCAGCGCCAGGATCACCGCCCTGGGCTTGCCGGCCGGCAGCCAGTGGCGCAGCGGCAGGGCCTCCCCGTCGGCGGTGCGGAAGGTCTCCGCCTCCAGTGTCGGGGCGGCCACCCGCGGCCCCATCGGTTGCAGGGTCGGGGCGCAGCCCGCCAGCACGAGCGCCAGCAGCAGCGCCGGGAGGAGGACCCACGCCCGGCGGCGCGGGAGGGAACCGCGCTCAGCGGTACTCATCGTCGTGGGCGGTGGCCGCGGCGGCGGCCTGGGGCGCCCGGGTCAGTTGCAGGAACAGGTCCTCCAGGTCGGACTCGACCGTCGTCAGGTCCACGATGGACAGGCCGGCGGCGGAGACGGCCCCCAGAATGTCGCCCACCCGCGCCCGGCTGGGCCGGTAGCGGATGACGATGCGGCGGGAGCCCTGGAGTTCGGCGTCGCAGGCGGCCAGCGCCTCGGGCAGCGCGTCCACGTCCTGGCCGAGATGCACGACCAGTTCCTTCTGGTCCAGCCGCTTCAGGAGCTGCTGCTTGCTGTCACAGGCGACGACCTGGCCATGGTTGACGATGGCAATGGTGTCGCACAGCTGCTCCGCTTCCTCCAGGTAGTGCGTCGTCAGCACCACCGTGGTGCCGGCCCGGTTCAGTTCGCGCACATGCGCCCAGAGGGACTGGCGCAGCTCCACGTCCACGCCGGCGGTGGGCTCGTCCAGCACCAGCACGGGCGGGGCGTGGACCATGGCCTTCGCCACCATCAGCCGCCGGCGCATGCCACCGGAGAGGGTGCGGGCATAGGCGTCGGCCTTGTCCTGCAAGCCGACCGCCTCCAGCAGCCGGTCGGTCTGGCGCTCCCGCTTCGGCACGCCGTAGAGGCCGGCCTGGAGATCCAGGATCTCCCGCGGGGTGAAGAACGGGTCCAGGTTCAGCTCCTGCGGCACCACGCCGATGGCGGCGCGGGCGCTGCGCGGGTCCTGGTCGATGTCGATGCCCCAGATCCGGGCCGTGCCGCTGGTCTTGTTCACCAGCCCGGCCAGGATGTTGATGAAGGTGCTCTTGCCCGCCCCGTTCGGCCCCAGCAGGCCGTAGAGGGAACCGCGCGGGATGCTGAGGGAGATGCCCTTCAGCGCCTCCTTCGCGGGGGCGCGGCCGGTGCCCTTGTAGATCTTGCGCAGGTCATGGACCTCGACCGCCTGGTCGGGCGGCAGCACCGCGCCGGCGGGGGCCCCGGAACCGGCGGCGGGGGGCAGGGTCATGTCGGGCATGGGCGGCCTGGCTTCCTGAACGGTCGGGTGATGTCCGCGGCTGACGGGTTCGGACCGGCGGGGCATCGGTCCGGTCCGGCAGGCATGGCCGGGACCGCCCCCCCGAGAGGCGCGACATCCGGGGATGGCGTAACATCGCTTCCGCCGGCCGGTCAATCGCCCGCGTCCCGGCCGGCGGCTCCGGCCCCGGGATTGTCCCTCTCCCCGCCCCGCCCGCTGCCCTGGCAGCCACCCCGCCCGCTGCCCTGGCCGCCACCCTGACCGGAAGCGCCGGCCGCGGGCGGTTGATCGGAGCGGACGCTCGGGTATGATGCCGGCCGCAGCGCCGGAGGCCAGGCTGACGGCCGGGCCGGGGACGGAAACACCGGGCCGGAAGAACCGGGCGCGAAAAAAGGGAGAGAGGCCATGCAACCGCTTGAGATCATCCATGTGGACGATGCGACGGTCGGCTGCGACGGCGGCGGCGGCGCGCTGGGCCACCCGCTCGTCTATCTGCCGCTGGGCGCGAAGGGCGAGGTGGACTGCCCCTATTGCAGCCGCCGCTACGTGCTGAGCGAGGAAGGCCGCCGGCACGCCCACGCCGCGGGGCATTGATCCGGCCCGCCCTTGATCCTGCCGGTTCAGCCGACCCGGACGATCGGGCCGGGGGCGATCTCGTAATGCGCGCCGGACGCCGTGCGCTCGCGCAGGAAGGCGTAGAGGCTGCGGTAGATGCCCGGCGCGGCCGGCGTCCGCGCGTCGGCCAGCGGCACCGTGTCCACGGCGACCGGCCCGTCCGTCGGCGGGCCGAAGCCGACCCGGTCCGGCATCCCCTCCGCGAACTGGCGCGCCACGGGCGGCAGCGGCCGCCCCGCCTCCAGCACGGCCGGCATCGGTCCGGCCAGCAGGGCGGCGCGCTGGGCGAAGAGCTGCACCACCACGAAGCCGTCGCCGTCCGCCACCGCCCCCATGCCGGCATGGGTCCAGCGTCGTTCCAGGATGTTGCGCCGGTGGCCGGGGGACTCCATCAGGCTGTCCACGGCGACGCTGCCGGCAGCCTCCCGCCCGGACGGCGGGAGACGGCTGCTCTGGAACAGGTTCTCGCCCGCCGGCCCGACCAGCCGCCGGTGCAGCAGCCCGATCCGCTGCCCCGGGCCGCGCCCCTGCGGATCGGTGTGCGACAGCCCGGCCCGGGTGATGTGGGCGGCGTAGAAGCGGGCGATCCAGCGCAGCCGTTCGTCCGGCACCAGGGGAGCGACCCCGGCGGCGTCGCGCCTGTCGGCGGTGGCGCGCCGCACCGCCTCCTCGACCTCGGGCAGAAGGTCGGTGGCGGCCTCGCGGTAGGACTGGAAATCGTCGAGGCAGGCGGTCGGGTCCAGGGGGTCCGCGCCGGCCTCCTGCCCCGCGCCCTGCCCTACCCCTTGCCCGGCCGCAGGCCGCAGCCCCTGCCCGGCCGCCGGCCGCAGCCGGCCCGGCAGCGCCAGCAGCCCCGCCCCGCCCAGGGCAGCCGCCAGCAGCGCCCTGCGGGCCACCGGCCTGCCCGCCGCTTCCCGGTCCCGGCCCGTTTCCGCCCCGCATCGCCGCATCGCCCTCTCCCGCTGCCGGCCCGGCCTGGAACGCCGGCCCGGGGACCCGTGTTGACCCCCGCCGGGCGTAGCCCGGCTTGAAACACCCGCCGGGCGGCTCGCCCGGACTTGCCGGTAACGGAGACGAGGCCATGAGGGTCGCCGAGATCATGACCCGGGACGTGCATTTCCTGAGTCCCGACACCAGCGTGCAGCAGGCCGCCCGGCTCATGGCAGAGCTGGACACCGGTGCGCTGCCGGTGGGAGAGGCGGCCGACCTGCGCGGCATCCTGACCGACCGCGACGTGCTCATCCGGGTCGTGGCACAGGGCCGCGATCCCGCCACCACCCCGGTGGACGCGGTGATGTCCTCCGACCTGCTGACCTGTACGGCCGACGAGTCCGTGGAAGCCGTCGTGCGCCGCATGGAGTCCCGTCAGGTGCGGCGTGTGCCGGTGCTGGAGGGGGGCCGCGTCGTCGGCATGCTGGGGGCGCGCGCGATCCTGTCCGCAGCCGGGGCGGCGACCGGAGCGCCGGTCGGGGAGGAACCGGGCGGGCGGGGGCCGCTGCGGTGACGCCGGAGGCTCCCGGCATGCCCACGGGCGACCAGCTCATCGTCTTCGGCATCCTGGCCGGGGCGCTCGCGCTCTTCATCTGGGACCGGCTGCGCTACGATCTGGTGGCGATGCTGGCCCTGGTGGCCGCGGTCGTGCTGGGGGTGGTGCCGGGGGAGAAGGCGTTCTCCGGCTTCTCCGATACCGCCGTCGTCACCGTGGCGGCGGTGCTGGTGCTCAGCACGGCAATCCGCAATTCCGGGCTGGTCGATGCGGCGCTGCGGCCACTGGGTCCGCTGCTGCGCGGGCCGGATGCGCAGGTGCTGATCCTGGCCGGCATGGTCGCCACCCTGTCGGCCTTCATGAACAATGTCGGCGCGCTGGCCGTGTTCCTGCCGGTGGCGCTGCGGGTGGCGCAGCGCAGCGGGCGCTCCCCGGCGGAACTGCTGATGCCGCTGTCCTTCGCCTCGCTGCTGGGCGGACTGATCACGCTGGTGGGCACGCCGCCCAACATCCTGATCTCCGGGGTCCGGCGCGACATGCTGGGCGAGGGCTTCGCCATGTTCGACTTCGCGCCCGTCGGGCTGGGCGTCACCGCAGCGGGGCTGCTGATCGTCGCCGTCGGCTGGCGGCTGCTGCCGCGGCACCGACGGGGTCAGGGCGACCCGCAGGACAAGTTCCGGATCGAGGACTACACGATGGAGGTGCGGCTGCCCGAGGGCTCGCCCTTCGTCGGCCGCACCGTGCGGCAGCTCGAGGACGAGGGCGAGGGCGACGTCACCGTCGCCGCCGTGGTGCGCGAGGGCTTCCGCCGCTACGTGCCGCACGGGCACTGGACGCTGCTGGCCGACGACATCCTGCTGCTGGAGGGCGATCCGACCATCGTGAAGCGGGTGGCGGATGCCGCCGGGCTGGTGCTGGAGGACGACGGCGACGACACCCCGCCGCTGGCCGCCGGCGATGGCTACGGCGTCGTCGAAGCGGTGGTGACGGAGACCTCCCCCGTCGTCGGCTGCTCGCCGGCGGAGCTGCGGCTGCGCCACCGCTACGGCGTGAACCTGCTGGCCATCGGCCGGCACGACCGCACCGCCATCACCCGGCTGAAGCGGGTGAAGCTGCAACCGGGCGACGTCATCGTCCTGCAAGGGCCGCTGGCGGACATGCCGGACACGCTGGCGGCGCTGGGCTGCCTGCCGCTGGCCGAGCGCAATCTCCAGCTCGGCAAGCCCGGCAACCGGGTGCTGCCGGCCGCGGTGATGGCGGCGGCCGTGCTGCTGGCGGCGCTGGGCCTGCTGCCGGTGGCGGTCGCCTTCGTGGCCGCCGTGCTGGTGCTGGTGCTGACCCGGGCGCTGGCCCTGCGCGAGGTCTACGGCAGCATCGAATGGCCCGTGATCGTGCTGCTGGGCGCCCTGATCCCGGTCAGCAACGCGCTGCGCGACACCGGCGGCACCGAGGTGATCGCCGGCTGGCTGTCGCTGGCGGTCAGCGGCGTGCCCCCGGTCGTCGCCCTGGCCCTGATCATGGCGGCGACGATGCTGGTCACGCCGGTGCTGAACAACGCCGCCACGGTGCTGGTGATGGCCCCCATCGGGGTGGGGCTGGCCCAGCATCTGGGCCTGAACCCCGACCCGTTCCTGATGGCCGTGGCGGTCGGGGCCAGCAGCGACTTCCTGACCCCCATCGGGCACCAGTCGAACACGCTGGTGATGGGGCCCGCCGGCTACCGCTTCAGCGACTACTGGCGGCTGGGGCTGCCTTTGTCGCTGACCGTGCTGGCGGTCGGCGTGCCGCTGATCGCCCTGGTCTGGCCGCTGACCGGCTGAGACCCGCCTGCCCGGGCGATGCCCCCGGCAAGACACGCCCCGGAAATGCGGCCATGGCGACGCAGCGGGTACACCGCCGTTGCACCGCCGGGAATCCCGACTCTATAGTCTCAGGCACAAGAGCTTGTCTGATTCTATACTTGTTAACCGCAAGTGAACGCCCGGAAACCGGGGGTGCGAGAGCCGTGAGTCCTTTACCACCGAACCAGACCCTGGCCCCCGGCCAGGGGCGGCCGGTCAGGCTTCCCATCGGCAAGCTGCCCTTCGTGGGCGTGCGCCGCGACGGACAGCTTGGCTTCTGGGTGCTGCCGCCCCAGGCGGAGGATGCCGACCTGCGTCTGGCCGGGCGGACCTATGCGGCCTGGTTCCTGCTGTATGCGGAGGTCAACGGGCAGACGGCGGCGCGCGATCTGCTGGACCGGATCGAGCGCGAGATGCCGTCGCGCTATGGGCGCCTGGACCGCGCCTTCCTGGAGGAGATCGGCCACCGCGGCTATGAGCTGAGCGCGGCCTGAGTCGGACGTCGTCAGGGCCTGAAACGCAACGGCCCGTCCGGGGGGCTCGGACGGGCCGCGCGACGACCGGCAGCCGGCGCGGGAAGCCGGACAGCCGGTCGCGGACCAAGGGGGCCGCCGAGGGGGTCCCGTCGGGTCCGGCAGGCAAACGCCGCCCCCCGGTCCCGGTTCCTCTGTTCCGATCCTGTGTCCCGATAATGTCTCCGCCGGGGACGGTGTCCCGGGGCGGTCGCCGCCGGGCGGCCCCCGCCCCCTACCTCCTTTGTGCCGGAGAGCCGTAAAGCAAGCCTTAATCGGGCCGGCTCCAGAGTCGCGGCCGTTCCTGGTCGGACTTTCGGGGAAGGCGTGCGATGACCTGTATCGTCGGTCTGGTGGAAGGCAGCACGGTCTGGATGGGCGGCGACAGCGCCGGGGTGGCGGGGCTGGACATCAGCCTGCGCGCCGATCCCAAGGTGTTCCGCAACGGCGACTTCCTGGTCGGCTTCACCAGTTCCTTCCGCATGGGCCAGCTTCTGCGCTTCCGCCTGCGCCCGCCGGTGCGGCGGCCGGACCAGGACCTGTTCCACTACATGGTCTGCGAGTTCGTGGAGTCGGTGCGGATCTGCCTGAAGGAAGGCGGCTTCGCCCACCGCTCCAACGATGTGGAGACGGGCGGCTTCTTCCTGGTGGCGACGGAGGGGCGGCTGTTCTCCATCCAGGACGATTATCAGGTCAGCGAGTTCAGCCGCGGCTTCCATGCGATCGGCTGCGGGGCGCACTATGCGCTGGGTTCGCTCTACACCACCCGCGATCTGCCGGCGGAACAGCGGGTGCGGCTGGCGCTGGAGACGGCGGAGCATTTCTCCGGCGGGGTGCGCGCGCCCTTCACCGTGGAGCAGGTGGGGCCGGCCTGCCTGACCCTCGCCGCCTGACCCTCGCCACCTGACGGGCAGGCGATCCCGCTTCTTTGCTGCATTGTAACGGGCCGGGCGACGTTACCGAACGGTAACCACGCGGGAGTGGCATGAGGGGGGCGGCTCGGGGTACGCAAGTGTGCGGTCCGACCCTGGAGACGCACGAGTATTTCACGGACGCAGCCCCCCGCGGCAGTGAAACGCTTGAACAATCCGGGGTTCGGGCCAATTCTGAGCCACCGGCCGCCGGCCCCCGTGTCGGCGGCGCTCATCACCCCAAGCCTCGGAACCGGACCTGACCATGCGCCTTGCCTGGCAGATCGCGACCGTCGCCGCCCTTACCCTTGCCGCCGGCGGCATCTGGTATGCGGCGGCCGGTCGCCAGGACACCGCCCAGCAGAGCGGGCCCCAGATCCGCCCCACCGCCGTGGTCGCCGCCGCCGCGACGACGGGCGACATCCCCGTCACCTTCGATGCCATCGGCACCCTGCGCGCCAACGAAGCGGTCACCGTCACCTCCAAGCTGACGGGCATCGTCTCGAAGATCTCCTTCACCGAAGGGCAACGGGTCAAGACCGGCGACGTGCTCGTGGAGCTGGACGCGACGGAGGCGAAGGCCGAGCTGGCCGTCGCCGAGTCGCAGCGCCGCACCGTGGCGCAGGAGCTGGAACGGGCCATCGCGCTGCTGGGCCGGCAGGCCGTGGCGCAGGCCCGGGTGGATGATCTGCGCGTCGAACTCCAGGGGGCGGAGGCACGGTTCAACGCTGCCCGCGCCCGGCTCCAGGATCTGACGATCCGCGCCCCCTTCGCCGGCGTGGCCGGCCTGCGCCATGTCAGCCCCGGCGCCCTGGTCCGTCCGGGCGACGAGGTGACGACACTGGACGACATCGGCACCGTGAAGCTGGACTTCTCCGTGCCGGAGGCGGCGCTGCGCCGGCTGGCCGTGGGCCAGTCCATCGCCGCGCGCACCACCGTCTTCCCCGACCGCGCCTTCACCGGCGTGATCGGCGCCGTCGATACCCGTGTCGATCCGGTCACCCGGACCCTGACCCTGGTGGCCGAGATCCCCAATGACGACTTCCTGCTGAAGCCGGGCCTGTTCATGAACGTCCGGCTGCTGCTGGACGAGCGCAAGGGCGTGGTCCTGATCCCGGAAGAGTCGCTGGTCCCGGTCGGCGACCGCCAGTACGTCTTCGCCGTGAAGAACGGCCGGGTCGAGCGCCGGCTGGTCGTCATCGGTGCGCGCCAGTCCGGCGTGGTCGAGGCGGTGGAGGGCGTGGCCGAGGGGGAACTGGTCATCACCCGCGGCACCCAGAAGGTGCGCGAGGGCTCGCCCGTGGCGGCCGAGATCGTGCCGATGCGCCTTCCCGGCCCCGCCGGCACCCAGAGCTGACCGGCAGCGGTCGTCCGGCAGGGGGCCGTCCCGGCGGGCCCCCCGCCCGTTCCCGGCCCCCCGGGGTCCGCCGGTCCTGAAGTCCGCCAGGGTCCACGCCCGCAAGGAAACGCCCCATGGTCCTGTCCGACGTCTCGATCCAGCGCCCCGTCCTGGCCTTCGTGCTGAGCGCCGTCCTGGTCGTGTTCGGCCTGCTGGGCTATGACAGCCTGCCGGTGCGGGAACTGCCGCGGATCGACCCGCCCGTCGTCTCCGTGGACACCTCCTACCCCGGCGCCAGCGCCGAGGTGGTGGACAACGAGATCACGGAGCGGATCGAAAGCGTCGTCAACGGCATCGAAGGCATCCGCACGATCCGCTCCCGCTCGCGCGAGGGCAGCTCCAGCGTCTCCATCGAGTTCGAGCTGACGCGCGACATCGACGGGGCCGCCAACGACGTGCGTGACCGCGTCTCCCGCGTCGTGGACAACCTGCCGGAGGAGGCCGATCCGCCGGAGGTGACGAAGGTCGACAGCGACAGCCAGCCGATCATGTGGATCACGCTGACCAGCGACCGCATGAACCAGCTTGAGCTGACCGACTATGTCCGGCGCTACTATCTGGACACGCTGAACACCGTCCCCGGCGTCGCCAGCATCCGCATCTCCGGCCGGCGCGACTTCGCCATGCGGGTCTGGCTGGACCGCGACGCCATGGCCGCCCGCGGCGTCACCGTGCGCGACGTGGAGACCGCCATCCGGCGGGAGAACACCGAGCTTCCGGCCGGCCGCATCGAATCCTCCCAGCGCGAATTCACCGTCCGCACCGACACGCGCCTGTCCACGCCCGGCCAGTTCGCCGCCATCGTGGTGCGCCAGGACGGCGCCAACCTGGTCCGCATCGGCGACGTGGCGCGGGTGGAGGTCGGCCCGCGCGACGACCGCGGCGACTTCCGCCTGAACGGCACCCAGGCCGTGGGCATGGGCATCCAGCGCCAGTCCACCGCCAACACGGTGGAGGTGTCGCAGGCCGTCCACGCCGTGCTGGACCAGTTCCGCGCCTCGCTGCCGCCGGGCATGGCGCTGGAGGTCCGGCAGGACGACGCCGTGTTCATCAACCAGTCGATCTACGAGGTCTTCCACGCCATCGGCGTCGCCATCCTGCTGGTGGTGCTGGTCGTCTGGGTCTTCCTGCGCACGGCGCGCGCCACCATCATCCCGGTGGTCGCCATCCCGGTATCGCTGGTCGCCGCCTTCGGCGTGCTGGCGCTGCTGGGCTATTCCATCAACGTGCTGACCCTGCTGGCCTTCGTGCTGGCGGTCGGGCTGGTGGTGGACGATGCCATCATCGTGGTGGAGAACGCCGCCCGCCGTATCGAGGAGGGCGAGCCGCCGCTGCTGGCGGCCTTCCGCGGGGCGCGGCAGATCGGCTTCGCGGTGATCGCCACCACCCTGGTGCTGCTGGCGGTGATCTTCCCGCTGACCATGCTGGACAACGAGCAGGGCCGCCTGCTGCGTGAGTTCGCCGTGGCGCTGATGGCGGCCGTGGGCTTCTCCTGCGTCGTCGCCCTGACGCTGTCGCCCATGCTCTGTTCCAAGCTGCTGCGGGTGCATGACGAGGGCAACCGCTTCTTCGTGGCGACGGAGAAGGTGTTCACCGGCATGTCCAGCCTCTACGGCCGGACGCTGCGCGCCGCCCTGGGGGCGCCGCTGCTGGTGCTGGCCCTGTTCGCCGCCGCGGTGGGCGGGCTGGTGGTGACCTACCAGTCGCTGGAGAGCGAGCTGGCCCCGCAGGAGGACCGCGGCGTCTTCCGCATCTCCGTGCAGACGCCGGAGGGCTCCACCCTCGACTTCACCAACCGCGAGGTCATGGCGGTGGAGACGCTGCTGGAGCCCTACCTCGCCAGCGGGGAGGTCAATTCCGTTCTCACCATCCTGGCCCCCGGCTGGGGCGGTGGCTCGGGCGTCAACCGCGCCATGCTGGTGGTGCGGACCCCGCCCTGGGACGAGCGCAGCCGCGGCGTGCAGGAGATCGTCGCCGAGCTGATGCCGAAGATGGCGCAGATCCCCGGTGCGCGCATCAACCCGCAGATCCCCTCGGGCCTGGGCCTGCGCGGCGGTGGTTCCAACCAGATCCAGTTCGTGCTGCGCGGCAACACCTATGATGAGCTGGCGGAATGGCGCGACGCCATCATCTCCCGCCTCCAGGAATACGGCCGCATCTCCACCCTGATCGCCGACTTTGACGAGACCAAGCCGCAGCTCCGCGTGCAGGTGGACCGCGACCGCGCGTCGGACCTGGGCATCGGCATCTCCGACATCGGCTCCACGCTGGAGACGATGATGGCGGAGCGCCAGGTCACCCGCTATCTGGACCGCGGCGAGGAATACGACGTCGTGCTGCGCGCCGAGGCGGACCAGCGCTCGAACCCGCGCGACCTGTCGAACATCTACATCCGCGGGTCCAAGACGGACCAGCTCGTGCCGCTGGCCAACCTCATCCAGATCAGCGACATCGCCGGGGCGACGGAGCTGAACCGCTACGACCGGCTGCGCTCCATCACCATCACCGGCACGCTGGAGCCCGGTCTGACCATGGGCGAGGCCATCGACATGGTGCGCGCCGCGGCGGCGGAGATGCTGCCGCCGGAGGCGCAGCTCGCCTTCGAGGGCGCGGCGCGGCAGCAGCTCGAGGCGTCGTCCTCCATCTTCTTCGCCTTCGGCATGGCGCTGCTGGTGGCGTTCCTGGTGCTGGCGGCGCAGTTCGAGAACTTCCGCATGCCGCTGATCATCATCCTGGCCGTGCCGCTGGCCCTGTTCGGCGGCGTGCTGGCCATGGCGCTGACCGGCATGACCGACAACATCTACACCCAGATCGGGCTGATCCTGCTGGTCGGGCTGATCTGCAAGAACGCCATCCTGATCGTGGAGTTCGCCAACCAGCTCCGCGACGAGGGGCTGGCGATGCGCGAGGCGGTGGTCGAGGCGTCCAAGCTGCGCCTGCGCCCCATCCTGATGACCAGCATCGCCACCGTGTTCGGCGCCCTGCCGCTGGCCCTGGCCGAGGGGGCCGGGGCGGAGTCCCGCATGGCGATCGGCTGGGTCATCGTCGGCGGCGTCACCGTCGGCACGCTGCTGTCGCTCTACGTGACGCCGCTGCTCTACAGCCTCGCCGCCCACGGGGTTCAGCCGGTCGGCGCCATCCGCCGCCGGCTCCAGGACCTCGACAGCCAGTATGCCGAGCATGGCCCCGCCACCGGGCAGGAACCCCGGGGCGGGCACGGCGCTGCGGCGGAGTGAGCCGCGGGCCGCGTCCGGTGGCCGCCGGACGGCGGCGGGATCAGAGCACGCGGCCGTGCTTCTGGTAGCGGTACCAGGCGGCAGCCCCCAGGGGGACCGCCAGGGCCAGCAGGCCCGCAGCACCGATGCCGGCGGCGTGGCCGCCATTGCCGCCGGTGCGGTGCTGCCGCTCGATCCAGCCGCCGCGCATGCCCGTGCCCTCGGGCATCGGACGCAGCACGCCGCCCTCGGTGGCGGGGCGGGTGCTGTCCTGGAACAGACTCCGCCGCGTCATCCGGGCCAGGCCGCGCTCCAGCGCCCCCTGCCCCACGGCCATGCCCATCTCCAGCACCCAGGGCGGGATGCCGACGCCGACCTCCCGCCGCGGCCGGAAAGCGAGGCCGAGGATGGCACGGGCCACCTTCTCCGGCGGCGTCGCCGGCTCCAGCGCCTGCACGTCGCGGCCGGTATGGTTCGCCGCGTGCTGCCAGAAGGGCGTGTCGATCGGGCCGGGCAGGACGGAGCAGAGATGGATGTCGTCCAGCCCCTCCAGGTGCAGTTCCTGCCGCACCGTCTCGACGAAGCCCAGCACGGCGTGCTTCGCCGCCACGTAGGGCGACTGGTAGGGCGTCGGCACGCGGCCGGCGATGCTGGCCGTGGTGATGAGGATGCCGCGGCCGCGCTCGCGGAAATGCGGCAGCACGGCCCGGAAGCCGTTGACCACGCCGTAGAAGGTCGAGTTCACGACATTGGCGAAGACCTCCGGCGGGGTCTGCTCGAACGTGCCGAAGCTGGCGATGCCGGCATTGTTGACCCAGATGTCGATGCCGCCATAGGCGTCGATGGCCCGGTCGGCGAGGTGCCGGACCTGGGCCGCGTCGCGCACGTCGGTCGGCACCACCATGGTCCGGCCGCCGTCACGGATCACCATTTCCGCCGTCCCGTGCAGGCCCTGCTCGCGCCGGGCCGCCAGCACCACCGTCGCCCCTTCGCGGGCGAAGGCGTCCGCGGTGGCCTTGCCGATGCCGCTGGATGCGCCGGTGATGACGACGACCTTGTCGCCCAGGCGATCCGCCATGGTGTCCTCCGTTGTTCCGTGGCCAGGGACCGCGTCACGGCGGGCGTCACGGCGGTCGGCTTCCCAACAGGCCGGGGCGGACATGGTTTCCCGCCGCCGGACGACGGTCCGGGATCTGCCATGGCGCATCGACGCGCCAGGACCCGCATGGTATAGAACCCCTGCTGCTGCGGATTTCCCCCTCTGCAACCTGTCGAACCCAGCCCGCGTCCGGAATAATCGGTGGCCGTTCCGGGCTTTTGACTGCTTGCAGTCGCGTGGCCACATGATCGGGACGGATCGACGTGTGGCTGGAAGGCTTCAGTATTAACCTGTTCATTTTCACGGTGCTGGGGGCCTGCGGGATGGTCTCGGCGGCACTGATGCGACAGGTGCGCCTTGTCGTCGGCCGCCGGATGCAGGCGACCCTGGAACTCCGCAACGAGCGGATGCGCCGCCGCTACGATCAGATGCGCGCCACGCATGAGGCGGCGGTCGCCCGCATCGCGGAACTGGAGACGGAGCGGCGCATGACCGTCGGCCAGATCCAGGAGATGAAGCGCCGCCTGCTGGCCGCGAAGCAGGAGAGTTTCGAGATCGTCCACGAGCTGGGGGAACCCGGGGGCGACCGCCGCCCCTTCGTCGGCGACATGACGCTGGGACCGATGCTGACGGTGGGGCGCGTCCATTCCGGCGACAGCCGGGTGCGCGGCCTGCGCCATGTGCTGGAGGTCTGGGCCGCCACCCCGGCGGAGGCGACGCGGCTGGCACGGCTGGCCTTCGCACCGGACGCCGGCTTCACCGTCCCGCCCTTGCAGCCCGCCGTCCCCGGCAGGCCCGCCCGCAAGGCGGCCGAGTGACGGGGTCCGAGTGACGGGGACCGAGTGACGGGGCCGAAGCGACCATGATCCTGAACCTGATCCTGCTGCTGCTGTTCGTGCTGGCGCTGGTGCAGTTCGCCGTCACCCTGCGCCGGATGGAGGGCGACCGGGCCGACCGCCACCGCGCCACCGCCCGGCTGGAGGGGGAGCACCGGGCACTGAAGGAGGTCTGCGCGGAGGTGCAGCAGCGGCAGGCCCAGGCCGACGCCGCCATCACCGAGGCGGAGGCCGAGCTGACCCGCCTGAAGGAGCTGCGCGCCGATGCCGAGGCGGAGCTGCACGCCGCCCAGCAGATGCCCAGGCAGCGGCTCCACATGATCGACCGCGCCGGTCTGGTCCATCAGCGCCTGTGGGAAGTGACGGTGGTGAATGACGGACAGGGCAGCCTGCGGGCGGGGCCGCCGCCGGCGCAGGCCGGGGACTGGGCGGCCGGCCGCATCTGCCTGATCGGCGCCGCCACCGAGCGCGACGCCCGCCACCGCATCGAAACGCGGTTCCCTTCGGCCCAGGGCTATCGCATCATCGGCGTGCAGCGCTTCCGCCGCGGCTGATCGCCGCGACACCCGCCCCGCGGACGGCCACCCCCCGCACGGCCACCCCGCGGACGGCCACCTCGCGGACGGCCACCTCGCGGACGGAGTGCCGGACGGACCGGATGCGCGCTTGCCGTGTGTGCCGACACGGCCAACATCGACAACAGCCGGGCCGGCCGGAGCGGGACCCGGACAGGGAGGAACGCCATGACCGATGCCGTGATCGATTTCCCGGTACAGGACGCCCGCACGGGCGACCGCCGGCTGTCCCAGCTTCTCGACGCCCAGCGCAATGCCTACCTGCTGCACGGCCCCCTGTCGGAGGAACGCCGCGCCGCCGCCCTGGACGGTCTCCATCAGGCGGTGCTGAAGTACCAGGAGGCGCTGGTCGAGGCCGTGCGCCAGGATTTCGGCCACCGCTCCCCGCATGAGACGCGGCTGGCCGACATCTTCTCCACCCTGAGCGCCATCCGCCATGCCCGGAAGCATTTCCGGCGCTGGATGAAGCCGCAGCGCCGGCCCATCGCCCTGACCTTCCAGCCCGGCCGCGGCCGCGTGCTGTACCAGCCGCTGGGCGTGGTCGGCATCATCAGCCCCTGGAACTACCCGATCCAGCTCGGCCTGACGCCGCTCGCCGCGGCGATCGCCGCCGGCAACCGGGTGATGCTGAAGCCGTCGGAGTACACCCCGGCCACCGCCGCCCTGCTGGAGCGGGTGCTGGCGGAGGTGTTCGAGCCGGTGGAGGTCGCCGTCGTGCAGGGTGGGGCCGAGGTGGCGCAGGCGTTCAGCCGGCTGCGCTTCGACCATCTGCTGTTCACCGGCTCCACCCCCGTCGGCCGCCACGTCATGCGGGCGGCGGCGGAGAATCTGGTGCCCGTCACCCTGGAGCTGGGCGGCAAGTCGCCCACCATCGTGGCCGCGGACTATCCGCTGGACAAGGCGGCGGAGAGCATCGCCGGCGGCAAGCTGTTCAATGCCGGCCAGACCTGCATCGCGCCGGACTATGTGCTGCTGCCGCGCGGCCGGGAGGAGGCGTTCATCGCCGCCTACCGCGCCGCCGTCACCCGCTTCTATCCGCGGCTGGAGACGAACCCCGACTACACCGCCATCGTGAACGACCGCCACTACCAGCGCCTGACCGGCCTGCTGGAGGACGCGAAGCGCCGCGGCGCGCGGGTGGAGACGATCAATCCCGGCAACGAGGTGCCGGACCCGGCCCGGCGCAAGCTGCCGCCGACGCTGCTGACCGGCGTGCCGGACGAGGCGGCGGTGATGCGGGAGGAGATCTTCGGCCCGATCCTGCCGCTGGTCCCCTATGACAGCCTGGAACAGGCCTACGCCTACATCAACGACCGGCCGCGGCCGCTGGCGCTCTACCTCTACAGCCATGACGAGGGCGTCGTGGACCGCACGCTGGAGCGCACCGTCTCGGGCGGCGTCACCGTCAACGACACGCTGCTGCACGTCGCGCAGGAGGAGCTGCCCTTCGGCGGCGTCGGCGAGAGCGGCATCGGCGCCTACCACGGGGAGGCCGGGTTCCGCACCTTCAGCCACGCCAAGTCCGTGTTCCACCAGTCGCGGCTGAACGGCACCGGCCTGATGCGCCCGCCCTACGGCGCGAAGATGGAGCGGCTGCTGAAGTTCCTGATCCGCTGACCCCCGTCCCCGCGTCAGGCGGCCGCCAGCCAGTCGGTCCCGCTGGCGGCCCGCCCGGCGGCGATCAGGCCCCGCGCCGCCTCGATGTCGGGGGCGAAGTGGCGGTCGCGGTCGTAGAAGCCGACCTCCGCCCGCACGGCGGCATGCACCGCCTCCAGCGGGGCGGAGCTGCGCAGCGGCCGGCGGAAGTCGATGCCCTGGCAGGCGGCCAGCAGCTCCACCGCGACGATGCCGGCGGCGTTGTCCGCCATCTCCAGCAGCCGGCGGGCGGCCCAGGTCGCCATGCTGACATGGTCCTCCTGGTTGGCGCTGGTGGGGATGCTGTCCACGCTGGCCGGGTGCGCCAGCCCCTTGTTCTCGCTGGCCAGCGCGGCGGCCGTGACCTGGGCGATCATGAAGCCGCTGTTCAGCCCGCCGTCGGTCACCAGGAAGGCGGGCAGGCCGCCATTGTGGTGCGGGTCCACCAGCATGGCCGTGCGCCGCTCCGACAGCGAACCGATCTCCGCCAGGGCCAGGGCGATCTGGTCGGCGGCCATGGCGACGGGCTCGGCATGGAAGTTGCCGCCCGACAGGATGTCGCCGTCGTCGGGGAAGACCAGCGGATTGTCGGTGACGGCGTTCGCCTCCGTCGCCAGGGTGCCGGCCGCGAAGCGGAGCTGGTCCAGGCAGGCGCCCATGACCTGCGGCTGGCAGCGCAGGCAGTAGGGGTCCTGCACGCGGGTGCAGCTCAGATGGCTGGCCCGGATCGGGCTGCCGGCCAGCAGCCGGCGGTAGCCGGCGGCGGCGTCGATCTGGCCGCGCTGGCCGCGCAGAGCGTGGATGCGGGCGTCGAACGGCGTGTCGGAGCCCTGCGCCGCGTCGATGCTGAGCGCCCCCGCCACCAGGGCGGCGTCGAACGCCCGCTCGGCTGCGACCAGCCCGGCGAGCGCCAGCGCCGTGGAGGCCTGGGTGCCGTTCAGCAGCGCCAGCCCCTCCTTCGGGCCCAGCTCCAGCGGGCGCAGCCCGGCGGCGGCCAGGGCGTCCGCCGCCGACACGGTGCGCCCGGCCAGCCGCACCTGCCCCAGCCCGAGCAGCGGCAGCACCAGATGCGCGAGCGGGGCGAGATCGCCCGAGGCGCCGACGGAGCCCTTGGCCGGCACCAGCGGCAGCGCCTCCGCCGAGACCAGCGCCGCCAGCGCCCTGATCACCTCCCCGCGCACGCCGGAGAAGCCGCGCAGCAGGCTGGCGACCTTCAGCACCAGCATCAGCCGCACCACCCTGTCCGGCATCGCCTCCCCGGTGCCGGCGGCATGGCTGAGCACGAGGTTGCGCTGAAGCTGGGCCAGCCGGTCCGGCTCGATGCGGGTGCGGGCCAGCAGGCCGAAGCCCGTATTGATGCCGTAGACGGTGCGGCCGGAGCCGATCACCTCCGCCACCGTGCGGGCCGACGCCTCGGCCGCCTCCAGGTCCTGCGGGGCGATCTCCAGCCGCACGGGGCCGGCCAGCACGCGGCGCAGGTCGGCCAGGGTCAGGCCGGCGGGGGTCAGGCGCAGGGTCTCGGTCATCGCGGGGACTCCGGAAGCGGGGCGGCAGGGGGAAGCGCCGCGACATGCTCGGCGGCGGCGGACAGGAAGGTCTCGATCATGCGGCGCAGGACGGGGCGCAGCGCCCCCGCCTTCGCCGGGTCCAGCCGGGGCGGCGGCCCCTCGGCCAGATGCGTGGCCTGGGAGAGTTCGAGTTGGAGGGCGAACACGCGCTCCGCCGGGCGGCCGTAATGGCGGGTGATGTGGCCGCCCTTGAAGCGGCCGTCCAGCACCGCGGTGTAATCGTCGCCGGCGGCCGCCAGCACGGCGCGGGCGACGGGGGGCGGGCAGGACAGGCCGCCGTTGCTGCCCAGGTTCAGGTCGGGCAGCCGACCGTCGAACAGGCGCGGCAGGACGGGGGCGATGGAATGCGCGTCCCACAGCAGGGCATGGCCGAAGCGGTCGCGCAGCCGCGCCAGCTCGGCCGCGATCCGGTCATGGTAGGGCTGCCAGATGTCGGCCCGGAAGGCGGATCGTTCCGCTGCCGTAACAGGCTTCGCCCAGACCGGACCGCCGGCGAAGGTGGTGTCCGGGAACAGGCCGGTCGTGGTCTGGCCGGGATAGAGGCTGGCATCGTCCGCCGGCCGGTTGAGATCGACCAGATAGCGCGACCGGGTCGCCACGATCACCGAGGCGCCGAGCCCGCCCAGGAAATCGTAGAGGGCATCGACATGCCAGTCGGTGTCCGGCAGGTCCCGCGCCGCGGGGGCGAGCCGGTCCGCCAGCGCGTCGGGCATGCCCGTACCGACATGCGGCATGGAGACCAGCAGCGGGATCGTTCCGGAAACGAAACGGTATGGCGTCATGGCCGTTACTCCCGCATCCGGTCGAGCATGGGCAGGTCCAGGCCGTGGCGGCGGGCGCAGTCGATGGCGTCCGCATAGCCGGCGTCGGCATGGCGCATCACGCCGGTCGCCGGGTCGTTCCACAGCACCCGCTCCAGCCGGCGGGCGGCGGCCTCGGTCCCGTCGCAGACGACGACCATGCCGGAATGCTGGCTGAAGCCCATGCCCACGCCGCCGCCATGGTGCAGGCTGACCCAGGTGGCACCCGAGGCGCAGGTCAGCAGCGCGTTCAGCAGCGGCCAGTCGGACACCGCGTCGGAGCCGTCGCGCATCGCCTCCGTCTCCCGGTTCGGGCTGGCGACGGAGCCGCTGTCCAGATGGTCGCGGCCGATCACGACGGGGCCGATCTCGCCGCGCGCCACCATCGCGTTGAAGGCGAGACCGACGCGGTGGCGGTCGCCCAGGCCCAGCCAGCAGATGCGGGCCGGCAGGCCCTGGAAGGCGATGCGCTGCTTCGCCATGTCCAGCCAGCGGTGCAGCGGAGCGTCCTGCGGCATCAGCTCCTTCACCTTGGCGTCGGTGCGGGCGATGTCCTCGGGATCGCCGGACAGCGCCGCCCAGCGGAACGGCCCCTTGCCCTGGCAGAACAGCGGCCGGATGTAGGCCGGCACGAAGCCGGGGAAGGCGAAGGCGTCGGCCAGCCCCTCCTCCTTCGCCATCTGCCGGATGTTGTTGCCGTAGTCGAGCGTCGGCACGCCCATGGCGTGGAAGTCCAGCATGGCCTGGACATGCGCGACCATGGAGCGCCGCGCCGCGGCGGCGACCGCGCGGGGGTCGCGCGCGCGCATCTCCTCCCAGCGGGCCAGGGTCCAGCCGGCCGGCAGGTAGCCGTTGGCCGGGTCGTGGGCGCTGGTCTGGTCCGTCACCACGTCGGGCCGGGCGCGGGCATCGCCGGCCGCGGCACGGCGGGCCAGCTCGGGGAAGATCTCCGCCGCGTTGCCCAGCAGGCCGACGGAGACGGGCCGCCGCTCCGCCCGCGCGCGGGCCATGATCTCCAGCGCCTCGTCCAGGCTGTCGGTGCGGAGGTCCAGGTAGCGCGTCGCGAGGCGGCGGTCGATGCGGCTGGGCTGGCACTCCACCGCAAGGCAGGAGGCGCCAGCCATTGTGGCGGCCAGCGGCTGCGCCCCGCCCATGCCGCCCAGCCCCGCCGTCAGCACCCAGCGGCCGGCAAGGTCGCCGCCATAGTGGCGCCGGCCGACCTCCACGAAGGTCTCGTAGGTGCCCTGCACGATGCCCTGGGTGCCGATATAGATCCAGGAGCCGGCCGTCATCTGGCCGTACATCATCAGCCCCAGCCGGTCGAGCGCGTCGAACTGTTCCCAGGTCGCCCAGTGCGGCACCAGGTTGGAGTTGGCGATCAGCACCCGCGGCGCGTCGGCATGGGTGCGGAAGACGCCCACCGGCTTACCGGACTGCACCAGCAGGGTCTGGTCCTGCTCCAGCCGGGTCAGGGTGGCGGCGATGCGGTCGAAGCTCTCCCAGTCGCGGGCGGCGCGGCCGATGCCGCCATAGACGATCAGCTCCTCCGGCTTCTCGGCCACCTCCGGGTCCAGGTTGTTCATCAGCATCCGCAGCGGTGCCTCGGTCTGCCAGGAGCGGGCGGTCAGGGTCAGGCCGCGGGCGGCGCGGATGCTGCGGGAATTGTCGCGGCGGGTGGACATGGGCGGGCTCCTAGGCGGTGAGGCGGGCGACGGTGCGGCGGTAGCGGGCGGCGACGGTCTCCTCCGCCGGGTGCCGCCCCGCGGCGACGACCCGGCGGCCGCCGACGACGACGTCGCGCACCGGGTTGCCGTGGTTGGCGAAGACCAGCGCGTCCAGCAGGGCGTCGCCCTCCCGGCTACAAAGGGACGGATGCCCGGCGTCGAGCACGAGGAAGTCGGCCCGGCGGCCTGGGGCGAGGCGGCCGGCGGCGCGGCCCAGGGCCTGCGCCCCGCCGTCCGCCGCGTCCAGCCAGAGCCGCGCGCCCAGGTGGGGGCTGCGTCCCGGCAGGCCGAAGGAGCGGCGGCCGGCGGCCAGCCGCTGGCCGTAATGCAGCCAGCGCAGCTCCTCCCGCGGATCGACGGAGACATGGCTGTCGGAACCGATGCCGAAGCGCCCGCCGGCACGGCGGAACGGCTCCCAGCGGAACAGCCCGTCGCCCAGGTTGGCCTCCGTCGTCGGGCAGAGGCCGGCGACGGCACCGCTGGCGGCCAGGGCGGTGGCCTCGGCCTCGGTCATGTGGGTGGCGTGGATCAGGCACCAGCGCCGGTCCACGCCCGCCTGTTCCAGCAGGAACTCCACCGGCCGGGCGCCCAGATGGTTCAGGCACTCCTCCACCTCCTTCGGCTGCTCGGCCGCGTGGATGTGGACGGGGGCGTCGGGGTCGCGGGCGCGCAGGCCGGCCAGCGCCTCCCGCAGGGCGCCCGCGGGCACGGCGCGCAGGCTGTGCAGGGCCAGCCCCAGGCGCAGGTCGGGACCCGTCTCCGGCGCCAGCGCCTCCAGCAGCGCCAGCAACCCGGCGGGCGTGCCGGCGAAGCGGCGCTGGCCGTCCGCCAGCGGCCGCCCGTCCAGCCCGCCCGTCATGTAGAGCACCGGCAGATGGGTCAGGGCGATGCCGGTCTCCCGCGCCGCGGCCAGCACCGCGCGGGAGAGCGCGGCGGGGTCGGCGTAGGGCCGGCCGTCGGGATCGTGGTGCAGATAGTGGAACTCGGCCACCGCGGTGTAGCCGGCCTTCAGCATCTCGATCTGGAGCTGGGCCGCGATGGCATGCACGTCGTCGGGCGTCAGCCGGGCGACGAAGCCGTACATGGTGCGGCGCCAGGACCAGAAGCTGTCGCCCCCCTCCCCGACCCGCTCGGCCAGTCCGGCCATGGCGCGCTGGAAGGCGTGGCTGTGCAGATCGGGCAGGCCCGGCACCACCGGGCCGGCCAGCCGCTCCGCCCCCTCGGGCGAGCCGCCGGGGATCAGGGCGGCGATGTCGCCGCCCTCGGTCAGCTCGATCCGCACCCCTTCGGCCCAGCCCTCGGGCAGCCGGACGCGGTCGGCGTAGCAGGCGCGCAGCAGCACTCCCCTCTCCCTGTCCGCGGCGGCGCCGCCGCCCGGCGGGCCGGGTCGGCCGATCGCGTCCGCGCTGATGGTTTCCGCATGGCTGTCTATACAGGTTAGTCTAGCGGCGCCGTTGCGGCCCCGCAAGACACCCGGCAGGATGCGCGCATGACAGACGCACCCCCCTGGGACATCCTCTGGACCGGGGCGGCGCTGGCGACGCTGGCCCCCGGCGCGCCCGGCACCGCCGCCGGCGACCCTTACGGCGCCATCCCCGACGGCGCCATCGCCGCCCGCGGCGGCCGCATCGCCTGGGTCGGCCCGCGCGCCGCCCTGCCCGGTGAGTCGCAGGCCCTGGCCGCCCGCGTCGTGGATCTGGGCGGCCGCTGGGTCACGCCGGGCCTGATCGACTGCCACACCCATCTGGTGTTCGGCGGCGACCGGGTGGAGGAGTGGGAGCGCCGCCTGAACGGGGAGAGCTACGAGGCCATCGCGCGGGAGGGCGGCGGCATCGCCCGCACCGTGCGCCTGACCCGGGAAGCGACGGAGGAGGCGCTGTTCCGGTCCGCCGCCCGCCGCCTGCGCCCCCTGCTGGCCGAGGGCGTGACGACGGTGGAGGTGAAGTCCGGCTACGGGCTGGAGCCGGAGGCGGAGCTGAAGATGCTGCGCGTGGCCCGCCGGCTGGAGCGGGAACTGCCGGTGCGGGTGCGGACCACCCTGCTGGCGGCGCACGCCCTGCCGCCGGAGCGGCGCGACGACCGCGCCGGCTACATCGACCGCATCGTGGCGGAGATGATCCCCGCCGCCGCGGCCCAGGGGCTGGCCGACGCGGTGGACGCCTTCTGCGAGACGATCGCCTTCACCCCGGAGGAGGTGGCGCGGGTGTTCGACACGGCGCGGCGGCACGGGCTGCCGGTGAAGCTGCACGCCGACCAGCTCTCCGACCTGGGGGGCGCGGCGCTGGCCGCCCGGTTCGGCGCCCTGTCGGCCGACCATCTGGAGCATGCCGGCGAGGCCGGGCTGGACGCCATGGCGGCGGCCGGCACGGTGGCGGTGCTGCTGCCCGGCGCCTTCTACCTGCTGCGCGAGACACGGCTGCCGCCGGTGGCGGGATTCCGCGCCCGCGGCATCCCCATGGCGGTGGCGACGGACCTGAACCCCGGCACCAGCCCGGTGCAGTCCCTGCGGCTGGCGCTGAACATGGCCTGCACCCTGTTCCGCCTGACCCCGGCGGAGGCGCTGGCCGGCGCCACGCGGGAGGCGGCCCGCGCCCTGGGGCTGGCGGAGGAGGCGGGAACGCTGGAGGCGGGGAAACGCTGCGACCTCGCCATCTGGGAGATCGGGCGCCCGGCCGAGCTGGCCTACTGGCTGGGCGGCGGCGCCTGCGCCGGCCGCGTCCTGGCGGGCGTGCCGGTGGACGGGGCTTGAAACCTCCTGGCGGACTGACCCGTCAGCCCGGCCGGAAGCGGCCGCCCAGCCGGTAGCGGCCGCCGGGGAACCAGAGTTCGACCAGGGAGGCGACACGCCCCTCCGCACGCCCCTCTGCACGCCCCTCCGGCGCCGTCTCCGCCCCCTCGCCCGGCCCGCCCTCCGTCTCCGCCTCAGCCGCGGCGATCCAGGTGCGCCGGCGCAGCAGCAGGCAGGGCTCCCCCACCTCCATGTCCAGCAGGGTGCGGGTGCGGGCGTCGGGCAGCACGGCCTCGACCAGATGCTCCACCTCCCGCACCGGGGCGACGGCCAGCAGATGCTCCGACGGCGTCGCCTGGGCGAAGTCCTGCGCCAGATAGTCGGGCGCGGCGTCGGGCGCCACCCAGCGGTCTTCCAGCAGGATCGGGCGGCCGTTCTCGGCATGCACCAGGATCGAATGGAACAGCGGCGTCCCCGCCGGCCGGCCGAAGCCTTCCGCCACCTCGCCCGCCGCCGGCTCCGTCGCCAGATGCAGCACGCGGGCGGAATGGGCGCCGCCGCGGGCCTGGATCTCGTCGGCGATGTTGCGGATCTCCAGCACCGTGCCCAGGGGCTTGGCCGGGGCGACGAAGGTGCCCGCCCCGGCGACGCGGGTCAGCCGCCCCTCCGCCGTCAGTTCGCGCAGGGCGCGGTTCGCCGTCATGCGCGAGACGCCCAGCGCCGCCACCAGCTCATGCTCGGAGGGCACGCGGTCGCCGGGTTGCAGGGCACCGTCGCGGATGCGCTCCAGCACATAGGTCTTCACCCGGCGGTAGAGCGGCGCCTCCGCCCCGCCGCCGTCCGTTCCGGTCCTGCCGTCCGGCTGCGTCCTTCCGTCGTCCAGCACCACCGTTCCCCCGCCGCCCGGGCATCCCCATCTCCAGGGGCCACCCCACCCGGCACACCATAGCCGGCCCGGCGCGGGCGGTTAAGCCCGGACGGGAAAGACGGGAACGGACGGAAGGACCGGAAAGCGGACGACGGCATGACGAGACTCTTCCTCGACCTCGACGGCGTGCTGGCCGACTTCGACCGCGGCGTGGAGCGGGTCACCGGCCGCCGGCCGGACCAGCAGACCACCCGCGAGATGTGGCGGGCACTGGCGCAGGACGCGGATTTCTTCGGCACGCTGGCGCTGATGGCCGATGCCCGCGATCTCTGGGACTACTGCGTCCCGCACCGGCCGGTGATCCTGACCGGCCTGCCGCGCGGCGACTGGGCCGACGCGCAGAAGCGCCGCTGGGTCGCCAACATGCTGGGCAAGGAGGTGGAGGTCATCACCTGCATGGCGCGGGACAAGCCGGACTGGTCCGGCCCCGGCCGGGTGCTGGTGGACGACCGCGCCACCACGCGCGAGGGCTGGGAGGCGCGCGGCGGCCACTTCGTCCAGCACAGCTCCGCCGCGCTGTCCATCGCGGCGCTGAAGGAACTGGGCTTCTAGGCCCCCCGCCCTGATCCCGGGGGCCGCCCCCTCAGCGGCCGAGGCGGCGCAGGCCCATCCGCACGCCCACGCCGGCCAGCAGCACGACCAGGACGGCCAGCAGCACCAGCATCAGCGCCCCGCCCAGGACCGCTTCCAGCGTGTCCCAGAACCCGACCTGGGCGATCAGGATGACGAGCAGAAGGAAGATGAACAGGGGCATGGGCGCACCTCCGTCGGGGGCGGCCGTCGGCGTCGGCCGCTGAAGTCAGGCGGGGGCCGGCGGGCGGGGCGCGGCCGGGCGTCCGGTCCCTGCCCCCACGCCGGGCGTCTGTCCTGCCAACGGTGGCGCGTCCCGGCTGTTCCCCGCTCAGCGCCGGGGCGGACGCGACGCCGCACGCGGCGACGAAGACGGGGGCGGGGGCGGGGGCGGCGCGTCGCGCCACTCCCCGGGGGCCAGCCCCTCCAGGGTCCAGGGGCCGACGGCCCGGCGCACCAGCCGCAGGGTCGGCAGCCCCACCGCCGCCGTCATCCGCCGGACCTGACGGTTGCGCCCCTCGCGCAGGGTCAGCTCCAGCCAGGCGGTGGGGATGGATTTCCGGAAGCGGACCGGCGGCGTGCGCGGCCAGAGGCCGGGCGGCTCCGGGATCGCCCGCACCGCCGCCGGCAGGGTCGGGCCGTCGTTCAGCACGACGCCGCGGCGCAGCGCCTCCAGCGCCGCCTCTTCCGGCGTGCCCTCCACCTGGGCCCAGTAGGTCTTCGCCATCTTGTGCCGGGGGTCCGCGATGCGGGCGGTCAGGGCGCCGTCGTCGGTCAGCACTACCAGCCCCTCGCTGTCGCGGTCCAGCCGGCCGGCGGCATAGACCCCCGGCACCGGCACGAAGTCCTTCAGCGTCGCCCGGCCGTCCGCGTCGGTGAACTGGCAGAGCACGTCATAGGGTTTGTTCAGCAGGATCACGCGGGTCATCGCCCTGCTTCCCACGCCGCGGCCCCCCCCCGCAAGGGGGCGCGGACCGGGTGGACCTTCGCCGTCCGGATTACCCCGGCAGGATCGTACCGCCCGCCGGCCCCGCCCTTCCGGGGGATGGCACCGCCGGGCAGCGGGCACGACCTGTTGCAGGCGATCCCGTTGCGCCTTCGGAAGGACCCGAGATGCCGATGCCGACCCGCCGCCGCCTGCTTGCCGCCGCCACGGCCGCCGCCGCCGCCGCGACCTTCGCCCGCCTGCCCGCCATCGCCCAGGGCAGCCCCCCTCCTGGAAGCGGCCCCTCGGGAAGCGGCCCCTCGGGAAGCAGGCCGCCCGGCAGCCCCTTCACCCTCCCGGAGCTTCCCTATGACGTGACGGCGCTGGAGCCGCACATCGATGCCCGGACCATGGGCCTGCACCATGGCAAGCACCACCAGACCTACGTCACGAACCTGAACAACGCCCTGGCCGAGCACAGCCAGCTCCACGGCCTGTCGCTGACCGACCTGCTGAAGCGCCTGGGCGAGCTGCCGGAGGGCATCCGCACCGCCGTGCGCGACAATGGCGGCGGCCATGCCAACCACAGCATGTTCTGGACCATCATGGGGCCGAACGGCGGCGGTGAGCCGACCGGCGCCGTCGGAGAGGCCATTGCCCGCGACTTCGGCGCCTTCGAGGACTTCAAGAAGACGTTCAACGAGGCCGGCACGAAGCAGTTCGGCTCGGGCTGGGTCTTCGTCACGGCCGACACGGAAGGCAAGCTGGAGATCGTCGCGCGTCCGAATCAGGACACCCCGCTGATGGACGGCAAGCCGGTGCTGATGGGCAATGACGTGTGGGAGCACGCCTATTACCTGACGTACCAGAACCGCCGCGCCGACTATCTGGCCGCGTGGTGGAACACGGTGAACTGGGGTGCCGTGAACCAGCGCCTCGCCGCCATCCGCCAGGGCGGCAGCGTGCTCTGACGGCGGTTCCCGCCGCCGGGGCCGGGGTCGCCCGCCTCAGGGCCGCGTCATCTCCCAGGCCAGGATGGCGGCGGTGGCGGCCACGTTCAGGGACTGCACCAGCCCCGACCCGGGCAGCGTCGCCAGCTCGGCGCAGGCGCGCAGGGTCTCCGCCGGCAGGCCGTCCTCCTCGTTGCCCAGCAGCACGGCCGGCGGCTTCGGCCCCCCGGTCAGCCGGCCCAGGGCGGGGTGCCCGCCCAGCGCCGTACCGACGACGCGGTAGCTCTCCGCCAGCCGCCGCACCGCCGCGGCGAAGCGCTCGGCGCGGTAGATCTGGACATGCTCGAAGCCGCCCTCGGCCACGCGGTAGGCGGATTCCGACGGCTGCGCCTGCCCCGGATGGTCGGAGATCACCAGCCGGTCCAGCCCGAAGAAGGCGGCCGTGCGCACGATGGCGCCCAGATTGTGCGGGTTGCCGATGCCGTCCAGCAGCAGCAGCGGCCGGCCCTCCGCGGCCCAGCGCCTGGCCCAGTCGGGGTTGAAGGGCAGCACCTGCCGCGGCTCGGCCACGGCGACGACGCCGCCATGCAGCGGCGTGCCGGCGACCCTGTCCAGCTCCTCCTTCTCCACCAGCCGATAGGGCTTCCGCGCCTCCGCCAGCCGGGCGCAGAAGGGGCCGACCGCCTGCCGGTGGCGCTCCTCGTAGAACAGGCGCTGCACCCGGTCGGGGTCGCGCGCGAAGACCGCCGCCACCGCCGGCAGCCCGCAGATGCGGAACGGCTTCGGCGGCGGTGCCTTGGCCGTGGCAGGCCGGGGCGCGCGCGGCTGGGGCGCGCGGGCCTGGGGATCTCGGGCCTGGGAATCTCGGGGCGGGGGGAGCGGCATGGTGGCGACCGGTCGGCTGCGGGGGCCCCTTCATTGGCACGCCCCGGTCCGGCCGCACAAGGCGCTTGCCCGGCCTGCCCCGGACGCCAACCGCCCCGCCCGGGGGACCGGATGGGGCGGCAGGATCGGCGGCAGGGTCGCCAGCAAGGTCGGCGGGGGCTGGCCTACTCGGCCGGGGTGCGGGCCGGGCGCGGGGCGTCGGGGTCGCGGGCCAGCCAGCGGCCGCCCCGCTTCAGCCCCCGCCAGACCCGGCCGGCGCCGGACTTCGCGTCCTCCACCACCATCAGCATGGCCGGCATCAGCAGCAGGACCAGCAGCGTGGCGGTGCCGATGCCGAACACGAAGGTGATCGCCATCGGGATCATGAACTGCGCCTGGAGCTGCGTCTCCAGCATCAGCGGCAGCAGGCCGAAGATGGTGGTGAGCGAGGTCAGGGCGACCTGGCGCAGGCGCTCCACCGCACCGTCCACGACGGCAAGGTGCAACGGCTCGCCCGCCGCGTGGCGCTCGTCGATGCTGGTGACGACCTGGATGCTGTCGTTCACCAGGATGCCGGCCATGCCCATGATGCTGATGTAGCTGAACATGGTCATGTCGGCGCCCATGATCCAGTGGCCGTACACCGCCCCCGCCACGGAGAAGGGGATGACCGCCATCACCGCCGCGGGGCGGGTGAAGCTGCCCATGATCCAGGCCAGGACCAGATAGATGCCGACCAGCGCCACCAGGATGCCGGCGTAGAAGTCGGCCCAGAACTCGGCCTCCTGCTCGGCGCCGTCCCCCATGTTCCGGGCGACGCCGTACTTCTCCATGATGCGGGGCAGATGCTCCTTCTCGACGGCCTCGCGGATTTCGCCCGGGTTGGACTTGTGGATGTCCACGTCGGCGAAGACGGAGACGGTGCGCTGCCCCTTGCTGCGCAGGATGCGGGCCAGACCCGGCCGCTCCTTCAGGGTGACCACGTCGCCCAGCGGCACCTCCTCCCCCGCGGGGGAGCGGAGCCGCAGGTTGCGCAGCGCCTGCTCCGACTGGTCGGTGGCGGGCAGGCGGACGCGCACGGTCACCTCCTCGTCGCCGCGGGGGAAGCGCTTGGCGATGGCGCCGTCCAGGGCGTCGCGGAGCTGGCGGCCGACGATCTCCGTCGTGAAGCCCAGGGCCTCGCCGCGCGGGGTGACGGCGGCCACCAGTTCCGGCTTGCCGGCCGGCAGGTTGTCGCGGATGCCGCTGACCCCGGCGAAGCCGCGCAGCGCGTCGCGCAGTTCCAGCGACGCCTGCTTCAGCACATAGGGGTCGTCGTGCTGGAGCCTCCAGCCGATGTTGCTGCCGCCGAAGCCGGCGCTGTCCTCCTCGAACACCGCTTCGTCGATGCCGGGCAGCAGGCGCGTCTCGGCCTCCCACATCTTCATGATGTCGGGCAGGCGGTCGTCGCGCAGGTCGGCGGAGATCACCTCGGCCTCCATGCCGCCCATGTAGTCGCCGACCTGGGGCACGACACGGCCGTTCACGGTCGCGCCGACCTGGCCGAAGGTCATGGTCACCAGGGCGCCGCGTTCATAGCCCAGCTTCGCTTCCACCCGGTAGAGCGCGGCCTCCGCCTCGTCGAGCTGCTGCGCCACCACCTCGCGCGGGGTGCCGGGGGAGAACAGCAGGTTCAGCGTCAGCGACTGGCCTTCCGGCTGCGGCGAGAAGGCGAAGTTGACCCGGCCGCCGGCCTGCAATCCGATGGCGAGGCACATGGCCGTGACGGCGGCCGCCACCGTGGCGTAGCGGTTGTCCACCGACCACTGCACGACGCGCTTGAAGCGGCCGTCGCGGAACCGCAGGAAGGAGCGGTCGAACCAGAGGCGGGCGCGGGAGGAGTGGCCCTTGTCATGCTCCAGGGCGTGGCGGATGTGGCTGGGCAGGGTCAGGAAGCAGCCGACCAGACTGGCCAGGATCACCGCGATGGCGACCATGGGCAGCGGTTCGACATAGTCGCCGTTGGGCCCCTGCATCATCAGCATGGGCGCGAACGCCGCCACCGTCGTCACCGAGGCGGCGACGATGGGCCAGAACATGCGCCGGGCCGCCGTCTCCACCGCGCGGGTCGGGTCCCAGCCGCGCTCCTGGAGGGTCTGGGCATGCTCGGCCACGACGATGCTGTCGTCGCAGATGATGCCCACCATCATGATCAGCGCGAACAGGCTCATCATGTTGATGCTCTGGCCGAGCCACATCATGATGGCGAAGGTGACCGAGAGCGACATCAGCACGTCGACGACGATCCACCAGGTCACCCGCGGGCGCAGGAAGATGTAGAGCACCGCGAAGACCAGGACCATGCCGCCGACGGCATTGTCGACCAGCATGTCGATGCGCTGTTCCAGGGCATCGGTCTCGCGGTCGTAGATCTCCAGCTTCAGGGTCGGCGGCAGGGTCGGGCGGATCTGCTCCAGATAGCGGTCCACCACCGCGGTGATGGCCAGCAGGTCGCCGTTCTTCGCCTTCTGGAGTTCCAGGCGGATCGCCGGGTTGCCGCTGCGGCGGCCGCTGACGGCGCCGTCCTCGTAGGTCTCGCGCACCGTGGCGATGTCGCCCAGCGTCAGCAGGCGCCCCTGGGCATCGCCGCGCAGGGTCAGCCCGGCGATGCCCGACGCCTGCTCCTGCCGGCCCAGGGTGCGGATCTGCTTCTCCACCCCGCCGGTGAGCGAGCCCGAGGGCACGTCGCTGGAGATGTCGCCGATGCGCTGGGCGACATCGCCCAGGGTGGTGTCCAGCCGGTCCAGCTCGGCGGCCGGGATCTCCACCCAGATCTCGGTGTCGCGCAGGCCCTCGACATTGATGCGGTCCACGCCGCGGGCCATCAGCCCGTCCCGGATCTGCTTCGCCCAGGCCCGCAGGGCCGGTTCGGGCAGCGGCCCCGACAGCACCAGGTTCATGATGTCGTCATAGACCAGGAACTGCTGGATGACCGGCCGTTCCGAGCCCTGCGGCAGGGTGGTGACGCTGGCGACCGCCTGTTCCACCTCGGTCATGGCCCGGGTCATGTCGGTGCCGGACCTGTACTCGATGAACAGCTCGCCGATGCCCTCGCGGGAGCGGCCGACCACGTCGTCCACCCCGTCCAGGTAGCGGACCTCGCGCTCCAGCGCCTCGACGATGCCGCGGTCCACGTCGTCGGCCGAAGCACCGGGCCAGACGACGGCGACGGAGATCTGGGGAATGTCGAAGTCCGGCTCCATCTGGACTTCCAGCCGCTGCATCCCCCAGACGCCGCTCAGCAGCATCAGCAGCATCAGGATGTTGGCCGCCACCTTGTGGCGGGTGAAGGAGCGGATCAGGGCGTTGGGGTTCATGGCGCGTCCTCCGCCTTGGGCGCGTCCTTGGGCGCATCCTCCGCCTTGGGCGCGGCCGGGCCTTCGGCGGCGGGGGCGCTGCGGGTGGTGACCTTCAGGCCGGGCCCGATCTCCTGGAACCGGGTGACGACGGCGCGGTCGCCCGGTTGCAGGCCACCGGACAGGTAGACGGCATCCGACTTGACGGCGACCACCTCCACCGGGCGGGCGGCCAGCCGGCCGTCCTCGATCACATAGACGGTTCCGCCGTCATGCAGGGCGGGGGCGGGCAGCCGGATCACGTCGGCATAGAGGCGGTCGGGAATGGTGACGCTGACGAAGGCGCCCGGCCGGATCGCCTGGCCGGTCAGGGTGCCGTCGAGCTGCACGAACAGCGCGACGCCGCCCGCCGCGGTGTCGATCCGGTCATCGACGCGGACCACACGGGCGGGGAATTCCAGCCGGTTCTGGCCCAGCGACCAGACCACCCGGGCCTCCCGCCCGATCAGGCTCTCGCCGCTGGCGACCAGCCGGCCGTAGGTGTCGGTCGGCACCGTCACCTTGGCCTCCAGACGCTCGGCACCGGAGATCACGGCGACCCGGTCGGCCGGGGTCAGGTACATGCCGGCCTCGGCCCGCGCATCGCCGACGAAGCCGTCGAACGGGGCCACCAGGGTCGTCCGTGCGAGGTCCGTCTCGGCCGCCTTCACGGCAGCCTGGAGCCGGGCGATGACCGCCTGCTGCGCCCGCACGCGGGCCTGTTCGGCGGCATAGGCGTTCTGCGTCTCCTCATAGCGGGGGGCGGCGACGATGCCGCGCTTGAACAGGGTCTCCGCCCGTTCCGCCTCGCGCTCATGGGCCTTGAGGTTGGCCCGCAGCTCGTCCAGCCGGGCGCGGGCCTCGTCCAGGTCGGCGCGGCGCTGGGCCAGGACCAGTTCGTGGTCCACCGGGTCGAGAGAGAGCAGCGTCTCGCCCTCCTTCACGACGCCGCCGTCGCGCAGCGCCGGGGAGACGGACAGCACCGTCCCGCTGACCAGGGGCCGCAGCTCAGAGGTGCGGCCGGCCAGCACGGTGCCCAGCGCGACCACCTCCGGCCGGTGGTCGCCGCGCGCCACGGTCACGGTATCCACCGCCCACTCGCGTTCGGGCTTCGTCTCGCGCGCCGGTTCGGGCTTCGTGGCGATGAAGGTGACAAGGCCGGCGACCCCGACCGCCAGGATGCCGACGGCGATCAGGCCGCGGCGCCAGCGCCGGAGCAGCCCGGGCGCCCCGGCACGGCCCCGGCGCGTCCGCGGCGCCGGGAAGTCCACGGGGTCCGCCGGGACGGGTGCGGCCTGGGCATAGGCCTCCCGCCGGGCAAAACTGTCGAGCGAATCCATCCCCCCTCCTGCTGCGCGTAGTCTGTCGTGCGGTCCCGGCCCGCGACCCGGTCCTTGAGGGATCGCCGGAGCCTGTGACCATTCCTGGGCAGCCTTAAGCAGAATGCGTGCCAGCCTCGGGGTAGCGCCCGGACAGCCTTGATTTCCGGGGCCAGGATCCCAACGCCCCACTCACGGGGCGTCCGGCACGGTGGCGAATACCGCCATTCCGTGGCGATCCCCGCCACCGGGGCTGCGACAGCACCAGGGGCCGGGAGCAGACCGCCCCCCGGCTGTTGAGCTTCGAGCGGGTGGACGATCCCCGCCCCCCGACAGGCCAGGAGCCCCCCATGACCCAGAACAGACGACCCGACCGCGACCCGGCCCCCCGGCCTGTCGGACAGGACGGCCGGCCCGGGCCGGGCGAAGAGACGCAGGCGCCGGAGCGGACGCCGGGCGACGGCAGCTTGCAGGGCGCCACCCCGGCCGGCCTCACGGTGGAGGAACTGCGCCGGCGCGCGGAGGACACCGACCGCCCGGCCGAACCGGGCACCGGCTGAGGCGGGCCCCCGCGACTCGGCGGAGCCCCGCGGCATAGTCGCCCGGTCCGCGGCGGCGATGGCGGAAAGGGCGCGGAAGGGCGGCAGGCGGTGGCATTTCCGCGACCGGGAGGGTGCTCCGGGGGAGTTACCTCCTTCTCGACAGGGGGTACCGGCGCTACTATCGGCGGAAACCCCAGAGACGAGCCCGTCGTGCCGGACCGGACCACCGACGACTTCGGCCCCTTCACCGAGCATATCCGCGGCACCATCGACGGGATGGGGGCGGCCGAGTTCGACTCTTTGCCGGTCGGTGCCATCCAGGTGGACGGCAGCGGCACCATCCACCGCTACAACAGGACGGAAAGCCAGCTCAGCGGCCGCATCCCCGAGCGGGTGATCGGGCGCAACTTCTTCACCGAGGTGGCGCCCTGCACGAACATCCCGGCCTTCAGCGGCCGCTTCATGGACGGGGTGACCTCCGGCACGCTGGATGCCCGGTTCGACTTCGTCTTCGATTTCCAGATGGCGCCGGTGCGGGTGCAGATCCGCATGCAGAATGCGGGCGTGCCCGACCGCTACTGGATCTTCGTGCGCAAGCTGGAGGACCTGCGTCCCCCCGGACAGGCCCCGGTGGCGGTGCAGTCGACCCCGGTCAGCGGCGAGGTGGTGGATTTCTCCGTCTGCGAGCAGGAGGACATCCGGCGCGTCGGCGCCATCCAGCCCTGGGGGGCGGTGCTGGCCGCCGATCCGCGGGACTGGACGGTCTGCGCCGCCAGCGACAACGCCCAGGATCTGCTGGACGCCGACCGGCCGCCGCTCGGCCGGCCGCTGGCCGAGGTGCTGGGCGCCGGCCCGGTGGCGGCGCTGGCGGACTGGCTGCCGGACCGGGCCGACCCGTACTGGCGCGGAGAGATCGGCCGGGGACGGCGCATCGACATCCGCGCCCACCGCAGCGGCGGCTGCGTGGTGCTGGATCTGGAGCCGGTCGTCTCCCCTGCCGACGCGGCGCCGGTGTCCACCCTGCTGGCGACGGTGGAGGCGGACGTGGCCACCATCCGGCAGGCGGCCTCCCTGGCCGGGCTGGCCCAGGCCTGCGCCCGTTCGGTGCGGTCCCTGACCGGGTTCGAGCGCGCCATCGTCTACCGTTTCGACGCCGACTGGCACGGCGAGGTGATCGCCGAGGACAAGGTGGAGGACTGGCCGCAGTCCTTCGCCGGGCTGCACTTCCCCGCCTCGGACATCCCGCGGCAGGCGCGCGAGCTGTACAGCCAGTCGCTGTCGCGCCATGTCCCCGACCGCGACTACGTGCCGGTGCCGGTCCATCGGGTGGAGGGGACGGAGCCGCTGGACCTGTCCTTCTCCCGCCACCGCAGCCTGAGCCCCGTCCATCTCCAGTATCTGCGCAACATGGGGGTGGCCGCCTCCATGTCCTTCTCCATCCTGGTGGAGGGGCGGCTCTGGGGCATGGTGGCGGCGCACCACCGGCAGCCGCACCATGTCGGCATTCCCCGCCGCTCCGCCGCCATGACGGTGGTGGAGGCGGTGGCGCTCAGCATCGCCGCGGTGGAGCGGGCGGAGGCGATGCGCGGCCGGCAGGTGGACCACGCCGTGCTGACGGCGCTGATGGTGCAGATGGCCTCCTCCGACGCGGTGGAGCCGGCGCTGACGCAGCAGGCGACGCGGCTGACCGACCTGTTCGGCGCCACCGGGGCCGCGCTCTCCATCGACGGCCATCTGCTGACGGTGGGCGACTGCCCGCCGCCGGCGGAGGTGGCGGCGCTGCGGGCCTGGCTGGAGCCGCGCTGGGGCGGCGCCGGCCTGTTCCGCACCAGCAGCCTGTCCTCGGTCTTTCCCGACGCCACCGCCTACCGGCAGCAGGCCAGCGGGCTGCTGGCGCTGCGCCTGTCGGGCGGCGACTTCGTGATGTGGACCCGGCCGGAGGAGCCGCGGCTGATCACCTGGGGCGGCGATCCGGCGAAGCCGCTGGGCGCGGCCGGGCAACGGCCGATGCCGCGCATCTCCTTCGACCGCTGGGTGGAGGAACGGCGCGGCCATGCCGCCCCCTGGCCGCCCTGGGCGGACGAGATCGCCACCTCGCTGCGCCATGCCATCAGCGACATGATGCTGCGCCACCTGCGCCATGTGAAGGAGCTGAGCGACCAGCTCGCCGCCAGCAACGAGGCGAAGTCGCGCTTCCTGGCGAACATGAGCCACGAGCTGCGGACGCCGCTGAACGCCATCCTCGGCTTCTCCGACCTGATGATGTCCGGCGTGGCGGGGACGCTGCCGCCGCGCATCCAGGACTATGTGCAGAGCATCCACGCCTCGGGCGAGCACCTGCTGCGCATGGTCAACGACGTGCTGGACCTGTCGCGCATCGAGGCCGGGCGGATGGAACTGGCGCCGGAGCCGCTGGACGCCGGCATCCTGGCGGCGGAGTGCGTCGGCATGCTGCTGCCGCGGGCGGTGCGCGGCGAGGTGCTGCTGGAGGTGCAGGCGGAGTCGCCCCTGCCGCTGACGGCGGACGCGCTGCGGCTGCGCCAGATCCTGCTGAACATCATCGGCAACGCCGTGAAGTTCACCCCGCCCGGCGGCCGGGTCGATGTGCGGGCGCGGGCGCTGGCCGGCGGCGGGGCCGTCTTCACCGTGCGCGACACCGGCCCCGGCATGACGCCGGAGGAAGTGCTGACCGCCATGGAGCCGTTCCGGCAGGTGGCGCAGACCCGCGCGGCGGTGGAGGGCACGGGGCTGGGCCTGCCCATCGCCAAGTCCCTGGTGGACCTGCACGCCGGCAACCTCGCCATCGAAACCGCCCCCGGCCTGGGCACCACCGTCACCATCGAGATCGGGGCCTGACCCCGGAAGCAGCCGCCCCCGGAAGGAGAGCGGAAGGCGGACCCGGTGGCCGGGCCGCCATGGACGGTCGCCGCCGAAGATACCGATGCGCCGGATCACGGCCAGGACAGAGCCGGGACACAGGCCTTGCCGGGCCGGTCCTGTCCGGCGCGACCGCTTTTTCTGACGGTTGATGTTCGTTCTGGATTTCCCGTTCTTAAATAACTTGGCTTGGTTTTTCAGAATTCTTGTCGCCGAGCCGCACTATCCGGACACCCATGCCGGATACGAGATAGTGGCGATTGAAACGAATACATTTGTACCCAGCGCTTGACCATCGCTTTTTGGCGGATATACCTCGAAAATAAGTACGTAAAAGGATTAATTCGCCCGGACGGGGCGGACATCCACGACAGCGAGGACCATGATGAAAGTGAAAGGTGTTGTCGCGCTGGCCCTTGCCGGCTCGATGCTCTCTGCCTGCGTTTCCACCGGCACGACCATGGGGGGTGGCTCGTCGGTTGCGACGGGGTCGGCCGGGGCCGCCGGCACGCAGAACGCCAACGCGCAGCTTGAACGCTGCGACCGCCCGCTGGGCACCATCGCCCTGGTGGAGAATCAGCCGAAGTCCCCGATCCTGGTCATGATGGGGCTCACCAGCCCGATTCCCGCCGTCCGTCTGGTCATGCAGCAGACCGGCTGCTTCCGCGTCGTCGCCCGCGGCGACGACTTCGAGCGCATCCAGCAGGAACGCGCGCTCGCGGCCGGCGGCTCCTTGCAGGCCGGGTCCAACCTCGGCGGCGGGCAGCTCGCGGCGGCCGATTTCATCGTGGATGTCCACGTCCTCTCGCAGAACGAGAATGCCGGCGGGACCGCCGCCGGGCTGGGCGCGTTCGTGCCGGGCATCGCCGGCGCGGTGCTGGGCGGCCTGCGCACGAAGGAGAGCACGGCGAACGTCATGCTGACCGTCACGGATGTGCGGACGGGCGTGCAGGAGGCCGTCGCCACCGGCTCGGCGGAGTCCCGTGACATCGGCTGGGCGTTCGGCGCCGGCGGCTTCGGCTCCCTGCCGATCGCGGGCGGTCTCGGCGGCTACGAGAACACGGAGATGGGCAAGACCATGATCGCGGCGATCATGGATGCCGTGAACAAGCTGGTGCCGCAGTTCCGCGCCATGCCGCAGGTCGCGGCGGCGCTGAAGGCCCCGCAGGCCACCCCGATGGCGGCGGTGTCGTCCGTGGGCGGGGTGCCGGCGGCGACCCCGCAGCCGGGGACCACCTACCGCGCCACCGAGGGCGTGAACCTGCGCGGCGGTCCGGGGACCAGCGCCGAGGTGATCGGCCAGATCGCCCAGGGTGCCGCGGTCCAGGCGACCGGCGAGCACGAGAACGGCTGGTTCCGCGTGCGGACCGCCAGCGGCCAGACCGGCTGGGTCGCGGCGCGCACCCTCCGCACGGAGAACTGACCGTCGCCGCGGCACGGCAGGGCCCCCGCCCCGCCCCCCGGGGCGGGCCGTCCTGCCGAGCGGACCCGACGCCCCTGACTACAGGGCCGGCCCCGCGGCGGCCGGCCCGGCGGCAGCCGGTTCCGCGGCGGGGGCCGTGCTGACGGCGCAGGCGATGGCCTGGAGGCCGGGGATCGTCGTGGTCGCCCAGGCCAGGGCGGCGGGGTCGCCGCCGTCCCAGCCGGGCGGCACCACGGCGTCGCGGGCGGCACCGCAATCCACCAGATGCCGGGCCAGCAGCGTCTCCTCCCCCCGGCGCAGCAGCACCAGATCCAGCAGCACCAGCCCCGGATGGCCGGGATGGTGGCGCCGGCTGGCCGTGTCCGCCAGCAGCAGCGCATCGGTCACCGGCCAGAGATAGGAGAGCGGGTCGAACGGGCTCCGCCCCTGCACCCGGTCCAGCACCACCATGTCCGGCGGCAGCAGCCCCTCCATCCGCGGCGCCCACTGGTAGCGCAGCGCCGCCGTGACGGCGACGACGCCCAGCGCCGCCGCGACGGGGGCGAGCCAGCGCGGCGCCCGGCGCCCGGCGAGGCGGAAGCCGAGAAGGAGAAGACCCGCGGCGGCGAGCGCGGCGGAGGCGGCGGCGAGAAGGTCGAGCAGCATGCGGGTATCCGTTCAGCCCCGGCCGCCGCGGTAGGCGGCGAGGGCCGCCGCCTGCATGGATTTCACCACGGCGAAGGCGTCCTTGAGATGGCCGCGGTCGAAGGGCGACAGCTCCTCCGGCAGCACATAGTTGTCCGGCGGCCGGCCGGCCGCCAGCAGGCGGGCCTGATGGCGCAGCCGCACCAGCCCCAGGAAATCCAGCGCGTCGATCAGGTCGTGCGCGCCGCTGGCGCTGACCGTCCCCGCCTCCCCCGCCGCCACCAGCCGGTCGCGGCTGTTCACCGGCGGCAGCCCGGCATCCAGGGCGTAGAGCCGGGCCAGATCGACGATGGGGACGAGGCCGGCATGCTTCATGTCCAGGCTGTGGCGGTGCTCCCCGCCCGGGATCAGCACGAGGTTGCGGAAGAAGCCCAGGGGCGGCCGGTGCGTCATCGCCGCCCCGGTCATGTGGCCCAGGAACAGGCGGTTGCCGCGGGCGACGGCCAGGACCGTCCGTTGCAGCTCCTCCACCAGGGGCGCGTGCCCGGCCACGGCCCGCATGTCGAAGAAGACGCTGGCCTTCATCAGCGCCTCCGGCTCCGGCATGCCGATCCAGCGACCGAAGGTCTCCTTCCAGGCGGCCAGCGGCATCCGCCATGCCGGGTTGCGGGCCATCATGTCGCCGGGACACAGCTCGTAGCCGGCGGCGGCCAGCCCCTCGCAGACCAGGGCGGCGAAGCGCGCGAACCAGTCGCCATGGGCGGCGGGATCGTAGGCGTCGTCGATCACCAGGGCGTTGTCCTGGTCGGAGCGCACGGTCTGTTCCTGCCGCGCCTGCGAGCCCAGCGCCATCCAGGCATAGGGCACGGGCGGCGGGCCCAGCCGGCGCTCCGCCAGCTCCACCAGCCGCAGGGTGGCGGCATCGGTCAGCGCGCTGACGGCATGGCCGATGCCATAGGCGCTGGCCCCCGTCTGCACCAGATCGTGGACGAGCTGCGGCAGCGGCCGCAGCGCGTCGGCGATGCCGGCGGCGTCCTCGCGGGTGCCCACGTCGGTCGCCAGGAAGGCGAAAGAGCGGCCCTGCGCCCGCAGCAGGTCGGTGCCGGTGACGACGCCGACCAGCCGCCCGCCGCGCAGCACCGGCAGATGGTGGATGCGGTGGCGGGCCAGCAGGATCTGCGCCTCGAACAGCAGGGCCGTGTCCTCCACCCGCGTCGGCTCCGGCGTCATCACGGCGGAGACCGGCAGCGACGGGTCCAGCCCCGCCGCCAGCACCCGGTTGCGCAGGTCGCGGTCCGTGACGATCCCGACCAGCCGGTCCGCCGCCACCACCGGCAGGCAGGAGATGTCCGCCTGCCGCATCCGGCGGGCGGCCTCGGCGATGCTGGCCTCGGGCGCGACCACCACCGGCTCCCGCCGGATCAGGTCGGCCAGCCGGCGGCCCAGCAGCCCGGCGGGGCCGTCCCAGCCGGCCGGCGGGGCGGCGGGGGTGTCGCGCCGGCGCTCGCTGCCCGGCGGCGCGAAGAAGCGGGCGACGGCGGGATGCGTGGCCCGGAGGCGGCGGAACTCCGCCGCCGGAATGTCGTAGAGGAGCGTGTCCTCCAGCGCCGTGATGCGGTTGCCGGCGGGGGCGCCCTCCAGTACCGCCTGGACGCCGGCCGCCTCCCCCTCCCCCCGGCGGGACAGCAGCTCGCCGGACGGGGCCTGGACCTCCAGCGCCCCGGCGGCGACAAGGCTGACGGCGGTAACCGTGCCGCCGGGCTCCACCAGCACCGCCCCCGCCGGCAGCCGCCGCACGGCGATGGCGGCCGCCAGCCCGTCCAGCTCGGCCGCGGGCAGGCCGTCGAAGGGCGGGCGGGACAGCAGCAGACCCCGCACCGCCTCCTGCCCGGCCTCCTGCCCGGCCGGCCGGCCGGATTCGGGGCCTGTGCCGGGGATGCCTGGTGCAGCCCCGGCGCTGGTTCCGGAAGGCGTATCGTTATCGCTGTCGGGGATCATGGCGGCACCCGGAACCGGGACGGGGCGGCGGCTGCCCGCCACCCCGCGGCCCGGACGTCAATGCTCCATCGCGGCCTGCGCCCCGCGCGGGGAGCGGATGAAGGCCACCAGTTCCTGCACCTCCTGCGGCGGGGCGGCCGTGACCCGGCTGACCACGAACGCCACCACGAAGTTCAGGATCATGCCGACGAAGCCGATGCCTTCGGGCGAGATGCCGAACAGCCAGTTCTCGGCCACGTTCTTCGCCAGGGGTTCGATGAAGAAGCCCTTGAAGTAGATGATGTAACCCAGCGTGAAGAAGAGGCCGGTGAGCATGCCGGCGATCGCCCCCTCCCGGTTCACCCGGACGGAGAAGATGCCCATCATGATGGCCGGGAACAGCGAGCTGGCCGCCAGCCCGAAGGCGAAGGCCACCACCTCGCCCACGAAACCCGGCGGGTTGTAGCCGAGATAGCCCGCGATCAGGATCGCCACCCCCGCGGCGATGCGTCCGGCCAGCAGTTCCTGCCGTTCGGTGATGCCGCGGGCGAAGGTGCTCTTCATCAGGTCGTGCGAGATGGCCGAGGAGATCACCAGCAGCAGCCCCGCCGCGGTGGACAGCGCCGCCGCGATGCCGCCGGCCGCCACCAGCGCGATCACCCAGTTGGGCAGGCGCGCGATCTCGGGGTTGGCCAGCACCAGGATGTCGCGGTCCACGGTCAGTTCGTTGCCCTGCCAGCCGAGCTGCTGCGCCCGGGCCGGGTCCATGCGGGCGTCGTTGTAGTACTGGATGCGGCCGTCGCCGTTCTTGTCCTGGAACTTCAGCAGGCCGGTCTGCTCCCAGCGCTGCATCCACTCCGGCCGGTCGGCATAGACAAGGTTGGACTCCGCCGCCCCGACCGGGCCGGTCTGCACGGTGGAGGTCAGGTTGTAGCGGGCCATGGCGCCCACGGCCGGGGCGCAGAGATAGAGCAGCGCGATGAACAGCAGCGCCCAGCCGGCGGAGGCGCGGGCGTCGCGCACGCTGGGCACGGTGAAGAAGCGCACGATCACATGCGGCAGCCCCGCCGTCCCCACCATCAGCGCCGCGGTGATGGCGAAGATGTCGATGGTACTCTTGCCCCCCGATGTGTAGGCCGCGAATCCCAGGTCGGTGACGATCTGGTTCAGCCGTTCCAGCAGGTACTGGTCGGTGCCCGTGACGGTGCTGCCGAGCCCCAGCGGCGGGATCGGGTTGCCGGTGAGCTGGAAGGAGATGAACACCGCCGGCACGATATAGGCCGTGATCAGCACCACGTACTGCGCCACCTGCGTGTAGGTGATGCCCTTCATCCCGCCCAGCACGGCATAGATGAAGACGATCCCCATGCCGACCACGAGGCCGGTTTCGATGCTCACCTCCATGAAGCGGGAGAAGACGATGCCGACACCGCGCATCTGTCCCGCCACATAGACGAAGGAGATGAAGATCAGGCAGATGACGGCGACGACGCGGGCCGCACTGCTGTAGTAGCGGTCACCGATGAATTCCGGCACCGTGAACTTGCCGTACTTGCGCAGATAGGGGGCGAGCAGCATCGCCAGCAGCACATAGCCGCCCGTCCAGCCCATCAGGTAGACGGAGCCGCCATAGCCGAGGAAGGCGATCATCCCGGCCATGGAGAGGAAGGAGGCGGCCGACATCCAGTCGGCCCCCGTGGCCATGCCGTTGGCGATCGGATGCACGCCCTTGCCGGCCACGTAGAATTCGCCCGTGGTCGCGGCGCGCGACCAGATGGCGATGCCGATATAGAGCGCGAAGGTGGCGCCGACGACGAGATAGGTCAGGGTCTTCAGGTCCATGGTCGTGCCTCCCGGCGTCGGCTCAGGGTTCGTGGACGTCGTATTCGCGGTCCAGCCTGTTCATGCGCCAGGCGTAGAAGGCGATCAGGACCAGGAAGACGAGGATCGACCCCTGCTGGGCGAACCAGAAGCCGAGCGGGAAACCGCCGATCTGGATCGCGTTCAGCGGCTCGACGAGAAGGATGCCGGCGCCGTAGGACGCGACGAACCAGATGGCCAGACAGAAAAGCACGGTGCGGACGTTGGCACGCCAGTAAGCCCGTGACCGGGCTTCGAGATCTGCGCCCTCCATGGGGGCCTCCCTGTAGTTATTTTCTGCAAGCGTACAATGAATGCACGCTGCCGTGCAACGACGCGGCGGCACCGGCGCCTGATACTGCACCACAGGAGGAGGCAGAAACGACTGGCGATCGGAAACCGTGCGGCGTACCCCGGACGGACCGGCCCGCCCGGGGGCGTCGAGGGCGGTCCGCCCCCGTCAGGCCCCGGGTGGACAGAGAGGGGCCGTCAGGCCCCGGACGGGCGGAGAGGGGCCGGGCGGGCGTCCGCGGCCCAGACGCTGTCGCGCGGGCCGGCGCTGGCGCGGCGCCGGGCCGCGTGGGCGGCAGCGGCCAGCAGGGCGGCCAGCGCCAGGGCCGTCAGCTCCACCAGGGCCGGCGCCAGCGCCCCCGGCGAGCCAGCGACCGTCATCAGGCCGGTAGCGGGAACGGCGAGCAGGCAGAGCGCCGCGGCCAGCGCCAGTTCCCAGCCGGCGCGGGCGGCGCCGCGCCAGAGCGCCCAGCCGGTGCCGGCCAGGAAGACGGCATGGTAGATCAGGCTGTGCAGCGTCTCCGTCGCGCCGTCGCCCAGCCAGCGGGCGGCCGCCAGCGTCACCGCCGTGCCGGCGACGCAGCCCAGCGGCACGCCCACCGTCAGCGCTCCCAGGATGCGGGTCGAGCGGGTCTGCTCCGGCACGCCCGCGGTCCCTGCCGCCGCCCCTGCTGCTGCCCCTGCTGCCGCCTCTGCCGCGGCCCGGCGCTCCCGCCGGCGGCGCGTCTCCACCCAGAGCAGGTTGCCCGTGTAGAAGAGGAAGGCGCCGGCCAGTCCCAGCAGGAAATAGGCCCAGCGCACCGGCGTGCCGCCGAAATTGCCGTAGTGCAGGGCGAAGAAGCTGGTCACGGTCGCCGACCAGCCGTCCTGCCGGCCCGGCATGTAGTCCACCGCCACCACCCGCCCGGTGGCCGCGTCGGCCGTCACCATGCCATAGAGCGGGGTGCGGATGCCGTAGGCCGGGTCGCCCCCGGTCGCCCGCACCACCCAGCCCGCCCCGGCAGCGCCGCCGCCCGGAGCCCCGCCCCCGGCCCGGGGGGCGAAGGCGAGCTGGAGGGGCTCGAAGCCCGGCACCGCCGCCCTGACCTGCCCGGCCAGGTCCGCCGGGGACAGGAGAACGGGCAGCGCCGCCCCGTCGCCGGCCGGGGCCACGGCCGCCCGCGGCGGCGGTCCGCTCCGGCCGAAGGCCAGCCCCTGCGCCGTGTAGAACTGGTCGTGGAAGGCGAAGACCACCGCCGTCAGGGCCATGACCAGATGGAAGGGCAGGCTGAACAGGCCCAGCACATTGTGCGCATCCAGCCACATCCGCTTGACGTTGCGGCCCACGCGCAGGGCGAACAGGTCCTTCACCAGCGACGGCAGCAGGACGATCACGCCGGAGACCAGAGCGATGACATAGAGCAGCGCCACCGCCCCCATCAGCGGCATGGCGATCTCATGGTCCAGCGGCAGCCCGACCTGCCGGTGCAGCTCGTCGAAGAACTGGGCCACGGGGGACGGGCCGCGCGTCTCCACCTGGAGCGCACCGTCGGGCGTCAGGCTGGCGTAATGGACGGTGCCGTGGCCGTGCTCGGCCGCGTGCTCGTCCTCGGCCACGGTCCAGGTGACGCGGGCCGGGTGGGTGGCGTCGATGTGCAGGTTGACCGTGTAGCCCGCCGCCGCCTCCGGATGGGCGGCCAGCACCTTCTCCACCAGCTCGGGCGTGCGCTCCAGGGCCGGGGCCGGGGCCAGCCGCGCCGGGGCGGAGGCCCATTGCTGCACCGGACCCTCGAACATGGTCAGCGCACCGGCATAGAAGCCGATGAACAGGGCGAGGCCGGAGACGATGCCGACCCAGCCATGGATCTCCTTGTACATCCGCAGGATGTCGGTCCGCACTTTCACAGCCGCAGGCCCCCGAGCCAGGCGGTCAGGCCCCAGACCGGGATGTTGGCCAGCAGCAGCCACATCCAGGCGCGCAGGCCCGACCGGAAGAGGAAACAGAAGGACAGGACCAGCGCCCAGACGGGCGCCATCATCCACATGGAGAACTGGCCCTTGGCGGAGAAGAACGGCTCCCCGGCGTTCAGCAGGGTCCGCAGCAGGCCCGAGGCGCCGAGCGCCAGCAGGAAGCCCAGGACCAGCCCGGCCGCGGCCTTGCCGGCCCAGTCGCGGGCGGAAAGGGCGGGTCCGCCTGTCCGACCGCCGGTCATCGGGCGCCCTCCCCCCGCGGCCGGGTCCACCAGGCCAGCAGCAGCGGGGCGACGGACCAGACCAGCATGGCCAGAGTCACGGCGGTGAAGACCGCCGCCGCCGGGCCCAGGGCGGCCAGCAGCAGCGCCTGTCCGGCGACCAGCCCCGCCGCCCCCGCCCGGCCCAGCCAGCGCCGCCCGGCGGGTCCCGCCGGCCGCGGCCGGTTGGGCGAGGCGAGGTAGAGCAGCAGCGCCCCGGCCAGGACGGCGCCGTCGCCGCCCGCCCGCAGGAGTGCCGGCGCAATTTCCATGTCCGTCATCCCCGCCCCCTCACCACTTGTACTGCACGCGGGCGGTCAGGGTCCGGCCGTACCCGATGTAGCAGCCGGCCGCGATGCAGCTCGCCACATAGCGCTTGTCGGCGACGTTGTGGGCGTTCAGGGCCACGGAGAGCCCGTCCAGCCCCGGGGATGCGGTGCCGAAATCGTAGCGCAGGAACAGGTCGAACAGCGTGTAGTCGGGGATCTCCAGCGTGTTCGCCGTGTCGCCCACGCTCTCGCCGGTGTAGCGCACGCCACCGCCCAGGCCGACGCCCTGGAGCGGGCCGGTCTGGAAATGCTGGTCCACGAACAGGGACGCCATCCACTCCGGAAGCTGCGGCAGGGTGTTGCCGCGCTGGCTGGCGATGGTGGTCTTGGTGATCTCGCCGTCGCTGCGGGTCAGGGTGCCGATCACCGCCATGCCCCAGGGCAGGGTCGCCTTGCCCTCCAGCTCCAGCCCGCGCACGCGGCCCTCGCCCGTCTGCACCTGGCAGACGGAGACGCCGCAGAGCCTGCCCTCCGGATCGGCGGTCAGGATGTTCTGCTGCTTCACCTGATAGGCGCCCAGCGTGACATAGATGTTGTTGCCGCGCTGGTAGCGCAGGCCGGCCTCGATCTGCTGGCCGGTGGTGGGCTCGTAGGGCTTGCCGCCGTCGAGCTGGCTGGTCGCCGGGTCGCGGTTGGAGAGCAGCGGCTGGAAGCTCTCCGAATAGCTGACATAGGGCGCCAGCCCGTTGTCGAACAGCCAGACCGCACCGGCCCGCCAGGTGAAGGCATCGTTCTTCGTGTCCAGCTTTCCGCCGGTGACGGGGTTGTGGCTCTCGTCCTCGGCCCAGTCCTTCCGGCCGCCGAGGGTCACGCGCAGATTGCCGATGCTGATCTGGTCCTGGGCGTAGAGGCCGGTCTGCCGGCTGGTCGTCTCCGTCGGGATGAGCGGCGTCAGCGCGCCGGCGAAGCCGGCCGCCCCGCGCGGCACCGGATCGAAGATGTCGAGGACCGGCAGCACCAGCGTGGACCGCACCAGGGCGTAGGTGTGGTTCCATTCGGTGTGGAAATGATCGACGCCGGCCAGCAGCGTGTGCGCGACCGGCCCGGTCGTGACCCGCGCTTCGAGCTGGGTGTCCACGGCCACGCCGTCCGTGTCGCCGTCGCCCTGCACGGCGCGGCGGTTCAGCGTCCGACCGGGGAGGCAGCCGGCAAGGGTGGCCGGGCAGGTGGTCAGGGTGTTCCCCGACGGGACGACGCCGCGGTAGACGATGTCCACATGCATGTAGCGGGCGTTGTTGCGCAGCGTGACCGTGTCGGTCAGGGCGTGCTCGAACAGCGAGCCCAGCATGTACTGGTCGCGGTCGTAGCGGTTCCAGTCCGGCTCGCCCAGATAGGTTTCCTTGTCCAGCAGGCGCCCGTTGCTGCGGTAGAGCGTGCCGAGCGCCGGCAGGAACTGGAAGCTGGAGCCGCCCTCGTCGCGCTGGTACTGGCCGATCACGGTCCAGCTCGTGCGCGCGGTGGGCTGCCAGGTGACGCTGGGGGAGGCGTAGTAGCGGTCGGTCCCGACCCCGTCGATCTGCGTCTTGCCCTGCCGGGCCAGGGCGACGAAGCGGCCGGCCAGGGTGCCGTCCGCCGTGAGCGCGCCGCCGGTGTCGGCGCCGGCCTGGGCGCTCCACTGGCCGAGATCGGTGTAGCCCACACCCTGGAGCAGGATCTCCCCGTGCGGCGTGACGGTCGGGCGCTTGGTCACCACGTTGACGACGCCGCCGGGCGCCGACTGGCCGTAGAGGGCACCCGACGGCCCCTTCAGCACCTCGACCCGGTCCAGGGCGAAGGTGTCGAAGGCGGGCCGGATCCAGGTGCCCTCGCCGCCCGCGGCCATGCGCAGGCCGTCCACGAAATTGTTGTTGGAGGAGAAGCCGGCGGCGCCGAAGCCGCGCACGCTCACCTCGTCGACGCGGCTGTCCACGCCGGAGGGCGAGGCCTGCACGCCGGCGGTGTAGGACAGCGCCTCGGCCAGCGTGGCCGCGGCGCGCCGGTCGATCTCCTCGCGGCTGATGATGGAGATCTGCTGCGGCGATTCGATGATCGGCGTGTCGGTCTTGGTGGTGGCGCTGGCGCGGGACCGGCCGGTCGCCACCACGATGATCTCCTCGATTCCGTCCTGGGTGGCCCCGTCCCGGGCGGCCCCGACCCGGGCGGTCCGGCTACCCGTGGCCCGGTCAGCCGTGGCCCGGTCAGCCGCGGTCCCGTCACCGGCCGCGCGGGCGCCGCCCGTCGTCGCAGCCGCTGCCGCCCCCGCCGGCGCGGCGAGGCAGAGAAGGGCCATGGCCGCGGCGGAAGCCCGCACGCCATGAATCCTGCGCATCTTGAACACCGTGACCCCCTGATTGTCCGGCCCGGCCCCGCGCGGGGGAGCCGGCCCCCCGATCGCCGCCGGCCGTCCACCCCCGTCCACGGGCCCGGGCCCCTGGCATGAGAATGGTTATCATTAGCGGAGCCATACCCGCGTAGGCAAAGCCCACGGCTGTCGCGCCCGTCCCGGACTCTGTCGCGGCAGGCACGGCGGCGGAACAGACGGGGGGCCGGGGGGGCGAAGGCGAAGAGATGCAGGCGGGCGGGGGGAGTGGCTGCGGAAGGTCCCGGGCCTCCGGTCAGGCCCCTGCGGCGGCGGCCGGCGGCGGCTCCTCGTCCTCCGTCCCCTCGACGATGGCGAAGTTCCTGGCGTTCCGGACCTCCTGCGCCCGGTTCCGCCTGTGGAGATCGCCCTCGAACGAGATCGCCTTGCGGTCGCCATGGGCGGCCATGACGACGCCGTAGTCGCGGTCGGACAGCCCCTCGATCCGGATGGAACGCGGCCTGCCGTCGATCATCACGTTGACGAGCGCGGAACCGAGCGCATCCTCCGGCCGCCGCGTCAGGCGGACGACCCAGCCGGTGAGTTCCTGGTCCGGAAGGGGTTCACGGACCCGGAACTGGCGGGCCGCCTCCTGGAGAAGTCCGGCCGCGGAGCGACCGAAGTCCACCTTGAGGGGGCCCTTCGCATCGTCGGGACGGGGGGGCCGGACCTTGGCCCAGGTGATCCCAAGGTCCACCGTTCCCCCCACGCCCACCAGTTTCGCCAGCGCCTCGCAGAGATTGGCGGAGACCCCGTGCCGGACGCGGCGCTCGAATGCCGCGAAATCCTCGCTGACAGCCGCCTCCGTGACGGCGTCGCGCGTCGCCCGGAGGGCCCGGATGAGCGTGCGGGTGACGATGCGGGCGAACGGGTCGTCCTCGAACTCAGGCCCGAGGCGGGGCTGGCCACCCCCCAGCGCGGGATCGACAGGCGACAGGAGCGTGACGACGTAGCTCCCCCGCTCCGACTGCCCGAGGCGCACCGTTTCGAGATAATCGAGGGCGCTCTGGGGCTTCCGGTTGCCGTAGAGGGCACGCGGGGCATGCGCGGCACACGCGGCCGAGAGCAGCACCTCACGGGAGAGTTCGTGGACAGCGATGCCCGCCTGGAACGAGAGCGTGCCGTCGGCGGCGGCCTCCCCGGCGCGGACGCGGATGACGTCCGTCCCGGCCATTCTGAAATCGGTCAGGACGGAGGTTTCCGCGCGCCCCTCGACCGCGGCGACCACACGGACCGCGTCGGCAAGGCGCAGCGCATAGTCGCCAAGATCCTCCCGCAGCGGAAGAAGGATCTCCGGCGTGTCGGCGCCGTCTGGGACGAGGACGGCGGCCTTGTCGCCGATCCGCTCCTCCTCCCGCCAGCCGCGGGCGAGCAGATAGGCCCGCGCGTCCACATGGGACAGCGCGGCGAAGACCTCCCTGTCCGTGATCATCACGGCCATAACGGCTCCTCCGCCTCCACCCGGCGCATCATGTCCGTGAGGGATTCGGGAGTAAACAACCGATCGCGGGGAATATGCACCGTCACGGACGTGGTGTTCCCGGTCGCGGATTCCCCGGCAAGGGAACGCCAGTATGCGCACCGGCGCAGGATCAGTTCCGCCTCGCTCTGTGCCAGCCACTCCTGCTCGTTCTCGGGCATTGCCAGAACGATCAGGATGCGGGGCACGACGCAGTCAGCCCGCAGGTCCTCATAGTTCTTGAGGGAGAGCGGGAATGCGATCTTGTCGGCGCCGATCAGATCCTGCTGCGCCGTTGCCTTGAGCTGGAAGTCGAGCCGAGGACGTCGGCCCGCCCGCCCCATGAACTGGCCGTCCACGCTGTCGTCATCCACTGGCGGGCGCGACACCTGGAAGCAGGCCTTGGCGGCGACCGCCTGGACATAAGCGGTCGAGAGGCATTCCATGCGTTGCGTGACATTCATCATGGTGTGTCGGCCCGCATGGCTGTCCGCCCTGGCTGTTTCGCCCGGAGTCTGACACCTTCATGCGGGATTTTGAAGATGGTCCGGAAACCCGAAGATGGATCGGCCGAGAACGGGATTGATGAGAATATTTTTCCCGCTTGGCGTCGTTCTTGCGCTTGTTGCCCTGGCACCTGCCGTTGCGCAGGAAGGACGCGAAACCGGCAAGGCCGCGGACTGCGCGGTCGAGACCGGGCCTATGCTGCAACTCTCCCCGGATGCGTTCGATCAGGACATGACCGGCGGATGGCGGAATCTCGCGTCCCGCGATGGCTGCGCGAAGGCCGCAGCCGACCTGATCAGAACCTACATCGACCATAACTGGGGTCGGATCCCCCAGAAGAACCTGCATGCCATGTACTGGCATGCCGGGCAGATGGAGGCGCTGGCAGGGGATTATCAGAAGGCGATCCCGCTGCTGATGGCGGGCGTGTCCCCGACCGCGAGGGGCCGGGAGATGGGCTTCCATGACTATGCCCAGGGAACCATCGCGTTCCTGAACCGGGACCTGGCCGGACTGAAGGCGGCGAGACAGCGGCTCTCCGTCCTGCCGGAACCAGCCTGGTTCAAGACCGAATTCAAGGATTCCAGCTCAATCACCTGGCCTGCCAATCTGAGCATCCTGGACAGCCTGATCCGGTGCTTCGAGTCCCCTTACGCGGTCGCCTATGCGGGCATCTGCCCCGAGACGGATAAGGAACCTCCTCCCTGACACCGGCCCCGTGGCGCGGCGCCCCGACCGCAGGTCCGGAGCCGGCCCGCCGTTAATGCCGCACGCCCCTTGCCGTGGGGGTTTCGCCGAAATGGCGGCGGTAGGCGGCGGAGAAGGCGGAGGGGCTGGCGAAGCCGACACGGTAGCCGGCCTCGGCCGCGCCCAGGCCCTGTTCCTCCATCAGCAGCCGCGCCATGGCCAGCCGGCGGGCGCGGACATAGCCGAAGACGGTGGTGCCGAACACGGCCCGGAACCCGGCCTGGAGCGTGTTGCGGTTCAGCCCGACCTGACGGGCGAGGTCGAGCGTGCCCGGCGGCGAGACGAGCGAGGCGTCCAGCACGGCCTGCGCCCGCAGCACGGCGTCGTGCTGCCGCCGTCCCAGGGCGCGGGCGAGCGGCCATTCCTCGCGCAGCAGCTCCAGGGTGCGGAACAGGATCTGGGTGACCGCGCTCTCCCGGTAGAGGCGGCCCAGCGAACCGCCGTAGGGCATCGCCACCAGCCCCCGCGACAGCCCGGTCAGCAGCTCGCAGCGGCGCAGCCCGACGCTGCGGAAGCCCGGCGCCAGCAGGCGCTCCAGCCCGTCCAGTTCGCGCCCCGGCAGCACGTCGGCGAACTGCTCCAGGAAGGAGGGGTTGACGGTGATGCCGGTGCGCACGCCGCGCTCGCCCGCATGCAGCCGGCGGACGCAGCGCCGCGCCTCCCCGAAGCCGGTGACCCGGGCGCGGCCCTGTTCGGCGGGCAGTTCCTCCCCGGCATCGGGGCGGAAGCTGCCGGTGCGGCCCTGGAGCAGCACCGCCACCATGACGGAGCGGTCGATCGTCTGGGCGATGGTGGCGTCGGAGACGGATTCCATGTCGCTGGCCGAGCCGACGAGGCCCGGCTGCACCTCGTCCATCCAGAGCCAGCCGCGGAACTGGCCGGTCAGGATGCGGCGGCGGTCGTCGGGCAGGGGTGGCGGCTCCGCCGGCGGGGCCCGGAGCACCAGCGCCGCGGCCTCGCGGACGATGTCCGCCACGGCGAATTCGCCTTCCATCAGACGCGAGCGTGTCGCCATGCCGGTTCCGTCCACCTGCCTGCCTGCCTGCCGGGTGGGGCAGCACCACGCCCCGGACTCCGCTGATAATCATTCTCAACAGAGGCGGGGAATGTCAAAGGCGCCGGCGGCAACCCTGCCGTGCCCGGCGTGCCCGACGCCGCGTCCGCCGCATTGTTGCGGGCGACTCCGCGTTTGCGCGCGCACCCGACTCCGGATGGTTGCGACATCCTTAACTTGACCTGCGATTGTGTACAGCGATCGCTTGACAAGCGATCCGGACGACCCGCAGTCTGACTTCCCGAACGCAGGGGCGCGGGGCCGATCCCGGCGGCCGACAGGGCCGGGAGGCTTGGAGTCCACGATGCCCGAGTCCACGATACCCGGGTCCACGATACCCGGGTCCACGATACCCGGGTCCATGGTGCCCGACACGGCGCTGGCAGAGACAGCGCAGGCCGACACGGCGGCGCAGGCCGACGCGCCGGTTCCGTTCACCCGGCGACGGCTGGCCTTGTCTCTCTACCGTGAGTTGCGGGCCGCCGGCAGCATCGACCGTGCGGCGGTGCAGGCCGCCCTGGCCCGCACGGCCGCCTCCTCCCCCTGGTGCCCGCAGGCGGACCTGCTGGCCGCCCTGTCCGACGCCATGCTGCGCCTGATCGCCTGCGAGCCGGATCTGTTCTGGCGCGATCCGCCGCGCCCGGCGCTGCGGCTGCTGGCCGGAACCGGGGCCTGACGGGTCCGGTCCCGGATGGGGTCGGTCTCCTGAAAGCCACACCTCCCCAGGGCGTCCGCTTTCGCCTATAGTCCGCGCATGGCCCTGACGAACAGCGATGCCGCCGAGAGCGGCGAAACCCCGGAACGCAACAGCATCCTCTCGGTGCCGGTGCAGGTGTCCGTCCGCCTGGGCCGGCGGCGCATGCGCATCAGCCAGTTGCTGCGCCTGGGCCCCAGCGACGTGGTGGACCTGGAGCGCATGGTGGGCGAGCCGGTGGACCTGTTCGTCAACGACCGGCTGGTCGCCCGCGGCGAGCTGGTGGTGGTGGACGGCCGGCTGGGCCTGACCATCGTGGAACTGATGCCCCAGGCCAGCCGCGGCCGCGAACCGCTGGGCCCCGGCCCCGGCGAGTAGGCCCCGCGTCCTGCCCGTCAGGCGACCGCGTCAGGGCGTCGGCCCGGCGGCGCTTTCCTGAAGGTCCGGGAACAGGGTCCGGATGGCCGCATCCAGCCGGTCCAGGGTGGCGGCCGGCACGCTCCAGCTGCACATGAGATGGCGCAGATTGCCCACCGGCACGTCCGGCAGGGGCACCGGCACCAGCGTGCCGGGGCGCAGCCCGGCCGCGCGCTCCAGCATCGGCAGTTCCTCCGGATCGGCGAAGGTGTAGTCGAAGCGCCGCGACGCCACCATGCGCAGCACCTGCGCCGGCGTCCCCCGCACCCGTTCCACCGGCCGCACGCTGGCCGCCAGCAGCCGGTCCAGGGCGGTTCCGTAGGAGAAGCCGTGGACGACGCCCAGCCGCAGGTCCGGCCGCTCCAGCAGCCGCTGCGCGCTCTCCACCCGGCGCAGCTTCCCCGCCACCTCCGGCAGGCCGACGGCCACCTGCGCCTCGCTGCGGTGGAACGGCAGGCTGAAGACGGCGAAGCGGCGCCGCTCCTGCGTCACGAACCAGCCGATGGAGCATTGCGGCTCGGCGCCCATCTCCATCTCGGCCAGGATGCGGCTGGCCGGCACGGACCGCAGCTCATAGCGCAGGCCGGCATGCTCCAGGATGCGCCGCGTCTCTTCCAGCATGCTGCCGGCCGGCACCCCGTCGGGGCGGGTGTAGTAGTAGGGCGGCCGCTCGAAGAAGGTGACCAGCAGCCGTTCGCCCGCCAGACCGGCACCGGCCAGCAAAGCGGTGAGGACGCCAGCGACCAGGACGGCGACCGCAGAGCCGACAGGCACCGCCCCGCGCCGCCGTCGGCGGACCCAGGCCGGAACTGTCGGAAGGGGCGGTCCCGCCATGCTGTTCCCCGATCGTTCGGCAGGCCATTTCGGCAACGCTATCATGTCCCACCCGAATGGGGAATGCGCTCCGCGCCGGAGTCGCAATCCTGCCTGTTTTTTAGGCAAACGCGGAGGTGCCTTGGTCCGTCCGGCCCGACTCGCCGCCGCCCACAGAGTTCTCCACAGATTCTGGGGAAACCGCGGGTCAAGCCCGTTCCCCCCGTCGCGTCTGCGCCGACGGAGCATCAGGCCCGCGCCCGGGCACCGGAAAGCGGCCCCGTGACAGCAGAGGGCGGCGGCGCTTGCCTTGACCGGAAAGGGGAAATAACCATGTAAGCGATCGGGCGGTGCCATGTCGGGCCGCCCACCCGGGTGCCGCAGGGACCGGGGGCCGGCTGGAGCGGGGTGGCTGGGCCGCTCGCCGAAGGGGCCGCCCGGGGCCGGCGACTCCCGCAGCTCGCTCGCCTGAGGAGGACGCTGTGACGACGCGCCTGTCCCTGTTCAACAGCCCGTTCCTGTTGGGCTTCGACCAGTTCGAGCGGACGCTCGACCGGATCGCCAAAAGCGCCAACGAGGGCTATCCGCCCTACAATATCGAGCAGATCGGCGAGGATGGCCTGCGCATCACGCTTGCCGTGGCCGGCTTCACCTCGGACGATCTCCAGGTCCAGACCGAGGACAACCAGCTTGTCATCCGCGGCAAGCAGGGCGACGACCGAAACCGCCTCTATCTGCACCGCGGCATCGCCGCCCGGCAGTTCCAGCGCAGCTTCGTGCTGGCCGACGGGATCGAGGTGATCGGCGCCACCCTGGACAACGGGCTGCTGCACATCGACCTGCGCCGCCCCGTCCCCGAACCCAAGGTCCGCACCATCAGGATCGGCACGCCGCAGAACGGCGTGGATGCCGACGGGCCGCAGACGATCGACGTGTCGCCCGACGCCCGCGCGCCCGACGCGCGGATCGGCTGACCCCCTCCTTTTCCCGCCTGCGGCGGCCCCCCGGCGGGGCCGGCCCGCCCCGAACGCGAGTCCCTTCCCATGAATCCGACCAGCCAGTCCCTGCGCACCCTGTCGCCGCAGGATTTCGCCACCTTCGGCCTGAACGATCTGGCCTATCTGAAGCCGGTCACGGCGGAAGGCCAGGCGGGCATTGCCATCCATGCCGCCGACGGCACCGAGCTGACGGTCGTGCGCGACCGCGCCCTGGCCGTCGCCACCGTGCGCCAGAACGACATGGAGGCGGTGAGCCTGCACTGACCGGCCCAAGGGCGGGGCCGGGTCCGTTCGGCGACCGGAACGGTCCGCTGCCGGAACGGTCCGGAACAGAAAAGGCGCCGGGAGGGGGACCTCCCGGCGCCTTTGTTGTGTCCACGGCCCGGAGCCGGCAAGGCCGCCGTCAGGCGGCGTTGCTCTGCTCGGCGTGGGTCAGCAGGGCATAGATCGCATCGGCGCTGGCCGCGCCACGCAGCTTGTCGCACAGGACCGGGTCCCGCAGCAGGCGGGAAACCCGGGCCAGGGCCTTCAGATGGTCGGCCCCCGCCGTCTCCGGCGCCAGCAGCAGGCACATCAGATCGACCGGCTGTTCGTCGATGGCTTCGAAGTCCACCGGACGCTCCAGCCGGGCGAAGATCGCCATGACACCGGCGATACCCGCCAGCTTGCCGTGGGGGATGGCGATGCCGCGGCCCACACCCGTGGTCCCGAGGCGTTCGCGCTCCACCAGCACGTCGAAGATGGCCCGTTCGTTCTGACCCGTCAGTTCGGCGGCCTTGCGCGCCAGCTCCTGCAAGGCCTGCTTTTTCGAGCCGGCCTTGAGGTTGGGGAGGACGGCCTCCGAAATGATCAGGTCATTCATGGCGAACGCGGCCGCAGGAAGGGCTGTGGCGGCTTGCCGACGAAGCTGCATGGATCACGCTCAAGCTCCCTGGACCCCGGTCCCGGCCGGGTCCACCCACCCGATGTTCCCGTCGGGCCTGCGGTATACCATGTTCAGGCCGCCATGGGCACGGTTGCGGAACATCAGGGCGGGAATGTCCGTCAGATCCATCCGCATCACGGCCTCCCCCACGGTCAACGTCTGGATGGCGGTTTCCATCTCGGCGATGATCATGGGCTGCTGGCCTTCGTCGCCCGCCTGGGCGGCGTCGGTCCCGGCATCGAGGCTGTCCACTTGGTCGTCGGCGTCACCGTCGTCCAGGGGCGGGGCCTCCAGGATATACTTCCGCGCCAGCAGGGGCGCTTCCTCGGCGGCGCGGCCGTGGTGGTCGCGCATCCGGCGCTTGTAGCGCCGCATCCGCTTGGCGACCTTTTCCGCGGCGTCGTCGAAGGCGGGATAGGGCTCCGTCGCCTCACCGTACGACTGCAACAGGATTCCGCGTCCGACGTGGACCTGGATGTCCGCCTTGAAGAGGTGGGCATCGCGGGAGATCACGACCGTCGCGTCCAGTGGGTTGCCAAAATACTTGGCGACCAGGGCCGAGATCGTGTCGGTGACGTGCGAACGCAGGGCATCGCCCACGTCCAACTGCTTGCCTTTAACTGTTACCTGCATGGCAGTCCGTTCCAATCGGCACTTACGAAGAGAAATGCGGGAAGGTGGTATCGGGGCGGCCTTCTGCCGGACCCGTGCTACGCCTGGGGGCCTTTCCGCCCCTGGGCCCGGCTGCACCCGGAGGGCCCGGAGAACGGCGTCCGGCAGCAGGCCGGAACGGATACCGGGGCGCCCCGACCGTGATCAGCGCGGCATTCAGAGACCAAGAACCTTCTCCCGGCGGCGCTGCACGGAGGATGGGATTTTCATGCCCTCACGATACTTCGCGACGGTCCGGCGTGCAATGTCGATCCCTTCCGCGCGGAGGATCTCCACCAGCTTGTCGTCGGACAGGACGTCATCGGGTTTTTCCGCGTCGATCAAGGACTTGATGCGGAACCGCACGGCCTCGGCGGAGTGCGCGGCCTGCCCGTCCGCGCCGGCGATGGCGGAGGTGAAGAAGTACTTCAGTTCGAACACGCCGCGCGCCGTGGCGATGAACTTGTTCGTCGTGACGCGGCTGACGGTGCTTTCGTGCATGCCGATGGCGTCCGCGATGTCGCGCAGGATCAGTGGCTTCAGGAACTGCAACCCGTGCAGGAAGAAAGCGTCCTGCTGGCGCACGATCTCCGTCGCCACCTTCAGGATGGTGTTGGCCCGCTGGTGCAGCGATTTCACCAGCCAGCTCGCCTGCTGGAACCGTTCGGAGATGTACTCCTTCTCCGTCCTGTTCCGGGCGGCGCCGGAGACGCGGGCGTAGTACCGCTGGTTGACCAGCACCTTGGGCAGGGTGTCGGTGTTCAGCTCGACGATCCAGCCGCCGCCGGGGGCGGGGCGCATCAGGATGTCGGGCACCACCGTCTGCACCGGGTCGTGATCGAAGGCCAGCGCCGGCTTGGGGTTCAGCGCCTTGATCTCGGCCACCATGTCGGCCAGATCCTCGGCGTCCACCTGGCAGACCTTCAGCAGGGCCGGGATGTTGCGGCCGGCCAGCAGCGGCAGATTGTCCAGCAGGGCCTGCATGCAGGGGTCCAGCCGGTCCAGCTCGCGGAGCTGGAGCGCGAGACACTCCTTCAGCGAGCGGGCGAAGATGCCCGGCGGGTCCAGCTTCTGGAGCCGTGCCAGCACCGCCTCCACCCGCGCCAGGGGGCAGCCGAGCTGCTCCGCCAGGGCGGCGAGATCGGCCGTGAGATAGCCGGCCTCGTCGAGCTGGTCCGTCAGGGCGCGGGCGACCAGCCGGTCCAGCGGGTCGGGCAGATCCATGACGATCTGCTGCTCCAGATGGTCGCGCAGGGTGGTCCGCCCGGTGAGCGTCTGCTCCAGCGAGCCCTCGTCATCCTCGAAGCTGCCGCCGCGCGCGGACCAGGAGCCGAAGGCTTCGCCGCCGTCGCCGGCCTCGCGGATGTCGGCCTGGCTGGAGTTGGTCCAGACATTCTCATAGTCGGTGTCCAGCGGCGCGTCGGCCGCGGGCGCCATGCGGTCGCTGGTGGCCAGCTCCACCGTGTCGCGGGTGCGCCCCTCGGGCACCGGCGCCTCCGGCTCGACGCGGTCCACGCCGTCGGGCGGGGCGTCGCGCCAGCGCTCGCCGTCGTCGCGCTCCAGCAGGGGGTTCTGCTCGATCTCGCGCTCGACGAATTCGGACAGTTCCAGGTTCGACAGTTGCAGCAGCTTGATCGCCTGCTGCAACTGCGGCGTCATCACCAGCGCCTGGGTCTGCCGTAGGTCAAGCCGTTGTTGGAGCGCCATTCCCGACCGCTTCCCCCCCGGGGTTGTCCTGCCGGGGGTATTCTAAGGGCCGGTCCGGGGCTGCCGCAACCCCCGCGCCGTGACACGCTCGCAAGAAGTGTGCCGATCGGCCGCAGCACCGGGGGCGCATCGGGGGGCCGCCGGAGGGAGGCGGGTAAGGAGGCCGGGATCAGAGGCTGAAGCGTTCGCCCAGATAGACGCGGCGGACATCCTTGTGCGCCACGATCTCCGACGGCGCGCCCTCCATCAGCACCATGCCGTCGTGCAGGATGTAGGCGCGGTCCACGATGTCCAGCGTCTCGCGGACATTGTGGTCGGTGATCAGCACGCCGATGCCGCGCTCGCGCAGATGGCTGACCAGCTCGCGGATGTCGTTCACGGCGATCGGGTCGATGCCGGCGAAGGGTTCGTCCAGCAGGATGAAATGCGGCTGGCTGGCCAGGGCGCGGGCGATCTCCACCCGGCGGCGCTCGCCGCCGGAGAGCGCCAGCGCCGGGGTGCGGCGCAGATGGGAGATGGAGAACTCGGCCAGCAGCTCGTCCAGCATGTGCTCGCGGGTGTCGCGGTCGGGCTCCACCACCTCAAGCACGGCGCGGATGTTGTTCTCCACCGACAGGCCGCGGAAGATGCTGGCCTCCTGCGGCAGATAGCCGATGCCCAGCCGCGCCCGGCGGTACATGGGCAGCTCGGTGATCTCCGTCCCGTCCAGGGTGATGCTGCCGTAATCGGGCAGGATCAGGCCGGTGATGATGTAGAAGCAGGTCGTCTTGCCGGCCCCGTTGGGTCCCAGCAGGCCGACCGCCTCGCCGCGGTTGACCGACAGGCTGACGTCGCGCAGCACCGGGCGGCCCTTGTAGGACTTGCCCAGCTTCGAGGCGACCAGCCCGGGATTGTTGGCGACCAGCCGCGGACCGGTGCGGCCCTGGTCCGGGCGGCCCTGATCGTCGGCTCCTGCGCCGGGGCGGCCCTGCGCGGGCGGGGGGGCGGTATCCGTTCGGCTCATTTCTTCACTCCCTGACCCGCCTCCTGGCCGGGCACGAAGAGACCGCGGACGCGGCCCTTCCCGCCCTCAGGCCCGGACAGGATGCGGCTGATGCCGGTCTCCAGGTCCACTTCCGCCGCATTGCCGTTCAACTGGTTGCGGCCGCGGGTGATCTTCACGTCGCCGGTCAGCACGGCGACGCGCTGCGTCATGTCATAGGTGCCCTGGTCGCCCCGGGCCACGTCGGTCGGGGTGGTGATGACCACGCTGCCCTCCGCGTCGATCCGGGTCAGGTCCAGGTCGCCCTGCTCGTTCTCCTGCAACAGCCCGACCAGCCGGTCGGCGCGCACGCGGTTGTCGCCGCGCACGGCGACGGCGTCGCCCCGCGCCACGGCGAGGTTCTGCTCGCGCCAGTATTCCAGGCTGTCCTTGGCGGTCACCACGTCCTGTTCCGTCTCCAGCCGCAGGCCCTGCCCGGTCAGCACGGCCACCTGCCTGTCCACCTCGTAGACACCGCGGTCACCATAGGCGGTCTGTCGTGGCGCCTTTATGACGACGCCGCCCTCCGCGGACAGGCGGTAGATCTCGGTGCCGCCGGTGGGCAGCTCCCGGTAGTACGCGGTCAGCGTGTCGGCCCTGACGGAGAGATCGCCGCGGGTGGCCACGGCGTTGCCGCGGGCGACATAGGCCTGCCGCTCCTTGTGCCATTCCAGGGCCTGGTCGGCGTCGATGGCGACGGGCGCCTTGCCCTCGTCCAGCCGGGCGGTCTGCGCCCGCGCCGGCAGGGCAGCCGGCAGGATCAGGGCGCCGGCCAGCAGCAGCGCGGCAAGGCGGGTATGGTTCATGCCGGTCATCCGCGTCCCCCCATCCCGTCCGCCAGCAGCAGCCGCGCCCTGCCGGTGAAGACGATGGTGTTGCCGTCGTCCAGGATGCGGAAGCCGCCGGCCTGGATGTCGCCGACCGGCCCCTGGCCGCGGACCGGGGCGTTGCCCCAGGCGATGCCCTTCTGCGTATCGACCTGCGCCATCTCTGTCGTGAACTCGTAGCCGCCGTCCTGGAACAGGGTAACGTCTCCCTCCAGGACGAGCTGTCCGCTCGTCTGGTCATAATTGCCGCGCCGGGCCGACATGGTGATCCAGTCGCCGCCCTTCAGCGTGATCTCCGCCTGCGGGTTCACCAGATCGACACGGCCGCTGCCGCCGCCGACCTGCACCGCCTTCTCCGCCCGCACCTCGAAGGGCCGGGCGCCCTTGTCGGTGCCGAGATAGCGCGCATCCACCATTTCGAGCTGTCCCGTGTCGGGGCCGGCGCGCTGGCTGTCCTGGCGGCCGGAGAACAGCGGCCACGCGGCGATCAGGGCCAGCACGGCCGCGGCCAGCGCCGGCAGCGCCACCTTCGCCAGATTGACCATCCGGGTGTGCTGCTGCGCGTCCGCCACGCCGCCGCGGGACGGGCGCCGGGTCAGCGCCACGGCCACGTCCGGACGCGCCGATGCCGGACGCGCCGACGCCGGGCGTCCCGGCCGGGGCGCGGGCCTGTCACCGTCGGGCGGAACCGGGGGGGAGGTCATGGTCGGGCGGTGTCGCTGTCTCGGAAGAGCGGGCTCGGAAAGGCAGTCCCGGAAGGGGGGACCTGCGCCGTCAGTCTACCCGACGGCGGAATCCCGGGTCAAACCGGGCCTGGACAGGCTATCCGCCCGCGCGGGGCGGAACCGGGGCGGCACACGGTACGGCACAGCTCAGTGCGCGAACAGGTCAGGCTCGGCCCAGCCGCCCAGGTCCAGCAGGGCGCGCGTCGGCAGAAAGCGGAAGCACTCCTGGGCCAGCGCCGTGCGCCCCTCGCGGGCCAGCATCCCGTCCAGCCGGGCCTTGATCTCGTGCAGGTGCAGCACGTCGGAGGCGGCGTACTTGAGCTGCTCGGCCGTCAGCTCGTCGGCGCCCCAGTCGGAGGACTGCTGCTGCTTGCTCAGCTCGACGCCCAGCAGGTCGCGGCAGAGATCCTTCAGACCGTGCCGGTCGGTGAAGGTGCGGGTCAGCTTGGAGGCGACCTTGGTGCAGTAGACCGGGCCGGTCAGCACGCCGAGATAGGCCTGCATCACGGCGATGTCGAAGCGGGCGAAGTGGAACAGCTTCAGCGTGCCGGGATCGGTCAGCATCCGCTTCAGATTCGGCGCGTCGTAGCCCGCCCCCTGGCGGAACTGCACCAGATGGCAGCGGCCGTCGCCGGCGGAGAGCTGCACGAGGCAGAGCCGGTCGCGCGCCGGGTTCAGGCCCATCGTCTCGGTGTCGATGGCGACCACCGGACCGAGGTCCAGGCCGTCGGGCAGATCGCCGTCGTGCAGGTCGATGGGCATGGGCGCGGTCCTCCAGGGCGGTCTCGTCGGCCGGCGACCACGGGCGGCCGACGGCCACGGGCGGCCGGCGGCTACGGGCTGCCGGGACCCGGAAACGCATCAGGCCGCCGGCGAAACGCCACGGCGGCCTGATGCGTAAGAAGCGGTGGTGCCCAGGAGAAGACTCGAACTTCCACGCCTTGCGGCACAGGTACCTGAAACCTGCGCGTCTACCAATTCCGCCACCTGGGCACGCGGTGGAGCGGGTTAATAAAGGCCGCCCGCCCCCCTGTCAACACCCTTGTTCCGGGCCCGCGAAAAATTTCCGCGCGCCCCGACACGGCCCCTGTCGCCCGCGGGCACCGCCCCCGTACCTCACCTGAACGCGCCCCCGCACACCCACGCCCCTGTGCACGCCCACGCACACGCGCCCCTACGCGCGCGCGCACGCATAGGGGCGCAGGGGGGACGCAGGGGCATGCGTCACTGGTTCTACCCTCCAGGCTCTTGTATAAGCGTCGGCGCGCCGCCGGGGGCGGCGGGGACCGGTTCAGAGAAAGATCGGCGGAAAGATCGGCGGAGAGATCAATGGTCTATCGCTACCGAATCGCCACGGTGTTCGGCGGGTCCGGCTTCATCGGGCGGCATCTGATCCGCCGGCTGGCCCGCACCGGGTGCGTCATCCGGGTGCCGTCGCGCCAGCCGGCCGATGCGGCCTTCCTGCGGACGCTGGGATCGGTCGGGCAGATCGTGCCCCTGCCGGTGACGATCCGGGACGACCGGTCGCTGGCCTATGCCATCCGCGGGGCCGATCTGGTCATCAACCTGATCGGCATCCTGGCGCCGTCGGGCGGCGGCTCCAGCTTCGAGGCGATCCAGGCCGAACTGCCCGGCCGCATCGCCCGCATCGCGAAGCAGGAGGGAGTCGCCCGGCTCGTCCAGATCTCCGCCATCGGCGCGGACCCGAACTCGCCCAGCGGCTATGCCAGCAGCAAGGCGGAGGGCGAGCGCCGCGTGCTGGAGGCGTTCCCCGAGGCCACCATCCTGCGCCCCTCCATCGTGTTCGGACCGGAGGACGGCTTCTTCAACCGATTCGGGGCCATGTCCATGGTGTCGCCGTTCCTGCCCCTGATCGGCGGCGGGACGACCCGGTTCCAGCCGGTCTATGTCGGCGATGTCTGCGACGCGGTGATGCAGGCGCTGGCGACCCCCGACTCGATGGGCCGCACCTACGAGCTGGGCGGCCCGCGGACCTACACCTTCAAGGAGCTGATGCAGCTCGTCCTGAAGGAGACCGGGCGGAGCACCCGGCTGCTGGAGATCCCGTGGTGGCTCGCCACCGTGCAGGCGGCGGTGCTGGAGCATCTGCCGGGTAAGCTGCTGACCCGCGATCAGGTGCGGCTGCTGCGCACGGACAATGTCGTCTCCGGCGCCCTGCCGGGGCTGGCCGAGCTGGGCGTGCAGCCCACCACGGCCGAGGTCATCATCCCCACCTACATGGACAGGTTCCGCATCGGCGGGCGCTTCAGCGCGCCCGCGGCCGACGGGACATGACCCGGCGGGCCGGGACGGAGAGACAGGAAAGAAAGCGGCCGGGCGTGCCCGCGGGGGTGCCCGGCCGTCCGCGGCTGACCGTCAGCCGGCCAGGAAGCCGAACCAGACCAGCATGGCCGAGCCGACGACGATCCGGTACCAGGCGAACGGCGTGAAGCCGTAGCGGGCCACGAAGTCCACCAGCGTCTTCACCACCAGCAGCGCCGAGACGAAGGCGGCGGCGAAGCCGACGGCGATCAGCCAGACCCCGTCCAGCGTCATCACGTCCAGGTTCTTGTAGACGTCGTAGACGGACGCCCCCAGCATCGTCGGGATGGCGACGAAGAAGCTGAACTCCGCCGCCGTCCGCCGGTCCACCCCCATCATCAGAGCGCCCAGGATGGTGGCGCCGGAACGGGAGACGCCGGGCACCAGGGCCAGGCACTGCACCAGCCCGATCTTCAGGGCCAGCAGCGGCGGAAACTCCTCCACCGCATGCCAGCGCGAGGCCGGCACCAGCCGTTCCACCGCGATGATGGCGAAGCCGCCGACGATCAGGGCGACGGAGACGACCAGCGGGCTGAACAGCACGCTCTTGATGAAGCCGTGCGCCGCGGCGCCGATCACGGCGGCGGGCAGGAAGGCCAGCAGGATGGCGCCGGCGAAGCGCCACGCGGCGGGATCGCCCGCCAGCACGCCCAGCAGCACCCGCCAGAGCTTGGCGAAATAGACGACCAGGATGGCGAGGATGGCGCCGAGCTGGATGACCACCTTGAAGACATCCTGCTCCTGCCCCTGGAACCCCAGGAATTCGGCCACCAGGATCAGGTGACCCGTGGAGGAGACGGGCAGGAACTCGGTCAGCCCCTCCACGATGCCGAGCAGGAGGGCTTCGAGATAGGGAACCGTATCGATCAAGATCGGGGTCCGTGTCTTGCGGAACGGGAGGGCGCGGCGCGCCGATGCGTCGCACGACGCCCCGCGCTTATAGCAGCCGCCCCCCGTCGGAGCGAGGGCGGTGCGTGCGGCGCAGCACGGGCCGGGACCGCCGCGGCGAGGGAGCGCGCAGCGCCGGCGCCCGGGATGGCGTAGGCTGCTGTCCGGCATCCAGGGCAATAGGCCCGGATCGGACCCATTGGCGCCCGCTGCGGTCGAAACTCATTCGCAACCCCCGCGCGCAGGCCAGATATGCACCGCATTTTGGTCAGCATTACTGACATATCGGCGAAAAAGTGCTGGCTCGTCCAGGGCGTTGGTTTTATATGAACCCCCGGAGGACGGGAACGGGCAGTGCCGTTGCGCCATCCGCATCACCCAACGGCCGCCTCAACCAGCGGCCGGATCGACCAACCGCCGGATCAGATAACCGCCGGACCGACAGACCACCGGATTGACAGTCCGGACGCCGTGGCGGGCCCGCCGCGGCGGCGCGACAAGGGGAAAGCCGCCATGGCGACGCAGAAGATGCTGGGCTTCGTCCACACCGGGCAACGGATGCCCGACAAGCGGGACGCCACCCTGCGCCGGCAGGACTTCCAGGAGATCTACGCCCGCTTCAGCGACGCCGCGGCGAAGCAGCAGGCGGGCCGCTGCTCCCAGTGCGGCGTGCCCTTCTGCCAGGTCCACTGCCCGGTGCAGAACAACATCCCCGACTGGCTGAAGCTGACGGCGGAAGGCCGGCTGGAGGAAGCCTACGAGGTCTCCCAGGCGACCAACAACTTCCCCGAGATCTGCGGCCGCATCTGCCCGCAGGACCGGCTGTGCGAGGGCAACTGCACGATCGAGCAGTCCACCCACGGCACCGTCACCATCGGCGCGGTGGAGAAGTACATCACCGACACGGCCTGGGAACGCGGCTGGGTGAAGCCGGTGAAGCCGGTGCGCGAGCGCGCCGGCAGCGTCGGCATCATCGGCGCCGGCCCGGCCGGGCTCGCCGCGGCGGAGCAGCTCCGCCGCAAGGGCTACGAGGTGCATGTCTATGACCGCTACGACCGCATCGGCGGCCTGCTGATCTACGGCATTCCCAGCTTCAAGCTGGACAAGGAGGTGGTGCTGCGCCGCGGCGCCCTGCTGGAGCAGGCCGGCGTCCGCTTCCATCTGGGCTTCGATGTCGGCCGCAACGCCAGCCTGACGGAGCTGCGCCTGCGCCATGACGCGGTGCTGATCGCCTGCGGCGTCTACAAGGCGCGCGACCTGGGCGGCCCCGGCGCCGGGCTGGACGGCATCATCCCCGCGCTGGACTACCTGACCGCCAGCAACCGCAAGGGGCTGGGCGACACGGTGGTGGATTTCGAGACGGGCATGCTGAACGCCCACGGCAGGAACGTCGTCGTCATCGGCGGCGGCGACACCGCCATGGACTGCGTGCGCACGGCCATCCGCCAGGGGGCCGCCTCGGTGAAGTGCCTGTACCGCCGCAACCGGGCCAACATGCCCGGCTCCCAGCGCGAGGTGGCGCACGCCGAGGAGGAGGGCGCGGAGTTCGTCTGGCAGGCGGCGCCGGAGGCGTTCCTGGGCGACTCGCACGTCACCCATGTCCGCGCCCACCGCATGCACATGGGCGTGGCCGACGCCACCGGCCGGCAGACGCCGACCCCGATCGAGGGCAGCGGCTTCACGCTGGAGGCCGATCTGGTCGTCAAGGCCCTGGGCTTCGACCCGGAGGACGTGCCCACCCTGTTCGGCGACCCGACCCTGAAGGTCAGCCGCTGGGGCACGGTGCAGGTCCACCACCGCACCCTGATGACGAACCTGGACGGCGTCTTCGCCGCCGGCGACATCGTGCGCGGCGCCAGCCTCGTCGTCTGGGGCATCCGCGACGGCCGCGACGCGGCGGAGAGCATCCACCACTACATCCAGGCCAAGGTGACCCAGCCGGTCGCGGTGGCGGCGGAGTAGCCGATGCGCTTCATCCGCTCCGCGAAAGCCAACCCCGACTTCACCGTCACGGTCGAATGGGCCGAGGGGGGGAGCGATACCATCGACTTCACGCCGCTGATCCAGGGTCCCGCCCTGGCGCCGGTCCGCGATCCCGACTTCTTCGTGTCGAAGCTGGAGGTGGTGTTCGACGGCTATGCCATCGGCTGGCCGGAGGAGCTGCACTTCAGCGCCGACAGCCTCTGGTACCGGGCGCACCCCGACGACCTGAAGCGCGACTACCCCGACGTGGCCGCGGAGTGACGACGCCATGGGCCGCTTCCCTGTCGTCCCGCCACGTCCCCGCCAGGACCCTTGAGATGCTCCGGCTCTACGACAACCTCTCCTCCGGGAACGGCTACAAGGTGCGCTGGATGCTGGCGCAGCTCGGCCTGCCGCATGAGCGGGTGGAGCTGGACATTGACCGCGGCGACAGCCGCACGCCCCAGTTCCTGGCGGTCAACCCGAACGGCCGCGTCCCGGTGCTGCGGCTGGGGCCGGGCGACCATCTGGCCGAGTCCAACGCCATCCTGCGCTGGCTGGCCGAGGGCACGCCCTTCTGGCCGGACGGGCGGCGCGAGAAGGCGGCCGTGCTGCAATGGCTGTTCTGGGAGCAGTACAGCCACGAACCCAACGTCGCCACCGCCCGCTTCTGGATCACCCACCGCTTCGAGATGACGCCGGAGCGCGTCCATGCCCTGGTGCTGAAGCGGGAGCAGGGCTACGCCGCCCTGCGCCAGATGGAGGCGCACCTGATGCGCCACGACTGGATGGTGGGCGACCGCTGCACCATCGCCGACGTGGCGCTCTACGCCTACACCCATGTGGCCGAGGAGGGCGGGTTCGAGCTGGACCGCTTCCCGGCCGTGCTGCGCTGGCTGGACCGCTTCGCGGCGCAGCCCGGCCACATCCGCATCACCGACCCGACGGGCACGGACGTGCCCTTCGACCCTGACCTTCTTGCCTGACGGGGCCCGCCATGACCGACGACATCCGCAACGCCGGTGAGATCTTCGCGCGCGACTATGCGCGGAACCGAGCCCTGCTGGAGACGGAAGGGCAGATCGACACGGCCGAGCACGACGCCTGCGGCGTCGGCTTCATCGCCGCCCTGGACGGCGCCCCCCGCCGCGCCGTGGTGGAGCGCGCCATCGACGCGCTGCGCGCGCTCTGGCACCGCGGCGCGGTGGACGCCGACGGCAAGACCGGCGATGGCGCCGGCATCCATGTCCAGGTGCCGCAGTCCTTCTTCCGCGAGCATGTCGGCCGCACCGGCCATCCCGAGCCGGCGGGCCTGATCGCCGTGGGGCAGGTGTTCCTGCCGCGCACCGACCTGGAGGCGCAGGAGCGCTGCCGCTCCATCGTCGAGACCGAGATCCTGAAGTGGGGCTACACCATCTACGGCTGGCGCCAGGTCCCCATCAACATCGGGGTGATCGGGGAGAAGGCGAACGCCTCCCGGCCGGAGATCGAGCAGATCATGATCGGCACGCCGCGGCCGGTCGCCGCCGGCGGCAAGGAGGCCGACCAGCTCGAACGCGACCTCTACATCATCCGCCGCCGGATCGAGAAGGCGGTGATCGCGGAGCAGGTGACCGGCTTCTACATCTGTTCGCTGTCCGCCCGCTCGATCATCTACAAGGGCATGTTCCTGGCGGAGCAGCTCACCGCCTTCTATCCGGACCTGCTGGACCCGCGCTTCGAGTCCAACTTCGCCATCTACCACCAGCGCTATTCGACCAACACCTTCCCGACCTGGTGGCTGGCGCAGCCCTTCCGCACCCTCGCCCACAACGGCGAGATCAACACGCTGAAGGGCAACGTCAACTGGATGAAGGCGCACGAGACGCGGATGGACAACGAGATCCTCGGCCCGCATGTCGAGGACGTGAAGCCCGTCATCCCGGCCGGCGGCTCCGACAGCGCGGCCCTCGATTCCGTGTTCGAACTGCTGGTGAAGGCCGGCCGCTCCGCCCCCATGGCGAAGACCATGCTGGTGCCGGAGGCGTGGTCGCACACCGAGACCATGCCGAAGGAGCACCAGGACCTCTACAGCTACGTCAACGCGGTGATGGAGCCGTGGGACGGCCCGGCGGCGCTGGCCATCTATGACGGCCGCTGGGTCATGGGCGGCATGGACCGCAACGGCCTGCGCCCGATGCGCTACGTCGTCACCGGCGACGGGCTGCTGATCGCCGGCTCCGAGGCGGGCATGGTCAAGGTCAACGAACCGACGGTGGTGGAAAAGGGCCGGCTGGGGCCGGGCCAGATGATCGCCGTCGATCTGGCCGAGGGCCGGCTCTACAAGGACCGGGAGATCAAGGACAAGCTGGCGGCGCAGCGGCCCTACGGCACCTGGGTGAAGAACATCACCGTGCTGGACGATCTGGTGAAGCAGGCCCCCGTGGAGCCCGCGGAGCTGACCAAGGAGGAACTGCGCCGGCGCCAGACCACCTATGGCGTCACCCTGGAGGATCTGGAGACGATCCTGCATCCGATGGTGGAGGACGCAAAGGAGGCGATCGGCTCCATGGGCGACGACGGCCCGCTGGCCGTGCTGTCGGAGAAGTACCGCGGCCTGCACCATTACTTCCGGCAGAACTTCAGCCAGGTGACGAACCCGCCCATCGACAGCCTGCGCGAGCGCCGGGTCATGACCCTGCGCACCCGGCTGGGCAATCTGGGCAACATCCTGGAGGAGGATGCGAGCCAGACCCGCCTGCTCCAGCTCGACAGCCCGGTGCTGACGACAGCCGAATTCCGCGCCATGCGCGGCTACATGGGCGACACCGCGGCGGAGGTGGACTGCACCTTCGACGCCAAGGGCGGCGAGACGGCCCTGCGCGACGCCCTGCGCCGGGTCCGCCAGGAGGCGGAGGACGCGGTGCGCGGCGGCGCCACCCACGTCATCCTGACCGACGAGCGCATGGGGCCGGCGCGCGCCGCCATCCCCATGATCCTGGCGACCGGCGCGGTCCACACCCACCTGATCCGGCAGCAGCTCCGCACCTTCACCTCGCTGAACGTGCGCTCGGGCGAATGCCTGGACACCCATTACTTCGCCGTGCTGATCGGCGTCGGCGCCACCACGGTGAACGCCTATGTCGCGCAGGAGGGCATCGCCGACCGGCACCGCCGCGGCCTGTTCGGCGAGCTGACCCTGGAGCAGTGCCTGCAACGCTACAAGCAGGCGGTGAACGACGGCCTGCTGAAGATCATGTCCAAGATGGGCATCTCGGTCATCAGCAGCTACCGCGGCGGCCTGAACTTCGAGGCGGTCGGCCTGTCGCGCAGCCTGGTCGCGGACTTCTTCCCCGGCATGGTCAGCCGCATCAGCGGCATCGGCCTGATCGGCATCCAGGAGGAGGTGCTGGAGCAGCACAAGCTCGCCTGGGACGAGGAGGTCGTGGCCCTGCCGGTCGGCGGCTTCTACAAGTTCCGCAAGGGGGGCGACCGCCACGCCTGGGAGGGCGGGCTGATCCACACCTTGCAGACCGCCGTCGCCACCGACAGCTATTCCACCTTCAAGAAGTACTCCGACGGCATCCACAAGCGCCCGCCGCTGGCCCTGCGCGACCTGCTGGACTTCAAGCCGTCGCAGGGCGCCGTGCCGCTGGACGAGGTGGAGAGCATCACCAGCCTGCGCAAGCGGCTGGTGACGCCGGGCATGTCGCTGGGGGCGCTCAGCCCCGAGGCGCACGGCACCCTGAACGTCGCCATGAACCGGATCGGCGCCAAGTCCGATTCCGGCGAGGGCGGCGAGGACCCGGCGCGCTTCAAGCCCGACCGCAACGGCGACAACTGGAACAGCGCGATCAAGCAGGTCGCCTCGGGCCGCTTCGGCGTTACGGCCGAGTACCTGAACCAGTGCCGCGAGATCGAGATCAAGGTCGCGCAAGGGGCGAAGCCCGGCGAGGGCGGCCAGCTTCCCGGCTTCAAGGTGACGGAGCTGATCGCCCGGCTGCGCCATTCCACCCCTGGCGTCACCCTCATCAGCCCGCCGCCGCACCATGACATCTACTCCATCGAGGATCTGGCGCAGCTCATCTACGACCTGAAGCAGATCAACCCCGACGCCAAGGTCTGCGTGAAGCTGGTCGCCCGCTCGGGCATCGGCACGGTGGCCGCCGGCGTCGCCAAGGCCGGCGCCGACGTGATCCTGGTGTCCGGCCACAACGGCGGCACCGGCGCCTCGCCGCAGACCTCCATCAAGTTCGCCGGCGTGCCGTGGGAGATGGGCCTGTCGGAGGTGCAGCAGGTGCTGGTGCTGAACCGGCTGCGCCACCGCGTCGTGCTGCGCACCGACGGCGGGCTGAAGACCGGCCGCGACATCGTGATGGCCGCCATGCTGGGGGCGGAGGAGTTCGGCATCGGCACCGCCGCCCTGATCGCCATGGGCTGCATCATGGTGCGCCAGTGCCATTCCAACACCTGCCCGGTCGGCGTCTGCGTGCAGGACGAGACGCTGCGGCAGAAGTTCACCGGCACGCCGGAGAAGGTCGTCAACCTGTTCAGCTTCATCGCCGAGGAGGTGCGCGAGATCCTGGCCTCGCTGGGCTTCCGCAGCCTGACGGAGGTGATCGGCCGGACCGACCTGCTGCATCAGGTCAGCCGCGGCGCCGCCCACCTGGACGATCTGGACCTCAACCCGCTGCTGGCCCAGGCGGACCCGGGCGAATACGCCCGCTACTGCACCCTGGTCGGCCGCAACGAGGTGCCGGACACGCTGGACGCCCAGATGATCAAGGACGCCCGCGCCCTGTTCGAGGACGGCGAGAAGACCCAGCTCCAGTACAATGTGCAGAACACGCACCGGGCGATCGGCACGCGGCTCAGCGCCATGATCACCCGCAAGTTCGGCATGACCGGGCTCCAGCCGGGCCACGCCACGGTGCGGCTGCGCGGCTCCGCCGGCCAGTCGCTGGGCGCCTTCGCCGTGCAGGGGCTGAAGATCGAGGTGTTCGGCGACGCCAACGACTATGTCGGCAAGGGCCTGTCGGGCGGCACCATCGTCGTCCGACCGCTGACCGCCAGCCCGCTGAAGTCGAACGAGAACACCATCATCGGCAACACGGTGCTGTACGGCGCCACGGCGGGCAAGCTGTTCGCCGCGGGCCAGGCGGGCGAGCGCTTCGCCGTCCGCAACTCCGGCGCCGTCGTGGTGGTGGAAGGCTGCGGCTCCAACGGCTGCGAGTACATGACCGGCGGCACCGCCGTGATCCTGGGCAAGGTCGGCGACAACTTCGCCGCCGGCATGACCGGGGGCATGGCCTTCGTCTATGACGAGGCGGGCGGCTTCCCGAAGTCGGTCAACGGCGACAGCGTGATCTACCAGCGCCTCCAGGTCTCCTACTACGAGTCCCTGCTGAAGGAACTGATCGAGGAGCATGTGGCCGAGACGGGCAGCCGCTGGGCCAGCCGCCTGCTGAACGACTGGGAACTGGTGCGCGGCCGCTTCTGGCAGGTGGTGCCGAAGGAGATGCTGAACCGGCTCAAGGTCCCCGTCGTCCCGCCCCAGGCGCTGAGCGCCGAATAGGCGGCGGCCGGGGGCGGTCCCGCGCGCAGAGCTGCCCCGACGGAGCCCGGCCCCGGGCTCCGTCGGGCGGCGCTCCCTTCAAGGCCCGTTACTGCATGGCGTTGTGGAAGCAGAACAGCGCCAGCAGCAGCTCGTCCAGGCCATCAGAGCTGGCCCGGTCCCGCACCGTGCCGAAATAGTTGCCGAAGTCGAAGGCGGTGCCGTAGACGCAGCAGCCGCGGAAGTAGCCGGCCAGCATCGCCAGATCCTCCGGCTTGTCGGACAGGTGGGGGTCGGTGACGATCGCCGTCAGGGCGGTCAGGTCGGTGACTACCTTCTCCCTGCCGGGAATGACCGGATAGGGCGTATAGGTGGTCTTCACGGACAGGTACGGTTTCGCCAGCATCTGAACCAGATTGGCGGTATTCGCCCCTTCCAGGATCACCGGGAAGCGGCTGATCTGGACAAGGATCTGGAAGACGGGCTGCGGCAGGGCCGGGGGCGTGTGGAAGACCACGGGCGAGTCCCCGGGTCCCTCCAGGATCTCCATGAGGATGGCCAGGGCCTGGGGGTCCGTGAGGGCGACGGGCCGGCCGCCGCACTGCTCGACCACCGGGGCCACGTCCATCTTGGAGATCACCAGCGGCACCGCCGGCGCCGGAAGTGCCGTCCCCTTCCCGGCTGCCGCCAGCCCGGCCAGGATGTTCGTCAGGGCGACGGCCGGGTCCGGCGCCTGATGGATGCCGTAGACCGTCATGGGGCAGATCGCCCCCTTCCCTGCCCCCTTCGCCGCCGCGGCCATGAAGGCGTCCAGGAACGCCGCCACGCCCTTGTCGGCCAGCCCGCCCAGGATGGCGGCATAGTCCTGCGGCTCGATGGGGTCGATCAGATAGGCCGCCTCCAGCGGCAGCGGCAGCGGCCAGGGGGGCCGCCCGTCGGCGCAGAGGCAGCGCAGGTGCGGATACCAGCAGTAGGGTTCCAGCAGCATCAGGGCGGGGGTCCGCAGGATCTCCCGGCGGTAGGCATCCGTTTCCGGGAAGGAGCGTTCCGCCGCCGCGATCAGGCCCAGGCAGGGCGTCGCGGCGGGATCGGTATCGAACGCCGGCTTCGCCACGAAGCTCGTGTTCTTGCCGTACAGGGGATTGGTGGCGTAGCCGGGATCGAGCAGGGCCACCTTGTCCCGCACGCTGATCTCCGCCACGCTCTCGATCCGGACGGTGAAGTGGACCCGGGCCGGGTCCAGGGGCGGGTTGTCCAGCGGGCGGTTCCAGCCGGACTTCTGCCCCGCCGGGGTCGTGCCCTCGAACCTGGAACAGGCAGGCAGGTTGGTGAAGATCGCCTGGAGGAACGGCTTGTCGTAATGCTCCTCGCCGTTCGTGTTGTCGGTGAAGACGACCTCCACCTGCAACGGATCGGTGCCGGTCTTCGTCTGCACCCGGGTCGGGACCAGCCCCGCCGCCGCGGCGCAGGCTTTGGCGACGGCGGTGCAGCAGCCCGCATCGTCGTTGCCCCGCGGCGTGGCGAGGATCGCCAGCCCGGTCAGCTCGAAATGGTCCAGGGTCGGGTCCGGGTCGAGCAGGACCTCGATCGGCCCGGCATAGCCCAGCCGGCGCAGGTTCCGCAGCAGCAGCAGGCCGGCGGCCTGGTTGCCCAGGTTGGGGCCGACATCGACGCCGACACGGATCAGCTTCTGCGCCGTCAGCACGCCGGCCGCCACGGCGGCGATGTCGCCCGGCAGCTTCGGCACCAGGGGGGCGAGACCGACGGTCAGGACGATGGCCTTCTCCAGCGGGGCCGCCACCGCGTCCGACAGGTACGGCCCCGGCACGAATCTCTCGCCCGTGACGTAGTAGCCCGGCAGATTGAAGGAGAGCTTGAACTGCACCGCCGCGAAGGTGCCGCGGCCCAGCACGGCCGTCCCCTCCGCGTCCGTGGTGACGCTCGCCGGCGCAAGCTTCGCCGAAACCCCGCCCGGGATCAGGGTGAGCACGACGCCGGGCAGGGGCGCGCCGCTGAACTCGTCCACCAGACGGATGCGGATATCCGCCGCCCCCTCGGCGTTCATCACCACGACCGTGACCGGCACCCGTCCCTCCGTCCCCGCCGGGGGCGGAACACCCCCCAGGAAAGACGCGCGCCCGGCCCGGCTGTGACGGACCCCGCCTACACCCCGGCCCACTGGCGCAGGGCGGCCAGGGGGCGGCGGAAGAGGGACCGTCTTCGCGCGTCCCGAAGGCGCCCCTGCCGCTCCCGCGGGAGGCGAGCGACCGGCATCAAGGGCAGGGCATGATCGGGATGGCTGGGGTCCTGGAAGCTTATAGAACTTTTATGGTGTGCTCGCCTGAAATGATAGGTCGCTTCTGGATCCGGTGCAGACACCGATGAGCCGAAACCACCTTGCCGCATCACCGCTCCATATGTAAAATACACAGAGGATGGAAATCGAATTCGACACCGTCAAAGATGCCGCCAATCGGGAAAAGCATGGGCTTTCCTTGGCCTTCGGAGCGCGGATTTTCGATGATCCTGACGTCTTGATTTTATCGACGATCCGTAAGAAAGACGAAGAGGAACGTCACAAGGCCATCGGGATGGTTGATGGCAAACTTTATACCGCCGTGCATGTCTGGCGCGGGGATGCAGTGCGCTTCATTTCGGTGAGACGGAGTAACGACCGTGAAGAAAGGGCCTATCATAGCGATTGAAGCCGATACTTCCGATTCGGAAGATCGCCCAGTCAGCGCTGAGGGCCTTGAAAAAGCCCTGCAAGGGCGGCGCATCAGGCGTCTGCGGCAGCAGCTTGGTGTGAGCCAGTCGGAATTCGCGGAACGCTACGGCATTCCCGTGGCTAATCTCCGCCAATATGAAATCGGCCGCACCATGCCGCCCCCCGCCGTGCGGGCCTATCTCGCCGTCATCGAACAGGAACCCGAGACGACCGCTGCGGCGTATCGGAAGTCGCAGGCGGCGTGACGGAAATGGGATCACTTATCTCCATCCTGTCGGCTGCTGGCGTCGGCGGCATCGTCGGCGGCATCGTGACCAGTTTTCTTCAATCGTGGCTGTCGCGCCGGGCGGCGCTCGACGAACGGCGATTCCGGGAGAAGAAGGAAGCGTACGTCAATTTGCTGAATGCATTGCATCGGTCAGAGGTGGAGAGAACCCCTGAAGCCGCCTTGTATGTCGGTCATTGTCGAAATGTATGCGATCTCGTCGCATCGGCTGCCGCCCAACGCCACATTGACCAATTATTCGAGACCAATCCCTTGAGTGACGGCTCCCCGCACCCTCAGCGGTCAAAAGTGCAGGCGGACCTGAAGGTCGCCATGCGCGCCGATCTGGGAATCGCCGTACCCAAGGGGGAGTGATCGTATTTCAACGTGAAGTTGGCTGGGGCGCCAGGATTCGAACCTGGGAATGGCGGTACCAAAAACCGCTGCCTTACCGCTTGGCGACGCCCCATCCGCGGCGGGAGGCGGGGGTTATACCCGGACTCGCCGGTCCGCGCAACGGCCCGCGCATGTCACGGAAATCCGCCGCTGCCGGGGCATCGGCAGAGTGGCCACCGGGAGCATTCATGCTAGGGTGCGGTCGACCCGCCCCCCGCAATCGTGGAGTACGCCGGCAATGCGCCGGACTCTGGCCGTTCTGATCTGCACCCTGCTGGCCGCCGCCCCGGCCCTGCCCGCCCGGGCGGAGACGGCGACGAAACCGTCCGGTCCCGCCAAGCCCGTCCCGCCGGCCCGACCGGCGGTGGCGAAGCCCCAGAAGCCCCAGGCCGCGAAGACGGCCCCGGCGAAGCCGCAAAACAAGGCCGCGAAGCCACAGAACAAGGCCGCCGCGGCGAAGGCGGCGGGCAAGCCGGCGGCGAAGACCCTGGCGAAGAAGCGGACTGTCGCGGCAGCCCCGGCGGCGGTGGCGACCGCCGCGGCCCTGGCCGCCGCCGGGGCGAGACCCCTGCCGGGCGGCACCGACTCCGCCCTGCTGGGCCTTGAGGAGCGCGCCCGCGCCGGGGACGCGGCGGCGCAGCTCGAACTGGCGGACCGGCTCTCCTCCGGCTCGCTGGAGGGCGAGGCCGACCTGCCGCGCGCGCTCTACTGGTACGAGAAGGCCGCCGCGGCGGGCGAGGCGGACGCCTGCTGGTCGCTGGCCGCGCTGAACCGCGGCGGGCTGGGCCTGCCGGTGGACATGGACCGGGCGCTGGACTGGTACGTGAAGGCGGCCGAACTGGGCCATGCCGAGGCCATGTACGATCTGGGCCTGCTGTTCGCCGAAGGCGCGGCGGTGGAGCGCGACCCGGCGCTGGCGGCGCAGTGGTTCGAGCTGGCGGCCGACGCCGGGGTGGACCGGGCGCGCTTCATGCTCGGCATCCTCTACGAACAGGGGGTGGACGGCGCCCCCGACCTGGAAACGGCCGCCGCCTGGTACGCCCAGGCCGCCGCCGAGGGCGACAGCACCGCCGTGGCGGCCCTGAAGCGGCTGGCCGACGGCGGCCGCAATGTCGAGGTCGCGGCCGCCCTGCCGGCGCTGTCCCCCGCCGCGCTCGGAACCGGGGTGGCCGGCGACGGCGGCCCCCGGGCGCTGGACCGTGCCGGGGTGGCAGAGGTGCAGCGCCGGCTCAAGGCCCTGGGCTATCCCATGGGGCGGCCCGACGGGCTGACCGGACCGCGCACCGAAGCGGCCATCCGCGCCTTCCAGAAGGACCGCCGCCTGCCGGTGGACGGCCGCGCCACGGCGGCCCTGCTGGACCAGATCCGGGCCGCGGACGGCACCCGCTCCTGACCGGTCAGAACAACGGGTCCAGCCGGGGGTCCAGCCGGGGGTCCAGCCGGGGGTCCGGCCGGGAGTCCAGCGGGGCGGCCTGCGGGTCGGGCGGGTCCGACGGCGCGGCGGCGGGTCCGTCCGGCGGCGCTTCCGGCGCGGGCCGGCCGGCGCGGTCGGGCGAGAGCCACCACGACGCCTCCGCCAGCTTGCCTTCGTACAGTTCCAGCACCGGCTTCTGCAAACGGTCCACCAGATACATGTCGTGGGTGGCGACGACGACCGTGGTGCCCAGCTTGTTCAGCTCGATGAACAGCCGCATGATCTTGTGCGACATCTCGCGGTCGATGTTGCCGGTCGGCTCGTCCGCGACGATGAGCTGGGGGCTGGTGACGACGGCGCGCGCGATGGCGACGAGCTGCTTCTGACCGCCCGACAGCACCGGCGGCAGCAGGTGCATGCGGTCGCCCAGCCCGACCCAGGACAGCAGGTCGGTCACCGCCTCCTGGATGCGGCGGTCGGCCGTGCCGGCGATGCGCAGCGGCAGCGCCACATTGTCGAACACGGTCATGTGGTCGAGCAGGCGGAAGTCCTGGAAGACCACGCCGATGCGCCGGCGCAGCTCCGGCAGGGCGCCGCGCGGCAGCTTGGAAAGCTGCTGCCCGAACAGCGTGACCAGCCCGCGCGACGGCCGCTCGGACAGGGTCAGCAGCTTCAGCAGGCTGGACTTGCCGGCCCCGGTGGGGCCGGTCAGGAAATGGAAGGAGCCGGCCGCCAGCTCGAAGCTGATGTCGCGCAGCACCTCGGGCCCCGTCCCGTAGCGCAGGCCCACATTCTCGAACCGGACCAAGGTTCCACATCCCCCCGGAAACGCGCCGTCCCCGCCCCGGACCTGTCGGTGGACCGGTCAGCGGGCGGGGACGGCGGAACAGGTACGGCGGACGGGGTGTTCCGCGCCCGGCCGGTCAGTTGCTGCCGATGCCCAGGGGCTCCGGCTGCGGGCTGAACGGGGCGGCGGCCGGCGCACCGAACTGGCCGCCGAGCTGGGCACCGGGCATCAGGCCGGCACGCTCGAAGGCGGCCAGCGTCTCCGCCGCCCAGGCCTTGAGGTCGGTCAGCCCGCCATGGCCGGTCCAGACATCGATGCCGTAGCGCTTCTCCAGATCGACCTCGTTCAGCTTCAGCGCGTCGCGGACGGAGATGAACTCCTTCTCCAGCAGGCCCCAGATGTCCGACTCGCAGCGCTTCATCTGGATCAGGCCGACGCCCATGCCCTGGAACGCCTTGAGGCGCTTGAAGGCGGGATCGTTCTCATAGCGGCTGAAGCCGCCGGCGACCTCGTTCAGCACGACGAAGCGGCGCGCGAACGGCAGCCACTCGTTCTTGTCGAAGCTGTACTGCAACAGCGCGCGGGCATCCTCGATCGCCTGCGACTCCGCCTTGGTGGCGACGATCAGGTCGAGCGGGGCGGTGTTGCGGCGGCGCAGCAGGGCGCCGGCGTTGCGCGCCTCGGCCCAGGCGAACAGCTCGGCCGCCACGTTGGCGCCGACATCGATGACGAAGCCGCCGTCCAGGAGCGTGCGGCCGAACTCGTCCCAGTACTTGATGGCGAGGTTCGGATCGGTCGAGCTTTTGACCTTCGTCAGGTCCTCGCCGATGCCCAGCTCCTTCACGTTGGGGAACAGCCGGCCGAACTTGGAGCGCTGGTTGAGGGTGTCGCTGTCGGCGGCGGCCAGCTTCACCGGCACGCCCTTGATCTCGTGTTGCAGCGCCAGCATCTGGGCCACCAGGGTCTTGCCCTGTCCGCCCGTCTTCGCCATCGAAATGAATGTGCGGGTCATTCCTCGTGTCTCCTGCTCGCGTGCGGGCGGCTGTCCGTCTTTCGTCCGCCGCGGGACCGTCGCCCCCTTCGACGGTGCGCGCGCCGATTTCCGGCGTACCCCGGTCGGCATAGGTCCCCCTCTGGTCGGCGGCGAATCGTTACCCGGATTCCAGCCCTGCATCAACGCCGCTGGTCGCCACAGGCAACAGCCAACCGGCAAATTTCACACGGCAGCCGCAGGGCCGGGGCCGTCGGCTACCCCCCTTGCGCCCGATCGGGTCTTGCGCCACTCCAGTTTTAGATATATCTATTCATCGTCATATCGAATGCTGGAACGATGAGGACCCCATGAGGGAGATGATGATGAAGGCTTTTGCGATGCATCGGCGGGCGGGCCGCTGTGGCCTGCCCGGCCGCCGCTTCGCCCACGGCTTCGGCGACGGGGACGGCGGACCTTACGAGGGTGGACCTTTGGGGGGTGGCCCTTTGGGGGGCGGGCGCCCTGGCGGCGGCGAGGGGGACGGCCCCTGGGGCGGGCCCCGGGGGGGCCGGCATGGCGGGCGGCAGGGCGGCGGGCGGCGCGGCCGGCTGCTGGACCAGGGCGACCCGCGCCTGCTGGCGCTGCACCTGCTGTCGGAGAAGCCGCGCCACGGCTATGAGCTGATCCGCGCCATGTCGGACCTGCTGGGCGGCGCCTACAACCCCAGCCCCGGCATGATGTACCCGACCCTGAGCCTGCTGGAGGATCTGGGCTATGTCGCCCGCGACGAGAGCGGGGGCGGCCGTAAGCCCTACACCCTGACCCCGGCCGGCGCGCTGTTCCTGGAGGAGAACCGCTCGCTGGTGGAAACGGCGTTGCAACGTGCCCGCCGCATCCGCGACCGCCACCGCGGCATCCCGGAGGTGGAGGCGGCCATGGACGGGCTGAAGCGCGCCCTGGCCAACCGCCTCTCCCGCCCGTCGCTGACGCCGCAGGAGATCGCCGCCGCCGCCGCCGCCCTGAACGCCGCCGCCGCGGCGATCGAGGCCCTGCCGACGGCCGTCCCGGAGGACACCGCCATGGTCCGCGCCACGACCAGCATCACGACGGCGACCGCCGAGCGTTATCTGGCCCAGCTCTGCAAGCACTGGAGCCACCGCTTCGATGTCCGCTTCGATGCCGGCAGCGGCCACATCCCCTTCGGCGACGGCAACACCTGCACGCTGACCGCCACGCCCGAGGCGCTGGGGATCACGATCGCGGCCCAGGATGCGGCCACGCTGGAGCGGCTCCAGCAGGTGGTGATCGACCATCTCCGGCGCTTCGCCTTCCGTGAGGAGCTGGGGACGCCGGACTGGCGCGCCCTGGACTGACCCGTGGACGGGCGGACCGGGCCGGGGCATATGGGGAGCATGTGCCCCGCTCCCCCCGCCCTGTCCGTGGTGATCCCGGCGCTGAACGCCGCGGTCGCCCTGCCGGCCACGCTGGACGCCCTGTCCGGCTGGCCGGGGGCGGAGATCGTCGTCGTGGACGGCGGCTCCACCGACGGCACGGCGGCGCTGGCCGCAGCCCGCGGGTGCCGGGTGCTGGCGGCGCCGCGGGGACGCGGCATCCAGCTTGCCGCCGGAGCCGCGGCGACGACGGGCGGCTGGCTGCTGTTCCTGCACGCCGACACGGTGCCCGCCCCCGGCTGGGCCGATGCCGTGGCGGCCTTTCTGGCCCGGCCGGACGCCGACGCCCGCGCCGGCTGGTTCCGCTTCGCCCTGGACGCGGCGGAGCCCCAGGCCCGCCGGCTGGAGCGGCTGGTGGCCTGGCGCTGCCGGGTCCTGGCCCTGCCCTACGGCGACCAGGGGCTGCTGCTGTCCCGCCGCCTGTACGACGCCGTCGGCGGCTACCGGCCGCTACCGCTGATGGAGGATGTGGACCTGGTGCGCCGGCTGGGCCGGCGGCGGCTGGTCCCGCTGGGGGCCGCGGCCGTCACCTCCGCCGCGCGCTGGCGGCGCGACGGCTGGTGGCGCCGCTCGGCCCGCAACCTGGGCTGCCTCGCCCTCTGGCACCTGGGCGTGCCGCCCCGACTGATCGCGCGGGTGTACGGATGAGGCCGCGGGTCGTCGTGCTGGCGAAGGCGCCGCGCATGGGCCGGGTGAAGCGCCGGCTGGCCCGCGGCATCGGGGAGGCGCAGGCGCTGCGCATCTACCGCGCCTGTCTGGCCGCGACGCTGCGCCGGCTGGGCCGCGACCCGCGCTGGGACTGCGTGCTGGCGGTGGCGCCCGACCGGGCGCTGACCGGCTGGCCGCGGCACTGCCAGACGCGGCACTGCCAGACGCGGCCCTGGCAGACGCGGCCCTGGCAGACGCAGCCGCAGGGGCGCGGCGACCTGGGCGAGCGGATGCTGCGCGGGCTCGCGGGCGGTCCCGGCGGGTGCCGGCGCGGACCGGCGGTGCTGGTGGGCAGCGACATCCCGGAGATCACGGCGGCGGCGGTGGCCCGGGCGCTGGCCCGGCTGCGGCGGGCGGACGCCGTGTTCGGCCCGTCCGAGGACGGCGGCTACTGGCTGATCGGCTTCCGCCGCCCGCCGCGGCGCACGGACCTGCTGGCCGGGGTGCGCTGGTCGAGCCCGCAGGCCCTGGCCGACAGCCGGGAACGGCTGGAGCGGGCGGGCCTGACCACGGCCCTGGCCGATCCGCTGGCCGACCTGGACGACCGGGACTCCCTGCGCCGCTGGCAGCGGACGGCGCGGCGAAGGCCCTAACCCAGATGCTCCTGCAACCGCGGCATCAGCTCCACCAGGTTGCAGGGGCGGTGGCGGCTGTCGAGCTGCCATTTCAGGATCAGGTCCCAGCCGTCGCGGCAGGCGCCGGGGCTGCCCGGCAGGGCGAACAGATAGGTGCCGCCGGCGACCCCGCCGACGGCCCGGCTCTGCATCGTGCTGGTGCCGATCTGTTCGTAGCTGAGCTGGCGGAACAGTTCCCCGAAGCCGTCGATGCGCTTCTCGAACAGGCTCTCGAACGCCTCCGGCGTCACGTCGCGGCCGGTCAGCCCGGTGCCGCCGGTGGAGATGACGACATCCACCGCCGGATCGGCGATCCAGCCGCGCAGCACGTCCACGATCGCCCGCACCTCGTCCTTCACGAGGGCGCGGGCGGCCAGCCGGTGCCCGGCCCCGGTCAGCCGCTCCACCAGCGTGTCGCCGGAGCGGTCGTCGGCAAGGTCGCGGCTGTCGGAGACGGTCAGCACGGCGATGTTGACCGGCAGGAAGGGACGGCTTTCGTCGATGCGGGCCATGGGCTCGGCTCCCGGGTCCGGGGGGATGGCGGATCGGCCGCCAGGGGTGGCACGGATCAGCGGCCGGCGTCCAGCGCCTCCAGCCGCTCCTGCAACGCCAGCAGGTCCTTCCACGCCTCCCGCTTGGCGGCGGGATTGCGCAGCAGATAGGCCGGATGCAGCATCGGCAGGGCCGGCAGCGGCCGGGACAGGCCGGGGCTGGCGTACTCGAACCAGCGGCCGCGCAGGCGGGTGATGCCCTCCGTCCGCTGCAACAGGGACTTGGCGCTGATGCCGCCGAGCAAGACCAGCACGGCCGGGTTCACCAGCTCGATATGGCGCTGCACGAAGGGCAGGCAGGCCGCCACCTCCCCGTCCGTCGGGCTGCGGTTTCCGGGGGGACGCCAGTTCACCACGTTCGTGATGTAGGCGGCGCGGTCGGGCGTGTCCGCCGTGCGGTCGAGCCCGATGGCGGCCAGCATCCGGTCCAGCAGCAGCCCGGCCGGCCCCACGAAGGGCAGGCCCTGCCGGTCCTCCTGCTCGCCCGGCGCCTCCCCCACCAGCATCACCCGGGCCGACGGATCGCCGGCGGCGAAGACGAGGTTGGTGGCGGTGTGGCGGAGCGCGCAGCCCTCGAACGCGGCCAGCGCCGCCTTCAGCTCCGGCAGGCTGGTGGCCGCGGCGGCCGCGGCGCGGGCGGTCTGCGAGGATTCCGCCGCCCCCAGCGGCGGCGGGGGCGCGCTGCCCGCGGCGGCCGGAGCGGAGCCGGCGGGGCGGGCGGACCCGGGCCGGGCCGGGGCGGGCGCCCGGGGAGGCACCGCACCGGACGGGACGGCGCCGGACGGGCGGGCCGTTTCCGCGGCGGCGGCACGGCTCCGGGAGGCGATCGCCGTCCAGTCCGTCGGCTGGTCGTTCACCGCTTCGTCGGCCCCGATCTCCGCCAGAAAACGGAGAGCCGCGACACTCTGCCCCAGTTCAATCATGGTTTGACCCTGCCATCGCTCCTATGCTTCTACATCAGCCGTTCACCATACCGAATCATTTACCGCCGGAGGCCAGGGTAACAGGGCCAGGGCAACGATAAATCCACGCTGGGGAGCGAAATGGAACGAGAATCGATGCAGTACGACGTCGTGATCGTGGGCGCCGGCGCAGCCGGTCTGTCCGCCGCGATCCGGCTCAAACAGCTCGCCGCGGAAACCGGACACGACGTCAGCGTCTGCGTTCTGGAGAAGGGCTCCGAAGTCGGAGCCCATATCGTATCCGGAGCGGTCCTGGACCCGCGGGCTCTCACGGAACTGATCCCCGACTGGAAGGAGAAGGGCGCCCCCCTCCACACCCCCGTCACGGACGACCGCTTCTACATCCTGAAGGAGACGGGCGGCTTCCGCATCCCGAACTTCATGTTGCCGCCGCTGATGCACAATGACGGCAACTACATCATCAGCCTGGGCTCCCTGTGCCGCTGGCTGGCGCAGCAGGCGGAAGCCCTGGGCGTGGAGATCTATCCCGGCTTCGCCGCGGCCGAGGTGGTCTACAACGAGGACGGCTCGGTCAAGGGCGTCGCCACCGGCGACATGGGCATCGGCAAGGACGGGGAGCCGACCGACCGCTACACCCCCGGCATGGAGCTGCACGGCACCTATACCCTGTTCGCCGAGGGGGTGCGCGGGAACCTGTCCAAGCAGTTGATGGAGCGCTTCGACCTGCGCCGCGACTGCGACGTGCAGAAGTACGGCATCGGCATCAAGGAGCTGTGGCAGGTCGATCCCGCCAAGCACAGGCCGGGGCGGGTCTCCCACACCCAGGGCTGGCCCCTGGACAAGAAGACCACCGGCGGGTCCTTCATGTACCACCTGGAGGACAATCTGGTCGCCATCGGCTTCGTGGTGAACCTGGACTACTGGAACCCCCACCTGTCGCCGTTCGAGGAGTTCCAGCGCTTCAAGCAGCACGCGTCGATCCGGGCCATCCTGGAGGGCGGCAAGCGGCTGTCCTACGGCGCCCGCGCGATCAACGAGGGCGGCCTCCAGTCGGTGCCGAAGCTGGCCTTCCCCGGCGGCGCGCTGATCGGCTGTTCCGCCGGCTTCGTCAACGTCCCCCGCATCAAGGGCACCCACAACGCCATGGAGACGGGCATGCTGGCGGCCGATGCCGCCTTCGCCCGGCTGAAGGCCGGCGTCGGCCCGGGCGACACGCTGGACGTCTACGAGAAGTCCTTCAAGGACAGCTGGGCCTACGAGGATCTGTACAAGGTCCGCAACGTGAAACCGGGCCTGCGCTGGGGCATGACCCTGGGCACCCTGCACGCCGGCTTCCAGATGTGGCTGCACGAGCTTAAGCTGAACTGGCTGCTGCCCTACACGCTGCACCACAAGAAGGCCGACCATGAAAGCCTGGTGCCGGCCGACCAGGCGCCGAAGATCAAGTATCCGAAGCCGGACGGCGTGATCAGCTTCGACCGCCTGTCCTCGGTCTACCTCTCCAACACGAACCATGAGGAAGACCAGCCGGCGCACCTGAAGCTGAAGGACCCCTCGATCCCGATCAGCTACAACCTGCCGACCTTCGACGAGCCGGCGCAGCGTTACTGCCCGGCCGGGGTCTACGAGGTGGTGCGCAACGAGGACGGCAGCAATCCGCGCTTCGTCATCAACTTCCAGAACTGCGTCCACTGCAAGACCTGCGATATCAAGGACCCGCAGCAGAACATCGTCTGGACCGTGCCGGAGGGCGGCGGGGGTCCGAACTATCCGAACATGTGATCCGGGCGGCCGCAGACGCGGAACCGGAAGACAGGACCGCCGCCGACGGCGGTCATGACGGGACGGGCCCGCCGGACGGCATCCGGCGGGCGTCCGGTCCGGCAAAGGTCACAGACACCTTTCCGGCAGGCGCCCCGCACGGGCGCAACCTTGTTGATCCCTTAAGTCCTTTCTGGATACGCTCCTTTCGCGCAGCGGATTTGGAGACGGTTCCGCCGCGCCCCCGCAGACGGGGTCCCGTAGAGAGGGCCCCCCGACCGGGGCCATGCGAACGGACGGCAGACGGATGGAACGGGCAGGGATGGGACAGACCGGGATCACGCGATCTGACCGACACGGGACCCGGACCGGCGGCCGGTCCGCGGCGGTGCTGGCCCTGCTGGCGGCGCTGGCGCTGCCGGCGATGGCCGGCGGGGCGCGGGCCGAACCGGGCAGGGCCGGGGCCCCGGGTGCGGAGGCGGCGGCCGAGCGGCTGTCCGGCGCCGCCATGTCCAGCTATCTGTCCGGCCGCGTCGCCCAGAACGCCGGCGACGGCAAGGCCGCGGCCCGGCTGCTGACCGAGGCGCTGGCCCACGACCCCGACAACCCGGAACTGCTCCGGCGCGCCTTCGTGCTGAACCTGTCCGAAGGCAACATCACCGAGGCGTTGCCCCTGGCCCGCCGTACCGTGGAAGCCGGCCGCGGCGCCTTCGCCGCGTATGGGCTGCTGCTGGCGGACGATATCGCCGCCGGCCGGATCAAGGACGCCCGCGAACGGCTGGCGACACTCCCGGCCGACGGGCCGGGGCGCCTCGTCATCCCCCTGGTGACCGCCTGGACGGAGGTCGCCGCCGGCAATCCCGACGCCGCCCTGGCCGCCCTGGACAAGCTGGACGGGGCGCCGGCTTTCGTCGCGCTGCGCCATTTCCAGACGGCCCTGATCGAGGATCTGCGCGGCAACGCCGAGGCCGCGGCCGCGGCCTATGCCCAGGCCCTGGCGGACGGGATGCCGCTGCGGCCCGTGCTGCTGGCCGGCAACTTCTACGAACGCCAGGGCCGGCCGGACCATGCCCGCGCCCTCTATGCCGCCTTCCTGGCGGAGAATCCGGAGTCCCCCGCCCTGGAGCGGACCCTGGCCCGGCTGGAGGCCGGCGGTACGCCCCCGCGCCTCATCACCGATGCCCGCGACGGGCTGGCGGGAGCGCTGTTCGACGTGGCCGCGGGCCTGCACCGGGAGGGGGTGGCGGACCCGGCGCTGGCCTTCGCCCGCATCTCCCTGCACCTGCGGCCGCAGCAGCCGTTCGCCCGGATGATGGTGGGCGACATCCTGTTGGACCGCGAGCGGCCGCAGGACGCGCTGGCCGAATACCGCGCCGTGGCCGGCGACCCGGTCGTGGGCTGGGGGGCACGCCTGCGCGAGGCGGACGCGCTGCACCGGGCCGGACAGGACGACGAGGCCCTGCGCATGCTGGAGACGATGGCCGCCGAACGGCCGGAGCGGACCGATGCGCTGATGGATCTGGGCGATATCCACCGCATGGCCGGCCGCCATGCGCTGGCGGTGGCTGCCTATGACCGCGCCGTCGCCCGTCTGCCCGGGGGAGAGCCCGGCCGACGCGGCTGGGTGCTGTACTTCGCCCGCGCCATGTCGCTGGAGGGGGAAGGACGCTGGCCGGAGGCGGAAGCCGACCTGCGCCGCGCCCTGGCGCTGAACCCCGACCATCCGTCGCTCCTGAACTTCCTGGGCTATGGCTGGGCCGAGCGCGGCATCCACCTGGAGGAGGCGCGGACGATGCTGGAGAAGGCCGTCGCCCTGCGCCCGGACAGCGGTCACATCATGGACAGCCTGGGCTGGGTGCTGTTCCGGCAGGGCGAAATCCCCGCTGCCGTGGAGAAACTGGAGCGCGCGGCCGAACTGGAGCCGTTCGAACCCACCATCAACGACCATCTGGGCGACGCCTACTGGGCCGCCGGCCGCCGCACCGAGGCGCGGTTCCAGTGGCGCCGGGCGGCGCAGCAGGCCGAGGACGACACGCTGCGGCGCACGGCGGAGGCGAAGCTGAAGGACGGCCTGCCCCTGCCCCGGACGGCGGGCACCGGTCCGGCGACGCCCTGACGCCGGGGGGCCGGGCGGGGGACCAGGGGCCGGCGGGACTGATACAGGGGGCCGCAGCCCGGGGGGCCTGATGCCGGCGGACTTGATTCCGGCGGTCGCCTCGGGAACTGTGGCGGCCGTCCCGTTCCCCGCCCCCGACCGTCCCGTGACCGTGCCCATGCCCGCTCCCACCATCACCACCGGCAGCACCGCCGTCCGCGCCGCCGCCCCGGCCAAGCTGAACCTCTACCTGCATGTGCTGGGCAGGCGGGCCGACGGCTATCACCTGCTGGACAGTCTGGTCGTCTTCGCCGGACTGTGGGACGTGGTGGAGGTGGCGCCGGCGGAGACGTTCCGGCTGGACATCGACGGGCCCTTCGCGGCGCCCCTGCGGGCGGAGGACCCGGAACGCAATCTGGTCACCCGCGCCTGCCGCCGGCTGGCCGAGGCCGTGGGCCGCGCGCCCGACGTGGCGGTGACGCTGCACAAGCGGCTGCCCGTGGCCGGCGGCATCGGCGGCGGCTCCAGCGACGCGGCGGCGGCCCTGCGGGCGCTGACCGCCCTCTGGGGGCTGGCCCCGGACGATCCCCGCCCGGCGGCCGTGGCGCCGGGCCTGGGCGCCGACGTGCCGGTCTGTCTGCACGGCCGCAGCGCCTATTTCGGCGGCATCGGCGACGTGATCGACCCCGCCCCCGCCCTGCCCCCGGTCTGGCTGGTGCTGGTCAATCCCGGTATCGGCCTGGGCACGAAGGAGGTGTTCGGCGCGCGCCAGGGCGGCTTCAGCGCTGCCGGCCGGCTGGAACGGGCGCCGACCGATCTTTCCGACTTCGTAACGATGCTGGAAGCGCGCGGCAACGACCTGATGGCCCCGGCCCTGTCCCTGGCCCCGGTGGTGGCGGAGATGCTGGACGCCCTGCGCGCCGCGGCCGGCTGCCGGCTCGCCCGCATGTCCGGCAGCGGCGCCACCTGCTTCGGTCTTTTCGGAAGCGAAACGGATGCGTGCGCGGCCGCGGCGGAACTGCGCGCGGCCCGGCCGGACTGGTGGGCGGAGGCGGCGCCGCTGCTGCCGCAGGTCCCGGCGGTGGAGATCGCGGGCTGATCCGCCCCCGGCCTGGGAACGCCCGGCAATGTTCTTGATATGTTCCGGCCGGCATGGCACCCTGCCGGCATGGTCGATGAACTGCCCGATCGCGCGGTCAAGGGCCGCGGCAGCCTGTCGAACCGGTCCGGCCGGTTCGAGGCGACCCGCCGCGTCGCCATCGACGACGGCTGGACGCGGCCCGGCCGGTCACAGTCCGGCCCCGGCCCGTCGGAGGCGGCGGACGAGGCGGCGGACGACGACGCCCTGCCGCCGCTGCGGACGGTGCTGCACGACGACACCAGCCGCAGCGTCATCGCCCGCAACGACAGCCCGGACATCCCCTACGACCGTTCGCTGAACCCCTACCGCGGCTGCGAGCATGGCTGCATCTACTGCTACGCCCGGCCGACGCATGCCTATCTGGGCCTGTCGCCGGGGCTGGATTTCGAGACGACGCTGTTCCGCAAGCCGCGCGCGGCCGAGCTGCTGGCGCGGGAACTACGGGCCCGGGGCTATGTGGCGAAGCCGCTGACCCTGGGCTCCAACACCGATCCCTACCAGCCGGTGGACCGGCAGGAGCGCATCACCCGCGGCGTGCTGGAGGTGCTGCGCGACTTCCGCCACCCGGTCGGCATCATCACCAAGTCGGCGCTGGTGACCCGCGACCTGGACATCCTGGCGCCGATGGCGGCGGAGGGGCTGGTCTCCGTCGCCGTCTCCGTCACCACGCTGGACCGCGACCTCTCCCGCCGGATGGAGCCGCGGGCCGCCACGCCGGCCCGGCGGCTGGAGACGGTGCGGGAGCTGGCGGCGGCCGGCATCCCCGTGGCCGTGCTGGCCAGCCCCATGATCCCCGGCCTGACCGACCACGAGCTGGAGGCGATCCTGGAGGAAGCGGCCGCGGCCGGGGCGAAGCGGGCCAGCTACATCCTGCTGCGGTTGCCGCTGGAGATCGCGGCCCTGTTCCAGGAATGGCTGCACGAGCACGCGCCCGACCGGGCGGCGCGGGTGCTGAGCCTGCTGCGCCAGTGCCGCGACGGCGGGCTGTACCAGGCCGCCTTCGGCACCCGGATGCGCGGCACCGGCCCCTATGCCGAGCTGCTGCGCCGCCGCTTCCATCTGGCCTGCGTGCGGCTGGGCCTGAACGAGCGGCGGCTGGAGCTGGACTGCACCCGCTTCCGCCCGCCGCCCGCACCGGGGGACCAGCTCGGCCTGTTCTGAGCGGTCCCCGCCTGCGTCCCGTCACGGCGTGGTGACGTCTGCCGTCACGGCGTGACGGCCCTTCCCGTCACTCGGTGACAGCGTCTTTCCGTCACTGCGTGACAGCGTCTTCCCGTCACTCGGTGACGAGGCCCCCCGACTTCGGTGCGGGGATCACGTTCAGCCAGATGCCGTACATCGGGTTCGGCAGGGTGATCCAGCGGGTGCGCCAGAGATCGGCGTGCCGGTCGGCCAGGGCGTTCAGGTCGGCCGGGGTGGAGCCGCGACTGACCGAGACGAAGTCCGTGAGCTGGTCGCCGAACATCATGACGATGCGGTAGCGGTCCGCCACCAGGGCGCGGCGGGTGGTCTTGTCCTTGGGGAAGGTGGCGGCGCCGACCACCGGCTGGAAGTCCGCCGGCACGGCATCCCCGGCCAGCCAGAGATCGTCGGGCTGCACGTCGCCGAAGCCCTTCTCCCGCAGGTTGGCCAGCGTGTCGGTCTTCTGCGGGCAGGCATCGGCCTCCCCGGCGCGCGGGCCGCCGCATTCGCGGTTGGTGATGAAGATCGGCCGGATGCCGAGGCGGCGCAGCAGCTCCACGAACTCGGCCGCCCCCGGCAGGGGCGTGGCGGCGCGGGCGGCGACCCAGGCATCCCAGGAGGCGGTGTTGAAGGATTCGTTCTTCAGGATGCTCTGCGCCTCGGCGATGCCGTTGCTCAGCACCGTCTCGTCCACGTCGAACACGGCGGCGGGCGGCTTGCCCTCGCCGCCGTCCTCCTGCTCCACCGCGGCCGAGCCGGGCAGGCGCAGCGCATCGGGCAGGCGCAGGGCGGCGAGATCATAGGCCTGGGCCAGGGCGTAGCGGTGCTCCGACGCCGTCTGCGCCCAGAGCGTCGCCGTCAGCCGCGGGTCCTTCTCCGGATCGAATGCCGGAGCGGGCGCCGGAGCGGGCGCCGGGGCAGGGCTGGCGGCCGGGGCCTCCGTCACCACGGTGCGGGGTGCCGCCTGCGGCGCCGGGGCCTCAGCCTGCGGTGCCGGAGCGGGGGCCGGCGTGGCAGCCGCGACGGTCGCGGCGGTCGGGGTGGCGACCTGCGCGTCCGGCGCCGGAGCGGTCACCGCCGGAACGGCGGCCTCTGTCGCGGGCGGCGGGGCCTTGCCTATGGGGCCCATGGGAATGATGAGGGCCGCCGCGATGACGACCACCGCCGACCCCGCCAACACACGCTCGATCCGAACCATCGACCTCTCCCGCACCGTCATGGACCTGCTGTCAGGTGGAATGATGCGGGGGGCGGCGGCCGCTTTCCGGACAGACGCCCCCCGGACAGACGGGCGGCGTGCCCGTCCTGCGACAGGCACGCCGCGCCGTGGAACTTCCGGGACGCCACCTCCGTGGCGCCTGCCGGCAAGGATCGCCCGGCCTCAGATGGCCAGGCCTCAGATCGCCCGGCTGTGGCGACCGCCCTCCGGATCGAGGTAGGCGTCGAACAGGGCGGCGACGCTGCGCACCAGCGGCCGCGCCTCGTCCACCACGCGCAGGCGGTTGCCCTCAAGCTCGATCAGCCCGTCGTCGCGCAGCCGCGCCAGATCGGCCCGCGGCGGCAGGACGGAGGCGACCGGGCGGCCGAACTCCTGGGCGATGGCGTCGATGTCCACCTCGAACTGGCACATCACCCGCTCGATCAGGCGGGCGCGCAGCCGGTCGTCGTCGCTGACCCGGAAGCCGCGGCCGACCGCCAGCCCCGACTCCGTCACCGCCTTCTGGTAGCCCGGCACGGGGACGATGTTGGCGACGAAGCCCTGCGGCATCCGGCCGATGGCCGAGGCGCCGAAGCCGATCAGCGCGTCGGCGCTGTCCGTCGTGTAGCCCTGGAAGTTGCGGCGCAGGCGTCCGTCCCGGGCGGCCACGGCGATGGGATCGTCGGGCTTGGCGAAGTGGTCCATGCCGATGCGGACATAGCCGGCCTCCTGCAAGGTGGCCTCGATGGCCAGCACCTGCCGGATGCGCTCCTCCGCGTCGGGCAGGTGGTCCTCCCCGATGCGCGACTGGTGCGACTTGAAGGACGGCATGTGCGCATAGCCGAACACCGACAGCCGGTCGGGGTCCATGGACAGCGCGGTCCGCACCGTCTCGATGCAGGACTCCACCGTCTGGTGGGGCAGGCCGTAGAGCAGGTCCAGATTGATGCCGGCGATGCCCGCGGCGCGCAGCCGCGTCACCGCCTCGGCCGTCATCTCCGGCGACTGGAAGCGGTTGATCGCCTTCTGCACCACCGGGTCGAAGCTCTGCACGCCCAGCGAGGCGCGGTTGATGCCGCCCGCGGCCAGCACCGCCGGCAGCGCCTCCGGCAGGGTTCGGGGATCGACCTCGATCGCCAGCTCGGCGTCGGCGTCGAAGCCGAACGCCTCGCGCATCGTCTCCATCAGCGCGGCGAAGGCGTCGGCCGGGATCAGCGTCGGCGTGCCGCCGCCGAAATGCAGGTGCGTCACCCGCGGGCCGGCCGGGAGCAGGGCCGAGACCGTCCGGATCTCACGGGTCAGCGCCTGGAGATAGGTGCGAATCGGATCGTCGTGCGGCACGACGACGGTGTGGCAGCCGCAGTACCAGCACATGCTGCGGCAGAACGGAATATGCAGGTACAGCGACAACGTGCCGTCCGCCGGCATCTCCGACAGCCACTGCCTGTAGGTATCCGCATCCACGTCGGACGAAAAGTGGGGGGAAGCGGGATAGCTGGTGTAGCGCGGCACCCGCTGGCTGCGATATTTGGCGACGAGGTCGGGACGCATCCTGGTCAGGCCTTTCCTGAATTTGCTCGGAGAGTGCGTCGGGGACCGAACATTCCGCTTTGACATGGGTCAAGCCGCCTGCTTGTCGCGGGGGGCCGGACCACCCCGCGGCGCGACCCTGGGGCCGGTCGCGCGCCCGGCTTCCCGTCCGGCGGGAAGCGGTCTAGGGTCGGCACTCCAACCGGAAGAACACCAACCGAAAGAACGGGGAGTTTCATGGGTACGGGCCTGATCGCACGGGGACTGTTCGGCGCCACCCTGCTGCTGGCCGCCTCGGCCACGGCACCGGCGGCGGCGCAAGGGGGAGCCGCGGCGGCGGCGACACCGCCGCCCTTCACCGACCGCGACGTGTTCGAACTGGAATATGCGCGCGATCCGCAGATCAGCCCCGACGGAAAGCAGATCGTCTATGCCCGCGTCGGCATGGACATCATGAAGGACCGGGCCGTCCCCACCCTCTGGGTCGTGGACTATGAGGGCCGCTCGCACCGGCCGCTGCTGCCCGGCCGGGTGCCGGCGTCGCTGGCCCGCTGGTCGCCCGACGGCGGCCGCATCGCCTATGTCCAGGCCGAGGGCGGCCAGCGCCAGATCCATGTGCGCTGGATGGATACGGGCCAGGTCGCCACCGTCACCCACCTGACGGAGGACCCGGACAATCTGGCCTGGTCGCCGGACGGCCGCTGGCTGGCCTTCACCATGCTGGTCAAGGCCGAGGGCAAGCCGCTGGGCAGCATGCCGCCCAAGCCGGAAGGGGCCGAGTGGGCGCCCAAGGTCAAGGTGGTGGACAGCATGGTCTACCGCGCCGACGGGGCAGGCTTCCTGGAGCAGGGCCGCCACCACCTGTTCGTCGTGCCGGCCGAGGGCGGCACCCCGCGCCAGCTCACCAGCGGGGATTTCGACCACAGGGGCCAGCCCGCCTGGCTGCCCGACGGCAGCGCCATCATCATCGCCGCCAACCGCAACCCCGACTGGGAGACGGACCCGCTGAACCAGGACCTGCACGAGGTCAGCGTGAAGGACGGCACGATCCGCACCCTGACCACGCGCAAGGGACCGGACAGCGATCCGGCCGTCTCCCCCGACGGGCGCTACATCGCCTTCACCGGCTTCGAGGACCAGCGCCGCGGCTACCACAATTCCCGTCTGTCCGTGCTGGACCGGCGCACGGGTGAGATCCGCACCCTGACCGAGGGGCTGGACCGGTCGGTGGACAACCCGGCCTGGACGGACGAGGGCAAGGCCATCCTGGTCAGCTACGAGAACCGCGGCAACATGGTGCTGGCCCGCATCGGGCTGGACGGCCGGCGCGAGGTGCTGGCCGAGGATGTCGGCGGCACGACGCTGGACCGGCCCTACACCTCGGGCAGCTTCACCGTGGCGCGGAACGGCCGCTTCGCCTACACCGCCGCCGGTCCCGACCGCCCGGCCGACGTGGCGGCGGGGGAGAAGGCCGGCGCGGCCCGGCGCCTGACCGACCTGAACGCCGACCTGCTGGGCAACCGCGCCCTGGGCCGGACCGAGGCGCTGACCTGGAAATCCTCCGCCGACGGGCGGGAGATCCAGGGCTGGCTGATCACGCCGCCGGGCTTCGACCCCGCCAAGGCCAAGGGCCGGCTGCCCCTGATCCTGGAGATCCACGGCGGCCCCTTCGCCAGCTACGGCCCGGTCTTCGGTGCGGAGCTGCAACTGTTCGCCACCGCGGGCTATGCCGTGCTCTACACCAACCCGCGCGGCAGCACCGGCTACGGCGACGACTTCGCCAACCAGATCCACCACAACTATCCCAGCGCCGACTATGACGACCTGATCTCCGGCGTGGACGCGGTGATCGCCAAGGGCTTCGTCGATCCCGAGCGGCTCTACGTCACCGGCGGATCGGGCGGCGGCGTGCTGACCGCCTGGATCGTCGGGAAGACCGACCGCTTCAAGGCGGCGGTGGTGGCGAAGCCGGTGATCAACTGGACCAGCTTCGCGCTGACGGCGGACATGCCGCCCTACTTCACCCGCTACTGGTTCTCCGGCATGCCCTGGGAGAAGCAGGAGGAGTACTGGCGCCGCTCGCCCCTGTCGCTGGTCGGCACCGTGAAGACCCCGACCATGCTGGTGACCGGCGAGGCCGACTACCGCACGCCGATGTCGGAGACGGAGCAGTACTATCAGGCGCTGAAGCTGCGCGGCATCCCCACCGCCATGGTCCGCATCCCCGAGGCGCCGCACGGCATCGCGCGGCGGCCGTCGAACCTGATCGCCAAGGCCAACACGACGCTGGCCTGGTTCGACCGCTACCGCCCCGAGGCGGCGAAGCCGGATACCGCGAAGCCCGACGCGGCGACGCCGGACGGGAAGTGAGCCCGACGATGCCGGACCTGACGCTGGAGCATCGCCACGGGCACGCCGCGGGCCGGATCGTCTGCGGCGTGGACGAGGCCGGGCGCGGCCCGCTGGCCGGGCCGGTGGTGGCCGCGGCGGTGGTGCTGCCCGGCGGGCCGCTGCCGGACTGGTGCGCCGGCATCGACGACAGCAAGCGCCTCTCCGCCGCCCGGCGGGAGGCGCTCTGCGGCCTGATCCGGACCCAGGCCCGGGTCGGGGTCGGCATCGCCGACGTGGCGGAGATCGACACGCTGAACATCCTGCGCGCCACCTTCCTGGCGATGCGGCGGGCGGTGGAGGGGCTGGGCACGCCCCTGCCCGCCGTGGCCCTGGTGGACGGCAACCAGCGCCCGCCCCTGCCCTGCGCCATGGTCGAGGCGATCGTGGACGGCGACGCGCTGTGCCTGTCCATCGCCGCGGCCAGCATCGTCGCCAAGGTCACGCGCGACCGCATCATGGCCGAGCTGGCCGAGCGCCATCCCGGCTACGGCTGGGAGCGCAACGCCGGCTACGGCACCGCGGCCCACCGCGAGGCGCTGCGCCGGCTGGGCGCCACGCCGGAGCACCGGCGCAGCTTCGCCCCGGTGGCGGCGCAACTCCGCCTCGCCCTGGTGCAGGACGGCAACGGCTAAGGCTGGGGCCCCTGACCGCAGAGCGGCCCCATATCTTGCAGCAGAGTCCGAAGAGTCTTAGTTAACCGTCTGACTCCACTGACTCTTCTGGAAAAATGACATTGACGTGGACTCGCGGACGACTCACCTTGGGCCGGCTCGATTCGCCAAAAAGCCAGAACAAGGGACGCCCCGCTCGCCATGACCAGGCCCACCGAGAACGCTGCCGCCAACCGCATCCTGGTCGGCGACTGCATCCAGTTGATGTCGCAGATGCCTGCCGGGTCGGTGGACATGGTGTTCGCCGATCCGCCCTATAATCTGCAACTCTCGGGCGATCTTCTTCGGCCGAACTACACCCGTGTGGACGGGGTGGACGAGGAGTGGGACCGTTTCAGCGACCTGCCGGCCTATGACCGCTTCACCCGCGACTGGCTGGGCGCGGCCCGTCACGCCCTGAAGGATGACGGCACGCTCTGGGTGATCGGCAGCTACCACAACATCTTCCGCGTCGGCTCCATCCTCCAGGATCTGGGCTTCTGGATCCTGAACGACATCGTCTGGCGCAAGTCCAACCCGATGCCGAACTTCAAGGGGCGGCGCTTCACCAACGCGCACGAGACCCTGATCTGGGTCGCCAAGTCGCGCGAGGCGAAATACTACTTCGCCTATGAGGCGATGAAGAACCTGAACGAGGAATTGCAGATGCGCAGCGACTGGACGCTGCCGCTCTGCACCGGCGCGGAACGGCTGCGCGGCGAGGACGGGCAGAAGGCGCACCCGACGCAGAAGCCGGAGGCGCTGCTGTACCGCGTGCTGCTGGCGGCGACGCGGCCAGACGATCTGGTGCTGGACCCGTTCTTCGGCACCGGCACGACGGGGGCGGTGGCGAAGCAGCTCCGCCGGCGCTGGATCGGCATCGAGCGGGAGCACGAGTACGCCCGCCTCGCCAACGCCCGCATCGCCGCGGTGGAGGAGCTGGCCGAGCCCGAGCTGGTGGACGTGCCGGCGCGGCGGACGCAGCCGCGGGTGCCGTTCGGCCATCTGGTGGAGCGCGGCCTGCTGAAGCCGGGCACGAACCTGTTCGACCAGCGCCGCCGCGTCATCGCCAAGGTGCGTGCCGACGGCACGCTGGTGGCGCAGAACCATCTGGGCCAGCACAGCGGCTCCATCCACAAGGTGGGGGCCGCCGTGCAGGGGCTGCCGGCCTGCAACGGCTGGACCTACTGGCACTTCCAGGAGGGCAAGAGCCTGGCCCCCATCGACGTGCTGCGGCAGAAGGTCATCGCCGAGATGCACTGACCGGGCCGGCCGCGGCGGACGCGGGGGGCGGATGCGGGGGGCGGACGGCCGGAGCGGACCCGGCCCGCACCCGTCGCACCCCTGCCTGTCCGGCGCCGGACCCCAACGCGCCCTTGAGCGGCTCTGCTGCGGATGCTAAATGCCCGCGGCCATGAACAAGCTCTTCGCCCAGGTCACCCGCCCGTCCGCGCGCGTCCTTCCCGGCCGCGCGCTCGCCCGCCTTTTCGTGCGCGACATGGAACTGCTCGCCGTCGTCGGCATCTACGACCACGAGAAGACGGAGCCGCAGCGCATCCGGGTCAGCCTGGACCTGCATGTGCTGGACCGGGTCGGCCCGAAGCGGGACGAGATCGCCGACGTCGTCTCCTACGAGGAGGCGGTGGAGATCGTCCGCGGCATCGTCGGCGCGGGCCACGTCAACCTGCTGGAGACGCTGGCCGAGCGGATCGCCGCGGCGCTGCTGGCCGATGTCCGGATCCGCGCCGTCACCGTGCGGGTCGAGAAGCTGGACGCCTTCGCCGAGGCCGCCAGCGTCGGCATCGAGATCACCCGCGGGCAGCCCTGACGGGCCGCCCGCGCCGTCCACCCCCCCTGGTTCCTCCCGCTCCCGTTCAGTCCGCCGCTCCGGCCGCGGCCAGGGTCGGCCGTGCCATTCCCTCCGGCGGAACGCCGACGATGTGGACGGTGCGCTGCGGGAACGGGATTTCGATTCCCAGCTCGCCGAAGCGGCGCTTCATGCGGCGGTTGAACTCCCGCCCCACGGTCCATTGCTGGATCGGCCGCGTCTTGAACCGGGCCTTGATCAGCACGGCGTTCTCCTGGAACCCGTCCACGCCGATGATCTCCAGCGGCGCCAGGATCAGGGGGGCGTAGCGCGGGTCGCGCATCATCTCCATCCCCAGATCCTCCAGCACCTTCACCACGCGGTCCGTGTCCTCCTGGTAGGCCACGTTCACGTCGAACAGGTAGAAGCTGAAGTCCTTGGTCAGGTTCTTCAGGCTGGTGACGGAGCTGAACGGCACGGCATGCACCGTGCCCGCCATGTCGCGCAGCCGGATGGTGCGGATGGAGATGGCCTCCACCAGCCCGCTGTGGCCGTTGCCCACATCCACCACGTCGCCCACGGCGATGGTGTCCTCGAACAGGATGAACATGCCGGTGATGACGTCCTTCACCAGCGTCTGCGAGCCGAAGCCGATGGCCAGACCGATGACACCGGCACCGGCCAGCAGCGGGGCGATGTCCATGCCCAGTTCCGACAGCACGGTCAGCGCCACCATGGTCAGCAGCAGGATCAGGAAGGCGTTGCGCAGCAGCGGCAGCAGGGTGCGGACGCGCGCGCTGCGCTCCACCGCCTTGCCGGTGGTGCGGTCGGTGGCGGTCAGGTAGCGCTCGATGCCGCTGCTGACCAGCTCCCAGGCGCCGATGGCGATCAGCAGCGTCACGCCGATGGAGATCGCGGCGGAGACGATGCGCTGGCCCGGCGGCGACTGCAACCAGGCCAGCCCGTCCACGCCCCAGGCCTGGAGCACGGCCAGCGTCGCGGTCACCAGGATGCCGGTGCGCAGCAGCCGGTGCAGGATCGGCAGGTAGCGGTGCGCCCGCGCCTCCAGCAGCGGGTACTGCGCCTTCATCTGCGGCGCCAGCGTGAAGGCGTGGTGGACGAGCTGGTCCAGCCCGCGGGTGAGCAGGGTGGCCAGCATCAGCGCCGCCCCCGAGATCAGCGTGGCCCGCAGCACGAACTCGAAGCCGCCCTGGATCTCCAGCGCCCAGATGCCGAAGATCACGACGATGTAGACGGACGCCAGGACGTGCCAGACATCGGCCAGCCGGTGCCGGGCCGCCGCCAGGGCGCGGCCCGCCGCACCGGACCCGGCGGGAAGGACGGGCGGCACCGGAGCGGCCGGGGTCGGGGCCGCTTCCCCCGCCACGGCGGCGGCCAGGGCGGCATCCGCCGGATCGGGGCCGGGCGGCACCGGCGTCTTGCGGTCATGGCGCAGCCAGTCGCCGACGATATGCCGCGTCTGGATGATGATGATCAGCAGCATCACCGTCACCACCAGCCCGACCAGCTTCAGCATCGCCTCGTAGGGCTGCTCGGGCAGGCCGAGCATCTTGCCCGCCTGGGCCACGAAGTAGCCGTAGACGGAGGTGAAGGCGATGCGCCGGGTCCAGGTGGCGAGGTACTGCGCCGTCTCGTCCGTCACCTTCAGCAGCCGCAGGTTCGGCGTCAGCGGCGACAGCAGCAGGCGGGTGGTCAGCATCACCGTCTGCACGAAGATGCTGGCGTTGAGGAAGGTCAGCGCCGCCAGCCGCACGGCCTTCTGCGTCTCGACCAGCGTCAGCACGCCATAGCCGGCCGCGGCGAAGGCCAGCACGGGCAACAGGTCCAGCAGCCCGCGCCCCAGCAGCAGCGGCACCTTGGCCCAGACCGTCGGGGCCGGCCGTTCCCCCAGCGCCGCGCGCGGTCCCCGCAGCAGCCAGCGCATGGTGAAGCGGGCGGAGACGCCGGCAACGATGACGATGGTCAGTTCCATCAGCAGCCGCAGCCAGGTCTCGCGCCGGGCGGGATCGTTGATCTGGCGGTTGACCCAGGCCATGGCGCGGGGCGTATCGACCAGCGCCTCGCCCGTGGTGGCAAGCTGGTCGCCCACCTTCTCCACCCGCTCCGACAGCGTGGTCAGCATCCGGGTGCCCAGCGTCTCCACCGGGCGCTCCCGCTTCTCGGCCTTCTGCGCCGCGATCATGGCCCGGAGCTGGCGCACCATGACCTCGCGCTGGGCGGGGTCCTCCAGCATCTTGACCGTCCGCTCCATCTCGTCGGTGGTGATGGGGGCGGCCGTCTGCTGCGGCTGGGGCATGGTCTGGGCCAGCGCCGGGCCCGCGAGCAGACCGCCGGCCAGCAGCCAGCCGGCGAGCAGCAGCAGGGCAAGGAGGAGGTGCTGCGCCGCGGGGCGCCGCAGGAGCCTGTGAGAAGCCATCAACGGGCTGTCCGAAGGTTGTGTCATGTCGGCGCGCAGACTAGCGGGGCCGGCGCGGGCTGCCAACCCGGCTACCCCCTTCGCACCGTCCGGCGACCCGGCCGCCCCGTCCCCGTGGGGGGGCCGGCGCGTCCGTTCCGCCTTGCTGTGCGCGGCCTCCCCGCCGCCGCCCCGCCCTGCCGGACCCCCGGTGACAAGTGTGGGCGGCCCCGGCCGGGCGGCAGGGCCGCGCCGGGCCGCGCATGGCCGGAAGGGCCGCCCTGCCGCCGCCCCCCTCGCCCTGCGCCGTGCCGGCCGCTATGTTATGTCCAGCGGAACCGTTGACGGGGATGGAAGGCGATGCCCGACGATCCGGGCCTGATCGGCCAGATCAAGCAGAAGCTGGTGGAGAGCAAGCAGCGCTGGGCGCGGGAGGGCCGGCACCTGACCGGCATCCAGGGCGAGCCCGGGCAGCGCCTGCCGCCCGGCCAGCGCGAGGTGAAGAACTGGCCGGTGCTGGATCTGGGCGTGCAGCCCGACATCCGGCCCGAGACCTGGCACCTGCGGGTGGACGGGCTGGTGGAGACCCCGACCGTCTGGAAGTGGGACGATTTCCGCGCCCAGCCGCGCTTCCAGGATGTCTCCGACATCCATTGCGTCACCGCCTGGTCGCGCTACGAGAATCTCTGGGAGGGCGTGTCGGCCCGGCACATCCTGTCGGTCGTGAAGCCGAAGCCGGAGGCGCGGCACATCCTGTTCCACAGCTTCGACGGCTACACCACCAACCTGCCGCTGGCCGCCTTCGACGATGACGACGTGCTGCTGGCCGACACCTGGGAGGGCAAGCCGATCACGCGGGAGCATGGCGGCCCCGTGCGCGTGGTGGTGCCGAAGCTCTATTTCTGGAAATCGGCCAAGTGGGTGAACCGCATGGAGTTCCTGGCCGAGGACCGGCCCGGCTTCTGGGAGGAGCGCGGCTACCACAACGAGGGCGACCCCTGGAAGGAGCAGCGCTACTCCTGACCGCGGCCTGAACCCGCGCGCCGCCCGCGCCACCAGACCGGCCCTGCCGGACCCGCCCTACCAGACCAGGGCCGGCAGGGCGCCGGTCGGCCGGGCCGGGGCGGCGGCCGCGATCTCCTCCAGCTTCGCCGGATCGCCGTGGCCGCCGGCCGCGGCGTCCAGCTCGTCCCGGTGGATGCCGCCGGTGACCAGGATGGCGTCGATCCCGGCGGCGCGGGCCCCGGCCACGTCGGTGCGCAGGCTGTCCCCGATGGCGACGATGCGGGCCGGGTCCAGCGGCGCCCCCGCCAGCCCGGCCAGCAGGTCGAAGCAGCGGCGGTAGACCGGCGGGTGCGGCTTGCCGTGGTAGCGCACCTCGCCCCCCATCTCCTCGTAGCGCTGGGCCAGCAGGCCGGCGCAGACCACCAGCTTCGGCCCGACATGTACGATCAGGTCGGGGTTGGCGCAGACCATGGGCAGGCGGCGGTCGGCGCAGCGGCGCAGCACCGGCTCGTAGTCGGCGACCGTCTCGTCGAAATCGTCCACCCCGGTGTTGACGACGAAGTCCGCCTCCTCCGGCGTCGCCACCCGGATGCGGCCGGGCAGTCCCTCGTACACGTCGGCGTCGCGCGGCGGCCCCAGATGGTAGAGCCGCGGCCCCAGGGCGGCGTGCCAGTCGTCCGGCGGGTCGCGCAGCGCGAGGTGCGCCGCCTCGCCCGAGGTCATCATGGCGTGCCAGAGATCGGGCGTCAGGCCCATCCCCTCCAGCCGCTTCAGCGTGCCGGGGAAGCGGCGCGGCGCGTTCGACAGCAGGCAGATCCACTTGCCCCGCGCCTTCAGCGCGCGCAGCGCCTCATGGACGCCGGGATAGGCCTGCTCGCCGTCGTGCAGCACGCCCCAGAGGTCCAGGATGTAGCCGTCATAGCGGTCGGCGACCTCGCGGAGGCCGTGATGGAGCGGGATCGGTGCGGTCATGCGGCAGGCCGGGGCTTGCGGGGCGGGAGGAACGGGTCTCCACCCCGGTGGTAGCCCAGGCACGGCCCCCGGCGCAACCCGCGGCGCCCCCGGCGGGTGCCGGTCAGCCGGTCGGCTTCTTCGCCAGCCGCGGCTCCCCGAACAGGTAGCCCTGGCCGAAGTCGATATAGAGGTCCAGCAGCTCCAGGAGCTGCTGGTCCGTCTCTACCTTCTCCACGATCAGGTCGATGGCGTTGCGGTCCAGCGTGTGCTTCAGCTCGCGCACGGCGCGGGGGTCGGCGAAGCGGCCGTCGGGGTCGAGCAGGCGGGCGGCGTCCAGCTTCACGTAGCGGATCTCGTGCCGGGCCATCTCGTCCCAGTCCACGTCCAGCCGCTCCACCTGGTCCATGGAGAAGCGGAAGCCCAGCCGCTTCAGCCCGTCCAGGAAGCCGGTGGCGAACAGCCCTCCCTGCATCAGGTCCGCCTGGGCCAGCTCGAACACCAGCTTGGCGGCGAGGTTCGGGTGCTGGCCCATGTACTGCACGAACTCGCCCATGAAGCCGCTGTCGTTCAGCGTGGCGGCGGAGATGTTGCACATGAAGCCGACCGTCTGGTGCCGCTTCTCCGTCTCGCGGATGAGCTGGATGCAGCGGAACAGCAGCATGTTGTCGATCGCCGCGATCAGCCCCGCCCGCTCGGCCACGGCCAGATAGCGGTCGGGCGTCAGGTAGCTTTCGCCCCCGCCGTCGCGGATGCGGGAGAAGACCTCGTAATAGCGGTGCTTGCGCTGCGGCAGGCTGACGATCGGTTGCAGGAAGATGTCCACCTGGTCGGCGCGCAGGGCGCGGCGGATGCTGTCCAGCACCGCGGCGTCGTCCGGGCCTGCCGGCGGCGGCGGGGCAGCCGTCAGCGGGGCCGTCAGCGGGGTCGGCGGCACCCGCAGGGCGGGGCGGGGCGTGAACAGGTCCCGCGGCGGCTCCGGTGCGGGATCGGCCGCGTCCCCGTCCGCCGCCGCTCCGGTGTCGGGCTCCGCGACGGGGGCCTCCGCGACAGGCTCCGGGGCGGGCGCCTCCACCACCGGGGCCGGCGCGGCCGGCTGCGGCGGAAGCTGTCCGGCCAGCCGCTCCAGCAGGCGCGCTTCGGAGACGATGCTCGCCACCTCCCCGCGCAGGGGGATGGTGCCGCTCAGCCGTTCGTCCAGCCGGGCCAGCAGGACGCGGATTTCGTCCTGCTGCCGTTGCAGACGCCACATCCGGGCCTCCAGCCGCTCCTGCGACTCGGTGCGGCTCCAGAACTCGTGCAGCAGGGCGCCGAAGACGAAGGTGAGAAGGCCGAACAGCACGGCCTCGTCCCGGTCCACCCCGGCGACGGTCAGCGACAGGGTCAGGGCCACGGCCAGCGCCAGCGCCGCATAGGCGAAGGCGAACACGGCGTGCCGCAGCCAGCTCACGGTGCGCAGGCGGTTCATGGCTCCCCCGGCAGATCGGCGCAGGACGGTCCGATGCCCAAGGGTGACGCCGCCGTCCGGCGCGGTCAACCGGATCGGGTTAACCCCGTTGCAATGTCCCGGACCGGCCCTACACCCCGCCGGTCAGGATCTTCACCCCGAAGCCGGCGTCGCGCAGGGCCTGCACGACCTTGGCGGCGTGGCGGGCGCTGCGGCACTCGATGGTCAGGTCGATGTCGGTGGACTTCACCGTGGCGGTGGTGAACAGGCGCTGGTGCATCGCCTCGATGATGTTGCCGCCGGCATCGCCCACCACGCTGGTGATGCGGCCCAGCCCGCCGGGCCGGTCGGGGATGGCGATGCGCAGGGCGATCAGCCGGCCCTCGCGCACAAGCTGGCGCATGATGACCTGGGCCAGCAGGCGGCTGTCGATGTTGCCGCCGCAGAGCACCAGCCCGACCTTGCGGCCCTGGAACCGCTCCGGATGGTTCAGCACCGCGGCCAGCCCGGCGGCCCCCGCCCCTTCCGCCACCGTCTTCTCGATGTTCAGGAACAGGGCGACGGCCCGCTCCACCTCCGCATCGGGGACCAGCATCACCTCGTCCACCAGGGCGCGGATGATCTGCAAGGTCAGGCGGCCGACATTCTTGACGGCGATGCCCTCGGCGATGGTGTCGCCGCCGACATGGGGCGGCTCGCCGCGCAGGGCCTGGGCCACGGCGGCATAGGCCTCGACCTCCACGCCCACCACCTCGATGTCGGGCTTCAGCGCCTTGGCCGCGGTGGCGATGCCGGAGATCAGGCCGCCGCCGCCGACCGGCACGACCAGCACCTCCAGGTCCGGCGCCGCCGCCAGCATCTCCAGCGCGACGGTGCCCTGGCCGGCGATCACCTCGGCATCGTCGTAGGGGTGGACCAGGACCAGCCCCTCCTCCTGCACCAGCCGCTCGGCCTCAAGCTGGCTCTCGCCCAGGTTGGCGCCCTTCAGCACGACGCGGGCGCCGAAGTTCTCGGTGTGCTCCACCTTCACGAAGGGCGTGCCCTCGGGCATCACGATGGTGGCCGGCACGCCCAGCCGCCCGGCATGGTAGGCCACGCCCTGGGCATGGTTGCCGGCCGACATGGCGACGACGCCGCGGCGGCGCTCCTCCTCCGTCAGCGTGCGCAGCTTGTTGAAGGCGCCGCGCTCCTTGAAGCTGGCGGTGAACTGGAGGTTCTCGAACTTGACCCAGATCTCCGCCCCCGTGATCTGCGACAGGGTGCGCGAGGGGATGCAGGGCGTTTCCACCACCTGCCCGCGCAGCGCCTCGGCGGCGGCGCGGATGTCGTCGAGCGAGACCGGCAGGGCGGTGGCGTCCGGGGAGGACGGGGGGCGCTGGCTCATGGGAACGGTTCCGGGCGAAACGGTTGGACCGTTCCGCTTAGCGCATCGCCGCGGCTTTGACCACAGCCCCGGCGGGACGGCAGGGCTGCACCGACGGGGCAGGCGGCGCCCCTTGCGGCCGGCCCGCCGTCCCCCCACGCCCCCGCCCCCGCGCTCCACCAGGAGACGGAACGGGGGCGGGGAACCGAGGTGGCGCCGGGCTCAGCGGGTGTAGACCGCCGTCAGTCTGGCCACGCCCAGGGCGTTGGCGCGGGTCATGAAGCCGATCAGGGCGGGGCTGGCCGCGGGGTCCACGTCGAGCCTCTCCACCCCCAGGGCGAAGACGCGGAACTCGTAGCGGTGGACCTCGCCGGGCGGCGGGCAGGCGCCGCCGAAGCCGGCGGTGCCGAAATCGTTGCGCGCCTGCACCGCCCCGGCCGGCAGCCCACGGCCTTCGGCCGCGTTCGCCGGCAGGCCGGTGGCGTCGGCCGGGATGTCGTAGACGACCCAGTGCCACCAGCCGGAGCCGGTGGGCGCGTCGGGATCGTAGGCGGTGACGACGAAGCTCTTCGTGCCCGCGGGCGCGCCGGACCAGCTCAACTGCGGGGAGATGTTCTGGCCGCTGCACCCGAAGCCGTTGAAGACCTGCTTCTGCGTCAGCGCCGCCCCCTCGGCCATGTCCGTGCTGGTCAGCCGGAACTCCCCGGCCAGCGCCGGCCCCGCCGCCGCCAACCCGCCCAGCATCCCCCCGGCCACCACCAGCCCGGCCGCGATCCGCGCCGCCGCTTTGCGCATCCTCATGGCTCCCTCTCTCCTCGTCTTCCGTCCCCGGGCGCCAGCACCCGGTCCTGGGGAGAGACCATACGGGAAGAGAGGGCGCCCTGCGAAGCCCGGGGGCGCTAATCCGGCCGTTCCAGAAAGCCGTGCTCGACCAGGGCATTGACGATCGGGTGCAGCAGGTCCCCGTCCGGCGTCCGCCCGGCCTCTTCCGCGCTTTCCAGATAGTCGGCGACGAGTCGGATCAGCAACCCCCCGAAGGCCGCCGGCACCGCCTGGAAATGCGGGAAGAGCAGGCGCAGGGCCTCGTCGGCGTCCGACAGGGCAGCGTCGTGCTGTCCCAGCGCCCGCCGGCAGTCGCGGCGAACGCTCAGCGACCGGGCAAGGTCCGGGTGGAAGGCATCCGGCCGCGCCGCCGCAAGCTCCCGCCAGATCGCCACCGCCTCCTCGACCGCCGCCAGCGCTGCCTCCCGATGGCCCAGCTCCGACAGGCAGGTCGACAGGTTGTTCAGCGACAGGGCAAGGTCCGGGCGGAAGGCATCCGGCCGCGCCGCCGCAAGCTCCCGGTAGACCGCCACCGCCTCCTCGACCGCCGCCAGCGCCGCCTCCCGATGGCCCAGGGCCGACAGGTGGTTGGACAGATTGTTCAGCGACAGGGCAAGGTCCGGGCGGAAGGCATCCGGCCGCGCCGCCGCAAGCTCCCGGTAGACCGCCACCGCCTCCTCGATAGCCGCCAGCGCCGCCTCCCGATGGCCCAGGTCCGACAGACGGTTGGACAGGTTGTTCAGCGACCGGGCAAGGTCCGGGCGGAAGGCATCCGGCCGCGCCGCCGCAAGCTCCCGGTAGACCGCCACCGCCTCCTCGACCGCCGCCAGCGCCGCCTCCCGATGGCCCAGGGCCGACAGGTGGTTGGACAGATTGTTCAGCGACAGGGCAAGGTCCGGGCGGAAGGCATCCGGCCGCGCCGCCGCAAGCTCCCGGTAGACCGCCACCGCCTCCTCGATCGCCGCCAGCGCCGCTTCCCGGTGACCCAGGGCCGACAGGTGGGTGGACAGGTTGTTCAGCGATCCGGCAAGGTCCGGGCGGAAGGCATCCGGCCGCGCCGCCGCAAGCTCCCGATAGATCGCCACCGCCTCCTCAATCGCCGCCAGCGCCGCCTCCCGGTGACCCAGGGCCGACAGGCAGGTCGACAGGTTGTCCAGCGACAGGGCAAGGTATGGGCGGAAGGCCTCCGGCCGCGCCGCCGCAAGCTCCCGGTAGACCGCCACCGCCTCCTCGATCGCCGCCAGCGCCGCCTCCCGGCGACCCAGGGCCGACAGGCAGGTCGACAGGTTGTTCAGCGATCCGGCAAGGTCCGGGCGGAAGGCATCCGGCCGCGCCGCCGCAAGCTCCCGCCGGATCACCACCGCCTCCTCGACCGCCGCCAGCGCCGCCTCCCGGCGACCCAGGGCCGACAGGCGGTTGGACAGGTTGTTCAGCGATCCGGCAAGGTCCGGGCGGAAGGCATCCGGCCGCGCCGCCGCAAGCTCCCGCCGGATCGCCACCGCCTCCTCGATCGCCGCCAGCGCCGCCTCCCGATGGCCCAGGTCCGACAGGCAGTTGGACAGATTGTTCAGCGACAGGGCAAGGTCCGAGCGGAAGGCATCCGGCTGCGCCGCCGCAAGCTCCCGGTAGACCGCCACCGCCTCCTCGACCGCCGCCAGCGCCGCCTCCCGGCGCCCCAGGGCCGACAGGTGGGTGGACAGGGTGTTCAGCGATACCGCAAGGTACGGGCGGAAGGCATCCGGCCGCGCCGCCGCAAGCTCCCGCCGGATCGCCACCGCCTCCTCGATCGCCGCCAGCGCCGCCTCCCGATGGCCCAGGTCCGACAGGCTGTTGGACAGGTTGTTCAATGTTGCCGCCAGCGCTGGAGAGGCGGTCCCCTGCCCCCTGAAGGCGGTAACCAGATGGTCAGTAACCGTATACGCGAGATCACGCAGCGCCGTCGTCTTCTCCGGTAACGCATCGTGGGCATGCATCAGCCGCTCCAGGGACAGGCGGTCCAGATGGCGCAGATAGACGTCCACGATCGGCGCGGGCTGTTCCACCGCGACCCGGAGTGCGGGCACGGCGATCCTGTCCATATGGCGTTCGGCAACGCGGTCCAGCCAGCGGACGGCCGCCGGACGGCGGGCGGCAAGGCGGTTCAGGACCGTCAGGGCGGTTTCAACCCGGTCGTCCGATGTCTCCCCGCCGAAAACGACGTCGATCAAGGACGCATCGCGGACCAGTTCGGCATTGACCAGGTCCTCCCCCAACGTGTCCGGGGTCAGCGGATTGACATAGAGCGGGTCGGACAGGTGCGTGTGGAGAAGATCGGCAAGGCGGTCGATCACGGCCCTGGGCTGCCCACCCAGAAGCGGCGTCCGGTCCAGCAGCTCACCCATGGCGGCGCGGGTTTCCGCCCCGCCGACGAGCGTCGCCAGGGCCGCCGCCTGGACGATCGCCGCTCCGAGCTGGGGGCGGTCATCTCCCAAAGCCTCTTTCCACAGGCCGGTTTCCCGGTCGAGGACGTACTGGAGCAGCGCGTCCGCGTCGGTCAGATCAATGGCCGACGATCCCGCCCGCGTCGCTTCGACCGCCACAAGGGCCGCCATCTGGACGAACAGGGCGGCGCCGAAGGGGTCGTCCTGTCCAGGGCGTGACGGCGGCGTGAAGTCCGGTGTCCGCAATGCCGGTGGCGGGACCTGCAAGGCCGTGGCGAACCGTTCCAGGCTTGCCTGGAAAACCCGGTCCCGCTCCTGCGGCTCCAGGCGGGGAACCCCCACCGCGTCGGGCCGGGTGATACGGAAATTGTTGAGTGCCGTCCGCAGATAGGAATCGGAACCCTGGCGCAGGTCGTCCCACCAGTCCCCCGTGTTCCGCGCCAGCAGCAGCACGCGGGTCACGGAATCCGGACGGCAATGCTGGCGGCGCTCAAGGGCTTCGAACAGGCGTGCCAGGGATTGCCGCCGGCGCTCTGCATAATCGACGACGATGAGAAGCGGGCGCTCTTCCTCGACAAGCACATCCCAGGTTCCCGAGGGAAGCACCGGCTCCTGGTGTCCAAGGAAGCCGCACCGCCATTGCTGCGGCCTGTCCCGACGCAAGGGAGCGAGGCGGCGGCACAGCTCGATGCCCAGCCGTGTCTTCCCGATGCCGCCGCGCCCGACGAAAAGCTGGATGCCCAGGAGCATCCCGGTGGCGCACCATTGCTCCAGTTCGTCCAGGATCGCATCGCGTCCCGTCAACGGAGCCAGGGCATGTTCCGGATCGAGCAGCCGTGCGGACAGAAGGGCGATGCGGGGATCATAGTCCGGCGCCACCGTGACGGGGCGAAGCAGCGCGTCCGCCAGGACCGCCGCCCCGGTCCTCCTGCTTCGGACATCCTCCACCAGATCAGTCAGCCGGGACAGGACCTCCCGCCGGAACTCCGCCTCCACCCGCGCAAGGTTGGGGGCCTGGACAAGGGCGTGCCCGCTGAGCAGGGTCAGCACCTCGCGCAGGGCTTCCGCTTCCCGCGGATGGCGCTGGTGCAGGGCGGCCAGCCCTTCGCCCCGTGCCAGCAGCAGGCCCGCGATCTCCCCCGGCCTGTAATCGCAGCCGACGATCTCCGCGGCGCGGAGCGGATGGCAGCGCAGGATGTCCGCGGCCGTCTTCCGCACACCGGCCTGCACGCCCCCGTCCAGCCGGACAAGGGAGTCGCATTCGCGGATTCCCTTTTCCGCGGCCCTGATCGCCGCGCGCACCTCGCCCGGGGCGCGCCTCAGGACGGCATCGAAGGTCCGTTCGATGACGTCGCCGGCACCCCCCAGCAGCCCGTCGGCAACCGTGTCCCCGGTAAAACAGGCGAAAGCCACCTTCGCCAGCAACCCCGCCGTGACACCCTCTCCCACGGAACACCTTCCGACGTTTCAACCGGAAGGTAAATCCGGGCGCCCCCGGTCGCAACAGGGTTTATCTCCGGGGCGGTACTACCCGCCCCGCCCCTACTCCGCCGCGCGGGCCAGGGCGGCGGCGGGGTTGCGCCAGGTGGCGAGGAGGGCGGCTTCCTCGGCCCTGGTCTTCTCCAGGTTCGCCTCCTTGACATGGCCGAAGCCGCGGATGCGGTCGGGAAGGGCGGCGATCTCCACGGCCAGCGCGTGGTTCTCCGCCGTCAGGCCGCGCAGCAGCTCCTCCACCGTGGCGCGGTACTCCACGATCAGGCGGCGCTCCGTCTGCCGTTCGGGCAGGCGGCCGAACGGGTCGAAGGCGGTGCCGCGCAGCCGCTTCATCCGGGCCAGCACGCGGAACAGGGTCAGCACCCAGGGGCCGTAGACCTGCTTCTTCATCCGCCCGGTCGCGGGATCGACCTTGGCCGTCGCCGGCGGGGAGAGATGGACGTTCAGGGTGTAGTCGCCCTCGAACTGGCTCTTCACCTGGGCCAGGAAGTCGGTGTCCACATAGAGCCGGGCCACCTCGTACTCGTCCTTGTAGGCCATCAGCCGGTGCAGGGTGCGGGCCACCGTCTCCGTCAGCTCCGTCCGGCCGGGGGCGGCGGCGGCCTCGGCCGTGCGCACCCGCTCCACCAGCGTGCGGTAGCTCTCGGCGTAGCGGGCGTCCTGGTAGCCGGTCAGGAAGGCGACGCGGCGGGCGATCACCTCGTCCAGCCCCTCCGACAGGCGGCGGTGGGCGAACAGCGCGTCCGTGCCGGCATCGGGCGGGAAGGCCGCCGCCAGCACCGCCGGCAGGTCGTGCGCGGCGCGGCGGCCCCAGCGGAAGGCGTCGGTGTTCATCGCCACCGCCGCCCCGTTCATCTCGATCGCCCTCTCGATGGCGGCGGCGGAGGTCGGCACCAGCCCCTTCTGGTAGGCGTAGCCCAGCATGAAGAGGTTGGTGGCGATGCTGTCGCCGCACAGCGCCGTGGCGATCTTCGTGGCGTCCAGCGCCATCACCTGGTCCGCCCCGCCGGCGGCGCGGGCGATGGTGGAGACGAGGTTGCCCGCCCCGATGCGGGCGTCGGGGTTGGTGACGAAGGCGGCGGTGACCGTCTCGGCCGTGTTGACGATGGCGCGGCTGTGCCCGGCGCGCAGCTTGGACAGGCTGTCGGCGTTGGCGGCCACCACCACGTCGCAGGCCAGCACCAGATCGGCCCCGCCGGCGACGATGCGGTTGGCGTGGATGCGGTCGGGCCGTTCGGCGATGCGCAGGTGGCTGGTGACGGCGCCGCCCTTCTGCGCCAGCCCGGCCATGTCCATGGCGGTGAAGCCGCGCCCCTCCAGGTGCGTGGCCATGCCCAGGATGGCGCCGATGGTGACGACGCCGGTGCCGCCGATGCCGGTGACCAGGATGTTCCAGGGCCGCTCCAGCACGGGGATCTCCGGCTCGGGCAGATCCATGGACGCGGCGGCGCTGCCGGCCTCGGCCGGGGCGGGCCGGCGCAGGCTGCCGCCCTCCACCGTCACGAAGCTGGGGCAGAAGCCCTTGAGGCAGGAGAAATCCTTGTTGCAGGAGGACTGGTCGATCTGCCGCTTGCGCCCGTACTCCGTCTCCACAGGGGTGACGGACAGGCAGTTGGACTGGACGGAGCAGTCGCCGCAGCCCTCGCACACCAGCTCGTTCACGACGACGCGGCGGGCCGGGTCCGGCATGCGGCCGCGCTTGCGCCGGCGGCGCTTCTCGGCGGCGCAGGTCTGTTCGTAGATCAGCACGCTGACGCCGGGCACGGCGCGCAGCTCCTGCTGCACCGTGTCCAGGGCGTCGCGGTGGTGGATGGCGGTGCCGGCCGGCAGGCCCTTGCCGGAGCCGTACTTCGCCGGATCGTCGGAGACGACGACGACGCGGGACACGCCCTCGGCGTCGAGCTGCTGGGCGATGTCGTGGACGGAGAGCGTGCCGTCCACCGGCTGGCCGCCGGTCATGGCGACGGCGTCATTGTAGAGGATCTTGTAGGTGATGTTCACCTTGGCGGCCACGGCGGCCCGCACCGCCAGGATGCCGCTGTGGAAATAGGTGCCGTCGCCCAGGTTGGCGAAGACATGCTCTTCCTTGGTGAAGGGCGCCTGCCCGATCCAGTGGACGCCCTCGCCGCCCATCTGGCTGAACACGTCCGTGTTGCGGCCCATCCAGGTGACCATGTAGTGGCAGCCGATGCCGGCCAGCCCGCGGCTGCCGTCGGGCAGCCGGGTCGAGGTGTTGTGCGGGCAGCCGGAGCAGTAGAAGGGCGCCCGGATCACCGTGGCGGCCGGGGTGGTGCGGCGGAGCTGCGCCTCGATCGCCTCCAGCCGGCGGGCGATCTCCTCGTCCGGCGCCAGCGCCAGCAGCCGTCGCGCCAGCACGCGGGCGATCTCCACCGGGTTCAGCTCGGCCTTGGCGGTGAACAGCGGCCGGCCCTCGGCGTCGGTCTTGCCCAGCACGCGGGGGCGGCGGTCCCAGTGGTAGAGCTGGTCCTTGATCTGCGCCTCCAGGACGGAGCGCTTCTCCTCCACCACCAGCAGCTCCTCCGCCCCGTCGGCGAAGGCACGGATGCCGTCGGGCTCCAGCGGCCAGGCCAGCGCCACCTTGTAGACGGCAAGGCCCAGGGCGGCGGCGCGGGCCGGGGTGATGCCCAGCTCGTCCAGCGCCTGACGGACGTCCAGATAGCTCTTGCCGATGGTGACGATGCCCAGCCGCGGCCGCTCCGCCCCCAGCACCACCCGGTCCAGCCGGTTGGCGCGGGCGAACGCCTTCGCCGCCTCCAGCTTCCAGGTGACCATGCGGTCCTCCTGGATCAGCGGCGTGTCGTGCAGCCGGATGTTCAGCCCGCCCGGCGGCATCTCGAAATCCGCCGGTTCCACGATCTCCAGGCCCAGCGGATCGATGTCCACGATGGCGGTGGTGTCGATCGTGTCCGCCACCGTGGTGAAGCCGACCCAGCAGCCGGAGAAGCGCGACAGCGCCCAGCCGACCAGCCCCATGTCCAGGAATTCCTGCACGCCCGCCGGATTGATGACCGGCATGAAGGCATGCATGAAGGCGTGGTCGGACTGGTGCGGCAGGGTGGAGGACTTGCAGGCGTGGTCGTCGCCGGCGAAGGCCAGCACCCCGCCATGGCGCGCGGTGCCGGCGAAGTTGGCGTGCTTCAGCGCGTCGATGGAGCGGTCGACGCCCGGCCCCTTGCCGTACCAGACGCCGAAGACGCCATCGACGGTGGCGCCCTGCCAGAGATTGACCTGCTGGCTGCCCCAGACGGCGGTGGCGCCCAGCTCCTCGTTCACGCCGGGCTGGAAGCGGATCGAGCCGGCCTCCAGGAACTTCCGCGCCTGCCACAGCGCCTGGTCGTAGCCGCCCAGCGGCGAGCCGCGGTAGCCCGAGATGAAGCCGGCCGTGTTCAGCCCGGCGGCGCGGTCGCGCTGGCGCTGGAGCATCGGCAGCCGGACCAGGGCCTGGGTGCCGGTCATGAACACCCGGCCCTTGTCGAGGGCGTACTTGTCGTCGAGTCCGACCTGCGCGAGTGCGCGCCGGTTCGCTGCGGACGTCATGGCGACCTCCTCCCGTGAATGCCCTGTTTCCCTGTCAGTTGGCGACAGACTGTCGCAGAGAATAGGTCATGTCTACTGACTTATTTTCTGACGGAAGCAGCGCAGCAACCGCATCGAATCGTACCGATCCGGGGTGGCGACACGGGGAATTGTTGCTACCGCGGTGCGGTGGTGCGGTGCGTCACGGATCGGGAGCCTGCGCTTGCGGCAGGGCGGGGCCCGCCCGCGACTCGTGCTATCCTCCGTCCCGTGACGGGGCCGGAAGCATGGAGCGGGAAGCAGGGGAGGCGGCGATGGCGGGCGAGGCGGCGCGGCGGAAGCTGACGCTGGACGAGTTCCTGGCCTGGGACGGGCCGGAACGCCGCTACCAGTTGTTCGACGGCGAGCCGGTGGCGAGACCCCTTGAGACGGGCGCGCACGGTACGTTGCAGGCCCGCCTCGGCGCCAGCCTGATCGCTGCCCTGGCGGGCCGGGAGCCGTGCCGGCCCGTCTCGGAGGCGGGCGTCGCCTCCGTCCGGCGGGCGCGCGACGTCTATGTGGCCGACATCGCCGTGACCTGCGCGCCCGACCGCCGCGGCGCCCGCCTGACGGAAGCGCCGCTGCTGCTGGTGGAGATCCTGTCGGAATCCACGGCGGAGGAGGTGCGCAAGCTGAAGCTGCCCGAATACCGCCTGATCCCGTCGGTGCGCGAGGTGCTGCTGCTGGACAGCCGCGACACCTATGCCGAGGTCCACCGGCGGCTGGACGAGACGCGCTGGCTGACCGACCTGGTGGTGGGGCCGGACGGGGTGCTGCGGCTGGAGTCGGTGCCGCTGGAGGTCCGCCTCGCCGATCTCTACCGCGGGCTGGACCTGCCCGGCGCTTCCCCGGCGACGGCGGAAGATGCAGGACCGGCGGGCGCCTGATCCCCTACAGCCCCAGCACGTCCTGCATGGAGTAGAATCCCGGCGGCTGCGCCGGGGCCCAGAGGGCGGCGCGGACGGCGCCGCGGGCGAAGATGGCGCGGCTGGCCGCCTTGTGGGTCAGCTCGATGCGCTCCCCCTCCGCGGCGAAGATCACGGTGTGGTCGCCCACCACGTCGCCGCCGCGCAGGGTGGCGAAGCCGATCTCCCCCGCCGGGCGCGGGCCGGTATGGCCGTCGCGCACGCTGCGCCGGACCGTCTCCAGCGCCACCGCGCGCCCCTCCGCCGCGGCGTGGCCGAGGGCGAGCGCCGTGCCGCTGGGCGCGTCCACCTTGTGCCGGTGGTGCATCTCCAGGATCTCGATGTCCCAGTCGGGGCCGAGGGTGGAGGCCACCTTGCGCACCAGCCCCAGCAGCAGGTTGACGCCCAGGCTCATGTTCGCGGCGAAGACGACGGGCGCCCGGGTCGCGCTGTCGGCCAGGGCCGCGCGATCCTGCTCCGACAGGCCGGTGGTGCCGACCACCAGCGCCGTGCCCGTCTCCGCCGCAAGCCGGGCATGGGCGACGCTGGCCGCAGGGGCGGTGAAGTCGATCACCGCGTCGGCGGCGCGGAACAGGGCGGCGGCATCGTCCGTCGCGGCGACGCCCAGCGGCTCCAGCCCCGCCAGGGTGCCGAGATCACGGCCCAGATTGGCGGAGCCCGGCCGTTCCGTTCCGCCGGCCAGGGTGCAGCCGGGCGTGGCCGCGACCTCCCGCACCAGCATCTGCCCCATCCGCCCCGCCGCCCCGACGATCCCGATCCGCATGCCCGTCTCCCTGGTTCCGGAGCGGGTGATAGCACAGTGCGGACCGCCCCTCACCAGTCCGGTGACCTCAGCCGCCCAGGCAGCCGGCGAGCGCGTCGGCGTTGAAGCGCAGCAGGGCGAAATAGAGGTCCGGCCCGTCCGGCAGGCTGGCGCCTTCGGGGTCCAGCACGCCGGTGCGGGCGCCCGTGCCCTCGGCCACCGTGCGGACGAGGGCGGGCTCGAACTGCGGCTCGGCGAAGACGCAGGCCGCCCCCAGCTCCCGGATGCGGGCGCGCAGCTCCCGCAGGCGGGAGGCCGAGGGGCGCAGCTCCGGGGTGACGGTGATCGCCCCCGCCGCCGCAAGGCCGTAGCGGTCCTCCAGGTAATGGTAGGCGTCGTGGAAGACGACGAAGGGCCGGCCGCGCACGGGGGCCAGCCGGGCCGCCACCTCCCGGTCCAGCTCCGCCAGGGCGGCGCGGGTGCGCTCGGCATTGGCGCGGTAGGTCGCGGCATTGGCCGGGTCCAGCGCCGTCAGGGCGTCGGCGACATGGGCGACGATGGCCTGGGCGTTGCGCGGGTCCAGCCAGATATGCCCGTCGGGCAGGCCGTCCGTGCCATGGCCGTCATGATCGTGGTCATGGTCATGGTCATGATCGTGGTCATGATCGTGGTCATGATCGTGGCCGTCCTCCCAGGCGCCGCCGGCGCGGCCGGGCAGGGTGCGGACCCCCGGCGCCTCCAGCAGCGGCAGCGACCGCGCCTTGCCGCCCAGGGCCTGCACCGGCTTCTCCAGGAACGCCTCCAGCCCCGGCCCGACCCAGACGATCAGGTCGGCCCGGTCCAGCGCCCGCGCGTCCGACGGCTTCAGCGCGAAGGCGTGCGGGCTGGCGGCGCCGCGCACCAGCAGGTGCGGCTCCCCCACCCCCGCCATCACCGCCGCGGTGAGGGAATGCAGCGGCTTGACGCTGGCGACGACCTGCGGCGCGCCCGTCCGCGCCGTCTCCGCCCCGGCAGTGGCGGGCAGGGCCAGGAGCCCCGTCAGGAGGAGCCCCGGCAGAAGGACGGCCGGCAGGAGACGGGCCGGCAGGCGGGGGAGGAACCGGCGTGGGCCGGGCCGGTTCGGAAGGCCGGAACCCCGGCGCAGGAAGGAACGGACCATGGCTGCCATCTCGGGAAACGGGCGTGGACGCCGTGCGTGCCGGACACAGATCGTTATATTATAACATTTGTCAAGCTTGGCGCGCTGGCGTACAACGCGCCGCCTTTCCCTGGAGCGTCCGCATGGACCTGACGGCCCCGAAGCTGGGTTCAGAGATGCCGGGTTCAGACGGCCCGGACGACCGCCCGGACACCCCCGCGGACATCCCCACGGCCAGCCTCCCGGCGGAGCCGCCGCTGCTGGACGCGCGCAGTCTGACGGTGGCCTATGGCGACCGCATCGTGCTGGACGGCGTGGACCTGACCGTGCGGCCGGGGGAGATCGTCACCCTGATCGGGCCCAACGGGGCCGGCAAGACGACACTGGTGAAGACCGTGCTGGGGCTGGTGCGGCCGCAGGCCGGACGGATCGCCCGCCGGCCGGGGCTGAGCATCGGCTACATGCCGCAGCGTCTGGCCGTGGACCCGACCCTGCCGCTGAGCGTCCGCCGCTTCCTGACCCTGTGGGGCAAGGCGACGCCGGCGGAACTGGCGTCCGTGCTGGCCGAGGTGGGGGCGCCGCATGTGCCGGACCGGGCCGTGCAGTCCCTGTCGGGGGGCGAGATGCAGCGCGTGCTGCTGGCCCGTGCGCTCCTGCGCCGGCCCGACCTGCTGGTGCTGGACGAGCCGGTGCAGGCGGTGGACGTGCATGGCCAGATCGCGCTGTTCGAGCTGATCGCGGACATCCGGCGCCGGCGCGGCTGCGGCGTGCTGCTGGTCAGCCACGACCTGCATCTGGTGATGGCCCGCACCGACACCGTGATCTGCCTGAACCGGCATGTCTGCTGCTCCGGCCGGCCGGAGGATGTGAGCCGCCACCCCGACTATGTCGCCCTGTTCGGCCGCCATGCCGAGGCGCTGGCCGTCTACCACCACCTGCACGACCACGGCCACGCCGCCGACGGCTGCGTCGTGCCCGTGGGGCAGGAGGCGGCACACCGGCACGGACACGGGCATGACCACCACCGGCCCGGCCGGCCGGACACGGGGGCACGGCGATGACCGGCGGCGCCGGAACGGGCGGGGGCAAGGTCGGGAGAAAGGGCGGCCGGCATGCTGGATGACTTCGTGCTGCGGGCGCTGCTGGGCGGTGTCGGTCTGGCCCTGGTGGCGGGGCCGCTGGGCTGCGTCGTCGTCTGGCGCCGCATGGCCTATTTCGGCGACACGCTGGCCCATTCCGCCCTGCTGGGCGTGGCGCTGGGCTTCCTGTTCGGGATCGGGCTGAATGTCGGGGTGGCGCTGGTCTGCGTCGGCATCGCCGTGCTGCTGACCGTGCTCCAGGAACAGCGCCGGCTGGCCAGCGACACGCTGCTGGGCATCGTCTCCCATTCCGCGCTGAGCGTCGGGCTGCTGGCGCTGGCGCTGATGGAGGCGCTGCGGGTGGACCTGATGGCCTATCTGTTCGGCGACGTGCTGGCGGTGACGCCGGCGGACCTGCTCTGGATCTGGGCGGGCGGGGCGCTGGTGCTGGCCGTGCTGGCGGCGATCTGGCGCCGGCTGCTGGCCCTGACGGTGGATGAGGATCTGGCGCGGGTGGAGGGCGTGCCGGTGCGCGCCGTGCGGCTGGTCTTCATGCTGCTGATCGCGGCCACCATCGCCTTCGCCATGAAGATCGTGGGCATCCTGCTGGTGACCTCGCTGCTGGTGATCCCGGCGGCGGCGGCGCGGCGCTTCGCCCGCACGCCCGAGATCATGGCCGTGGTCGCGGCCGGCATGGGGGCGGCGGCCGTGGGGCTGGGCATGGCGGGGTCGCTCTGGGCCGACCTGCCGACCGGGCCGGCCATCGTGGCCGCCGCGACCGGCCTGTTCGCCCTGAGCCACGCCGTGCCGGGCCCCCGCGCCGCCTGAAGGCCCCGGTCGGGCTGATGCCGGTCGGGGGCTGATGCCGGTCAGTCCGCGCCGGTCAGCCGGGGCCGGGCGGGCGGCGCACGCGGTCCAGGGCGCGGCGCAGGGCGTTGGCGAAGTCCAGCCGCTCCGGCGGCGACAGGAAGCTGCCGACGATCACCGTGGTGCCGCGCGAGCTGAGCGTGACATGGCTGTGGTGCTGCGGCGGGTCGTCCATGGCGACGCGCAGCCAGTAGGGCTGGAAGGTCCAGGTCCGCACCGGCCGCGCCGGCTCCACCCGCTGCACGGTCAGGCGCTCGGGCGTCAGCTCCACCGTCTCATAGAGCCGGCCACTGCGGTAGCTGGCCTGGAAGGCGAGCCAGACCAGCAGCACGTCCAGCCCGAAGAAGCCGACCACGGGCCACGCCCCGTTCGCCAGGAACAGGCCCCCGACGACGACGGAGACGGCGACGAGAGCCCCCATCAGGATGCGGAACCCCCGCGGCCCCAGGCTGCGGTGCGGGTGCAGCACGGCGCGGAAGACCGCCGGCTGGCTGGAGGGGACCCCGTCGGGCATGGCATCCTGCATGCACCGACGATAGGCGGGCCGCGCCGACCCGGCAAGCCGCACCCCCCATTTCCCACAGCTCCCCGCGGTTCCCGCCGGCTTGCGGGCGGGAGGGCAGCACCAGAAAGCTGAACCATATCAACACCCCCTGTCCGCCGGCGCCGACGACAGGTGCGGGGCCGGTGTCAGCCTGCGCACAGTCAGCGTCGAAAACGCTGGGCGGAAAGCCATAACTCATTGTTTAAAATGAATGAAATGATTGCCCTTGTCGGGTGTTTGCCGTAGTATCCGAAGTATCTGGAGGAGGCGATGCGCAAGCCCAGGACGGCGAAGCAACAGCTTGCGGAACTGGTAACCCGCTCGAACGACGACGTGTTCCTGCCGCGGGATTTCACCAGGGCCAGCCCCGACTCCGCCGAGTACGATACCGTGCTCCGCGCCGCCCGTGCGCTTGTCCGCGAGGGCACGCTGGTTCGTCTCGGCTATGGTGTCTACGCCAGGGCCCGCCAGAGTCCGATCACCGGCAAACCGATGCTCACCGCACCGGGGGGCCTGGAGGGGGCCGTCAGACAGGCGCTCGACAAGCTCAAGGTCGTCTGGCAGCCCGGGCAGGCCGCTCAGGACTACAACTCCGGTCGCAGTACGCAGATCCCTGTGAACGCCTCGTTCCGCGTGGCAAACCGATTCTCCCGCAAGATATCGTTCCGGGGCAAGGAGGTCGTTTTTGAGCGATCCGAGGTATGATCTCGGAGCTGTACAGGATTTCTTCGGCTTCTCCGGCGTCAGTGTCGTCGAGAAGGATCTGGAGATTGTCAAAGTCCTGAAAATATTCTCAGAACTGAAGACAGACGGTGTCCGGTTCGTCTTCGCCGGGGGAACCTGCCTTGCCCGTGCGCATGGCAGGATCAAGCGGATGTCCGAAGACCTGGACATCAAGCTCGTTCTTTCTCCCGGGCTTGCAGCCGCCGGCGCGACCAAGCAGAGGAAGGTGCTGAGCACCCTGAAGGAAGCTCTGATTCAGGAGTTCGGCAGGGTCGGCCTCCATCTCGACCACACGGAAGCCGAGGCGGACGAACCGCCCCTCCTCGCGCGGAACGAGAACAGGCATGTCTCGTACCGTCTCACCTATGACCGCGCCACGAAGGATGCCTCCATCCTCGATCCCCGGATCAGGATCGAAACGGTCGTTTCGGTGCTGCGCCGGGCGGCGGAACTCCGTCCGGTGTCGTCACTCGCCGCTGAGGCCTACGGCCAGCCCGCCGAAGTGGCCGGCATTGCCTGCGTCTCCATCGCCGAAACCGCCGCGGAGAAGATCGTATCGCTGACGCGACGGATCGCTGCCAGACTGGAAGGGGATGCCGGGCGGTTCGACAATCGGATCATCCGGCACGTCTACGACCTGCACATGATCCGCGATTCCATAGATCCCGGCGATGTGGGCAGCATGGCACGCGAAATCGCCGGACAGGATGCGGTGCAGTTCCGGAACCGGCACCCAGGCTACGCCGACGATCCCGAAGAGGCCACGCGCCGGGCGTTGGACGCACTTGTCAAAGATCCCGAGCATGGACGGCAGTACGACGCCTTCATGACGGACATGGTCTACGGAGACAGGATCGGCTTCGACGTCGCCATGCGGACAGTCGCCGAAATCGCCGCCGCCATGTGGGGATGGGATGCGACGAACACAGCGGGGTCGGGGCGGGGGCCATGAACACGGATGGACACGGATATCCGCGGATGACACGGATGAAGATCCCTCCCCTCCGCACCATCCGTGCGCCGACGCAGCCGGCATCCGCGGCCATCCGCGTTCCCTGCCCGCCCTGCCCGGCGGCCGTCAGTTCGCGCCGGGGACGCCCTTGCTGGTGCTGTACTGGAAGGACAGCGCCTCGCCCGGATGGACCAGCGGGTGGACGGCGTGGGCCGCCATGGCGGCCTCGCTGAAGCCGCAGAGGATCAGCTTCAGCTTGCCCGGATAGTGGGCGATGTCGCCGACGGCGTGGATGCCGGGCTGGCTGGTGGCCAGGGTGCGCGGGTCCACCTGGATGTGGCCCTTCTCCAGTTCCATGCCCCATTCCGCGATCGGGCCGAGATTCATGGCGAGGCCGAAGAAGGGCAGCAGCACGTCCGCCTCCAGCACCTTCTCCACCCCTTCCAGGTCGGCGACGCGGACGCCGGTCAGCCGGCCGTCCGCCCCTTCCAGGCCGGAGAGCTGGTAGGGGATCACCATCTCGATCCGGCCCTCGGCGGCCAGCGCCTCCATCCGGCCCACGCTCTCCGGGGCGGCGCGGAACTTCGGCCGGCGGTGGACGACCATGACCTTGGCGGCGACCTCGGCCAGGCTGATGGCCCAGTCCACGGCGCTGTCGCCGCCGCCGGCGATCACCACGCGCTGGCCGGCGAAGGCCTGGCGGCGGTGGACGAGGTAGAAGATGCTGCGGCCCTCATACGCCTCCAGCCCGTCGAGCGGCGGCTTGTTCGGGCCGAAGGCGCCGACGCCGGCGGCGACGATCACCGCCTTGCAGTCGATCTGCACGCCCTTGCTGGTGCCGACGCGCCAGCCGCCATCCTCCAGCCGGGTCAGCGTCTCCACCTGCTGGCCGAGATGGTAGGTCGGGGCGAAGGGCGCCGCCTGGGCCGCCAGCCGGTCGATCAGCTCCGCCGCCTCGATGGCGGGGTGGCCGGGGATGTCGTAGATCGGCTTCTCCGGATAGAGCGCCGTACACTGGCCGCCGAGCATGTCGAGCGCGTCCACCACATGGGTGCGCATCTTCAGCATGCCGCATTCGAACACGGCGAACAGGCCGACAGGACCGGCCCCGATGACGACGACGTCCGTCTTGTGAATCGTGGGAGACATGGCGCGTGCGGTTGGAAGGGAGGGAGGGGCCTTGATGTACCCTTTTCCGCCGGCACGCAAGGTTCCTGCCCGGCCTGCGGGCACCGGGGCGCCGGAATGTCGCCCCCTCGCCGGGTACGGGAGGGAGCGGCGCGGGAACGTCGGGCCCACGAAAAAGGCGCGGAAACGTCCCTTGCGGGCGGGCGGCGGGATTCGCAGAATGCGCCGCCCCGGTCCCCGCGGCCGGCCCCCTTGACGTTTCCGCCGCCATGATCCCCGATTTGCGCATCGACCTGCCCGACGAGGCCGCCACCGCCCGGCTGGCCGCCGCCCTGGGCGACCTGCTGCGGCCGGGCGACACGGTCTGCCTGTATGGCGGGCTGGGGGCGGGCAAGACCGCCTTCTCCCGCGCACTGATCCGGTCGCTGTCCGGCAACCCGGAGGAGGAGGTGCCGAGCCCCACCTTCACCCTGGTGCAGGTCTATCCCCTGCCCCGCTTCGACCTCTGGCACTTCGACCTCTACCGCCTGTCCGGGCCGGAGGAGGTGGCGGAGCTGGGCTGGGAGGAGGCGCAGGCCGGCGGCTGCGCGCTGGTGGAATGGCCCGAGCGGCTGGGCGACCTGCTGCCGGCAGACCGGCTGGACCTGACGCTGACTGTCACCGGCCCGGAGTCCCGCACCGCCACCCTGGCCGGATCGCCGTCCTGGACGCCGCGGCTGGAGAGCCTGTCATGCTGACGCCGGAGCGCGACGCCCGCATCGCCGCCTTCCTGGCCGACGCCGGCTGGGGGGCCGCGGCACGCGGGCCGATGGGGGCCGACTGGTCCGCCCGCCGCTACGAGCGGCTGCGGGCGGCGGACGGCCGGACCCGCATCCTGATGGACGCCCCCGGCCCGGCCGCGGCACAGGTGCCGCCCTTCGTCCGGATCTGCGGCATCCTGCGCGGCTGCGGCCTGTCCGCCCCGGTGACGGAGGCGGGCGACGATGCCGACGGGCTGCTGCTGCTGGAGGATCTGGGCGACGACAGTTTCGCCCGCCTGCTGGAGCGCGGCGACGATCCCCGGCCGCTCTACACCCTGGCGACGGACGTGCTGGTGGCGCTGCACCGCCGGTTCGACCCCGCCACGGCCGCCGGGCTGCCCCGTTACGACGCGGACCTGTTCACCCGGCAGGTGATGCTGTTCGCCGACGCCTACCTGCCGGCCGCCACGGGAGCCGCCCCGACGGCGGCGGCGCGCGGCGCGCTGGAGGCGGCGTGGCGGGCGGTGCTGCCGGCCGCCTTCGCCGTGCCGGACAGCCTGCTGCTGCGCGACTACCACCCCGGCAACCTGATGCTGCTGCCCGAGCGGCCGGGCGTGCGGGCCTGCGGCCTGCTGGACGTGCAGGATGCCGGCCTGGGGCCGGTCGCCTACGACCTGCTGTCGCTGCTGGAGGACGCCCGCCGCGACGTGCCGGCGGAGATCGCCGACGCCATGCGGGCGCGCTACCGGGACGCCTTCCCGGAGATCGACGCCGACGCCTTCGCTGCGGCCGATGCCGTGCTGGGCGCCGTGCGCCATGCCCGCATCCTGGGCCGGGTGGCCGAGCTGGCGGCGGGCCGGCCGGCCCGGCAGTTCGTCTTCCTGCCCCGCGTCTGGGGCCAGCTCGCGGCCAAGCTGCGGCACCCGGCCCTGGCGCCGGTGGCCGCCTGGATGCGCGACAGCCTGCCGGCCGACGGGGCCGTGGACCTTATCCTGCAAGGGGACGCCGCATGACCGACCAGTACCACCGCCTGCCCGGGGACGCGCCGCGCCGCGCCATGGTGCTGGCCGCCGGGCTGGGCCTGCGCATGCGGCCGCTGACCCTGACCCGGCCGAAGCCGCTGGTGCAGGTGGGCGGGCAGACGCTGCTGGACCATGCGCTGGACCGGCTGGCCAGCGCCGGGGTGGAGGACGCCGTCGTCAACGCCCACTGGCTGGCCGACCAGGTGGAGGCGCATCTGGCCGCCCGCACCCGGGCGCCGCGCACCCACCTGTCGCGCGAGGAGACGCTGCTGGAGACGGCGGGCGGCATCCGCAAGGCCCTGCCGCTGCTGGGCGACGCGCCGTTCTACGTGGTGAATTCCGACGTGCTCTGGCTGGACGGGCCGGTGCCCGCCCTGACCCGGCTGGCCCGCCGCTGGGACCCGGCGGAGATGGACTTCCTGCTGCTGCTGATGCCCACCGTCTGGGCCGTGGGCTATGAGGGGCGCGGCGACTATCACATGGACCCGGCCGGACGGCTGCGCTACCGCGGGGGCGACGACATCGCCCCCTTCGTCGCCGCCGGGGTGATGATCGCCAGACCGGACGCCTACCGCGACCTGCCGGAGGGACCGGCGGGCAACGCCGCGCTGTGGCACGCGGCGGAAGCCTCGGGCCGGCTCTATGGCCTGCGCCATGACGGCCCCTGGTTCCATGTCGGCACCCCCGACTCCCTGGCCGAGGTGGACGCCCAGGTCCGCCAGCCGCGGGTCCGCTGGGCCGAACCCTGAGCCCGCCCCGAGCCCTGCCCCGAGCCCTGCCCTGACCCTGTCGCCGGCCGGGCCGGACGGTGGACCGGAGCCGTGCAGAGACCGGAAAAGACGGAGGCCTGTTCCGGCGGGCGCGCTGGTCAGCGGATGACACCGCGGTCCCGTTCGCAATCCTCCAAAATTCATCACGCCTTCTCAAGGGAAGTCAGCGGCGCCTATACTCTAAGCGTGACGACATTCATGCCGAGGCCAACATGATTTTTGAAATTGATGACCCAGATTTTGATATTCTGGTTCGAGCGTTGGCAGCCCTCGAAAATATCACTCAAGGTGAAGCAATTCGGCGAGCTGTATTTTTCCGTCACCAGGTGTTTTTTGGCGACCCGAAGCGCGCTCCTGACAAAAGCCCAATTAGTTCAGTTGAAGAAACTTCGGAGAACAAAAATGCGGAATCCATGCTCAATGCTAAACTCATAGATTTGCCAGAAAAACCCCACAGGCTTCGGGTACATGAACTGATCCATATTGCGCGATTAATTCTTTGGCAAAGATTTAAGATCGAAACTCTTGAATACACCCTTGATTTTCTTGATTTCCAATCAACGGAAGTTGTGCTTTCATCAAAACAGAGCACGCTTCAAGAATACAGCCATATCCAAAGCTGCTACATCAAAATAGACGGCATAAGAACTAGAAGCGATAGATCAATAATGAACGCAGGAATATGCTTCATTTCAGCCTATGGATGGAGCAATGGGAAAACTCAGAAGTTGTTCGAATTCGGCATCAAACCTGGACCACACAAAAAGGCAACAATATTTGAGGCTGTCTGAATACCCAAACAGCCAGTTAGCTGACGCCAACATCATATTCGCGCCCATCGGCATCAAAGGGATCAGACAAGTAACGGCTCACTCCGGCCAGAAGTCCTCGTCCAGAATCTGCGCGACGGACCAGGGGCAGGTGGCGGGGAAGGTGTCCCGGCGCAGGCCGGTTTCGCCCGTGGCCAGGATGGCGGCCTTGCGGTAGGCGTCCGCCACGGCCCCGTCGAGGGTCGCTCGCAGGCTAGGATTGTCACGGAGGTGGTCGGCCAGATCGTCGCGCTGGACCCTGACCGTCGCCTCCCAACTCGCGGAACGGCGGGCGGGCTGGAACCGCCATTTCAGAAGATGCAGCAGGAGGACCGAAAGCCGGCTTACCAACTCGCGCTTCTCGGTCTTTCCCATGCTCTCGATCTCCTCCGCGATGTGCGCGATGTCCGCCTCCGCCAATCGCCCGGCCCGCAGAAGGGCCGCCTGTCGGGCCGTCCAGGCGTAGAAATCAGCATCGTAGAGGTCCTTCGCCATCTGGCACTCCCTCCGCCCCCGCACCCTGTTCGCCTCTCCCCGGAACATTGACCATAGCACGCGTCCGCCCGCCCTGTCGCCGGTCGGGCCGGGCGGCGGCACGGCTATCGCATTTGCCCGAGGATGGCGCGTGCATAGTCGTCGGACCATCCTGCGCGTT
>NZ_JBHTCM010000017.1:0-37910 GCF_042665545.1 Rhodocista pekingensis | reverse complement strand
GTGGAAGCGCGGCAACGCGCGAAGCCGAGCCCTACTAATCGCTCGTCTGGCTTGATCCTCCTTTGCCATGCGCGACGGCAAGTCCGTGCGCCGGCAGGCATCTCCCTCAAGGTCACGAACCCTCTCTTCTGAAAAGCCCCCGCGGGTTCTCCCGCGGGGGCTTTTCCGTCTGCGCGTCCGGCCGCGGCTGTCAGTACCGGTCGTCGGTGGGCGGGCTCTGCATGTAGAGCGCGACCAGCCGCGCCAGATCCGCCAGCGCCGAGAGGTGCGTCCGCTCATAGCCGTGCGAGGCGTCCACGCCGAAGCAGAGCAGGGCGGTGCGGATGTCGTTGCCGGCCTCGATGGCGGCGGCGCTGTCGCAGCGGTAGTAGCGGAAGATGTCCCGCTGGTGCGGGATGCCGAACTCCCGGCAGAGCCCGATCAGCGAGCGCGTCAGCCGCATGTCGAAAGGCCCGGTCATGTCCGCCATGGCGATGGTGACGCCGAACTCCGAGGAGTTCTGGCCGGGCGCCGGCGTGCCGTTGTCGATGGTCACCATCTCGGCCACGTCCTGGTGCAGCCCGGTCGAGGCCCCCGACCCGACCTCCTCGCTGATCGTCACCAGCAGGTGGCAGTCCACCGGCAGCTCCACGCCCGCGTCCAGGACCGCCTTCGCGGCCGCCAGCAGCGTCGCCACCCCGGCCTTGTCGTCCAGGTGGCGGGAGACGATGTAGCCGCTGGCCGTCACCTCCGGCTGCGGGTCGATGGCCACTGCGTCACCGACATGGATGCCCAGCGCCATCAGGTCGGCCGCGCTGGCGCAACGCTCGTCCAGGCGGAGTTCCACGTACCGCCAGCCGACCGGCTGGGTGTCCACCTCCTCGTTGAAGGTGTGGCCGGAGGATTTGAGCGGCAGGATGGTGCCCCGGATGCGGCCCGTCTCGGTCATCAGAGTGCAGCGCGCCCCTTCCGCGAAACGGGCCGACCAGTGGCCGATCGGCACCAGCTCCAGCCGGCCGTTCTCCTGCAACCGCTTCACCTGCGCGCCCAGCGTATCGACATGCGCCACCACCGCCCGGTCCGGCGAATAGCGCCGGCCGGGCAGGTTGGCGCGGATGGCGCCCCGCCGGGTCAGTTCGTAGCTGATGCCCAGCCGTGTCAGCTCGGTCCGCAGGAACTGCACGGCCTCGTCGGTGAAGCCGGCCGGACTGGGGATCGCCAGCAGGCGCAGCAGCAGGTCGCGCAGATAGTCCGTGTCGATCGGCAGGTCCCTCATGCCGCCATCCCGCCGCCGGGGGGCGGGCGTGTCGCCGGGAACAGCAGGTCGATGAACCGCTCCGCCGTCGGCTGCGGCTCGTGGTTGGCGAGCCCCGGCCGTTCGTTCGCCTCGATCACGACATAGTCGGGCCGGTCCGGCGCCGTCACCAGGAAGTCGAAGCCGACCACCGGGATGTCCAGCGCCCGGGCGCCGGCCACCGCCCTCTCCGCCAGATGCGGGTGCAGCCTGGCCGTGACATCGTGCAGGGTGCCGCCGGTGTGCAGGTTCGCGGTCTTGCGCACCGGCAGGACGCGGCCCTCCGGCAGCACGTCGTCCAGGCCCAGCCCGGCGGCGGCGACGCAGCGCTCCGTCTCCGCGTCCAGCGGGATGCGGCTTTCGCCGCCCGTCGCCGCGGCCCGCCGGCGGCTCTGCGCCTCGATCAGCGCCCGGATGCTGTGGCGGCCGTTGCCCACCACCTCCGCCGGGCAGCGCAGCGCGGCCGCCACCACCTCGAAGCCGATGACGACGATGCGCAGGTCCTGCCCCTCGACGAATTCCTCCAGCAGCACGGTCGCGTCCTGCCGGCGGGCCTCCTCCACGGCGCGGACCATGGTCGCGGCGTCGCGCACGTCCACGGTGATGCCGCGGCCCTGTTCGCCACGCGCCGGCTTCACGACGATGCGGCCGTGCCGGGTCAGGAAGGCCGCGTCCGCCCCGGCATCGCCGGCCACCTGCTGCGCCGGCACCGACAGGCCCGCCCGGGCCAGGACGCGCCGGGTCACCGCCTTGTCGTCGCAGCGGCTCATGGCGACGGCGCTGGTCAGCTCGCTCAGGGATTCGCGGCAGACGATGCTGCGCCCCCCGGCGGTCAGGCAGACATAGCCCGCCTCGGCATCCACCACCTCGACCCCGATCCCGCGGCGGCGCGCCTCGCGCACGATGATCCCGGCATAGGGGTTCAGCCGGTCCTCGCCGTCGCAGGCGGGACCGATGAACAGCGGCTCGTTGATCGGGCTGCGCGTCTTCACGGCAAAGGCCGGGATGCGGCGGAACCCCAGCTTCTCATAGAGAGCGATGGCATGCTCGTTGTCGTGCAGGACGGACAGATCCATGAAGGACCGGCCGCGGTCCCGGAAGCGCGCGGCCAGCCCGCGCACCAGCCCCTCGCCGATGCCGGGCAGCGGGGCCTGGGGATCGACCGCCAGACACCAGAGGGAACTGCCGTTCTCCGGATCGCCGAAGGCACCCCGGTGATCCACGCCGGTGACGCAGCCGAGCACCTGTCCGGTCGCGTCGTCCAGCGCCACCAGATGCAGCAGGGCACTCCCGTCCCCGGATCCCTGGCGGTTCCGCGCTGCCAGCAGGAAGTCCGGCGACGGTGCCACCATGCCGCGGCTGGCGTGGATGCGGCTGACGGCCTCGGCCTCGGCGGGGGTCTCCAGCGGGCGGAGGGTGCAGCCGGGCGGCCGTCGCTCCTCCGGCATGCCGGGACCGAGATCCAGCCGGAAGGTGTGTGAAGGGTCGAGGAACAGCTCCTGCGGCGCCAGCGCCAGCGCCACATGCGGGTCCTGGAGATAGAGCGCGATGTCGCGCTTGCCCGGCTCCTCCGCGCGCAGGCAGCGGACCAGCCGGTCCAGGTCGGTGAAGGTCTGGGCGAAGACCAGCCGCCCCCAGCCGCAGTCGATCCAGGCCTCGGCGCAGGCGGCCTCCGGCGCCGTCGCGTCCGGCGGCGCTTCGTCCCCGGCCGGGCCGGCGGCGGAACGGGCGGGAGCGGGCGACAGCGACGGGGGCGAGGGGGACGGGACATCGGTCCCGGGCATCCGCAGGACACTCATAGGCCATGCTCCTGGAACCAGAATTCCAGCAGGGCGACCTGCCAGAGCTTCGATCCGCGCAAGGGCGTGAGATGGGCTTCGGGGTCGGCCAGCAGGCGCTCGACATGGGCCGGGTTGAACAGGCCGCGCCGCCGCGCCCGCTCCCCCGTCGCCAGATCGCGCACCCGCTCCAGGAAGGGGCCGCGCAGGTACTTCAGGGCCGGCACGGGGAAATAGCCCTTCGGCCGGTCGATCACCTCGGCCGGCACGACCCGCCGCGCCGCCTCCTTCAGCACATGCTTGCCACCGCCGGCCAGCTTCAGCTCGGCCGGGATGCGGGCGGCCAGCTCCACCAGCTCGTGGTCCAGGAAGGGGACGCGCGCCTCCAGCCCGGCCGCCATGGTCATGTTGTCCACCCGCTTCACCGGGTCGTCCACCAGCATCACCGTGGTGTCCAGGCGCAGCGCCTTGTCCACGGGACGGTCGGCGCCGGGGCGGGCGAACTGGGCGGCGACGAAGGCGCGGGCCTCGTCCTCCGCGGACAGCAGGCCGGGGGACAGGATGTCGGCCATCTCCGCCCGGTCGCGGTCGAAGAAGACGCGGGCATAATCGTCCACCGCGTCGCGGCTCTCCAGCAGCGGCGGATACCAGTGATAACCGCCGAACACCTCGTCCGCTCCCTGGCCGGACTGCACCACCTTCACATGGCGGGCGACCTCGCGGGACAGCAGGAAGAAGCCGATGCAGTCGTGGCTGACCATCGGCTCGGCCATGGCGCGGACGCAGTCGGCCAGAGCGGGCAGGGCCTGGGCGCTGTCCACGAACAGGCGGGTGTGGTCGGTGCCGAAGCGGCGGGCCACGATGTCGGAATACTGGAACTCGTCGCCGGCCTCGCCGCCGACGCTCTCGAACCCGATGGAGAAGGTCTTGAGCCCGGTCTGGCCCTGTTCGGCCAGCAGCGCGGTGATGAGGGAGCTGTCCAGCCCGCCGGAGAGCAGCACGCCCACCGGCACGTCCGCCACCGTCCGGCGGCGCACCGCCGTGCGCAGGGCCTCCAGCACCGCCTCCTGCCAGTCGGTCGCGCTGCGCCGGGCATCCCCGTCGCGTGGGCCGAATGTCAGGGACCAGTACGGCGTCTCCCGCCGGGTGCCGTCGGGCTCCAGCGTCAGCAGGGTGGCCTGCGGCAGCTTGCGCACACCCTTCAGGATGGTGCGCGGTGCGGGCACGACGGCATGGAAGCTCATGTAGTGCTGCAACGCCACCGGATCGACGGCGGTGTCGATCCCGCCGCCCGCCAGCAGGGCCGGCAGGGTGGAGGCGAAGCGGAAGGCTCCCTCCACCTCCGCCCAGTAGAGCGGTTTGATGCCCAGCCGGTCGCGTCCCAGGACGGCGCGGCCGCTGTCGCGCTCCACGATGGCGAAGGCGAACATGCCGTGCAGCCGCTCGACGAAGCGGTCGCCCCAGGCATGATAGGCCTTCACCAGGACCTCGGTGTCGCCCCTGGAGAAGAAGCGGTATCCCTTCGCCTCCAGCTCGGCGCGCAGATCGGCATGGTTGTAGATGCAGCCGTTGAAGACGATGGCGAGCCCCAGTTCGGGATCGACCATCGGCTGCTGCGACGCCTCGGACAGATCGATGATCTTCAGGCGCCGGTGCCCCAGGGCGGCGCGCCCCTGCACATGAAGACCGTGGCCGTCCGGCCCCCGGTCCGTCATCCGGCCGCTCATCGCGGCAACGGCTGTCACGTTCGGCGGCCCCGCATCGGCGCCCCGGATCTCCCCACTTATTCCACACATCGGCGGTCTCGGTCCCCGGCCGGTTCCAGAAAACGGGCCACGGCGGCGCCCTTGACGGCACCATGGCCTGGCTCGTGGCGCGGAACGGCCTCCGGCCGGTTCAGGCGGGGGATCTCGACTCTACGGCCCGACCCTCCGGCCGGCCGGAGGCGGCGCCGCGCCGGGGAGGAAACAGCCGACAGTCGGATCTGTGCCCTTATGGGGCATAATGATAGGCAGAAACGATCATCTGGATAGTGACAATCGATTTCATCATTGATCCTGGTCCCGCTAGGGTGATGGCCTGGATCACCGCCAGAGGGATGGAAACCATGTCACCGCGCAAGCAGGTCCGTGAGCTGATCGACCGACTGGAAAACGCCGGCATCCGACTCGAGGTGACCGGCGGGCGCCTTCTCATCCATGGCGACGCTCCGCCGGCCCTGCTGATGCGGGTGCAGCGTCACCGCCGGGCCTTGCTGGCTGCGGCGCAGAGGACCTGACCGATGGATACTCTTGCTTTTCCGCGGGAATGCCCAATCTCTGAACGGTCCTCGGATAGAATCAGGACCATGGCCGATCTCCGCCCCCACCCCACCGCCGCCGACACCCGGCACCGCCCGCCCGGACATATGACCGTGCCGGCCCGCCGCATCGGCGTCCTGCTGCTGAACCTCGGCACGCCGGAGGGCACCGACTACTGGTCGATGCGACGCTATCTCAAGGAATTCCTGTCCGATCCCCGGGTCATCGAGATCCCGAAGCTGATCTGGCAACCGCTGCTCCAGACCCTGGTTCTGACCACCCGCCCGCAGAAGAGCGGCAAGGCCTACGCCTCGATCTGGAACCGTGAGCGCAACGAATCCCCGCTGAAGACCATCACCCGTGATCAGGCCGATGGCCTGCGCGCCGCCATCCAGGCGCAGTACGGGGAGACGGTGGTGGTGGACTGGGCCATGCGCTACGGACAGCCGGCCATCCAGCCGGCGGTGCAGCGGCTGAAGGACGCAGGCTGCGACCGTATCCTGCTGTTCCCGCTCTATCCCCAGTACAGCGCGACGACGACGGCGACCGCCTGCGACCAGGCTTTCCGCCAGCTCATGTCCATGCGCTGGCAGCCGGCGATCCGCACGGTTCCCAGCTACCATGACGATCCCGCCTACATCGACGCGCTGGCGCGCTCGGTGGAGCGGCATCTGGCCGAGCTGCCCTGGGTGCCGGACATGCTGCTGGTCTCCTTCCACGGCCTGCCCGAGCGCAATCTGGAACTGGGCGACCCGTACTACTGCTTCTGCCTGAAGACGGCGCGGCTGCTCCGGGAACGGCTGGGCTGGCCGGAGACGCGGGTGCGCCACAGCTTCCAGTCCCGCTTCGGCCGGACCGAGTGGCTGAAGCCCTACACCGACGCCACGGTGACGGCGCTGGCGGAGGAGGGGGTGAAGCGGCTGGCCGTGATCGCCCCCGGCTTCGCGTCCGACTGCGTCGAGACGCTGGAGGAGCTGGACGGCGAGAACCGGGAGCTGTTCCTGGAGCATGGGGGGGAGGCCTTCTCCTTCGTTCCGTGCCTGAACGCCCATCCGGACCATATCGAGATGCTGAAGGGCATCGTGGAGCGCGAGCTGTCCGGCTGGCTGCCCGCGGCCCGTCAGGCGGCCCACCATCCGGTGGTCCATCCGGTGCCCGCCCAGGCCCTGCCGCGGCCCTTGCGCGCCGCTCACGGCTGACACCCGTCCCCGACCTTCCGATCCGGCCGACGCCCTTCCCCTCGCGGGGGAGGGCGTTGTGCTGTGTGCCACACGCAGAGCGGCGGGGCCGGTTCCCAGACGACCTGCCCGGCGCTCTCCTCTCGGGGGCTGGTCAGCCTGGTCCCGTGGGGGGCGAAGGCGCCTCCCGCGGACACGCCCCCTCGCATCCCGTCGGGAACCTCCTTGACGACCATCGCTCCCTGGATCGCCCCCGCCCTGCTGCCGCTGCGGCAGGCACCGTCAGGGCGGGTGAGACGGGGCGGGAAGGGAGCAGCGCCGGTCCGGCCGCGGTGCCAGGGCGCCGGCCCGGTCCCGGGTGCTGCAAAAGCGAAAGGGGACCGGCGCTGCTGCCGGTCCCCCGTCTCTCAACCGATGCCTGATACTGACCAATGCCTGACGATGAACTCTTTATCGGGCGGCCTCTGGTGGGCCGTTTCCTCCCCTGCTGGTGACGGGGCGGATCACTCCGCCGCCATCGGGGCCGTGCTGCGGCCGAGGGCGCGGCGGACGCCGGCGCCGTAGGCGGGATCGACCCGGTCGAACTGGCCGAGCTGGCGCTCGACGATGAAGTCCGGAACGCCCGCCATGGCGGCGGCGATGTTCCTGAACAGCCGCTCCTTCTGCTCGGGTGTGAACAGGCGGAACAGGGCGGCGGGCTGGGTGTAGTCGTCGTTGCCCTCGCGGTGGCTCCAGCGGTCGGCGTCGCCCGCGAGGCGCAGCGGCGGCTCCGCCACCGACGGGTCCTGGGCCGGGCCGTTGAAGCTGTTCGGCTCGTAGAAGGCGTCGGGGTTGCCCGGATCGTTGCGGAAGAACCGCATCGCGCCGTCCTTGTGGTAGTGGTGGACGGGGCAGCGCGGCGCATTCACCGGCAGCGCCTCGTAATGCGTGCCCAGCCGGTAGCGGTGCGCGTCGGCGTAGGAGAAGATGCGGGCCTGGAGCATCCGGTCGGGGCTGAAGCCGATGCCGGGCACGATGTTCGACGGGCTGAAGGCCGCCTGCTCGATCTCCGCGAAGTAGTTCTCCGCGTTGCGGTTCAGCTCCATCACCCCGACCTCGATCAGCGGATAGTCGGCGTGCGGCCAGACCTTGGTGAGATCGAACGGGTTATAGGGCGTCTTCTCCGCGTCCATCTCCGGCATGACCTGCACGAACAGCGTCCAGCGCGGGAAGTCGCCGCCGGCGATGGCGCCGAACAGGTCCTCCTGGTAGGTTTCGCGGCTTCTGCCGATCACCTCGGCCGATTCCTCGTTGGTGAGGAAGCGGTGGCCCTGCCGGGTCTTGAAGTGGAACTTCACCCAGAACCGTTCGCCGTCCGCGTTCCAGAAGCTGTAGGTGTGGCTGCCATAGCCGTTCATGAAGCGCGGGCTGGGCGGCAGGCCACGGTCGCTGAACAGGATGGTGAGCTGGTGCAGGCTCTCCGGGCTCAGCGACCAGAAATCCCACATCGCCGTCGGACTGCGCAGGTTGGTCTGCGGGTGCCGCTTCTGGGTGTGGATGAAGTCCGGGAACTTCAGCGGGTCGCGGACGAAGAAGACCGGCGTGTTGTTGCCCACCAGGTCCCAGTTGCCCTCCTCGGTGTAGAACTTGAGGGCGAAGCCGCGCACGTCGCGCTCGGCGTCCGCGGCCCCCTGCTCACCGGCGACGGTGGAGAAGCGGGCCAGCATCGGCGTGGTCTTGCCCACCGTGTCGAAGATGCGGGCGCGGGTGTAGCGGCTGATGTCGTGGGTCACCGTGAAGGTGCCGAAGGCGCCCCAGCCCTTGGCATGCACCACGCGCTCGGGGATGCGCTCGCGGTTCTGGTGCGCCAGCTTCTCGATGAGCTGCCAGTCCTGCATCAGGACCGGGCCGCGCGGACCGGCGGTCAGGCTGTTCTGATTGTCGGCGACGGGGGCGCCGGCGGTCGTTGTCAGCCGCGTCGTGCTCATGGCCGTTCTCCCTGTGGTTCTGCGGTTGCGCCTGTGGCGAAATGGAGTGTGGCGTTGTGGCGTGTGGCGTTGGAGAAAGGCTAAGCGAGCACGGGTCGGCAGAGAAATCGATTGTTGGGATGGTTGCGATAGCCCCCGCCTATCGAATATCCTGTCGATCCGCGGGTAACGGTGGGACGGACCGGGTTTCGTGAATCTGCGTGATCTCCGTTATGTCGTGGCGATCGCCGAGCATCGCCATTTCGGCCGGGCCTCGGAGGCCTGCCATGTCAGCCAGCCGACGCTGAGCGGCCAGCTCCGCAAGCTGGAGGACCGGCTGGGCGCGCCCTTGTTCGAGCGCACCAGCAAATGGGTGGTCCCGACCGCCCTGGGCCAGCAGGTGGTGCGCCATGCGCGCGCCGCCCTGGAGCAGGCGGACGCGATCGAGGCGCTGGCCCGCGCCGCCCGCGATCCCCTTGCGGGGCCGCTGCGGCTGGGCGTGATCCCGACCCTGTCGCCCTATCTGATGCCGCTGGTGCTGCCGGAGCTGCGCCAGCGCCACCCGGGCCTGACCCTGGTCCTGTGGGAGGACCTGACCGCCAATCTGGTCGAGCGGCTGCGCCGGCACGAGCTGGACGCCGCCCTGATCGCCACGGAGACCAATGGCGAGGACCTGATCGGCGTGGACCTGTTCGTGGAGCCTTTCCTGGCGGCCGTGCCGACGGGGCATCCGCTGGCGTCGCGCGACTGGGTGTCGGAGGACGACCTGCAACGGGCCGACATGCTGGTGCTGGCGGACGGCCACTGCCTGCGCGAACAGGCGCTGGGCGTCTGCGGGGCGCCACCGCCGGGCGGCGACGATCTGCGCGCTGCCAGCCTGGACACGCTGGTCAGCATGGTGTCCGCCGGCTACGGCTGCACCCTGGTCCCGGCCCTGGCGGCACCGGGGCTGGAGCGCCGCGGGCTGGTGCTGCGGCCGGTGGATTCCTTCGGCGCCTGCCGCACCGTGCGGCTGGTCTGGCGGCCGACCTTCCCGCGGCAGAAGGCCCTGGACGCGCTGGCGGAGCTGGTGCGCGGCGTGGTGCCGGCGGACCTTGCGGACGGCAGCCCCGAGGACTGCGTCGGCAGTCCCGCCCTGGCCCGCGACTGACGGGCGGGCGGGCGGCTGGTCCGACTCCCTTCCGGTGGGGTTATGATGCCTGTGTCCCCCCGTTGCCGCCCGTGCCGACCATGCCCCTGCTTCCCGTGATGCCCACCTCGGGCCGCCTGATCGACCTCGCCCGCCGCGAGATCGTGCTGCTGGCCGCCGTGCTGATCGCGGCGGCGACGCTGCTGCTGTTCCTGGAGGTGGCGGAGTCCGTGCAGGAGGGGGAGACCCACGCCATCGACCGCGCCCTGATGCTGGCCCTGCGCGACCCCGCCGACCCGGCGGTGCCGCTGGGCCCGTCCTGGCTGCACGAGGTCGGGCGCGACATCACCGCCCTGGGCGGCAACGCGGTCCTGACGCTGGTGACGGCCGGATCGGCCCTGTACCTGCTGCTGGTGCGCAAGCGGGCGGCGGCGGTGCTGCTGCTGGTCTCGGTGCTCGGGGGCATGCTGCTCAGCACCTCCCTGAAGCTGGGCTTCGACCGGCCGCGGCCCGACCTCGTGCCGCACGGGATGGAGGTCTTCACCGCCAGCTTCCCCAGCGGGCATGCCCTGCTGTCCGCCGTCACCTATCTGACGCTGGGGACGCTGCTGGCCCGGTTGCAGCCGCGCCGGCGGCTGAAGGCCTTCTTCCTGGGCGTCGCCGTCCTGATCGCGGGCATGGTCGGCGTCAGCCGGGTCTATCTGGGCGTCCACTGGCCCAGCGACGTGCTTGCCGGCTGGTGCATCGGAGCGGCCTGGGCCATGCTCTGCTGGATCGTGGCGCTGCTGCTCCAGCGGCGCGGCGCGGTCGAGCCGACGCCCGCCCCCCTGCCCGACGACAGCCCCTGACGCTGGCGCCAAGGCCCGAGTCGCTGCCTCCTCCCCGACGGCATCGCTGCCCGGGACAGCCCGGCGCCGGTGCGGCGGAAATGACGCGGCGGCCGGGATTCGGCAGGGGCGGGAGTGTCGCCGCCGCTTGCCGGGCTGCGCCGGTGCCCCCACTTCGCCATCATGTACTGCGCACGATCATGCATGCGGTCAGGCCGGAGGGCGGAACAGTTCTGCTTCCTTAACCATCCCCCGGCAACATGGTGTCGTGCAGACACGGGAGGCTGGTCCGGTGCCGGAAACGGAAGACCCAGGAGAGCCACGCCGTCCCCGCGGGGGGACCGGACCGGTCGGGACGCGCCATCCGCGGTGCGCCCTGCGGTGCCCATCCGAATTCCGGACCCCGGTAGTCCGCCGGGCAGGCTGCACCGTTTTATCCAGGAGACCGCGAACCTCCCGGGGTTGCCGTCGTTGTCCAGACAGAGGGACGAGACGTGCCGCGCCTGGACCGGCCAGCACCCGGACGTCCCGGCGTTCGCTCTGGCCCGGCCGATGCAAGGCAGGAGCCGCGACGTCCGCAGGACGGCCCCCGACGGATACCTCCGCGACACGCCCGCCTAGAGGAGAGTGCCCATGAGCCCGGCCGAAGACCTGTTCAGGAGCTATTCCCAGACCTACGAGACCAGACGCGACGTCGAGATGTCGCTCATTGAATATCTCGAAGGATGCCGCGACGATCCGATGATGTTCGCCACCGCCGCCGAACGCATACTGGAGGCGATCGGCGAGCCCGAAGTGGTCGATACGTCGCGTGATGCGCGCATGGCGCGTATCTTCATGAACCGCACGATCAAGATCTATCCGGCCTTCTCCGAATTCTACGGCATGGAGGAGACGATCGAGCGCATCGTCGGCTTCTTCCGCCATGCCGCCCAGGGGCTGGAGGAGCGCAAGCAGATCCTCTACCTGCTCGGCCCCGTCGGCGGCGGCAAGTCCTCCATGGCGGAGCGGCTGAAGGCGCTGATGGAGGAATGCCCGATCTATGTGCTGAAGGCCGGCGATCAGGTCAGCCCCGTCTTCGAAAGCCCCCTGGGACTGTTCGACCCGGCGCAGATGGGGGCGGTGCTGGAGGAACGCTACGGCATCCCGCGCCGTCGCCTGACCGGGCTGATGAGCCCCTGGGCGATCAAGCGGCTGGACGAGTTCGACGGCGACATCCGGCGGTTCCGCGTCGTCAAGCTGCGCCCGTCGCGGCTGCGCCAGATCGCGGTGTCGAAGACCGAACCGGGGGACGAGAACAACCAGGACATCTCCTCCCTGGTCGGCAAGGTCGATATCCGGAAGCTGGAGCTGTACCCGCAGAACGATCCCGACGCCTACAGCTACTCCGGCGGCCTGAACCGGGCGAACCAGGGCATCCTGGAGTTCGTCGAGATGTTCAAGGCGCCGATCAAGATGCTGCACCCGCTGCTGACGGCGACGCAGGAAGGCAACTACATCGGCACCGAGAACATCGGGGCGTTGCCCTATCAGGGCATCATCATGGCGCACTCGAACGAGGCCGAGTGGCAGAGCTTCAAGAACAACAAGAACAACGAGGCCTTCATCGACCGCATCTGCGTCATCAAGGTCCCGTACTGCCTGCGGGTGACGGAGGAGCAGCGCATCTATGAGAAGCTGATCCGCGGCTCCGAGCTGGCGGCGGCGCCCTGCGCCCCGGCCACGCTGGAGATGCTGGCCCGCTTCACCGTGCTGTCCCGCCTGCGTGAGCACGAGAACTCCAACCTGTTCTCGAAGATGCGCATCTATGACGGCGAGAGCCTGAAGGAGACCGACCCCAAGGCGAAGACCTTGCAGGAATACAAGGACGCCGCCGGCGTGGACGAGGGCATGACGGGCGTCTCCACCCGCTTCGCCTTCAAGGTCCTGGCCTCCACCTTCAACTACGACAACAACGAGGTCGCGGCCGATCCGGTGCATCTCATGTACGTGCTGGAGCAGGCCATCCGGCGCGAGCAGTTCCCGGACGAGACCGAGAAGCGCTATGTGGAGTTCATCAAGGCGGAGCTGGCGCCGCGCTATGCCGAGTTCATCGGCAACGAGATCCAGAAGGCCTATCTGGAATCCTACCACGACTATGGCCAGAACCTGTTCGACCGCTATGTCGATTACGCCGACGCCTGGATCGAGGATCAGGATTTCAAGGACCCCGACACGGGCCAGCTCCTGAACCGCGACCTGCTGAACCAGGAGCTGACGAAGATCGAGAAGCCGGCCGGCATCGCCAACCCGAAGGACTTCCGCAACGAGGTCGTGAAGTTCGTCCTGCGCGCCCGTGCCGCCAACGGCGGCCGCAACCCGCCCTGGACCAGCTACGAGAAGCTGCGCGACGTCATCGAGAAGCGGATGTTCAGCCAGGTCGAGGAGCTGCTGCCGGTGATCAGCTTCGGCAGCAAGAAGGACAGCGACACCGAGAAGAAGCACACGGAGTTCCTGTCCCGGATGACCCGCCGGGGCTACACGGAGCGCCAGGTGCGCCGTCTGGTGGAATGGTACATGCGCGTGAAGCAGGCAGGCTGACGACGGCCGGCGGCGGCACGCTTACCCGAAACCTTGGGGGCGACCCACGTGATGAACATCATCGACCGGCGGCTGAACCCGAAGGGCAAGAGCCTGGCCAACCGCCAGCGCTTTCTCCGCCGTGCCAAGGCCCAGGTCATGCGCGCGGTGCGGGATGCCTCGGGCAAGCGCCGCATCCGGGACATCGACACGGGCGGCGACGTGACCATCGCCCCGGACGGGGTCAAGGAGCCGACCTTCCACCGCGCCTCGTCGGGCGGCATCCGCGACGTGGTGGTGCCGGGCAACAAGGACTTCATCGAGGGCGACCGGATTCCCCGGCCGCCCTCCGGCGGCGGGCGGGGCGGGCGCGAGGGCAGCCCCGACGGGGAGGGCGAGGACGAGTTCCGCTTCGTCCTGAGCCGCGAGGAATTCATCGACATGTTCCTGGAGGACCTGGAACTGCCCGATCTGGCCAAGCGCAAGCTGGCCACCATCGAGGACTATTCCTGGAGCCGGGCGGGCTATTCGGTCACCGGCTCGCCGGCGAACCTCAACCTCGTGCGCACCATGCGCAACAGCCTGTCGCGCCGGATCGCCCTGAAGCGGCCGAAGGCGGACGAGGTGCAGCGCCTGCGCGAGGAGATCGACGCGCTGGAACGCGCGGACAGCCACGATGCCGAGGCCCTGTCCACGCTGCGCGCGGAGCTGGAGCTGCTGCTCCGGCGCAGCCAGCGCATCCCCTACATCGACCCGATCGACGTCCGCTACAACCGCTTCCAGGCGACGCCGAAGCCGGTGGCGCAGGCGGTGATGTTCTGCCTGATGGACGTCTCCGGCTCCATGACGGAGCACATGAAGGACCTGGCCAAGCGCTTCTTCATGCTGCTCTACCTGTTCCTGACCCGCCGCTACAAGAATGTGGAGGTGGTCTTCATCCGCCATACCCACCGGGCGCAGGAGGTGGACGAGGACACCTTCTTCTACAGCACGGAGACGGGCGGCACCGTCGTCTCCACCGCGCTGGAGGAGATGCTGCGGGTGATGCGCGAGCGCTATCCGCCGGACGACTGGAACATCTACGCCGCGCAGGCGTCGGACGGCGACAACACCAGCTACGACAATGCGCGCACCCTGCATCTCCTGTCCGAGGAGATCCTGCCGCTCTGCCAGTACTACGCCTATATCGAGGTCGGCTCCGATCCCGAGATGGTGCCGGTGAGCTTCAGCTCCTCCGGACGTGAGTCCGACCTCTGGCAGACCTACAAGGGCCTGCAACAGTCCGGCGGCCCCTTCGCCATGAAGCGGGTGCGCCACCGGCGCGAGATCTACCCCGTCTTCCGCGAATTGTTCGCCCGCGACCAGGCCGCCACGGGAGTGTCCGCATGACCACCACCGACATGGCCGTCCGCCCGCTGTACGACGGCGCCGACTGGGACTTCGACCGGCTGCGCACCGTCTTCGCCGCCATCGAGGAGGTGGGGCTGAAGGATCTGGGGCTCGACGTCTACCCGAACCAGATCGAGGTCATCACCTCCGAGCAGATGCTGGATGCCTATTCCTCCATCGGCATGCCGCTGCTCTACCGGCACTGGTCCTTCGGCAAGCACTTCGCCCGCGACGAGGTGCTGTACCGCAAGGGCCTGCGCGGTCTGGCCTATGAGATCGTCATCAACTCCAACCCCTGCATCAGCTACATCATGGAAGAGAACACCATGACGATGCAGGCGCTGGTCATCGCGCACGCCGCGTTCGGCCACAACCATTTCTTCAAGAACAACTATCTGTTCAAGCAGTGGACGGATGCCGACGGCATCCTGGATTATCTCAGCTTCGCCAAGGAGTATGTCTCCCGCTGCGAGGAACGCTACGGCCTGACGGCGGTGGAGCGGGTGCTGGACGCCGCGCACGCCCTGATGAACCACGGCGTCCACCGCTATCCGCGCCGCCGCGCGCTGGACCTCCGGCTGGAGGAGAAGCGCCAGAAGGAGCGGCGCGAGCACGAGGAGCGGATGTTCAACGACCTCTGGCGGACGGTGCCCGCCAAGGCCGACACCTTCAGCCCCTTCAGCGACCGCGACCGGCGCCGCGCCCTGCTCGGCCTGCCGGAGGAGAACATCCTCTATTTCCTGGAGAAGCGGGCGCCGCGGCTGCAATCCTGGCAGCGGGAGCTGCTCCGCATCGTCCGGCATCTGTCGCAGTATTTCTATCCGCAGCGCCAGACCAAGGTGATGAACGAGGGCTGCGCCACCTACTGCCACTACCGCATCCTGGGCCTGATGCATGAGCGCGGCCTGATCACGGACGGCGCCTGGCTGGAGGCTCTGCACTCCCACACCAACGTGATCTTCCAGCCCGAGTACGACGACCCGCGCTATGGCGGCATCAATCCCTATGCGCTGGGTTTCGCCATGATGCAGGACATCGAGCGCATCGCCACCGCACCCACGGCCGAGGACCGCGAGTGGTTCCCGGATTTCGCCGGCCATGGCGACGCCATGGCGGTGCTGCGCGACGCCTGGGCCAACTTCCGCGACGAGAGCTTCGTGCTCCAGTACCTCAGCCCCGCCCTGATCCGGAAGCTGAAGCTGTTCCATGTCCAGGATAACGCCCGCGAACCGACCATGATGGTGGAGGCGATCCACAACGAGCGGGGCTACCGGGAAATCCGCAAGTCCCTGGCCCGGCAGTACGACATCGCCTGGGCGGAGGCGGATCTCCAGATCGTGGACGTGGACCTGTCCGGCGACCGAAAGCTGCTGCTGGAGCACCGGGCGATGAACCAGGTCGTGCTGGACGAGGACGATGCCCGCGCCGTCCTCCAGCACCTCGCCGACCTCTGGGGCTACGAAGTGGTGCTGGAGGAGATCGACAGCGCCAGCGGGGCGCGGCTGAAGAAGCACACGGTCGGCCCCCGCACCATCATCGGGCAGGCGACGGTCGGGGCCTGAGGCTCCCCGCTCAGCCCTTCGCCGCGGCCTTCATGAAGAAGGCCTGGAAGGCGGCGACGGCTTCCGGGGAGCGCAGCAGCTCGCCGAAGATGCGCCCTTCCGTCGCCATGGTCGCCAGCACGGCCTCGCGGTCGTGCCCGCGCATCAGCGCCTTGGTCCGGCGCAGGGCGCCGGGCGGCTTCGCGGCCAGGGCCGCGGCCTTGGCGCGGGCGGTCGCCAGCAGGTCCGCCGACGGGACCACGGCGTTGACCAGCCCGACCGCCGCCGCCTGCTCACCGCTCAGCGGCTCGCCCAGCATCAGCATCTGCGCCGCCCGCTGATGGCCGATCAGCTTGGGCAGCAAGAGACTGCTGCCCGCCTCCGGCACCAGCCCCAGGTCGATGAAGGGCAGGTGCAGCCGGGCGTCCGGCGTGGCGTAGACCAGATCGCAGTGCAGCAGCATCGTCGTGCCGACGCCCACGGCCGGACCCTCCACCGCCGCCACGATCGGCACGGCGCAGGTGGCGATGGCCTGGAGGAAGCGGGACACCGCGCTGTCCTCTGCGATCGGCGGGTTGTTCAGGAAGTCCTTCAGGTCGTTGCCGCCGGTGAAGGCGCCGCCGGCGCCGGCGATCAGCACCACCCGCACGCCGTCGGCGCGGTCGGCGTCGGCCAGGGCTGCGGCCAGCGTCTCGTAAATCTCCACGGTCAGCGCGTTGCGCTTGTCCGGGCGGTTCAGGGTGATGCTGCGGATGCCGTCGGCATCCTCGACAAGCACATGCCCGGTGGTGGACGGCACGGTGGTCATTCGGCGTTTCCTCCCTTGCTTCGCGCAGAGGAGGCCGCAGGGCCGGCGGGGGCGTCAAGCCCGTTCCGTGCCATCCGGCGGCTGCCGGGCCGGGCGATCCGCCCTGCGGTGCGGACGGGAACGGGGAGGGAGCGAAAAGAGACGGGCGGCCGGTTGCCCGGCCGCCCGCGAGGTTGCGGCTCCTGCTCCTTGACCTCGGCAGCCCCTGACCTCGGTGGCCCCTGCTTCAGCGGATGCCCGCTCGGCGCAGCGAGTCGGGCGAGAAGTCCGCCTTGGTGAACCGCTTGTCCAGCGAGAAGACCTGATCCTCATTGTCCAGGCCGAAGGCCCAGTAACGGCCGGACTGGAGATCGTAGCTGGTGACCACGGTCTGCCAGAAGGTCGGGACCTCGTAGTAGTTGATCGCGTGCATCTCCCCGACCCGCCACAGCTCGCCGCGGCCGTCATAGTGATCGGCCACCATGATCTGCCAGCTGTCCTCGTCGATGTAGAAAACGCGGCGGGCATAGATGTGGCTGGTCCCCTGGCGCAGCTTGCCCTCGACCACATGCACCCGGTGCAGCTCGTAGCGGGCCAGATCCTGATCGATGTGGCGCGGCTTGATCAGGTCCGCGTACTTCACGTCCGCGCTGTGCATCTTGTAGGAGTTGTAGGGGATGTACATCTCCTTGGTGCCCAGGAAGGTCCACTCGTAGCGGTCGGGGGCGCCGTTGAACATGTCGAGCTGGTCGGAGGTGCGCAGCCCGTCCGACGCCGTGCCGGGATTGTCGTAGGCGACGTTCGGGGCGCGGCGGACGCGGCGTTGGCCGGGATTGTAGGTCCAGGCCGAGCGCGGTTCCGCCACCTGGTTGATGGTGTCGTGGACCAGCAGCATCTCCCCCGCCAGCCGCGCGGGAGAGAGGATCTCCTCCAGGAAGTAGATGGAGGTGTTGCCGTCCGGACCGTTCTCGGAGGCATAGACGAAATCAACCGCCTGCTTGACCTTGATCAGGGTGTAGGCGCCGTCCGCCTGCGGGTTGGCGACGCCGATGACCCCTTCGCCGGCCACGCCACGCCAGCGCAGCAGGTGGTTCCAGACCATCTCGATGCCCGTCTCCGCCAGCGGGAACGGGATGCCGATCTTGGCGCCGGTCACCCCGTTGCCGCCGTCCGCCAGCTTGGCCCGGGTGGCGTTCGCCTTCGTCTCGTCATAGACGAACTGCGGCGCCGAGGTGGTCCGGCGCGACGGATAGACGGGCAGCCTGTAGGTATCCGGATAGGCCCGGAGCATGGCCTTCAGCCCCTCCGGCAGCTTGTCCGCATACTGGTCCATGTTCTGCGCCGTGATGGTGAACAGGACCTTGTCGTCGGGGAAGGGGTCAGGGTGGTGCGTCCCCTTCACGTAGGTCGGCGGCGGCGCGGTGATGCCGCCGGTCCATTCCGGGATGCTGCCGTCGGCATTGCCGGCCCGCACGGCCCCGAAGGGCGTGAGGGTCTTGCCGAGATCGTCAGCGCTCTTGGACCAGGCGGGGAAGGCAAGGCATAGGGCAACGACACCGCCCAGCAGGGCGGTCTTGGCACGGGTCATTGATTCCTCCCTGTTCACCGCGGCTCTTGAGGCCGCGCATCATTGGATCATCGGACACGTCGCCCGCGAAGTCATCCCTATCTTTGTGCTTTGCCTGTCCACCCTGCGGGGCCGGCGCGGGTTTTCGCGGGGCTGTCCACCCAGCGGCGACCCGCGCCGACCCGGTCCGTTCACGACTTCGGCTGGCGCTGGTGGCCCTGGCCCTGCTCGCGGGGGTTGGGAGGGGTGCCGGCCAGATCGTTCCGGGACTCCGGATGCGCGCCGCCTCCCTTGGGCGGCTGCCCGTGCGCCTCGTTCTTGACCTGGTTGTAGACGGGATGGTCCTTGCTGGACATGGCTGTCCTCCTGTTCCGCTCCGGCCCGCAAGGCCGGGGATGGGCCAACCGGGGGCAGGGCGCATGGTTCCGTCCCCGCTCTCCCACCTGCGTGACCTTGCCGCCGACCGGCTGTTGTTCCCGCACCATCCGGCACCCGGAAGCGACAGGAACCCTCCCCCATGAGCGAAGAGAGAGTGAACAGCACCGGCGGAACGCCGAAGCCCGGCCGCCCGGCCGGCGACGACAGGCGCCGCCCCGCGGATACCCCTGCCAGTGGCGGCGAGGCCGTCGGCGACGCGGCGCTGACCGAGAAGTCGGGGCAGGACCCCGACGTGGACCGGTCGAAGACGCCCGGCCGCGACTACGACGTCTAGGCGCCGGCCGATGCCCGGCGGCAGCCTCGACGCCCTCGTCATCGGCGGCGGTCCGGCCGGGCTGACCGCCGCCATCTATCTGGCCCGCTACCGACGCAACTTCCTGGTCGTCGATGCCGCCAACGCCCGCTGCGCCTGGATCCCGCGCAGCCACAACCACCCCGGCTTTCCCGACGGGATCAACGGGGTGGAGCTGATCCAGCGCATGCGCAGCCAGGCCGAACGCTACGGCGCCATCGTCCAGCGCGGCCGCATCGTCCGGCTGGACCGGACGGCCGACGGCTTCGTGGCGGAGGAAGCGGACGGCGACGTCTGGCGGGCGCCGCTGGTGCTGCTGGCCACCGGCGTCATCGACATCGACCCCGGCCTGCCCGACCAGTACGACAGCGTGCGCAAGGGGCTGGTGCGCTACTGCCCGATCTGCGACGGCTACGAGGTGACGGGAGAGCGGGTCGCCGTCATCGGCAGCGGCGAGCATGCCGTCTGCGAGGCCGAGTTCATCCGGCCCTATGCCGGCACGCTGACCGTGCTGACCCTGGGCGGGCGCCTCACCGCCGGGCAGCGCGACCGGCTGGCTGCCGCCGGGATCGGGCTGGAGGAGGGAAGACCCCTGCGGGTGAGCGCAGAGGCCGGCCGGGTGGAGGCGTTCCATTACCCGGGCGGCCGCTGCCTGGATTTCGACAGTGTCTATTCCGCCATGGGCATAGCCCCCCGCAACGATCTGGCGCGCGGGCTCGGCGCCGATCTGGCGGAGGACGGTCGGGTGCGGGCCGATCCGCATCAGGAGACCAGCATCCCCGGCCTGTTCGCCGCGGGGGACATCGCCCCCGGCCTGAACCAGATCACCATCGCCCAGGCCCAGGGGGCCATCGCGGCCACCGCCATGCACAACCGTCTGCGCAGGCGGTAGCCGGTGCGGGCCCGTTCAGGCGGCGGCCCCGTTCATGCGGCGGGCCGGCGTGGCGACCGCAGGGCCGCGGCGCCGCTGACGGCAGGGGGCAGGTGCAGAATGACGCAAGGACCGCCCCGACCTGTCTCCCCCAGCTCCATCCGCCCCTGCAAGGGACCGGTGACGACGGCGTGGACGATCTGGAGATCGAGCAGGCTGCCGGCATCCCCGTCGAAGCCCCCTGGCGCCAGCGCCTCCGGGGCCGCCTCCGGGGCCGGCATGGCGAAAAGGGGCTCGAAGAAGTGGGCGCGACCTTGCTGCGACGGGCTGTCATCCAACGGGCTACCGTCCAACGGGCCACCGTCCAGCGGGCCATCGTCGGACACGATGATGCTGGCGCCGCCATCGGGCGCCGGGGTGACGGTCACGCTCAGGCCCGGCCCGTCCTTGCCCCTGTCCGCCCCTGGGCCCCTGTCCGTTCCGGGGCCCCTGTCCGCCCTGGGAAAGACGCGGTCTACCGCGTTCTGCACCAGATTGGCCACGGCCTGGGCCAGCAGCCCGGGGCAGGTGGTGATCCGCACTCCCTCCGGCCCGGAGAGACGGACCGCCAGGCCGGCAGGACGCAGCAGCGGTTCGGCGGTCGCCAGCACCTCGCGCAGATAGTCCGTCAGGTCGATCTCCCGTGCCGCATCGCTGCCACGGTCGGCGGCCACATGGTGGAAGGCGTCCAGCAGGCCGATGACGCGCCGGGCGGTGCCGGCCATCATGCGGCTGCTCTCCTCCACCGTGTCCAGGAACTCCCGCAGCACCGGCCGCGGCACCGGACCCGCCCCCGCCCGGGTGCGCAGGCGCCCCACCTCCTCTGTGACGAAGCCGGCGAGCCCGGCCACGGTGCCGACCGGGGCCGCCACCTCGCGCGCCATGCCGGCGACGAGCTGGCCGAGCGAAGCCAGCCGTTCCTGCTGCATCAGCCGGCCGCGGGCATCGCGCAGATCCGCCACCGCGGCGTCGAGCGAGCGGTAGGCTTCGGCGTTGGCCAGGGCGATGGCGCCGTAGGCGCCGAGCGTGCGGATGATCTGAAGCTCGCGCGGGCCGTAGGCTTCCGGCCGGTCGGACTGGACCGACAGCACACCCATCACCCGGTCGCCCACGGCCAGGGGCCGGAACAGCATGGTCAGCATCGCCCGGGTGCCGGGGATGTGGCTGGCTTCCTCGACCCCCCGGCCGCGTTTCAGCAGGACCTCCCGGTTCTCCCGCACCGACAGCACGGAATAGGAGATGGAATCGTCCAGCGCCAGCGTGCTGGGTGGAAGCCGCCGCCCGTCCTCGATCCGGAAGCGCATCTCCAGCCGCTGGCGCGTGGGGTCGATCAGCCCGATCAGCATGGCCGGGGCGTGCAGCAGCTCGTTCATGTGCCGGTGCAGCGCCTCGAACACCGCCTCGGTGTCCAGGCTGGCGGTGATGGCCTGACCGATCCGGCCCAGCAGCTCCAGCGTCGTGTTCGTCTCGTCCAGCATGGCCGCACGCGCCGTCTCCGCCTGCGCCAGGGCCTTGAGGTGCTCGGCCTCCTCGCGGGCGCGCTGCGTCTCGAAGCGGAGCTGGGCCGCCAGCAGTCGGTCGTTCGTCTCCTGGTTGTAGATTTCCTGGAAGGACTGGCGCGCCCGCCGCTCATAATGCAATGCCCGGGTCAGGTCGCCGCGCTGCTCATGGTCCGCGGACAGCTCTGCCAGGATCTCCGCGGGCACCGTATAGCCTTCCAGCGTTTCGCCGATGGCGATGGCGCACTCCAGATGCGCGGTCGCCTGGCTGGCGGGGTCGGGCACCGCAGGGCCGGGCGGCAGGCGCCGGAAGATGTCGGCCATCACCCGCAGCACCGCGATCTCCTGGTAGCGGTTGTCGTTCTGCCGCGCCCTGTCGAGCGCTGTCCGCGCCGGCACCAGCGCCTCGGCCGGACGGTCCAGCCGGGCCAGCGCCTCGGCCGTGCCGCGCACGGCGTTCAGCTCCACGTCCGGGTGGCCCAGCTTCACCGCCGTGTCGCGCGCCGTCTCGAACCAGTCCAGCGCCTCCTGGTGCCGGCCGCAGGCAAGATGCAGGTTGCCCAGGGCGATCCCGGTGATGACATAGCGCCGGCTGCGCGCCAACGGTTCCAGATACTCCAGGGCCCGGTCGAACAGGGCACGGGCGCGGTCGTGCTGACCCAGCGCCACCGTCGTCTCCGCCAGCGAGCCCAGGGTGGAGCCCATCAGTTCCGGCCAGCCGGTATCCAGGGCGAGGCCGTGGGCCTTCTCCTTCCACTCGATGGCACTGGCATAGTCGTGCAGGTTGGCGAAGGCGGCGCCGATCACATTCATGGTGTTGACCGCCAGCCAGAGATGGCCGACCTCCGTCGCCGCCTCCACGACGCGCTGCCAGTGCCGGATGGCGCCGACGAAATCGCTGCGCTGGAAGCACTGGCCGCCCTCGAAATTGGCGATCTGTGCCAGCACGGCGGGATGGCGCACATCGTCGGGGCGGTGCAGGTGGTTCCACCAGCGCTGATGCGCCTGCGCCGCGTTGGCATAGGTCTCCAGCCGCGCCGTCCAGGCCTCGACACAGCGCAGCCGCACCGGGTCGCGCGCTGCCCGGAAGAAGCCCTGGGCCCGCGCCAGATGATGGTCCTGGCCGATCCGGTCGCCCTTGAAGGTGCAGAGATCGGCCATGAAGGTCTCGGTATCCCCCTGTCCCGTGGGATCGGAGATGGCGGCGAAGCCGTCGCGGGCCTCCCGCACCGCGGTCTCGGCATCCTCCAGCCGGGCCAGCAGCCGGTAGGTCTCGGCCGTCGTCAGGCAGAGCCGGCTGGTCATCCGCAGCCGCTCGATCGGCGGCACGTCGGAGCTCAACGCCAGACGGTGCTGGGTCTCCGCCGCCAGCGCCAGCGCCCGCCGCGTGTCCCGCTGGCGCAGATACCAGGACAGGGCGACGCCGGCCCGCAACCCCTCCAGCCCGGACTGTTCCTGCCGGAGCCGGGCCTCCAGGTGCGAAACCTGATCGGGAAGACCGAACGGGTCGAGCATGGCACTCCAGTCGGGCGGACACTCAGGGCCGGGGCGGTCCGCGGGTCGCCCCCTCTACCTGAGTATCCTACCCAAGCATCGGGCTTCCACGAACAGACTTTCCCTGTCCGGTCAGGCGGTTTCCCCCTTCGACGGGTCGTCGCCGTCGTCGCCGCCATTGCCGTTGCCCGCTTCGTCCGCCGTGGGGGGCGCCCCTTCCGGCGGCGGCGGTGCCGTGACCGCGTTCAGCGGTCCGGCCCGGCGCGAGAGCAGCGCCTTGCGCTCGGCCGGGGTCAGGTCGGGGTGCAGATCCACCAGCCGGGCCGGGTCCTTGCGGTAGACGGCGGCGACGGAGGGCGTTCCGGCCAGCAGCGTCATCACCCGTTGCAGCGCCTTCGACGCCGTGCGCGGACGCCAGGTCGGGGAGGGGCGGTAGTGCTCCAGCGCCGCGATCGCCTGCTCCTCGAACGGGCCGTAGCGGTCGGGGCCGGCGGGGACGGGCGCGTCGGGGCCGACCAGGGCGGACATGCCCAGCGTCTCCGCCATCGCCATGTCGGTCGGCAGCATGTCCTTCGCCGGGATGTAGAGCGTGCCGGCCGGCGGCACCGAGGCCAGAACCTTCGGGTCCCGGTACGCTCCCAGTGGCCGCACGACGGCCTGCCCGTCCAGGCCGGGATAGGTCGCCGCGAGGTAGAGGACGCTCCGGTGCTCCTCGCCATAGGCTTCGATCAGCCGCTCGAACAGCACGGCCCGCTTGGCATGGCGGAAGCCGGCCGTGAAGGAGAAGGCCGAATCGCCCACCGATCCCACCTGGAGGATGATGACGTGACCGGAGGTGACGATGGGCCGGTTGCGCAGCAGCAGGTCCGTCGCCTCCAGGATCTGGCAGCCGTTCACGCTGGGATCGACCCGCAGGTCGGCCATCAGGCAGTCCAGGGAGGAAATGCCCGGCAGCATCACCGCGCGGTAACCCTCCTTGCGGGCGATGGAGAGGATGCGGCGCGCGGGGAAGACGAAGAAGCCCGGATGACCGTAGAAGACGGCGGTGACGGTGCTGCCCGCGCGCACCTCGCGCAGGATCACCTCCGACATCTGGACATAGGTCTGCTTCCGCCGCTTGTCCTCGCCGTAATACTGCGTCAGGTCCACGGCCTCCGGATTGATGTCCCGGATCTGCCGGGCCGTCACCCCGTCCGGCACGCTGAAGAAGACGCGGTCCGCATCGCGGATGTGCGAAACCGCCTCCAGCGTCATGTGCGAGAGGGCGCGCAGGCCGGTCCCGACCACGGTCAGGCTGCCGCGGGGCTTCTCGGGCGCCGAGGGGGAGGGGGCGGCGGGGGGTGTCTCTGTCTCGGCCATCGGGGCGGGTCTCACGGGGGACGGCGATGCAAAAAGGGCGCCCGCGGGGGCGCCCTTCGTTTCTTGCGGGGACTCAGTCGGGCCGCACGGCGGGCCGCTGTCAGAGATCGAAGGTGTTGATGACGCCGATTTCGGCCACGTCCAGCTCACCGCCGGCGAGTTCGGCCACGTCCAGCTCGCCGCCGGACAGCTCGGCCACGTCCAGCTCGCCGCCGGACAGTTCGGCCACATCCAGCTCGCCGCCGGACAGTTCGGCCACATCCAGCTCGCCGCCGGACAGCTCGGCCACATCCAGCTCGCCGCCGGACAGCTCGGCCACGTCCAGCTCGCCGCCGGACAGTTCGGCCACGTCCAGCTCGCCGCCGGAGAGCTCGGCCACGTCCAGCTCACCGCCGGAGAGTTCGGCCACGTCCAGCTCACCGCCGGACAGCTCGACCACATCCAGCTCACCGCCGGAGAGTTCGATGACGTCGGGCTGGTCGAGTTCGGTCGGGACGATGGTCGTCATGGGCGCGCTCCGGAGCGAGGGGTCAGCAGGGATGCGCCGGCCGGTTCCTGGCGGCCGTTCGCGGAAGGGCCGGACCCGTCAGGGTCGGCCTGCCTCTGACCCAGCGCTATACACTCGTCCCCCGTGTGGCGGCAAGTGGATTCACGCGAAAGAGAGGACAGTTTTCGTGCGGTTGGCGAGAAGCTGATCGCTTTGCACGCGCTTGTGTGCGGCGGCCCTGCATCCTCGCCTGTCTGCGACCGTCACGACCGGGCGGGTCCTCGCAGGGTTCCGGCTGGCTTCTGGCAGAGCCGGGCGGGGAAGGTTCCCCGCCCGGACCGGCCTCCCGCTTGCTCAGATCATCCGGCCGCCTGCGACCGCGGGGCGATGCCCAGCTCGCGCTCGATCTCCAGGATCGCCGGTAGGGTGCGCAGCACGCTGTCCGGCGTCAGGCTGATGCTGTCGATGCCATGCCGCACCAGGAACTTGGCGATCTCCGGATAGTCGCTGGGGGCCTGTCCGCAGATGCCGCTGTGCCGGTGGTTGCGCTTGCAGCCCTCCACCGCCAGCCGCAGCATCTCCAGCACGCCGGGATCGTTCTCATCGAAGCTGGGGGCGACCAGGGGGCTGTCGCGGTCCACGCCGAGGGTGAGCTGCGTCAGGTCGTTCGACCCGATGGAGAAACCGTCGAACAGCCGGGCGAAGGCGTCGATCTGGATGACGTTGTTGGGGATCTCGCACATCACGTAGATCTCCAGCCCGTCCACCCCGCGCTTCAGCCCGTGCTGCTCCAGCGTGGCCAGCACCTTCTCCCCTTCGGTCACGGTGCGGCAGAAGGGGACCATCAGCTTCAGGTTGGTCAGGCCCATCTCGCTGCGCACCCGCGCCAGCGCCTTGCACTCCAGCGCGAAGCCGTCGGCATAGGCGGGGTGGGCGTAGCGCGAGGCGCCGCGGAACCCGATCATCGGGTTCTCCTCGTCCGGCTCGAAGCTGCGGCCGCCGAGCAGGGCGGCGTACTCGTTCGACTTGAAGTCGGACAGCCGGATGATGACCGGGCGCGGCCAGAAGGCGGCGCAGATGGTGCCCACGCCTTCCGACAGCTTCTGCACGAAATAGGCTTCGCCCGACGGATAGCCGCGGGTCACGGCGGCGATGGCGGCGCGGTCGGCCGGGTCGGTCACCCGGTCGGGGTGGGCCAGAGCCATCGGGTGGACCTTGATGCTCTCGCTGACGATGAACTCCATGCGGGCGAGGCCGACGCCGTCCACCGGCAGGAAGCTGGTCTGGAAGGCCAGTTCCGGGTTGCCCAGATTGACCATCACATGGGTGCGCGGCCGGCCCAGCTTCGACAGGTCCGTCCGCACCACCTCGAAGGGCAGGGTGCCCTCGTAGACACGGCCCGCATCGCCCTCGGCGCAGGAGACGGTGACCTCCTGCCCGTCGCGCAGGGTCTCGGTCGCCGCTTCCGCGCCGACCACGGCGGCGATGCCCAGCTCACGGCTGACGATGGCGGCATGGCAGGTACGGCCGCCGCGGTTGGTGACGATGGCGACGGCCTTCTTCATCACCGGCTCCCAGTCCGGCGTCGTCGTGTCGGCCACCAGCACCTCGCCGGGCCGGAAGGCGCTCAGCTCCTTGGCGGAGCGCACGATCCGCACGCGGCCGGTGGTGATGCGGGTGCCGACGGCGCGGCCGGTGACCAGCACGGGCCCCTTGCCCCGCATCTCATAGGTCTCCAGCACCGCTCCGGTCTTCTGCGAGGCCACCGTCTCCGGCCGCGCCTGGACGATGTAGAGCTGTCCGTCCGTGCCGTCGAGCGCCCATTCCATGTCCATGGGCATCGCATGGCCGCGGCGGCGGGTATAGTGGTCCTCGATCTTGATGGCATAGTCGGCCAGCGTCAGCACCTGCTCGTCCGTCAGGCAGAAGCGCTGGCGGTCGGCCTTCGGCGTCGGGCGGTTGACCACGGGTTCGCGGGTGCGGCCCTGGGCATAGACCATCTTCATCTGCTTCTCGCCCAGCACCCGCCGCAGAACGGCGCGGTGGCCGCTGCGGAAGGCGGGCTTGTGGACATAGAACTCGTCCACGTCCACGGCGCCCTGCACCACGTTCTCGCCCAGGCCCCAGGCGCCGGTGACGAACACCGCGTCCTGGAAACCCGTCTCGGTGTCGATGGAGAACATGACGCCGGCGGCCGCGAGGTCGGAGCGCACCATCTTCTGCACGCAGACGGACAGCGCCACCTTGAAGTGGTCGAAGCCCTTGTCGATGCGGTAGCTGATGGCGCGGTCGGTGAACAGGCTGGCATTGCAGCGCTTCACCGCGTCGATCAGCATCTCCTCGCCATGGATGTTCAGGTAGGTGTCGTGCTGCCCGGCGAAGCTGGCATTGGGCAGATCCTCCGCCGTGGCGCTGGAGCGCACGGCGACCGACAGCTCGTCCCCGTACTCCTCCCGCATGGTGCGGTAGGCGCGCAGGATCTGGTCGCGCGTCTCGTCCGTCAGGCCGGCGGCGTAGACCAGCTCGCGCGCCCGCCGCCCGGCCCGGGCCAGGGCGTCGGTGTCATTCTTGTCCAGCCGGTCGAGCAGACGGTGCAGCTCGTCCCAGGCTCCGGCGGCCGTCACCGCGGTGCGGTAGGCGTCCGCGATCACGGCAAAGCCGTTCGCCTGGCGGACCCCCAGCGGCGTCAGCTCGCGGTACATTTCGCCCAGCGAGGCGTTCTTGCCGCCCACCAGCGGCACGTCGTCGATGGTGAGATCCTTGAACCAGCGGATGTAGTCGGTCATGGGGGGAACTCCGGGTCAGCTCGGTGGATGCCGCAGACGGCACCGGGGGCTCTCCCTGTCCGGTGACACCGCCCGACCCCGGTCCAGCCCTGGACCCTTCCCCCGGTGGTGTCCCCGGCGCCGTCCCTCCGGACGTCTGCGGACCCCTGCACAGTTGCGAAGGACTTGCGCCCCCGCCTTGACCTGGGTCAAGGCGGACGGCGATCCCCGGGCGCGCCCGGCCGCCGGGGACCGGCGCTCAGGCCGCGTCCCCCTCCGGGCTCCCGTCCGTGTCCCCGTCCGGACCGGCGCCCAGCAGGCGGTGGCATATCGCCGTCCGGTGCGGTTCCGGCAGTTCCAGCAGCGCCGCTGTCAGGATCCGCATCCGGCGGCGCAGGCCGTGGACCTGGTCCAGCAGCGACAGCACGACGGGCATCGCCTCGGCGTCGATGCCCAGGTCGCGCTCCAGCTCCGCGATCAGCCGGGCGCGGGCCAGATCGGTGTCGCTGAAGCTCCAGCCCGTCTCGTCGCGCACGGGCAGCAGCCAGCGCCGTTCCACCCAGATGTCCACATCGCCGGCGGCGACGCCGCAGCGGGCAGCGAATTCCGTGATCCGCGTCATGGCCTCGTCCCCCCTCCGGACAGTCCCGAACGGACATCCTGGTCGCCGCCGGCCCAGCCTTCGACGAAGCGGATCAGCTCGGGATCGGGCGTTTCCGGCAGCATCACCTTCAGCCGCACATACTGGTCGCCGGCCGGCTGATCTCCGGAGGGCTGGCCGCCCGCCGGTCCGCCGGCGCGGCCGGGCACGCCCTTGCCGCGCAGGCGCAGGGTGGTGCCGGTGTTCGCGCCCTTGGGCACGGTCAGCATCACCGGACCGCTGACCGTGGGCACCTGGATGCGGGCGCCCAGCACCGCCTCCTTCAGGGTCACCGGCACCTCGACATGGATGTCGGAATCCTTGCGGGTGAAGATGGCGTGCGGCTGCACATGCACCTCGACATAGGCGTCCCCGGCCGGGCCGCCGCCGAAGCCGGGCTGGCCCTGGCCTTTCAGGCGCAGGGTCTGGCGGTCGTGGGTGCCGGGCGGGATCGTCACCTCCAGTTCCCGTCCGTCGGGCAGGGTCAGCCGCCGCCGGCCGCCGTTCACGGCATCCAGGAATTCGACCCGCAGCGTGTAGGACACGTCCGCGCCGCGGGCCTTGCCCCCGCTACGCCCGCCGGTTCCGCCCATGCGGCCGAACAGCTCGGCGAACAGGTCCTCGGCCGACAGGTCGGGACCGCCGGTATAGGTCGCCCCGCCCGGTCCCTCCGCGAAGTCGCGGTAGAAGCCGCGGGCCGGCCGCTCCTGTCCGTCCTGGTCGATCTCGCCGCGGTCGAAGCGGGCGCGCTTTTCCGGATCGGACAGCAGGTCGTGGGCGGCGGCGATCTCGCGGAAGCGGTCGGCCGCCGCCGCATCGCCCGGGTTCAGGTCGGGATGGTGCTTCTTGGCCAGCCTGCGGTAGGCGGCCTTGATCTGCGCGGGCGTGGCATCGCGCGCCACCCCCAGCACCGTATAGGGATCGGTCTTCGTCGGTCCGGCCATGGGCTTCCGCCCTCCTGCCTTTCTGCCTCTGTCCCTGGCGTCAGAGCGTGACGCCGGCCCGGCCCAGCTCCTGCCGGGTCCAGGCGACCAGATGGGAGGCGGGCAGGGCGCCGCTGGTGCGCGCCAGCTCCCTCCCGCCATGGAACAGCACCAGCGTGGGGATGCTGCGCACGCCGAGCTGCTGCGCCGCGGCGGGTTCGGCGTCCGAGTCGAGCTTGCCCAGCCGGACATGCGGCTCCAGCTCCGCCGCGGCACGGGCGAAGTCCGGCGCCATGGCCCGGCAGGGGCCGCACCAGGGCGCCCACACGTCCAGCAGCAGGGGGATGTCGTCCACCTTCAGGTGGTGGACCAGGGTGGCGGTGGTCAGATCGACGGGGCGGCCCTGGAACAGCGGCGCCTTGCAGCTTCCGCAGCGACCGCCGGAGTCGAGCCGGTCGCGGGGCAGACGGTTGGTCGTGCCGCAGGACGGGCAGACAAGATGGAGCCGGTCCGCCCGGGGCGGGTGGGGGTCCGGGTGATCGCCGCTCATCGCTGCTTCCCCTCCGTCGCGTTCCGGCACGCCGGGCTGACCCACGCCGGGCTGACCCACGCCTGACTGGCCACTGTGCCGCCTTTCTCTTGCCGCCTTCGTCCCGCTAAGGATAGACGGCGGCCGGTCGAACCGGCCGGCCCGGCGATCGCCGGGTCTCCAGTTTCACGAGCGGAATCTATGCCGTCCAGATCGAGCCCGTCCACCCCGGCGTTCCCCGCCTCCCGGTCGCAGGGGGGCTGTGCCGCACCGGCCCGGGGGCCGCATGCCGCCGGTTCCGCTGCGACCGATGCTGTGACCGATGCGGTCCGGGACAGCGGTGCGACCTTGCGCGCCAGGGGTCCGCTGGGGCAAACAGACCCCGGCTTCCAGTGCGCAACAGCGGATGACGGCGACCATGGCATGGCGTCCTGGCCGGGGCGGAGCGATCCCGGCGGCGGTCCTTCTCTTCCTTCTGGCCGGCTGCGCCTCGCGCCCGCCGGAGGCGCCTCCGGCACCGCCGCCCCCGCCGGCGGCGCCGACCGCGATCGTCATGGACGCGGCGGACAATGCCGGTCTGCAAGGTGCTCTGCGGCAGGTCGCCGCCAAGCCCGTGGACGAGGTCGTCGGCTGGGCCAACCCGGACAGCGGCAAACGCGGTGCGGTCAAGATCCTGCGCGACGGCTACGATTCGGCGAACCGGCCCTGCCGCGAGTTCCATTCGGTGGTCATCCTGGACAAGCTGTACCAGCACGCCACGGGCTTCCTCTGCCGCCAGCCCGACGGTGCCTGGGAGGTCGCGGACCTGCGCGAATTCCCGCTGTTCCGTCGCCCGGACTGACGGTCCCGCCCTCCGCACGGGGGGACCGGGCATGAGACGGGGATTCCTCGCCGCCGCCGCCGTTCTCGCCGCGGGGACCGCGGCCGCCCTGCTGCTGTGGGACCGGGGGGACGGGGGGCCGCGGCCGGCGGCCGGTCCGGACGGGACATCGACCGCCATCGTGCTGCCGCCCGGCCCGGCGCTGCCGGAGTCCGCCTCCGGACCGGCCCTGGCCGAGGTCGCGGGGACGGAAGGGGCGCTGCTGCCCGTCGCCGCCCCCGATGCCCGCAGTCTGGACGCGGCGGGACTTGAGGCCATCGCCGAGGTTGCCCGCCGCAGCGGCACGGATGCCCTGCTGATCTGGCACGACGGCGCCCTTCAGCTCGAACAGTACGGCCCGAACGTCCGGCCCTTCGACCGCCTGCCCGGCCGCGGCCTGGAAGGCGCCGTGCTGGCCATGCTGGCCGGCCGTGCCGTCGCCGACGGGCTGCTGCCGTCGCTCGACGAGCCGCTCTCGCGCTGGCTGCCCGAATGGGCCTCCGATCCGCGTGGACGCATCACTCTCCGCCAGCTCGCGCTCGGCACCAGCGGTCTCGGCCCGGCTCCGACGGACCCGGCGGACGATCTCCCGGCGCGGCTGCTGGCCGCGCCGTTGCAGGTGGTTCCCGGCAGCCGGTTCGCGCCCGCCGCGGTGGAGACGGACCTGCTGGGGCTGGTGCTGGCCCGCGCCGGCGGCCGGCCCCTGCCGGACCATCTGTCGGACAGGCTCTGGCGGCCGCTGGGGGCCCGCACCGCCGAGATGCGGCTGGACCGGGCCGGTGGGGCGGCGCAGGCCTCCAGCCTCCAGGCCGCGCCGCGCGACTGGCTGCGGCTGGGCCTGCTGATCCTGGAGGACGGTGCCGTCGGTGGTGCCTCCCTGGTGCCGGCCGACTGGCTGGCGGAGATGCAGCGCCCCACCCCCTATGCCCGCAATGACGGCTACCGGGTGCGACTCGGCTGGCCCCACGACCGCAACGGTCCGCTGCGCGCCGCCGAACCCTTCATCGAGCCCGACATGGTGTTCCTGGCGGGGGAGGGGGGCCAGCGCCTCTATGTCTCCCGTGCGGCGGGGCTGGTCGTGCTGCGGCTGGGGCAGCCGGTGGCGACCTGGGACGAATCGGCCCTGCCCAACCTGATCGCGCGCGCCGTGGTGGCCGTGCCCGGCCGGAAGAGCTCTGCCCGGCCCGGTGCCGGGCAGGAACTGCCGCCGATCACGAAGCCCCCGCCGGTGCCGGCCGTCGAGGCGGTGCCGCTGGAACCGCAGCCCTGATCCGTCGCAGGGCCGAGGCGTCAGGCGTCAGGCGCGGGCGCCTTCGCCCCACTGCGGGTTGGGGATGGTGGCGAGCGCATCGCCGATGCCCGTCGCCGTCTCCCGCAGGCGGGGGAGGTAGGTCGTCACCAGATCCTTCGGGGTGACGGCCGAGGCGATGTAGCGCATGGCGAGATAGCCGATCGGGCTGTCCCCGACATGGATCGGCACCGACACCGTCGCCTCCTTGTTGGGCGGGCGGTGGTAGATGGCGTAGCCCTGGCTGCGGGACAGATCCAGTTCGCGTTCGAACTCGGCCCGGTTCCGCAGCGGGCTGTCGGGGCGTGTGGACATCCGCTCCAGGATGTCCAGCATCGCCTGCCGGTGGGACGGCGCACTGAGCGCCAGATGCAGGCGCCCGGAGGCCGAATAGATCATCGGCACCCGCACGCCTGCGGAATAGCGCTCCAGGGCCAGCGGGCTCTGCCGGTCCGTCGTCTCCCGCACCAGCATGGTGAGGCCGGACGGCGTGGCCAGGGCCATCGGGTAGAGCACCTGCCGGCACAGGGCATCCAGGGCCGGTTTGGCGATCTCCCGCACCCAGCTCTGGTCGCCGAACCCGTCGGACAGGGACCGGACCAGAATGGTGGCGCGGTAGCGTTCATCCAGCGGGTCGCGGATGACATAGCCACCGTCGCACAGCGTCTCCAGAATCCGGTGGGCGGTGGTGCGCGGCAGCTTCGCCGCGCGGGCGATCTCGCTGACCGTCACACCGTCCCTGGTGTTCAGCACCATCAGACACTGAAGCCCGCGCAACAGCGACCGGATGGGACGCAACGACGGACGGGCGTCGTCATCGTCGTCCGCATCGCGGCTGTTCGCAGGAAGATCGCCCAAAGCCTTCGGCAGCCGCACGTCCATTGAAAGACCCCTAACCGCAGCAGGAGACTGGATATTTAGCGAGAAGCTTAACCAGTTTCCAGTGCGGTGCGGGACGGTCGTGCGTCCGTCATCCCCAGGACGCTCACCGCGACTTGAAGACCTTGAGCTGCTTGTTGAAATTGGAGGCCAGCTTCTCCATGCGTTCGGATGCTTCGTTGTAGCGGCGGGTCGCGTCGCCCGTCGGCCGTCCCTTGCTCTCGAACTCGATGCATTGCAGGAATTCCTGCGTCTCCGCAACGTAGGCTTTAATGGCCTGCTGCGCGGAAACCATTTCGGCTTCCGTCGCGGAGGTCCCGTCCGGAACCACGGGCGGGTCCCCCACGGTGCAGTCGGCAGCAGCGGTGCCGGCGAACCCGAGCGTCAGCAGCAGAGCGGTCGTCGTCAGAGTCTTCTTCATGGTACTTCTCCTCGTCAGCCCTCGCAGAAGCAGACTGCCGTAAAAGTCGGCAACGGCAGCCAATCTTCGCACTCCAGTAGATATCTAAAATTGCAGGTAATGCCCCCGCATTCCTCAAGCGGCTGTCCCGTTAGCGGGTTGCTAACCGCAATCAGATTTTCCTAACATTCTGAGGTATAGCTATGCGAAAGTGGTACACGCAGGCAAGGGCTTCTTGGTGAGCCCTTCTCCTGCACTTTAAGAAGAATTTTATAGGTTGGCTGATCGAACGATCCGCGGTAGGTGCGCTCCCGCCGGTCGGTGCAGACGGAAGACGAGGCAAAAAACTATGGCGACTGTTGCGAACGGTTTGGCAAACAAGGCTGCCGCAGCGGCGGGCGGCGGATTCCTGGGGACCGGAAAATGGTCCATCAGCAAGAAGATCGCTGTCGCGATCGCCATCCCCATCATCCTCGGCCTTGTCCTCGTCATCGTGATGAGCGCATCAGCCATGCGCGGATCGATGCTCAGGCAGGCGGAACTGTCCGACCAGCTCGTGACCGAGATGATGGCCGCGCAGATGAGCGCGGCTGTACGGTTCAAGCAGCAGGCGGCCATCGCCGACAGCTATGCCGATCTTGCGAAGGCCAAGAGCGCCAGTCTGGCCAGCCTCCAGGTCCATGATGCCGACGGCGAACTGCTGGACGAGTTCAAGTCCACTGCCATCGCCCCCTTCGACATCGCCGGTTCCGGTCTGCCCAAGACAGTGAAGGAGCTGTCCTCGGTCGAACGCGGCGGGGTCATGGTCATCTCCGCCCCGGTCCGGGCCGGCGCCAACCGCGATCTGGTCGGCACCGTGACCGTGGCCTGGAGCCGCGCCAGCCTGGAGGAGACGATCTCCGGCACCGTGTTGCAGAACGCCATCGTCTCGGTGATCGTGCTGGTGGGCCTGATCGGCCTGCTGGTCTTCCTGCTGCACCGCATGGTCGGCACGCCGCTGAAGACCCTTCAGACGGCCATGACCACGCTCGCCAACGGCGATCTGAGCGTCCAGGTCACCGGCACCGAGCGCGGCGACGAGGTCGGCGCCATGGCCCGGTCGGTCCAGGTGTTCAAGGAGAACGCGCTGGAGGTCGAGCGCCTGAAGCGGGTGCAGCAGGAGGCCGAGCGCCGGGCGGCGGAGGAGAAGCGCCAGTCCATGCAGAAGCTGGCCGGTGCCTTCGAGGCCAGCGTGAAGGGCGTCGTCGCCGAGCTGTCCTCCGCCTCCGACCGGATGCAGGAGACGGCGGAAGCGCTGTCCACCTCGGCCGAGCAGAGCCGCTCGCAGACTAGCGCCGTCGCCGCCGCCACCCAGCAGGCCAGCGCCAACGTCCAGTCGGTCGCCAGCGCCACCGAGGAACTGGCCGGGTCGCTCGCCGAGATCAGCACCCAGGTCGGCCAGTCCGCCCGCATCGCCAAGGCCGCTGCCGCCACCGCCGAGAAGACCAACGGCACCGTGCAGTCGCTGGCCAGCCGGGCGCAGAGCATCGGCGACGTCGTCAAGCTGATCTCCGACATCGCCAGCCAGACGAACCTGCTGGCGCTGAACGCGACGATCGAGGCGGCCCGCGCCGGCGAGGCCGGCAAGGGTTTCGCGGTCGTGGCGAGCGAGGTGAAGAGCCTTGCCAACCAGACGGCGAAGGCGACGGAGGAAATCGCCTCCCAGATCACCACCATGCAGGATGCGACGCGCGAGGCGGTGGACGCGATCATCACCATCAGCCGCACCATCTCGGAGATCAACGAGATCTCCGACCAGGTCTCCCACTCCGTCGAGGAGCAGGACGCGGCCACCAAGGAGATCGCGCGCAACGTGCAGCAGGCGTCCATGGGCACCATGGAGGTCACCCGCAACATCACCTCGCTGGAGACGGCGGCGCAGGAGACCGGGCAGACCGCCAACGAGATGCTGGACGCGGCCCGCGCCCTGTCCAAGCAGTCGGAGGCCCTGTCGGTGCAGGTGGAGCGCTTCCTGGTGCAGGTCCGCGCCGCCTGAGGACATCCTCCGGCCCGCGCCGACGTCTTCCGGACCCCCGCGCCCTCGGCGTGGGGGTTCAACTTTTAATGCGTCATTAACCAGAAATCTTAGCCAGTTATTACGACATCTGCCTGTATGCAGACGGTCCTGCGTCCGCCCGCCTTGCCGGGAGCGGGCGAACCGTCAAGGGAGGACCTGATGCGTAAACTGCTGGCAGCGGCTCTGGCCGCCCTCACCCTGGGCGCCGTGCTGCCGTCGGGAAGCGGCCAGTCCGCGCTGGCGCCCGCGGCCGCGATCGACCCCGCGGCCCTGCGGCCCCTGGTCGAGAAGTATCTGAAGGAGGAGGCTACGGCCATCGCCGCCGATCCCCGCGTCATCGCCGCGGTCAAGGCCGCGAACGTGGAACATGCCGCGCTGGACGACGCGGCCATCCAGGCGCTGGACCGGCAGTGGCGGCAGGAGGCGAAGGTCGGCACCGGCCCGCTGGTGACGGGGCTCCTCGCCAGGCCCGTTTCGGCCGCGCTGCGGGACTACCAGGCGAAGTCCCTGGGTCTGATGGCGGAGATCTTCGTCATCTCCGCCAAGGGCCTGAACGTCGGTCAGACCGGCGTGACCAGCGACTATTTCCAGGGCGATGAGCCGAAGTGGCAGGAAACCTTCCCGAAGGGGCCGGGTGCTCTGCTGGTGGAGGACCCCAATTTCGACGAGTCCGTCAACACCTTCGTCTCGACCGCCAGCATCACCATCGCCGATCCTGCGACGGGTGCCGCTATCGGCGTGCTGACGGTCAACATCGATCTCGGCCGTCTCTGATCCGGTCCGGCCGGGAAGCGCCAGCGTCGGGCGGGCCGGGTCCAGGTGGCCCGGCCCGTCTTTTCCGTGTTCAGGGAGCCCGTGTTCAGGCGGGTTCCGTGCCGCCGTTCGCGGCCGACCACGCCTCGGGCGCGTGCAGGAACTTCTCCACCTCGGCCAGCGTCGCCGGGTCGAAGCGGCCGTCCTCCCGCGCCACGCGCAGCACATCCCACCAGGTGCAGAGCGCGTGCAGTTTCACGCCCAGCCCCGCCATCGTCTCCAGCGAACGCGGGAAGATGCCGTAGTGGAAGACCACGAAGGCATGCTCCACCACCGCGCCGGCCTGCCGCACGGCGTTCACGAAGTTGACCTTGCTGCCGGCGTCGGTGGTCAGATCCTCCACCAGCAGGACCCGCGCGCCCTCCTTCAGGTCGCCCTCGATCTGCGCGTTGCGGCCGAAGCCCTTCGGCTTCTTGCGCACGTACAGCATCGGCAGGTCCAGCGCCTCGGACAGGAAGGCGGCATAGGGGATGCCCGCCGTCTCGCCGCCCGCCACATAGTCGAACTGCTCGAAACCGGCGTCGCGCAGCAGCATGTCCTTGGCCGCCTGCACGATGAAGCGCCGCGCCCGCGGGAAGCTGATGATCTTGCGGCAGTCGATGTAGACCGGGCTGGCCCGGCCCGAGGTCAGGATGAAGGGCTGCGCCGCGTTGAAGTGGACGGCCTTGATCTCCAGCAGGATCTTGGCGGTCTCGGTGGCGGCGGTCTGGGCGTCGATCATGGGCGGGGTCCGTTGCTGGAGTCCGTTGGGCGTCCGTCGCGGGGCGCCGGCGCTCGTAGCGCGTGCCGGCCGCCGCAGGGGCGGGCGTGGTTTACCCTTCCACCACCCGCCAGTCCAGCCGTTCGCCCGAGCGGAAGGGCATGACGGCGATGCTCCCGTCCACGGCGACGGGCTCGGGGGCCACCGTTCCCGACCGCTCCAGCACGATGCGGTCGTCGTTCGGCGGCAGGCGGTAGAAGGCGGGGCCGTTCAGGCTGGCGAACGCCTCCAGCCGGTCGAGCGCGCCCTCCTCCTCGAAGACCTGGGCATACAGTTCGATGGCCGTGGCGGCGGTGAAGATGCCGGCGCAGCCGCAGGCGCTCTCCTTGGCACCGACCGGGTGCGGCGCGCTGTCGGTGCCCAGGAAGAACCAGGGCTCCCCGCCCGTCGCCGCGCGTCGCAGGGCCAGCCGGTGCTTCTCCCGCTTGGCGATGGGCAGGCAGTAGAGGTGCGGGCGGATGCCGCCGGCGAACAGGTGCGAGCGGTTGATCATCAGATGGTGCGCCGTGATCGTGCAGCCGATCCGGCCCGAGGGGCCGTGCCGGCGCACGAAGGCCACCGCCTCCTCCGTGGTGGCGTGCTCCAGCACCACCCGCAGGGCCGGGTAGCGCTCCAGCAGGGGCTCCAGCACCTGGTCCAGGAACACGGCCTCGCGGTCGAAGATGTCCACCGCCGGGTCCGTCACTTCGCCATGCACCAGCAGCGGCAGGCCGATCTCCTGCATCCGCTCCAGCACCGGCGCCACGGTGCGCAGGTCGGTGACCCCGTGGGCGGAATTGGTGGTGGCGTGCTGGGGGTAGAGCTTCACCGCCGTGAACAGCCCGTCGCGGCCGCCGGCCGCCAGATCGTCCGGATCCGTGTGGTCGGTCAGATAGGCCGTCATCAGCGGGCGGAAGCCGCTGCCGGGCGGCAGGGCGGCCAGGATCTCGTCGCGGTAGGCGCGCGCCCGCGCCGTGTCCGTGACCGGCGGCAACAGGTTCGGCATGACGATGGCCCGCCCCATCTGCCGCGCCGTGAAGGGCAGCACCGCCCGCAGCATGGCGCCGGAGCGCAGGTGCAGGTGCCAGTCGTCTGGGCGGCGGAGGGTCAGGCGCTGCGGCTGCTCGGTCATGGCGGTCCGTCCGGAGGGAAGGTCCCATTCGTAGGCGGTTCCGCGCCGGGGCTCAACCCCCGCCCGGCCCGTTCACGGCTATCGCATTTGCCCGAGGATGGCGCGTGCATAGTCGTCGGACCATCCTGCGCGTT
>NZ_JBHTCM010000016.1:0-118496 GCF_042665545.1 Rhodocista pekingensis | reverse complement strand
GATACGAGAGGGGCTGCCATGCCTCTCCCAACACCCGAGCGCAGGTTTCGTTACGCGCTCTTAGCCGATGATCCCGCCCGAACCGCCCAATCCGGATGGCTGGCGGGCTGCCGCCTAGCCGACAACCGCGCGCCCCACCGGGCCGAGCTGACGGTGCAGGAGCGCGCCGACCACATCACCGAGTGGGTGAAGCTGACGGAAGGGGGGAATTGGTGCAACTTGCACCAATTCCAAGCCGGGGCCGAAGGGCGCCATGCGCGAGGCGGAGCGCGCGCTTGGCCTTGAGCACACTGCGGTCAATCGCGCCGTCAAGATCGCCAGCATCTCCGACGAGGCCAAGCCGTCATTTCCTGAACAGGTCGGGCCGATCCAGGCCGAAGCGGTGCTTCCCGTCCTTCGGCGCGTGCCACGGGTTGCCGTATTCCCGCCGGCAGGGTGCCGCGTCTCCATCCTCAGTGATCCGCAGCACGATCCGCGCCCGACGCCGGGCGGCCCGGTTCTCCGCCGCCTTGAACGGCTTGTCGCTGGGGGCGGTAGTGGCGCCACAGAAGGGGTTGCGCCGGCGCGATCTGGACATCGTGTTCCCGTCTCCTGCGCCGCGCCTATGGCCGCTTCAGCCGCACGCCCGGCCCGCCGCCGTTCTCCGGGATGAACTCGACGCCGGCAGACTCAAGGGCGGTGCGGATCGCGGCGATGGTGCTGGTCCGGGGCGCCCCTTCTTCCAACTCAATCCGCGCAACGGTGCGTTCTGTCGTGCCGGCGTGGGCCGCCAGTTGCTCGCGCGACCAGTTCAGAAGGCCGCGGGCGGCGCGAAGCTGGGCAGCCGTAATTTCATCTTTCATGTAATTCACCGATTGATTTTCATGAAAGATGACATATCATGGTCTCGTAAGCAAGCCGACCGGCGCAAGATCGCCGGCCCCCCAACACCCCGAACCTTGGAGACGTGGACCATGGATTCCGCGAACGCTACCCCTTTGCCCGCCACGGCGATGGCGCACATTGCCAGCGCCGACAACGCGCTTCTGGACGTGTCCCTGGGGCTGGAGGCGCTGGAAACGATTGCCGCCGGCCTGCGCCACGAAGGCGCCCCCGATGACGATTGGGATGCGGTGGCGAACCGCCTGATCTGGGCCACCCGGAGCATCACCCGTCATGTGGACGACTGCCGCGCCGCGCTCGACGCCGCGGCCAAGGCCGGCGCCACCGCGAAGAAGGAGGGCTGACCATGACCACCGCCACACATCCGGCCGTCACCTTGAAGATGGAAGCCTACGACGCGGCCACACTGGCCCTGGAGGACATCGAGCGCGCCCAGCGCCTGCTGATGGCTGGACTCGATGTCACCGACGATGCGGCGCTCTACGCCGCGCGGCTGATCGGGACGCATGCGGCCCAAGTTCGCGCCGCGCTCGCCAGCGGGGACCCCACCACCACAGCGCCGACGGAGGCCGCCCATGTCTGACCGCCGCATGACCAAGGACGAGATCGTGGAAGAAATCCTGCGCCGGCTGATGGAGATGACACCGGAGGATCGGGCCTTCGCCTTCGCCCGGATGCGGGTGGCGCTGGCGGAGTTCAACGCGCCCACGGCCTGACCCGGCCGGCCTTCACGACACGCCCCGCCCGGTTCGCCGCGGCGGGGCTTTTCGTGTGCGCTATCGTCCGTCGTCGTCCGCCACAACCCGCGCCCCAATGTGGGGAACGGTGTGGGGAACAAGGCCCATGGCCGCGAGAAATATCTTTTAAATCAATTACTTATGGGGAGAAAATGGCGGAGAGGGTGGGATTCGAACCCACGGTACCCTTGCGGGTACTTCGGTTTTCGAGACCGACGCGTTCGACCACTCCGCCACCTCTCCGCATCGCCGCCGTTTCTGCGCCGGGGTGGTCTTGCCCCGGCCGGCTGCGAAGTGGCGCGCACCCTAACCAAAACGTCTGGGACATGCAAGTAGGAACAGAGACTGAACATCGGGGCTGTCGGTGCCTCATGGTCCGTGCGGTCCGGCCCGGCAGAACGCCCGGCAGCAGTTGCAGGGCGGCCCCGTGCAGGGGCGGCAGAAACTGCCGGCCGGCACCGGGATTCCCTCCCCGGGAATCAGGCGGAATGTTTTCGTATCAAGGCGTTAGAGGCTGGCACGGCGGTTGCTGAGAGACAGGCGTCCCTGTTCCCGGAGCACCGCCATGCCGCTGGAATTTCCCCTCTCCCGCATCGCCCTGTCGGAACCGACCCTGCACCCGTCGCGTCGGGAGCTGCCGTCGCTGGGGCTGGACCTGTCCGGAGAGACCGTCGGGGGGCAGTCGATGCTGCTGCGCGCCGCCCTGGCGCGGCTGGAGGAGGCCGAGCAGCGGCTGGCCGAGCAGCAGGAGCGCATCGGCTACCTGGAGACCCTGAGCCTGACGGACGAGCTGACCGGGCTGGCGAACCGCCGGGGCTTCCAGGAGGCGTTCCGGCGCGAACTGTCCGCCGTCGCCCGCGGCGGGCGCGGCGGCGTGCTGGTGCTGGTGGACCTGGACGGCTTCAAGGCGATCAACGACACGCACGGCCATCAGGCCGGCGACACCTATCTGCGCCATGTCGGCCGGGCGCTCCGCGAGAATGTGCGGGCCCAGGATCTGGTGGCGCGGCTGGGCGGTGACGAATTCGCGGTGCTGCTGACCCGAATCGGGCCCGAGGCCGGAACGGCCCGCGCCGCAGCCCTGGCCGACCGTGTCAACGGCCGGGCCTGCCCCTGGCAGAACCAGCGGCTGCCCCTGCGCGCCAGCTTCGGCAGCCAGCCCTACGGCCAGGGCGACAGCGAGGAGGCGCTGATGCGCCGGGCCGACCAGGCCATGTATGCCAGCAAGGCCGAGCGCCGGCGCGTCCGCCCGTAACCCCCACCCTCTCCGCCGGCACCACGGGCCCTGCGGCGTACCCGATACCACGGGCCGCGGCGGCGGCCCGGCCCTGGAAAGCAGAACGGGCCCCGGCGATCCGCCGGGGCCCGTCGCGTCGATTGCCCTGACCTCAGCCCGTGATCTTGGGCTTCGGCAGGTCGAGCTTGATGTGCAGTTCCTTCAGCCGCTCCGGCGCCACGCCGTTGGGCGCCTGCATCAGCAGGTCCTCGGCGCGCTGGTTCAGCGGGAACAGGATGACCTCGCGGATGTTCGGCTCGTCCGCCAGCAGCATGACCATGCGGTCGATGCCGGGGGCGGAGCCGCCGTGCGGCGGGGCGCCCAGCTTGAAGGCCGAGAGCATGCCGCCGAACTTCGCCTCCAGATCCTCGGCGGCATAGCCGGCGATCTCGAACGCCTTGTACATGATCTCCGGCCTGTGGTTCCGGATGGCGCCCGAGGACAGCTCCACGCCGTTGCAGACGATGTCGTACTGGAACGCCTTGATCGTCAGCGGGTCCTGCGTCTCCAGCGCCTCCAGCCCGCCCTGCGGCATGCTGAAGGGGTTGTGGCTGAAGTCGATCTTCTTCCGCTCCTCGTCGTACTCGTACATCGGGAAGTCGACGATCCAGCAGAACTCGAAGCGGTCCTTGGCGATCAGGTCGAGCTGGGTGGCGATCTCCGTGCGGGCCTGACCGGCCAGCTTGGCGGCGGGACCGACCTGGTCGCAGACGAAGAAGACAGCGTCACCGTCCACCGCGCCGGTCGCCTGCCGCAGCGCGGCCTGCGCCGCCTCCGGAACGAACTTGGCGATCGGGCCCTTGCCGGCCCCGCCCTCGAAGACGATGTAGCCGAGGCCGGGAGCGCCCAGACCGCGGGCCCAGTCGTTCAGCTTGTCGTAGAAGCTGCGCGGCCGGTCGGCGACGCCCGGCACGCGGATGGTGCGGACCACCCCGCCCTTCTCGATCACGCCCTTGAACGCCTTGAACTCCACGTCCGGCCGGCGGAAGACGTCCGTGACGTCCACGATCACCAGCGGGTTGCGCAGGTCCGGCTTGTCCGAACCGTACTTCAGCATCGCCTCGTCGAAGGGGATGCGGACGAACGGATAGGGGCTGACCGACTTCTTCACGCCGGTGAAGCCGCTGAATTCCTCGAAGATGCCGTGGATCACCGGCTCGATCGCGGCGAACACGTCCTCCTGGGTGACGAAGCTCATCTCGAAGTCGAGCTGGTAGAACTCGCCGGGGCTGCGGTCGGCGCGGCTGTCCTCGTCGCGGAAGCAGGGCGCGATCTGGAAGTAGCGGTCGAAACCGCTGACCATCAGGAGCTGCTTGAACTGCTGCGGCGCCTGCGGCAGGGCGTAGAACTTGCCCGGATGGTTGCGCGCCGGGACCAGGAAGTCGCGCGCGCCCTCCGGCGAGGAGGCCGTCAGGATCGGCGTCTGGAACTCGGTGAAGCCCTGCTCGATCATGCGGCGGCGGACCGACGCGATGACGTTCGAGCGCAGCACCATGTTCCGCTGCATCTTCTCCCGGCGCAGGTCCAGGAAGCGGTAGCGCAGGCGCAGCTCCTCGCCGGCGTCCTGCTCGGAATTGACCTGCAACGGCACCTGATCGGCGGCGGACTGGACGTCCAGCTCCTTCACCTGCACCTCGATCCGGCCGGTGGGCAGCTTGTCGTTCACGGTCTCCGCCGTGCGCGCCACGACCTTGCCCGTCACCGTGATGACGGATTCGACCCGCAGCCCTTCCACCGTCCCGAAATTCGGGTTCGAGGTGTCGATCACGCACTGCGTCAGGCCGTAATGGTCGCGCAGATCGATGAACAGCAGGTTCCCGTGGTCGCGCTTGCGGTGGATCCAGCCGGACAGCCGGACGGTCTCGCCGGCGTTCTCCTGGCGGAGCTGGCCACAGGTATGGGTGCGGTAGGCGTGCATGGGGATCGGCCGTGACAATGCAGGTGGGCCCGGCGGCGCGCACGCCGCAGGCAGCGGCGGGCAACAGCGCACGGATTGCCCCGGATTGTCAAGGCAAGGGTGGGACCGAATTAGGCCCCGACGCCCCCGGAATATGGGCCGGAACCGGCAGCCAGCCGCTTTCCCCGCTACGCAGGGTCGTGTAAGAGGGGATGCCATGATGCTGATAACCACGACCGCCGATCTCGCCGCCTTCGTCACCCGCCTGAAGGGCGCCGAGTACGTCACCGTCGATACGGAATTCATGCGGGAGAAGACCTACTGGCCGCAGCTCTGTCTCGTCCAGGTTGCCGGCCCCGACGAAGCCGCCGCGATCGACCCCCTGGCGGAAGGCATGGATCTGACGCCCCTGTTCGAGCTGCTGCACGATCCGGGTGTGCTCAAGGTCTTCCATGCCGCGCGGCAGGATGTGGAGATCTTCGTGCATCTGACCGGCGCGGTGCCGGCCCCGCTGTTCGACACGCAGATCGCCGCGATGGTCTGCGGCTTCGGCGATTCCGTCGGGTACGAGACGCTGATCACCAAGCTGACCAGCGCCCGCATCGACAAGTCGAGCCGGTTCACCGACTGGTCGCAGCGCCCGCTGACGGAACGGCAGCTCAGCTACGCCCTGTCGGACGTGACGCACCTGCGCCCCGCCTACGAGAAGCTGCGCCGCCGTCTCGCCAAGACCGGGCGCGAGCACTGGCTGGACGAAGAGAACGTGATCCTGGCCGATCCCGCCACCTACCGGGTGGACCCGGAGGAAGCCTGGCGGCGCCTCAAGGTGCGGACGGAGAAGCCCCGCTTCCTGGCCGTGCTGAAGGAGGTCGCCGCGTGGCGCGAGCGGGAGGCACAGCGCAAGGACATTCCGCGCAACCGCGTCCTGCGCGACGAAGCGATCGTGGAGATCGCGGCGCATGCGCCGACCTCGGTCGAGGATCTGGCCCGCACCCGTGGCCTGGGCGCCAGTCTGGCGCAGGGCCGCTACGGCACGGAAGTGCTGGCCGCCATCCAGACGGCGCTGGCCCTGCCGCCCGATCAGTTGCCCCGGCCCGATCCGCGCAACGACATGCCGCCCGGCATCGCGCCGACGGTGGAACTGCTGCGCGTGCTGCTGAAGATGGTCTGCGACGCCAACGACGTCGCCAGCAAGCTGGTCGCCACCGTCGCTGACCTGGAGGCCATCGCCGCCGACGACGAAGCCGACGTGCCGGCGCTGAAGGGCTGGCGCCGCGAGCTGTTCGGCGAACCGGCCCTGAAGCTCAAGCATGGCCGGCTGGCGCTGGCCATCGAGAAGCGCAAGGTCAAGCTGGTGGACATCCCCGCCGCGTGATGCCCGACGGCGGTGCGTTCACAGACGCGCCGCCGGCCCGTCATCTGTCCGGAGCCTGTACGACGGACGGCAAGCGACGGGAGGGATCATGCCCTGGCTTTTCCATCAGAACATGCGCCGCTTCGGCGGCGGGGCGGTGGCGCGCAATCAGGCCTACCAGACGGCGTTCCAGAACCTGGTCACGGGCGCCGGGAGCGCGCCCAGCGTCGCGGGCTTCACGGAGATCGTGAACAACATCGCGGCCCAGCAGACCATGGCCGCGATCACCGCGAACCAGATGGGCATGGGCTTCTATCTGAACGTCGCCATCGGCCAGACGGCCCTGGCGAACGGGCCGGAATACATCGGCGTCGCGGTGCAGGACGCGACGACGATCACCGGCATCGGCCGCATCACCATCCACGCCGACGGGCTTGATGTCGGGCTGATCCACGATCCCTTCACGATGCAGGTGGCCAACGAGACGCAGCAGCAGCGGACGATGCGGTTGCAGACCTGGTCCAACAACCTGCCCGGCGGCACCACCCCGGACACCCGCGGCCTCGCCTACGTCGTGATCGCCAACGGCAACTCGGCCGCGGCGGTGGGCTTCATGCACAACATGTACACGTTCGAGGAAGCCCGAGCCCTGACCGCCGGCAAACTGCCGGGGATGGCCCGGTTCATGCGGCAGGCGATGGTCACGGCCGTGCCGAACGCGGCAAGCTATCTGACCGTCATCGGCGGGGACTTCAACGTCGCACCGATCGAAGTCCGCGGCACCGCGCGCCAGGGCCGGATCTTCGCCTACGACACGCCCTGCCTGAACCCGCCGCCCGGCGCCATGGCCGGCGGCACGACCTGGTTCGGCAACCTGTACGACTACTGGTATCTGGATCTCCAGCCGACGGGGGGCGGAGGCGACCCGGTGCCGGGAACCTATCCGGACACCATGGACAACGACCTGATGTCGGACCATTGCGGCATCACGCTCCAGTTCTGACTCTGAGCGTTTCTGCGCGCGCCGGCCCCCTACCCCGCCAGCTTCGGGGCCGGATGCACGGCGATCTCACCGCGCCGGTTCAGGGACTTCGCCAGCGCATCGACGCGGCGCTGCACGGCCTCGCCGGTCAGCATCGCCGCGTCCTCCGGCAGGACCAGGGTCAGCGTCTCTTCGCCCAGCCGCAGTGCCGTCCGTTGCAGCAGCGTGGCGGCCCCGCCGGTCAGGGTGTGGGCCAGCCGCAGCGCCAGCCCCAGGATCAGGGCGCGGGCCTGCACGCCGGGGCCGGTCATGGTCCTCGCCGTCTCCACCTCCCGCGCCTCCAGCGTGCCGGCATAGCGGACGAAGGAGGTCAGGGCGAGGAAGCAGCGCTCGGTATGGTCGATACCGGCGACGGGCATGCGCAGGATGCGCAGGAAGGCATGTTCCGCCCGGTAGTCGGGATGCTCCGCCCAGCCCAGGTCGGACAGCAGGCAGGCCGCATGCCGGAGCCGCGCCGCGGCCTCGTCCTCCCCGACGAAGAGGGGAGCCGTCCAGCCCGTCAGAATCTCCGCCTCGCCGAAGCGGCCCAGCCGCTCCGCCACCTCCCGGCAGGAGAGCAGCAGCGGGTCCAGGCGCCGCTGCTCCGGCGGCAGCAGGTCGAACAGATGCCCCTCGCGCAGCCCGTAGGCGGAGAAGACGACGCGGGCCGGCTGCACCGTCTTCAGCACCCGCTCCAGCACCAGTGCCGCCATCGGCAGGGTGTCCAGGCGGCGGCGGGACACCCCGGGCTGCTTCTCCAGCGCCGACCGGTTCTGCCGGGCGATGCCGGCCGCGAACTCGGCCATGTCCGGGGCGGCGACGGTATAGTGGTGGATGATGTGGAGCGGGTATTTCACCTGCTCCATGTGCATCTTGGCGATGGCGCGCCAGCTTCCCCCCACCGGGTAGAAGCTGCGGCCCTTGGCGGCGCCGATCCAGTCCAGCTTCCCGAGATGCTGGTCCACCAGCTTCGTGACCGTGGCAGGCTTGCCGTCCGTCGCCTCCATCAGGCGCAGCGGCCCCAGCGGCAGCGTCACCTGCGGCCCGATCTCGCCCTTGTCCAGCCCGACCAGTTCCAGACTGCCGCCGCCCAGGTCCCCGGCCAGACCGTCCGCCCCCGGCGTGCCCGACAGCACCCCCATGGCCGCCAGCCGCGCCTCCTCCTCCCCCGGCAGGACGGTCAGGCGCAGGCCGGTCCGTTTCTGCACCTCGGCGACGAAGTCGGGACCGTCCGTCGCGTCGCGCACGGCGGCGGTCGCCAGCGCATCCACCCGGCCGACGGCCATGCCCTCGATCAGCCGCCGGAAACGGCAGAGATTGTCGAGGGCGAGCGGCACCCCCTCGGGGTTCAGGCGGCCGCTCTTCTCGACCGACTTGCCCAGACCGCAGAGGACCTTCTCGTTGAAGAGCGCGGTCGGGGACCGGGACAGCCCGTCATAGACCACGACACGGATGGAGTTCGACCCGATGTCGATGACGCCGATCCGTTCGGTCGGGGAGGACTGGCCGGGCTGCCGGTTGAACTGGAGTGCCATGCGCGGGGGCGACCCTTTACGGGAGGGACTTCTTCAGCTCCAGCTTCGGTGGCAGCCGCGCTTCCGTCAGCGCACTGCCCCGGCCGGACAGGCTGGGGTTCGTCATGAAATAGGTGTGCGCGCTGAAGGCGCCCGGCGTGGCGTCGTTGCGCTGATAGGTGCCGTCGGGCCAGAGCCGCCAGCTCTGCGCCTCGTCCTTCAGGTTCGCCACCATGATCTGGTCCAGCACCTGCTGGTGGACCGTGGGATTCTCGATCGGCACCAGAACCTCGATGCGGCGGTCGAGGTTCCGCGGCATCCAGTCGGCGGAGGAGATGAAGACCTTGGCGTCGGGATGCGGCAGGCCGTGGCCGTTGCCGAAGGCGACGATGCGGGCATGCTCCAGGAAGCGGCCGATGATCGACTTCACCCGGATGTTCTCGGACAGGCCCTTGATCCCCGGCCGCAGGCAGCAGATGCCGCGGATGATCATGTCCACCTGCACCCCGTTCCGGGACGCTTCGTAGAGCTTGTCGATCACCTGCCCGTCCACCAGGGAGTTCAGCTTGACCCAGATGTGGGCCGGCCGGCCGGCATGGGCGTGGGCGATCTCCGCGTCGATGAGCTGGACCAGCCGCTGCCGCAGGGTCAGCGGCGCCACGGCCAGCTTCTCCAGCACCCGGGGCGTCGCGTAGCCGGTCATGTAGTTGAACATGTTGGCCGCGTCGTGGCCCAGTGCCGGATCGCAGGTGAAGAAGGACAGGTCCGTGTAGACCTTCGCCGTGATCGGGTGGTAGTTGCCGGTCCCGAAATGCACGTAGGTGCGCAGGCCGCGGGTTTCCCGGCGCACGACCAGGGAGACCTTGGCGTGCGTCTTCAGGTCCACGAAGCCGTAGACGACCTGCACGCCCGCCCGCTCCATGTCGCGGGCCCAGCGGATGTTGGCCTCCTCGTCGAAGCGGGCCTTCAGCTCCACCATGGCGGTGACGCTCTTGCCGGCCTCCGCCGCCTCGATCAGGGCGGCGACGATGGGCGAGTTCTTGGAAGTGCGGTAAAGCGTCTGCTTGATCGCCAGCACGTTGGGGTCCTGCGCCGCCTGACGCAGGAACTGCACCACGACGTCGAAGCTCTCGAACGGGTGGTGGACGATGATGTCCTTGTGCCGGATGGCGGCGAAGCAGTCGCCGCCGAAGTCGCGGATGCGCTCGGGGAAACGGGCGTTGTAGGGCGGGAACAGCAGGTCCGGCCGCTCGTCCACGATGAGCTGCCGCGTGTCCGTCAGCCCCAGCAGCCCGTCCAGCAGGAACACGTCGTCATTGGAGACGTGGAGCTGGCCGCGCAGGAACTCCAGCAGCTCCTTGCCCATGCCGGAATTGACGGCCAGCCGGATGACGACGCCGCGCTTGCGCCGCTTCAGGGCGCTTTCGAAGGTGCGGACCAGATCCTCCGACTCCTCCTCGATCTCGATGTCGCTGTCCCGCAGGATGCGGAACACCCCGTGCCCCTTCAGCACGAAGGGCGGGAACAGCCGCGAGATGAAGGTGAGGATGATCTGCTCAAGGAGGACGAAGCGCAGCTCCGAGCCCGGCAGGCGGATGAACCGTTCGAGCTGCTGGGGCATCATCACCAGCGCGTCGAGATTCTGGTTCTTGATCGGATCGAAGAGCTGGAGCGCCAGCGAGAAGCCGGTGTTGGGCACGAACGGGAACGGATGCGCCGGGTCCACCGCGATGGGGGTGAGCACCGGGAAGATGTCGTCGTGGAACTTGTTCTCCAGCCAGTCGTGCTCGGCCGGGGTCAGGTCCTCGGGATCGACGACGTTGATGCCGGACCCGCGCAGATCCCGCCGCAGCAGCAGCCAGCAGGCCTGCTGGTCGCGCATCAGGTCGTTGACCCGCGCGTTGATCGCCGCGAGCTGCTGCGCCGGCGTCAGATTGTCGTCCGACGGCGTGGCGACGCCCGCCGCCACCTGTGCCTTCAGGCCGGCGACGCGGACCATGTAGAACTCGTCCAGGTTGCTGGCCGAGATGGAGAGGAAGCGCAGCCGTTCCAGCAACGGGTGATTCGGGTTGTAGGCCTCTTCCAGGACCCGCTGGTTGAAGGCCAGCCAGGAAAGCTCACGGTTGATGAACCGGTCCGGCGTGGACAGGTCCGTCCGGTCGACTTCGGGTTCGGCCAGAATGGTCATCGTGGTCTCCGGGACGGGGGCCGCCATGGGCGCTTCGGAAGAGGCCTTGGGACTGTAGGCCGGTTCCGTTACGGTTTTCGGGCGCGTATCCTGGGGCGCTGTCCCGGAGTCCGGTTCGTGCAGGTCGTCCCGCATGGCCGGGTCCACCGACGGCCGCCGCCGTGGAGCCCGTCCCGTCGAAGTCCGCCTGGTCGCCATGAAACGCCTCTATCTGCTCCGCCACGCCAAATCGGCCTGGGACGATGCATCCCTTGAGGATCACGACCGTCCTCTCGCCCCCCGCGGTCGCCGTGCCTGCGCGACCATGGCCAAATATCTGGGGGAACGCAAGGGCGGGCCGCCCCGGCTGGACCTCGTGCTCTGCTCCACGGCGCGGCGGGCGCGGGAGACGCTGGAGGGGGTGCTGCCGGCCTGGCCGGTGCCGCCGGAGACCGTCCACGAGGCGGGCCTCTACCTCTGCGGCACCGACGCCCTGCTGGACCGCCTGCGCGCCCTGCCGGAGACGGTGACGGCGGTCATGCTGGTCGGGCACAACCCCGATTTCCAGGAACTGGCGCTGACGCTTGCCGGGGCAGGCGATCCGACGGCCCTGGCCGCGGTGCGGGAGAAACTGCCAACCGGCGGCTTCATCGCGCTGGACCTGCCGGACGGGCCGTGGGCCGACCTGTCGCCCCGGAGCGGCCGGCTGGTGGAATTCACCCCACCCCGCAGCCTTGCCGGCTCCTCCGAATGATCCCGGCCGGGCGGGCCCGCGGATTTGGACTTAACGTCCTGCCGACGCTAGGCTATCTGAACGCGGGTTCCCCAGCGCCACGGATACCGTGACAGGCCAGCCGACGCCTTCCCAGCCCCGCCCCCAGCCGATCCCGTCCGCGGGATCGCCAGCGCCGACGCGCGAGATCGAGCTGAAGCTCTGCGCCCCCGCCGCGGACCTGCTGCGCCTGCTGGACCTGGACGAGGTGACCTCGATCGCCACCGGGCCGGCGCAGCGCACGCGCCAGCGCACCACCTACTTCGACACGCCGGACCTCCGGCTCGCCCGCGGCGGCATCGCCCTGCGCGTCCGGCGCGTGGGCAACAGCCGGGTGCAGGCGGTGAAGACCACCGGCAGCGCCCCCGGCCCGGCCTCGGGCAAGGCGGGCGGCGGCGGCGCCGTGGCGGTCCGGCGCGAGTGGGAATGGCCGATCCAGACGGACACGCCGGACCTGAGCCTGCTGTCGGAACTGGAGCTGGACGCCGCCCTGCCCGACGGGGCGCTGGACCGCCTCGGCCCCGTCTTCGTCACCGACGTGCAGCGCACCACCGTGCTGCTGCGCCCGGACCCGCGGGTCGAGGTGGAACTGGCGATCGACATCGGTCAGGTCACCGCCTCGCCGCCCGGCGCCGCCCAGCGTCACCAGCCGATCAGCGAGGTCGAGCTGGAGCTGAAGGCCGGGCGGATGTCCGATCTGCTCACGCTGGCGGCGGCGCTGCACCGACGTGTGCCGCTGCACCTCTCCACCCGCAGCAAGGCGGATGAGGGGTTCGGGCTGCTGACCGGCCGGCGGCCGCGGTCAAAACCGGCCGGACCCGTCGGGCTGTCGCCGGCGACCACGGTGGCGGAGGCATTCCGCCATATCGGTCGCAACGCGCTGGGCCAGCTCCTGGACAACGCCCCCGCCTTCCAGGCCGACGGCGACCCCGAGGCGCTGCGGGAGATGGCGGCGGCGACACGGCGGCTGGAGGCGGCTTTCGTCCTGTTCAAGGACGTGATCGTGCATCCGCGCAGGGACGGGCTGCGCCACGAGCTGCGCGGGCTGGCCGAACCGCTGGCGCTGGCACGGGCCTGGGACCGGGTCGCCGCCCGCGTGTCCGGCCATGGCGGTGGAGCGGCGGCCGGTCCGCTGGCCGCGGCCGTCGCCACCGCGCGCCGCACGGCACGCCTCCAGGCCCTGGAGACGCTGAACGGACCGGCCTGGACCGGCTGGGCCCTGGGCTTCGGCGCCTGGCTGGAGGACGGCGCCTGGGCCGATGGGGAGGGCTTCGCCGGCACGATGCGGGAGATCGCCCCGACCCTGCTGGCGAAGCGTCTGGCGAAGCTGGAGAAGAGTGCGCGGAAGCTGCCCGACGGGCCGACGGCGAAGCTCTGGCGCCGGTTGCAGCGTCTGCGCTACGGCATCGACTTCTTCCGCTCCCTGTTCCCGGCCGACCGGGTGCGTCCGGTGCTGGCCGCCGTGGACTCACTGCGGGGCCCCTGCAAGACGCTGATGGACGGGCACGAGGCGGAAACGCTGCTGGCGGACATGCGTGACGGACTGCCCAGGGAGTCGCGGGCGGCGCTGCGGAGCCTGCTGGAGACCATCGCCACCCACCGGGCAGAAGCGCGCGCCGCCCTGCCCGCCGCCTGGGCCGATCTGCGCGCGACGCCGGTGTTCTGGGACTGACGGCCTGCTCAGGGCTGTCCGGCCGCCGGCTCCGCCTCCTCCGCGTCCTGCCCCAGCACGGCCTTGCAGAACGGCACGGTGATCGGCTTCTTCGCCTCCAGCGCGGCGCGGTCCAGCACCTCCACCACCCGGCGGGCATTGGCGAAGGAGCGCTCGGTCCGGGTCATCAGCCAGCGGATGACATCCTCGCCCACGCGGATCTGGCGGTCGGCGAACAGCTTCACCAGCACCGCCATCAGCAGCGCGTCGTCCGGTGCCGCCATGCCCACCGCCGGCGCCGCCAGCAGGCGGGAGCGCAGGTCGGGCAGCCGCAGCACCCAGTTGACGGGCGCGTTGTCGGCCAGCAGCAGCAGCGAGCCGCCGATCTCCTTCGCCGCGTTGTAGAGGTGGAACAGGGCCCGCTCCCGCCCCGGATCGCCCGCCACCTCGTGGGCGCGATCCAGCACGACGGTCCGCATGGGCCGCAGCAGGTCCGGGACCGAGTCGAGGTGCAGATCGTCGGGTTCCACCAGGACGGCCCGGCTGCGGGCGCGCCAGATCTGGGCGAGATGGCTCTTGCCGCTGCCGGGCGGCCCGAACAGCACCAATGCCGGCGCCGGCCAGTCGGGCCAGGCGTCCAGCCAGGCCACCGCGTCCGCATTGCCGGGCGCGACCAGGAAGTCGGCCTCGCCCATGGCGGAGCGGTGCCCGAGATCGAGGGACAGTTGCTTGTTCTCGGCGACCATCAGGACCGGCCTCAACGACGTGCTCAAGGGGCCGGCGGCGCGTCCGCCGGGCCGTGGCCGCCCGCCCCTTCCGCCGCCGGGTGCGCCAGCACCGGCTCGGGCGGGAAGACGGGCGGGCCGGACGGCTCCGGATCAACCCCCATGTAGTAGGTGCTGGAGAGATACTGCCTGAGGCCGAAGCGCACCAGCACTCCGATCACGGCCGCCACCGGCACGGCCAGCAGCACGCCCACGAAGCCGAACAGGCTGCCGCCCGCCAACAGCGCGAACATGACCCAGACCGGGTGCAGCCCGACCCGCTCGCCCACCAGCTTCGGCGTCAGCAGATAGCCCTCGATGGTCTGGCCGACGACGAAGATGCCGGCCACCAGCGCGATCCGCCAGAGATCGTCGTACTGGAAGACCGCGATGCCGACGCTGAGCCCGAAGCCGACCAGCGAGCCGACATAGGGGATGAAGGAGAGCAACCCGGCGATCAGTCCGACGACGAGCCCGAAATTCAGCCCCGTGAGGGACAGGGCCGCGGCGTAGAGCAGCCCCAGCGCGATGCAGACGGTCGCCTGCCCGCGCACGAAGCCGGCCAGCGTCCGGTCCACCTCCCGCACCTGGCCGCGGATCGTCTGCGCGTGCGGGCGCGGCAGCCAGCCGTCCACCGTGCGGATCAGACGGTCCCAGTCGCGCAGCAGATAGAAGGCCACGACCGGGGTGATCAGCAGCACCGATAGCACGTCCACCAGGGCGACGCCCTGCACCAGCAGGCCGCGCAGCAGGGCCGCGGTCCAGCTCACCACCGTGCCGGCATACTCGCCCACCGCCTGCCGCAGCCGCTCCACATCCTCCGGCGACAGGCGGGCGACGATCGCCTCCAGGTCCGGCAGCAGTTCCTCCTTGACCCAGGCGATCCAGCCCGGCGCGCTCTCGGCGATCTGGACGATCTGCGCCTGCACCAGGGGGAACAGCAGCACCGCCGCGACGGTGGCGCCCAGCATGAAGGCCAGCAGCACCACGGTCGCCGCCAGCCAGCGCGGCAGGCCCGCACGTTCCATCCGGTCGGCCAGCGGGTCGAGCAGATAGGCCACCGCCATGCCGGCCACGAAGGGCAGCAGCATCTCGTGCAGCAGCCAGATCAGCGTGATGAAGACGCCGAGTCCGATCATCCAGAAACGCAGCGGCCGCCTGTCGTTCATGTCGGACCCGTCTCCCGTTCCTCCTCCCGCGTGCGCAGGATCAGCAGGCCGCGCAGGAAGTAGCCGAGCAGCGACCAGCCGGTGGTGACCGCCACCAGCCAGACCAGAGGCTCGATCCAGGATTCCGGCGCCAGGTCCGGGCCGTAGACGGCCAGCACCAGCGCCGCCAGCGCGATCTGGGCGAAGGTGTTGACCTTGCTGATCCACAGGGGCTGCATCGCCAGCCGCTCCTTCATCAGGGTCAGGACCGAGACCCCGCCCACGATGATGATATCGCGCAGGACGATCAGCACCACAAGCCAGAGTGGAACCAGCGCCTCGTAGCCCAGCACCAGGAACACCGCGACCAGCATCGCCTTGTCCGCGATGGGATCGAGATAGCCGCCGAGCTTCGTGCGGGCCCGGAAGGTGCGGGCGATGAAGCCGTCCATGGCATCGGAGACGCCGGCGGCGACGAACAGCCAGAACGCCTCGTGGAAACGCTCCTCCGCGATAAGCCAGACCAGGAGCGGCACCGCCAGGATGCGCGCGACGGTGATGATGTTCGGCAGGCTTACGATGAACATGCGGACCGATCAGGGCGACGGGGCGACCGCTCCGGGAACGGCCGGCTGGGGGGAATGGGCCGGGTCCGCCGCGGGAATCGCCGCGGCAAGCGGCGAGCCGCGCCAGACCAGCCGCCATGCGGGCGCAGGCGGGACGGCCGCCGGCAGGCTCGTCCCGGGCTCCGCGACCGGTGGCCCCCCGTAGGGCGACGGACCGGCGGGCAGCCCGGCCCCCGGCTCCTCGGTCAGGATCAGATCCTGCTGCGCCAGGGCCGTGCGCAGCCGGGCCGTGTCGCCGAGACAGGTCAGTTCAAGTTCCGCCCGGTCGCGGGCCAGGGAGACGATGCGGACATGGGTGATCGTCGGGACCCCGCCCAGGCGACGCCGGGTCTCGGCCCAGTCCTGCAAACCGGACAGGGGCACCGTCACGGCGAGCCGGTTCTCGTGCCCCGTCTCCACCAGATTGGCCTGGACCCAGTCCTGCTCCAGACGCGCCACGACCTGACGGACAGCCTCGGGCATCGCCTCGGCGATGCCGGGCGGCGGTGCCCCTGCGGCGGCGGACGTTCCGTCCGCGGGCGGTGCGGACGCCAGGTCGGTCGTCGCATCGGCGCGATGGACCGGGGCCGGCGGCAGGTCCAGGACCGTCACCGTCGGCGCGCCGTCGAAATGATGGAGCGTGACGATCACCCGCAGATCGCGCGCGCCGGTCGATGGAGCGCCCGCCGTGGCGGATGCCGGCGGCACGGCCGGAACCGGGGCCGGAAGTGCCGTGGGACCGGTCGGCGGCAGCCCGGCCGGCGGCGGCATCTCCAGGAGCCCCCTCAGCCCGGCCTGGACCACGGCGACGGCGCCGGCGCCGTAGCGGTCCGCGATCCGGCGCAGGGCCGTGACGTCGCCGGCCAGGGCCTCGGCCACCCCGATGTCGGTCACGTCCTGAAGCTCGCCATAGGGAATGACGATGGGCAGCAGCCCGTCGGGCAGGGCCAGATCGGCCCAGGCGCGGCGCCATGCCGTCTCCTGCTGCCAGAGGATCGGATCGCCCAGCGTGTGATCCACCGCCAGCACCAGCACCGGCTTCGCCTGCACCTCGGCATAGGGGATGCCGGCACCGATCATCAGGGTGCGGACGGCCGAAGGGCGGAAGCGGACCGTGTAGGTCCCGACATAGCGCACGGCGGAGGTCCGCTCCTCCTGCACCTCGAAGGCTTCGACCAGCGGTTCGATCTCCGCCGGCCCGAGCGTCGGCAGCCGGTGCGCGTCCCGCGGCAGGGTCAGGCGCTCGTACAGCGTCCGGAACGCCTTGCGCTGCGCCTCCGGGATCGCCTCGTCGCGGGCGGCCGCGGCGTTGCCGGCGGTGATGTCCACGACCACGTCGCGCACCGTGAAGACATCGTGCGGCGCCTGCGCCCGGGCGGGGGTCCAGAGGCACAGCAGCGCCAGAACCAGGAGGGCGGGACGCAGGGCGGAAATGCAGCGGACCAGCATTGCAATGGATTCCGATCTTGCTATGTTCGGCGCCGGTTGAAACGCCCGGACGGCCGCATCGGCGCCGCAGGCTACCCCAGACCCCGAGTTGAGCGCCACACCGTCCGGCGCCAAAGCGAGGACGCCATTACCAGCTACTCCTACAAGGATGCCGGTGTCGATATCGACGCGGGCAATGCTCTCGTCGAGGCGATCAAGCCGCTGGCGAAGTCCACGGCCCGTCCCGGCTCCGATGCCGGTCTGGGCGGCTTCGGGGCGCTGTTCGATCTGAAGGCCGCCGGGTACTCCGATCCGCTGCTCGTCGCCACCACCGACGGCGTCGGCACCAAGCTGAAGGTCGCCATCGAGGCCGGCCGCCACGATACCGTGGGCATCGACCTCGTCGCCATGTGCGTCAATGACCTGGTCGTGCAGGGCGCCGAGCCGCTGCTGTTCCTGGACTACTTCGCCACGGGGCGGCTTGAGGTCGCGGCCGGCCGCGCCATCGTCCAGGGCATCGCCGAGGGCTGCCGGCAGGCGGGCTGCGCGCTGGTGGGCGGTGAGACGGCCGAGATGCCGGGCATGTACGCCCAGGGCGACTATGATCTGGCCGGCTTCGCCGTCGGTGCCGTGGAACGCAGCCGGGTCCTGACCGGCGACGCCGTGGCCGAGGGCGACGTGGTCCTGGGCCTCGCCTCCTCCGGCGTGCATTCCAACGGCTACTCCCTGGTGCGCAAGCTGGTCGGCGTCGCCGGCCTCAGCTATGCCGATCCCTGCCCCTGGGATGCCGGCCGCACCCTGGGCGAGGCGCTGCTGACCCCGACCCGCATCTATGTGAAGCCCCTGCTGGCGACGGTGCGGGCCGGCGCGGTCCATGCCATGGCCCACATCACCGGCGGCGGCCTGATCGAGAACATTCCGCGCGTCCTGCCAGCCGGACTGGGCGTTGCCCTGGAGGCCGGCGCCTGGACCCTGCCGCCGGTGTTCGGCTGGCTGATGCGGACCGGCGGCATCGACGCGCACGAGATGGCGCGCACCTTCAACTGCGGCATCGGCATGGTGGCCCTCTGCCCGGCCGAGCGGGCGGACGAGGCGGCCCGGCTCCTGACCGCGGGCGGCGAGACGGTGACCCGGATCGGCCGCGTGGTCCGCGCCGCGGATGGCGCCGAGCGGGTGGCGATCGCGGGACTGGACGGATGGCGCGCCTGAAGCTTGGCGTGCTGATCTCGGGCCGCGGCAGCAATCTCCAGGCCCTGATCGACGCCTGTGCCGCGCCCGGCTTTCCGGCCTCGGTGGCGCTGGTGCTCTCGAACAGGGCGGACGCCGCCGGCCTGGAGCGCGCCGGCGCCGCCGGCATCGCCACCGCCGTCGTCAGCCACCGCGACCATGCCGGCAAGCAGGCCTTCGAGGAGGCCATGAGCGCGGCGCTGGAGGCGGCAGGCGTCGAGCTTGTCTGCCTGGCCGGTTTCATGCGCCTGCTGTCGCCCTGGTTCGTGGAACGCTGGCGCGACCGGCTGATCAACATCCATCCGTCCCTGCTGCCCGCCTTCCCCGGCCTGGACACGCACGCCCGCGCGCTGGAAGCGGGCGTCCGCTTCCACGGCTGCACCGTGCATCTGGTCCGCCAGGACATGGACGCCGGGCCCATCCTCGTGCAGGCGGCCGTGCCCGTTCGGCCCGACGACACGGAAGAGAGCCTCGCCGACCGCGTGCTGGAGCAGGAGCACCGCTGCTATCCGCTGGCGGTGCGGCTGCTGGCGGAAGGGCGCGCCCGCGTCGTGGGCGAGCGGGTGCTGCTGGATGCGGACATGACGGTCCCGGAACCGCTGCTGAACCCCGTTCCCTGACGCGGCGCTCCCCCGAAAGGAAGGGGCGGACCGCCCTTGTCAACGGGTCCGACAGCCCGTAAATCGTTTCCCGTTGGAACAGTTCTGAGAACGGGAGGATTTGACATGGCCGGCACTACCGGACCCGCCGCCGTCAGCGAGGATCTGGTCCGCGAGCATGCCGCGGGCTGGACGCGGTTCACCCGCCTGCTGACGATCGCCGTCGTCTGCGTCGCCATCGTGATGCTGATGTTCGTGCTTCAGTTCGCCACCGGCTGGGGCTTCGCCGTCTTCATGATGCTGGCGGGCTTCGCCACCGTCGGCATCCTGGTGGCCCGCGGCCGGCTCTGACGGACCCTTGCCGCTTCCCTGCCGGCCCATCCGCCGGGCAGGCGGTGCCCACGAAAGCCATGAAAAAAGGGCCGCCGGATCGCTCCGACGGCCCTGGTCCGGTTGTCGCCGAGCTGTATCAGCCGACGATCTCGGTCCCGCTGAAGAAGTAGGCGATCTCGGTCGCCGCATTCTCCAGGCTGTCGGAGCCGTGGACGCTGTTGGCCTCGATGCTCTCGGCGAAATCCTTGCGGATCGTGCCCGGAGCGGCGTTGGCCGGGTTGGTGGCGCCCATGATCTCGCGGTTCCGGGCGACAGCGTTCTCGCCCTCCAGGACCTGCACGACCACGGGGCCGGAGATCATGAAGGAGACCAGCTCGCCGTAGAACGGGCGCTCGGCATGGACGATGTAGAACTGCTCGGCCTGCTCGCGGGTCAGGCGGATGCGCTTCTGGGCGACGATGCGCAGACCGGCTTCCTCGAAGCGGGCATTGATCTTGCCGGTGAGGTTGCGGCGGGTCGCATCGGGCTTGACGATCGAGAGCGTCCGTTCGACGGCCATGTTTGTTCTCCTGGGCCTTCCAAAAATCCGCGGCGTTATATCCGCCCGATGTCCCCACGGCAACGTCCTTGTGGCGAGCGGCCCGCCGCGCAGCCCGCACCTTCTGCAAGCCGGCCCTGCGTGGTATGAGGCGGCATGCTGCACATCAACGACCTGACATACCGCATCGCCGGCCGTGTCCTGCTGGACAGGGCGACGGTCGCCATCCCGGACGGGCACAAGGTGGCGCTGGTCGGCCGCAACGGCACCGGCAAGTCCACCCTGCTGAAGCTGATCGCCGGCGAACTGGCGCCCGACGCGGGCGAGATCACGCTGCCCGTCGGCACCCGCATGGGCTGGGTGCGCCAGGAGGCGCCGGCCGGCGCCGCCAGCCTGCTGGAGACGGTGCTGGCCGCGGACGAGGAGCGCAGCGCCCTTCTGCGCGAGGCGGAACAGACCGGCGATCCCGTGCGCATCGCGGAGATCCACACCCGCCTTGCCGACATCGGCGCCCACGCGGCGGAGGCCCGGGCCGCGCGCATCCTCTCCGGCCTGGGCTTCGATGCGGAGGCGCAGCGGCGGCCGTGCAGCGACTTCTCCGGCGGCTGGCGGATGCGCGTGGCGCTGGCGGGGGTGCTGTTCGCGGAACCCGACCTGCTGCTGCTGGACGAGCCGACCAACCACCTGGACCTGGAGGCGACCCTCTGGCTGGAGGACTTCCTGAAGTCCTATCCGCACACGGTGCTGATCGTCAGCCACGACCGCAACCTGCTGAACCGGGTGCCGACGACCATCGTGCATCTGGACCAGCTCAGGCTGACCGCCTATGGCGGCAACTACGATGCCTTCGTCCGCACCCGGTCCATGAAGCTGGACCTGATGCGGGCGCAGGCGGCGAAGCAGGAGGTGCAGCGCCAGCACCTTCAGGCCTTCGTGGACCGCTTCCGCTTCAAGGCGTCGAAGGCGCGACAGGCGCAGAGCAAGCTGAAGGCCATCGAGCGCCTGGGGCCGCGCATCCAGGTGATCGACGACACCCCGGTGCGGTTCGACTTCCCCTCCCCCGAGGAACTGGCGCCGCCCCTGATGACGCTCGACGGGGCGGAGGTCGGCTATGACGGCCGCCCGGTGCTGCGCCGGCTTGACCTGCGAATCGACCAGGACGACCGCATCGCGCTGCTGGGCGCCAACGGCAACGGCAAATCCACCCTGGTCAAGCTGCTGGCCGGGCGGCTGAAGCCCCTGGCGGGCGAGGTCCGCCGCTCCTCCAAGGTGCGGATCGGCTATTTCGCGCAGCATCAGGCGGACGAGCTGACGCTCGACTGGACGGCCCTGCGCCAGATGCAGGCCTCCATGCCGGGCATCGCGGAGGAGAGGGTGCGCGCCCATCTGGGCCGCTTCGGCTTCAACCAGGCCAAGGCGGAGACGCGGATCGGCGACCTGTCCGGCGGCGAGAAGGCGAAGCTGCTGCTCGCCATCATGACCAAGGACGCGCCCCACATCCTGATGCTGGACGAACCGACCAACCACCTGGACATCGACAGCCGCGAGGCCCTGGTGGAGGCGCTGAACGACTACCAGGGCGCCGTCATCCTCATCAGCCACGATCCGCACCTGATCGAACTGACGGCCGACCGGCTCTGGCTCGTTGCGGCGGGCACAGTGCAGCCCTACGAGGGGGACATGGATGACTACCGCCGGCTGCTGCTGGACCAGCGCCGGGCGGAAGCGCGCGACACCCGCGCGGACGGCGGCGGCGCCTTGCGCGGCCGCGATGCCCGCAAGGAGGAACGCCGCGCCGCGGCCGAGCTGCGCGCCCAGCTCGCCCCCCTGCGCCGCAAGGTGGACGAGGTGGAGAAACGTCTGGCCCGGTTGACGGAGCGCCGCAACAAACTGGAAATGCAGCTCGCGGACCCCAAACTGTACGAGGGACCGGCCGACAAGGTCTCGAAGCTCCAGATCGAACTCGGCACGATCGTGAAGGAGGTGGACTCAGCGGAACTGGAATGGCTGGATCTGTCCGAACAACTGGAACAGGCGCAGGCTGCCGGTTCCGCATAGGCGGGTCGGCATTTCCCCTCGGACGGATGCCACCGGCCCCCGCTTCGCTTCGGGGAACCATCGGTGTTGTTCCGGGTTTGCCAGACCGTGCATGCGACGGTCAAACGATTGCATTGCAGCGGACACCGTGCCATCTCTCCTCACCGTCTTCACCCCCAATAACCCATCGGAAGGGCATGTCCCCAAATGCCGCTCGATCGTGCTGAGGCCGCCACGGCCGGCAAGGCGCCGCATCCCGCTTGGCTGTTCTTCAAGCGCTGGATGGCCAACCCGCTCACCATGGCGTCCATCACCCCGTCCTCCCCGGCGCTGGGGCGCCTGATCGCCAGGAACGTGCGTCGGGAACCCGACGAGGTGGTGGTGGAGTATGGCGGCGGAACCGGCCCCATCACGCGCTGCCTGCTGGAATCCGGTATCCCGTCGTCGCGGCTGTTCACGGCGGAGATCGACCCGAACCTCGCCAGCTACCTGCGCCGGCAGTTCCCCGACGTGACGATCCTGGAAGGCGATGTCCGCAACATCCGCCAGATGCTGCCGGAGCAGCACATCGGGAAGGTCGGCACCGTCGTCGTCGGCATCCCGATGATCCTGATCCCGCTGTCGGCGCAGCAGGTGATCGTGGACGAGATCTTCAAGATCATGCCGGAAGGCCGCTACTTCCTGGCCTACACCTATTCGACCGGCTCGCCGCTGAAGCACAAGGAGCTGGGCATGAAGGCCCGGCGTGTGGGCTTCACCCTGGCGAACATCCCGCCGGCCCATGTCTGGGCCTATTCGCGCTGAGCCTGTTCCCGCTGACGGGCGGTCCCGTTCCCCGTGGCAGAAGGCGCCGGCTCCGGCGCCTTCTGCGTTTCGGGATCTGGCGCCCTTGAACGCCTCGCAGCCCCCGCCTCACCCCTTGCGGGGCGCCCGCGCCAGCAGCGCGTCCGTCAGCCCCGGCGGCAGCAGCGACAGGAACCACACCGCCGCCCAGGTCGGCCAGGGAAAGGCGATGCGCGCCCGGTTGCGCTCCAACCCGCGGCGGATCAGCCGGGCCGCCCGCCCCGTCTCCATCAGGAACGGCATGGGAAAGCGGTTCACCGCCGTCATCCGGCTGACGACGAAGCCGGGGCAGACGACGCTGACCTCCACCCCCGCCGCCGCGAGCGCGCCGCGCAGCGACTCGCCGTAGAGCCGCACCGCCGCCTTCGACGCGCAGTAGGCCGGCGCGCCGGGAAAGCCGCGGAAGCCGGCCAGCGAACTCATGAGCGCGATCTGGCCCCGCCGCCGCGCCACGAAGCGCGGGATCAGCGGCTGCACCGTGTTCAGCACCCCGTCCAGGTTGACCGCGAAGATGGCCCGGGCCTGGTCCTCGCTCTCCCCGCCGCTGCCGGTGCCGGCGGAGATGCCGGCATTGGCGATGGCGAGATCGACCGGCCGTTCCCCGTCGCGCGCCAGCAGCCAGTCCGCCAGCCCCTGCCGGTCGGTCACGTCGATCACGGCGGCCGCCACCTCCGCACCGCGGCTCCGGCAGGCTTCCGCCACCGCCTCCAGCCGTGCCGTGTCCCGTCCGGTCAGCAGCAGGCGCCGCCCCGGCGCCGCATAGTCCAGCGCCAGCGCCTCCCCGATCCCGCTGGACGCGCCGGTGATCAGGATGCACCCCGGGTCATGCATGGAACCTCCTGCTCCGTCTGAGGACCGCCGCCATAAGCTCCATGCGCGGCAGCCAGCGCCCGGCGCGGCTTGTTGGCTGCCGACCCGCGGGCTATAACCGCGGCAACCGATGCGCCCGGCGCGTTCCCCGAAAGCAGTATCCCGAGAGACCGTTGCCAGCCAACAGCCCCGCTCCCGCCGCCGCCACGAAGGCTCCCGTGCCGCAGGCTTCCGCCCCGCAGGCGATCGTCAGCATGACCGGCTTCGCCCGGGCCGACGGCGCGCTGGCCGGCACGCACTGGACGGTCGAGGTGAAGAGCGTCAACGGCCGGGCCCTGGACGTCCGCTGCCGCCTGCCGGGCGGCTTCGACTCGCTGGAGGCACCGGCACGGGCGGAGATCACGCGGCAGCTCAAGCGCGGCAACGTCTCGCTGACCCTCAGCGTCGTGCGCGCCCAGGCGGGGGCGCCGATGCGGCTGAACCGGGAGCTGCTGGCCCAGGTCGTCCAGCTTGCCCGCGAGATCGAAGGGGCCGGTGCCGCACCGCCGCGGATCGACGCCCTGCTGGCGGTGCGCGGCATCCTGGAGCCGGTCGAGGAGCAGGAGACGGAGGAAGGGCGCGCCGCCCTGGAGGAGGCCGTGGCCGCCAGCATCGCCCAGGCCGTCGCCCGTCTGGCCACGGCCCGCGCCGACGAGGGCCGGCATCTGGCCGACGTGCTGGCGGGACAGATCGACACCATCGAGCACCTGACCCGCGCCGCCTCCCAAGTCGCCTCGCTGCAACCCGAGGCGCTGCGCTCGCGGCTGCGTCAGCAGCTCCAGGCCCTGCTGGAGGCGCTGCCGGCACTGCCGGAGGAGCGGCTGGCGCAGGAAGCGGCGCTGCTGATCGCCAAGGCCGACGTGCGCGAGGAGCTGGACCGGCTGCGCGCCCATGTCGCCCAGGCGCGCGCGCTGCTGAAGGAAGGCGGGGCCGTCGGGCGTCGGCTGGACTTCCTCTGCCAGGAGTTCAACCGCGAGGCCAACACCCTCTGTTCCAAGTCCTCCGACGTGGAGCTGACCCGGATCGGGCTGGAGCTGAAGGCGACGATCGAGCAGTTCCGCGAGCAGGTCCAGAACATCGAATAGGCCGCCGCCGGCGACGGCGCGTGCCCCGACCATCACGATCCGCGTACCGGGAGAACCCTTCCCCGGGTTCCCGCTTCCGAGTCCCTGTATCCAAGACCCCGATCCCGAGACGACGCCCATGTCCAGCACCGCCCCGACGCCCGACTCGACGGCCGACCGCATCCGGCGCCGCGGCCTGATGCTCGTGCTCTCTTCCCCTTCCGGGGCGGGCAAGACCACCATCTCCCGCCGCCTGCTGGAGCAGAATCCCGACGTCGCCATGTCGGTGTCGGTCACCACGCGCCAGAAGCGGCCGGGCGAGGTGCATGGTCGGGACTATTTCTTCATCGACCCGACCGAGTTCAACCTGATGGTCAACCGCGGGCAGCTCCTGGAATACGCCAAGGTCTTCGACAACTACTACGGCACCCCGCGCGAGGCGGTGGAACAGTCGCTCCGGGGCGGGCACGACGTGCTGTTCGACATCGACTGGCAGGGCACCCAGCAGCTCCGCGAGACGGCGCGCACGGACCTCGTGAGCGTCTTCATCCTGCCACCCTCGGCGCATGAGCTGGAGCGGCGGCTCACCACCCGCGCCCAGGACAGCGCGGAGGAGATCGCCCGCCGCATGGCGAAGGCGAACGACGAGATGAGCCACTGGTCGGAATACGACTATGTCATCGTCAACCATGACATCGACGACTCGGTCGTGGCCGTGCAGGGCATCCTCGACACCGAGCGTCTGAAGCGCGAGCGGCAGGTCGGGCTCAGCGAGTTCGTGCGCGGGCTCCAGGCCGGGTTCTGATCCCGGCCGCGCCGGTTCCGAGCCGCGGCAGCCCTCAGCGGCGCAGCGCCTTCGCCAGCGTGACGAAGCCGGCCACGTCCACCTCCTCCGCCCGGGCGGTCGGGGCGATGCCCACCGACTCCAGCAGCGGTTCGGGCTCACGCACGACGGATTTCAGGCTGGCCCGCAGCATCTTGCGGCGCTGCCCGAAGGCGGCGGCGACCAGCGTCTCCATGGTGCGGAAATCGGGATCGTCCGCCGGCCGCGCGCGCGGCGTCAGGTGCGCGATGGCGCTGTCCACCCGCGGCGGCGGCGTAAAGGCCCGCGCCGGCACGTCGAACAGGATGCGGCAGTCGGCCAGCCACTGGCACATCACGGCCAGCCGGCCATAGGCTTCGGTCCGCGGCCGGGCGACGATGCGCTCCGCCACCTCCTTCTGGAACATCAGCGTCAGCGAGCGGTACTCCGCGATCCGCTTCAGCCAGCCGATCAGGAGCGGCGTGCCGACATTGTACGGCAGGTTGGAGATCACGGCCCGCGGCGCCGGCACCAGATCGACCGGATCGACCGTCAGCGCATCCGCCTCCACCAGCCGCAGCCGGCCGTCCGCCGCGGCCACCACGTCGGCCAGGGCCGCGGCGAAGCGGCTGTCGCGCTCCACCGCCACCACCTCGCGCGCGGCGCTCTCGACCAGGGCGCGGGTCAGCCCGCCGGGGCCGGGACCGACCTCGACCACGGCGACGCCCGAGAGATCGCCCGCCTCCCGCACGATGCGGCGGGTCAGGTTCAGATCCAGCAGGAAGTGCTGACCCAGCGCCTTGCGCGCGCCCAGCCCGTGCTCCGCGATCACGTCGCGCAGCGGCGGCAGATGCGACAGGTCCGCCATCACGGCGCCCCCCCGTCCTGACGGGCGGCGCGGCGGGCGGCGATGCGCGCCGCCGTGTGCAGCGCCGCGATCAGGCTGGAGGCGCTGGCGGTGCCCGTGCCGGCGATGCCGAGCGCGGTGCCGTGGTCGGGGGAGGTGCGGACGAAGGGCAGCCCGAGCGTGACATTCACGCCCGTCTCGAAATCCAGGGTCTTCAAGGGAATCAGGGCCTGATCGTGGTACATGCAGACGACCGCGTCATAGCGGCTGCGGGCGCCGGGGTGGAACAGCGTGTCGGCCGGCAACGGCCCCGCGGCGTCGATACCGACGGCCTGGAGGGCGGCGACAGCCGGGGCGATGATCTCGATCTCCTCCCGGCCCAGGCTGCCGGACTCGCCGGCATGCGGGTTCAGGGCGGCCACCGCCAGCCGCGGCCGCGCCACCCCGAAGTCGGCCGTCAGTCCGGCCGCCGTGGCCGTCGCCACGCGGACGATGCCCGCGGTGGAAAGCGCCGCCGGCACGTCCTTCAGGGGGATGTGGATGGTCGCCAGCACGACGCGCAGGCCACCGCCCTCCAGCAGCATCACCGGCTCCTCGGCCTGCCCGGCAAGGTGGGCGAGATATTCGGTGTGGCCGGGCCAGCGGAAACCCGTGGCGTAGAGCGCACTCTTCTGGATCGGGTTGGTGACGACGGCCGCCGCCCGCCCCTCCCGGCAGAGGGCCACGGCGCGGTCGATGCTCTCCAGCACCGCCGGCCCGTTCGCCGGGTCCGGCTGGCCGTAGCGGACCGGAACCCGCAGCGCCACGGGGAGCACCGGCAGCGCCGAGCCGAACAGGCCGGGAGCTTCGGCCGGGTCCGCGACCGTGACCAACGGCACGTCCCAGCCCAGGCTGCCGGCCAGCGCCGCGAGGCGCGCCGGATCGTCGAGCAGGACGAAGGGCGGCACCGCCCGGTCGGCACGGTCACGCCAGGCGGCGAGCGCGATCTCCCCGCCGATCCCGGCCGGCTCGCCCATGGTCAGGGCGAGCGGCCGGCCTGACGGTCGGTCGCCGCTCACAGGCGGTATTCGATGGTCGCGTCGCGGCGCAGGTCGCGCAGATAGCGCCGCTGCAACATCTCGATCCGCTCGCCGGCGATGGCGTCGCGCACCTGGTCGGCGGGGGGGATGCTGCCCTCCGGCACCACCCGGTCGCAGACCATGAGGATCATGATGCCGCGGTCGGTGAGGAAGGGCTGCGTCGGGGTGCCGACGCCCAGCGCGCCGACGATGCTGGAGATCTCCGGCGGCAGATCGCCCAGCCGGGTCAGCGCCGCCTGTCCCTGCTGCGCACCGGGGATGCGCTGCGCCGCGGCCGAGAGGGCATCACAGCTCGCCGCCTCCTGCGCGATCTGGCGAGCGGCCTCCAGGCCGGCCGCCGGGTTGGCCGGGTCCGCCGGCAGGACGAGCTGTCCGACCGCGACCTGGATGTCCGCCGGGTTGCCGGCGGCCACCGCGCGCTGATCGCGGAGCCAGAGGATGTGGTAGCCGTTCACGCCGCGGATCGGGCGGGAGAACTGGCCCGGCTGGAGCTGCTGCACCGCCGTGTCCAGCGCCTGTTCGAGCTGACCCTGCTGGAGCCAGCCCAGATCGCCCCCGGTGAAGGCGCCGGCCGACTGGCTGAACTGGCGGGCGACGGCCCCGAAATTGGCGCCCCCGGCGATCTGCTCGACCAGCCGGTCGGCCAGACGGCTGACCTCGGCCTCGTTGGCGTCGTCGTCCACCGCGAGGAAGATCTCCGACACCAGATATTCGGGCTTGCCGGCGTTGGCCTTGATGCGTTCGAGCTGGGCCTGGACCTCGTCATCGCTGACGCTGACGGTGGGGCGGATGCGCCGCTGCACCAGCCGGCTCCAGGCGACGCTGGCCAGCAACTGCTGGCGCAGCGAGGCGACGGGAACGCCCGATGCATCAAGAAGGCGCTGGAACTCGCCCAGCGACAGGCGGTTCTGCTGCGCCAGATTCTCCAGCGCGCGGTCGATGTCCTGTTCGGTGACGCGGATCTCCAGCCGCCGCGCCTCCTGGATCTGCAACACCTCGTCGATCAGCAGGCGTAGCACCTGCGGCAGCAGACGCTGGCGCGTCTCCGGCGTGTCGGGCAGGCCGGAGGAAGAGAGCGCCATCTGCAACCGGTTCATCAGATCCGACATCGAGATGACCTCCTCGTTCACGAGGGCGGCCGCGCGTTCCACCGGCCCCTGCCCCTGTGCCGCGGCCGGCCGGCCGGCGAGGAGCACGCCGGCGGACAGCAGGACGCCGCAGAGGGCGGCGGCGGCGGTCGGAAGATGCCGGACAAGGGACTGCCGGAGGGTGCGGATCATGGCGTATCGGCTCAACGCTGGTGTCGTGGGGGGACTTATAGACGGTTGTGCCCGCGCGGCAAAGCGCGCCGGGCCGGGGCGGACGGGATCATCCGTCCTCCAGATGCAACAGCGCCGCCGCCCCCAGCATGACGCTGACCCCGGCCGGGGCCCAGGCCGCCAGCAGCACCGGGATGGTGCCGGACATGCCCAGGGCCAGGACGATGTCCTGCATCACGAACAGGAGGAGCGCCGCGGCAATGCCCAGCGCGATCAGGGTCAGGGCACCGCCGCGCCGGACCTGGCGCATGGCGAAGGCCGCAGCCAGCAGGATCATGGCGCAGAACAGGACCGGCTGCGCCAGCAGAGAATGCCAGTGCAGCCGGTGCCGGACCGACGACAGCCCCGTCGCCTCCAGCGTGGCGATGAAGCCCGGCAGCTCCCAGAAGGACAGGGTGTCGGGCGAGGCGAACGCCTCCTGGATCTTCTGTTCGGTCAGTTCCGTCGGCAGACGGTAGGCAGGCAGGAACTCCCCCACCCGGCCGGGCCGGTTGAACCAGGCGTCGCGCAGTTCCCAGAAGCCGTCGCGCAGGGTGGCCGAGGTCGCGTCGAACCGGCCGGACACCTGTCCGTCGCTTTCGTTCAGCAGCACCATCACCTGCCGCAGTTCCAGCGTGCCGGGCACGATCGCGTCGGCATGGATCAGGTAGGCCTGGGGCTCCCCGACCTGACGCAGCCAGATGCCCGACTCCGCCACGTCCAGCGAGGATTTCAGACCGCGGAGATAGCGGTTCTCCAACTGCTCGTAGCGGCCCAGCATGGCCGAGAAGACCGGGTTCAGCACGCCGACCATGGTCATGCCGATCAGAAGCGTGGCCGTCAGCACGGGTGCCATGAACTGCCAGACGGAGATGCCCGAGGCGCGCGCCACCACCAGTTCCTGCGTCCGGGTCAGACGCCAGAAGGTGTACATGCCCCCGAACAGCACGACGAAGGGCACGATCTCCTGCCCGATCTCGGGCAGCTTCAGCAGCCCCATGGTCAGCACGATCTGGAAGGTCGCGTCCGGCTTGTTGGCGGCGCGGCGCAGCAGCTCGACCGTGTCCAGCAGGTAGACGATCGCCAGCATGCCGCCCAGGATCGCCAGGAACCAGAGCACGAACTGCCGGCCGATATAGAGGGATAGGGTCGCGGACAGACGCATCCGGGTCACTCCGCCGGAACGGTGCGGGTCAGGCCCCGCCGGAGCGCCCGCCAGCGGACCATGTACCAGAGAGCGGCCACGGCGGGCAGCAGAACGACAGCATAGAGCAAGGGCGTCAGGACCGGGTTCTTGCCCACGAGATTGGAGATGCCGAGCACCGCGCTCTGCAACACCAGCGCCCCGACCGCTGCCAGGGCGATGCGGCGCCCCTGCCCGCGGCGGGAGAACTCGCCCGGCAGCAGCGCGGCCAGGCCGACCGCCGTGAAGGCCAAGGGCAGCAGCGGCGTCGCCAGCCGCGAATGCAGCTCGGCCCGCAGGCGGCCGACGAACTGGCGGTCCAGCGGATCATCGGTCAGGTTGACGAGGTCGCGCAGGCTGCGTTCCCGCGGCTCGATCCAGCGCGGCCCCAGCTCCTTGCGCAGCACCTGGAGGTCAACCGTGTAGCGGGCGAACTCCAGCCATTCCGTCCGGCCGTTGTCCTGGCGGAACTTGATCTGGGTGCCGTTGAAGACGACGACATGGGGGACGTCGTCCACCTCGACCAGCCGACCGCGCTCGGCGACCACGGTGGTGGCGACGCCGGGGCTGCGCAGGTCATGGATCAGCAGGCCCGACAGCGCCCCCTCGCGGCCGCGCTCGCGGACATAGACGGTCAGGCCGGAGCCGACATCGTTGAAGGTGCCCTCGCGCAGCAGCACGGCGGTGACGTCGCTGCGCACCGACTGCCGCAGCTGCACCAGCTCGCGCTGGGCCGCGGGGCCGGCGAACAGGGTCAGGGTGTAGCAGAGCACCGCCACGACGGACGCCAGGATGAGCGCCGGCCGGGCCAGCGCCATGGGGCTCAGCCCGGCGGCGCGCATCACCACCAGTTCGCTGTCCATGATCAGCCGGTTGTAGGTGAACAGCACCGCGGCCAGCAGCCCCAGCGGCAGGATCAGCGACAGAAAGGTCGGGAAGGTCAGCAGCGCAAGCCGGAAGAAGATCCCGAGCGAAGCGCCCCCCTCCACCACCATCTCCACCAGCCGCAGCGACTGGGTCAGCCAGATGGCGGCAGACAGGCCCGCCGTGACGAACACGGTGGCCACGGCCAGATTGCGCAGGAGGTATCGGTCGATCTGATTCATGGCTCCTGCGGGGACCGGCGTCGCGCCGGCGGGCGGAGGGTTCCGGTGGACGGCATCCGGGACGGATGACGGCCGCTCTATCCGACGATTGGGACGGCATCGTGGCGCGCCGGCTTCCCGCCGCCGCCGCCCCGGCCGGCGAGGCCGCTTCCCCGGGTCCTCTTGCTTGACACCGCTCGGAGGGTGTTCTTTATCGACTCCCACGGCATGAGACAACAGCGGGGCAAGCAGGTCCCCCATCCGGCCCGCCGCCCCCTCCCCGATCCGTTTCGAGAGGCATGATGAAGATCTCCTTTTCCCAGCTCGCCCTGCCGAAGTCCGGGGCGATCGCACTGACCGTCGCGCAGGACGCCAGGCTCGGACGCTTCGGCGCGGAACTGGACGAGCGGACCGGGGGCCTCATCACCCGCGCCATGCAGGCCGGGCGCTTCACCGGCAAGGCGGAGGAGACGCTGACGGTGCTGGCGCCCACCGGCGTCGAGGCCGGACGTATCCTGCTGGTCGGCATCGGCAACCCGGCCGACGCCACCCTGCTGACCGCGGAGAATGCCGGCGGCGCCGCGCTGGGCGCCCTGCTGACCTGCGGCGAGACGGAGGTGGCGATCGCCGTGGACGTGCATGACGGCCTGTCCATCGGCGCCGGTGAGATGGCGGCCGAGGCGGCGTTCGGCGCCGTGCTGCGCGGCTACCGCTTCGACCGGTATCGCACCAAGGAGCCGAAGGAGAAGAAGCCGTCGGTCCGCAAGGTGGCGGTGCTGAGCGACGAGCCGACCGTGGCCAAGAAGGCCTGGGCGCGGCTGGAGAAGGTCGCGGACGGCGTCTGCCTGACCCGCGACGTCGTCTCCGAGCCCGGCAACGTCATCTATCCGGAGAGTCTGGCCGAGCGCTGCCTGGCGCTGAAGGACCTCGGCGTCGAGGTCGAGGTGCTGGACGAGAAGAAGATGAAGAAGCTGGGCATGGGCGCCCTGCTGGGCGTCGGCCAGGGCAGCGCCCGGCCGCCGCGGCTGGTGATCATGCGCTGGAACGGTGCCGCCGACGCCAAGGAGGCGCCGGTCGCCTTCATCGGCAAGGGCATCACCTTCGATACCGGCGGCATCTCCATCAAGCCGGCGGCCGGCATGGAGGAGATGAAGTGGGACATGGCCGGCGCGGGCGCCGTGATCGGCCTGATGGCCGCGTTGGCCGGCCGCAAGGCCCGCGCCAACGTCGTCGGCGTCGTGGCGCTGGCGGAGAACATGCCCGACGGCAACGCGCAGCGGCCGGGTGACATCGTCACTTCGCTGTCCGGCCAGACCATCGAGGTGCTGAACACCGATGCCGAGGGCCGGCTGGTCCTGGCCGATGCCCTCTGGTACACGCAGGACCAGTTCAAGCCGAAGGCCATGATCGATCTGGCGACCCTGACCGGCGCCATCATCATCAGCCTGGGCCACGAGCATGCCGGCCTGTTCAGCAACAACGACGACCTTGCCGACAAGCTGTCCGGGGCCGGCCGCAAGGCGGGCGAGCTGCTCTGGCGCATGCCGCTGGCCGCGGCCTATGACAAGGACATCGACAGCGACGCTGCCGACATGAAGAACATCGGCTCGCCGGGCAAGGCCGGGTCGATCACCGCGGCCCAGTTCCTCCAGCGTTTCGTGAACGGCACGCCCTGGGCGCACCTGGACATCGCCGGCACGGCCTGGTCGAAGGCCGACAAGGCCGTCTGCGCCAAGGGGGCGACGGGCTTCGGCGTGCGCCTGCTGGACCGCTTCGTGGCCGAGAACTACGAGGTCTGAGAACTACGAGGCCTGATCCGGCGGCCGACGCCGCCGCGACGGGTATCCAGCGCATGGAGGGGCCGGAGCGATCCGGCCCCTTTTCCATGTCCGACTGCCCTGTGCCCGTCTGCTATGATCGCGCCATGACGGATGTCCGCTTCTATCACCTGACGCGCAAGACCCTGGAACAGAGCCTGCCGGAGCTTCTGGAGAAGACCCTGGAGCGCGGCTGGCGCGCCGTCGTGCTGGCCGCCAGCGAGGAGCGGGCGGAAGCGCTGGCGCAGCATCTCTGGACCTGGAAGCCGGACAGCTTCCTGCCGCACGGGACCGCCCGCGACGGCCATCCCGCGCGTCAGCCGGTGTTCCTCAGCGCGGCGGACGAACGGCCGAACGACGCCAATGTCCTGTTCCTGGTGGACGGGGCGGAAACCGCCCGCGCCCCGGAGTATGAGCGGGTCTGCGACCTGTTCGACGGCAACGATCCCGACGCCCTGGCCGCCGCACGGCAGCGCTGGCGCACCGCCAAGGCCGCCGGGCACGCGCTCCAGTACTGGCAGCAGGGGGACCGCGGCGGCTGGGAACAGAAGGCCTGAGGCCGGACGGACAGGCGGGCCGGCGGCGGAGCCGGCGCCCCGCCCCTCACTTCTGCGGTGCCGTCTCCGCCGGGCCGTCGCCCTGGTCACCCCGCTCCTGCCGGATACGGCGCCAGGCGGCGACGTTGCGGTTGTGCTGCTCCAGCGTCTCCGCGAAGGCATGGCCGCCGCTGCCGTCCGCGACGAAGTAGACGAACCCGTGCCGCGCCGGGTTCAGGGCGGCCGCCAGCGACTCCCGCCCTGGATTGGCGATGGGGCCGGGCGGCAGCCCGTCGATCACATAGGTGTTGTAGGCCGAGTCGTGCTGCCAGTCGGCGCGGGTCAGCAGCCGGTCCAGCACCCCCTTGCCCCCGGTCAGCCCGTAGATCACCGTCGGGTCGGACTGCAACCGCATCCCGGAACGCAGGCGGTTGACGAAGACGCCGGCGACCTTCGCCCGCTCCGCCGCCACGCCCGTCTCCTTCTCCACGATGGAGGCGAGGATCACCGCCTGCTGCGGCGTCTCCAGCGGCAGGTCCGGCGCCCGCGCCGCCCAGAGGTCGGCCAGCGTGCGCTCCATGGCGGACTGCATCCGGCGCAGCAGGTCGCCGCGGTCGTCGCCCCAGGAGAAGTGATAGGTTTCCGGCAGCAGGGTTCCCTCCGCCGGAGCGTCCGCGACCTCGCCGGCCAGCGCCGGCTCGGCACGCAGCAGTTCGACGATCTGGGCAGAGGTCAGCCCCTCCGGCACGGTCAGGCGCCGCACCACCGTCCGGCCGCTCTCCAGCAGCTCCAGCGCCCCCTGGAGGCTGATCCCGGCGGGGAAGGCGTATTCGCCCGCCTTCAGACGCCGCGCGGACTCGCGGTAGCGGGCGGCGGCCAGCACCTCCCACTCCGCCCGCACGACGCCCGCCGCGGCGAGCTGGCCGGCGATGGCCTGCACCCCGCTGCCGCGGGGGATCACCAGGGTGGTGTCCGCCGCCAGGGGGCCGGGCCCCGTATAGCGGTCCTGCACCCAGGACAGCAGCCCCGCCGCCAGCACCGCCAGCAGCAGAAGCAGCAACGCCGCCGCGGGCAGGACCCGGCGGCGGCGTTTCTCTGAAGGATCGGGCGTCACGCTCAAGCGACCGGCGCTCAATCGACCTGCTTGAAGACCAGCGAGGCGTTGGTGCCGCCGAAGCCGAAGGAGTTGGAGAGCGCGGCGCGGACCTTGCGCTGCTTCGCCTGCTTCGGCACCAGATCCGCGCCCTCCGTGCCCTCGGACGGGTTGTCGAGGTTGAGCGTGGGCGGCACGACCTGGTCGCGGATCGCCAGGACGGAGTAGATCGCCTCCACCGCGCCGGCGGCCCCCAGCAGGTGGCCGATGGCGGACTTGGTGGACGACATGGAGGCCCCGGCCAGATCGTTGCCGAACAGGCGGCGGACGGCCCCCAGCTCGATCATGTCGCCGACCGGCGTGGAGGTGCCGTGGGCGTTGATGTAGTCGATCCCGTCGATGCCGACGCCGGCGCGCTTCAGGGCCATCCGCATGGAGCGGAAGCCGCCGTTGCCATCCTCCGCCGGGGCGGTGATGTGGTAGGCGTCGCCCGACATGCCGTAGCCGATGACCTCGGCATAGATGGTGGCGCCGCGCTTCTTCGCGTGCTCGTACTCCTCCAGCACCACGACGCCGGAGCCCTCGCCCATGACGAAGCCGTCACGGTCGCGGTCATAGGGCCGGGAGGCCTGCTCGGGCGTGTCGTTGAAGCCGGTGGAGAGCGCCCGGGCGGCAGCGAAGCCGGCCATGCCCAGGCGGTTGACCGCCGCCTCGGCGCCGCCGGCGACCATGACGTCGGCGTCGTCCAGGGCGATCAGGCGGGCGGCGTCGCCGATGGCGTGCGCGCCCGTCGAGCAGGCCGTCACCACCGAGTGGTTGGGCCCCTTGAAGCCGTGGATGATGGAGACGTGGCCCGAGGCCAGATTGATCAGGGCCGAGGGGATGAAGAACGGCGACACGCGCCGCGCCCCCTTCTCGGCCAGCAGCAGAGACGTCTCGTAGATGGCCGGCAGGCCGCCGATACCGGAGCCGATCATCACGCCGGTGCGCTCGGCCTGCTCCTCGGTCTCGGCCTTCCAGCCGCTGTCCTTGATGGCCTCATCCGCCGCCGCGATGGCGAACTGGATGAAGTCGTCCATCTTCTTCTGTTCCTTGGGCGGAACATAGTCGTCGGGGTTGAAGAGGCCGTCGGCGGTGGCGCCGCGCGGCACCTGGCCCGCGATCTTCGCGGTGAGGTCCGAGACGTCGAAGCGGGTGATGGCCGAGATGCCGGACTGACCGTCCAGCAGCCGCGACCAGTTCTGCTTCACGCCCACGCCGAGGGGCGTGACGAGCCCCATACCGGTTATGACGACACGACGCATGGAGATGCCCACCCCTGGATCAGGATGCTTTTGTACGGGGGCGACCCGAAGACTCGTCGAGGCCAGCCGCGGCTGGCCCCGGCGTCGTCCGATCCGCTCAGGCCGCGGTCTTCTGATTGATGAAGTCGATCGCGTCCTTCACGGTCAGGATCTTCTCGGCCGCATCGTCCGGAATCTCGATCCCGAACTCCTCCTCGAAGGCCATGACCAGCTCGACGGTGTCGAGCGAGTCCGCACCCAGATCGTCGATGAAGCTGGCGCTCTCCGTCACCTTGGACTCTTCCACGCCCAGGTGCTCGACGACGATCTTCTTCACGCGCTCGGCGGTATCACTCATGTCTTTCGACCTTTCCAGGATCGTTTGGTGGCTAGGATTAAGGGACGTGGCTTGCGACGGACGGTCAAGGCCAGTCAAGTGCGGCGCCAGTCTTCAAAAAAGTGCCGTCAGATAGCACAGACGGCGGCCCGTTGACCAGCGCCGACGAACGGGCCGAAGCGAGCGGGCTCCGGTCAGATCATGGCCATGCCGCCGTTGATGTGCAACGTCTGCCCGGTGACATAGGCCGCCTCCTCGCTGGCGAGATAGACCACGCCGGCGGCGATCTCCTCCGGCGTGCCCAGCCGCCCGGACGGGATGCGGGTCTGCATCGCCTCCTTCTGGGCGTCCGTCAGCACGTCGGTCATCGCCGTCCGGATCATGCCCGGCGCGACGCAGTTGACCGTGATGTTGCGGCTGGCGACTTCCTGGGCAAGCGCCTTGGTCAGGCCGATCATGCCGGCCTTGGACGCGGCATAGTTCACCTGTCCCGGATTGCCGGTGACGCCGACGACGGAGGTGATGCCGACGATGCGCCCCCAGCGGCGCTTCATCATGCCCTTCACGACCGCGCGGGCGAGGCGGAAACCGGCCGTCAGATTGACGTCCAGCACCGTCTGCCAGTCCTCGTCCTTCATCCGCAGCACCAGCGTGTCGCGGGTCAGGCCAGCGTTGTTGACCAGGATGTCCACCTGCCCCAGCGCCGCCTCGGCGTCCTTGGCGAGCTGCTCGACCGCCGCGGGATCGGCCAGATTGGCCGGGACGATGCGGGTGCGCTCGCCCAGCTCGGCTGCCAGCGCCTCCAGCGAGGCCACCTTCGTGCCGTGCAGGGCGACGGTGGCGCCGCGCGCGTGCAGCGCCCGGGCGATGGCGGCGCCGATGCCGCCCGAAGCGCCGGTGACCAGGGCGGACTTGCCGGTCAGGTCGAACATGGGGGGTCTCCTCGCGGGTAGGCGGATCAGGCGTTCAGGAAGGTCTCGACGTCGGCCGAAGTGCCGACGGAGGTGGCGGCGATCTCCTTGTCGATGCGCTTGACGAGCCCGGCCAGCACCTTGCCCGCGCCCAGCTCGACCGCCTCGGTCACGCCCTGCTGCTTCATGTAGGTGACGCTCTCGCGCCAGCGGACCATGCCGGTGACCTGCTGCACCAGCAGCCCGCGGATCGCCTCCGGATCGGTCACCGCGGCGGCGGTCACGTTGGCGACCAGCGGCACGCGCGGCGCCTTCAGGGTGACGCCGGCCAGCGCCTCGGCCATGGCATCCGCCGCCGGCTGCATCAGCGGGCAGTGGAAGGGGGCGGACACCGGCAGCAGCACGGCGCGCTTGAAGCCGCGCTCGGCCGCCAGCCGGATGGCGCGCTCCACGGCGCCCTTGTGGCCGCTGACGACGACCTGTCCGGGGGCGTTGTCGTTGGCGGTGGTGCAGACCTCACCTTCCGCCGCCGCGGCCGCGATCTCCTGCGCCGCCTCCAGGTCGGCGCCCAGGATGGCGGCCATGGCGCCAACGCCGACCGGCACCGCCTTCTGCATGGACCGGCCGCGCAGCTTCAGCAGGCGCGCGGTGTCGGCGAGGCTCAGCGTTCCGGCGGCGCAGAGGGCGGAGTATTCGCCGAGCGAATGGCCGGCCACGAAGGCGGCCGACCGGGCCAGATCCACACCGCCGGCCTCCAGCACCCGCAGCACCGCGACGGACACGGCCATCAGCGCCGGCTGGGCATTCTCGGTCAGGGTGAGCTGGTCCTCCGGCCCCTCGAACATCAGGGCGGAGAGCTTCTGGCCCAGCGCCTCGTCCACCTCCTGGAAGGTGTGGCGGGCGATCTCGAAGGCGCCGGCAAGCTCGCGGCCCATGCCGACGGCCTGGCTGCCCTGTCCGGGGAAGACGAACGCGCGGGTCATCTGGCTTCCGTTCCTCTGGGTTTCCGGGGTCGGGCCCATGGCAGTTGCAGACGGGGCCGGTGCGCTGGCACCGGCCCTCGGTAAGTCGCGCCCTTGATAGCGTCTCGGACCGCCAAGTCAAGCCGCGTCGGCCGACACTGTCTCTTGTGCCCTGCGGCGATTTGTGTATAGTCGCCCGCTTCCGTAACCCCGCCGACGCCCGCCAAGCGCCGGCTAGGTCCGTGCGGCCGCAGGTTCCCCCGGTAACGGTCCGGAGCCGGGCGGCGGACCGTGAACAGCCAAGGGGAGTGACATGGCACTGTACGAGACGATCCTGATCGCGCGTCAGGACATCACCGCCTCGCAGGTGGAGGGTCTGACCGAGACCTTCACCGGCATTCTCAAGGAGAATGGCGGCGAGGTGAAGAAGGTGGAGCAGTGGGGTCTCAAGACCCTCACCTACCGGATCAAGAAGAACCGCAAGGCCCACTACGTCTACATCGGCCACGAGGCGCCGGCTGCCGCCGTCGCCGAGATGGAGCGCAACATGTCCATCAATGAGGACGTGCTGCGGTTCATGACCGTGAAGGTCGAGAAGATCGAAGAAGGCCAGACGGCCATGCTCACCAACAAGGGCGAGCGCAGCGAGCGCGGTCCCCGTGGTGGCTTCGGCGACCGTGGTCCGCGCCGCGACTTCGGCGACCGCGGCCCGCGCCGCGACTTCGGTGACCGGGGTCCGCGCCGCGACGGCGACGGTCCCCGCGCCGAGGGTGGCCGCAACGAAGGTGAAGGAGACCGCGCATGAACGCCGAACGTACCCCCGGCGCCGGCCCCCGTGGTGGTGGCGGCGGTCGCCGCCCCTTCTTCCGCCGTCGGAAGACCTGCCCCTTCTCCGGCCCCAACGCGCCGGCGATCGACTACAAGGACGTGAAGCTGCTGTCGCGCTTCATCTCCGAGCGGGGCAAGATCGTCCCGTCCCGCATCACCGCCGTGTCGGCCAAGAAGCAGCGTGAACTCGCGCGCGCCATCAAGCGCGCCCGTTTCCTCGCTCTCCTGCCGTACGTGGTGAAGTGAGCGGCTCTGGCAAAGGAGAACAGACATGGACGTGATCCTGCTGGAGCGGGTCGAGAAGCTGGGCCAGATGGGCCAGGTCGTGAAGGTGAAGCCCGGCTTCGCCCGTAACTTCCTGCTGCCGCAGAAGAAGGCCCTGCGCGCCACCAAGGAGAACCTCGCCTACTTCGAGACCCAGAAGGCCCGCCTTGAGGCGCGCAATCTGGAGCTTCGCAAGGAGGCCGAGCAGGTCGCCGGCTCGATGGGGAACGTCTCCGTCGTCATCACCCGGCAGTCGGGCGAGACGGGCCAGCTCTACGGCTCCGTTTCCTCGCGCGACATCGCCGACGCCCTGGCCGAGAAGCAGATCCAGGTCGAACGTCGTCAGGTCGCCATCGACCAGCCGATCAAGACCCTGGGCCTGTTCCCGGTCCGCATCGTGCTGCACCCGGAAGTCTTCGTGACGATCACCGTCAACGTCGCCCGGTCGGCCGACGAGGCCGAGTTGCAGGCGCAGCGCGGCGGCATGGTGACCGGCCTCCGCGAGGAGGACGAGGAGGAAGAGGTGGAGGAGACGGCCACGGAGGAAGGCGGCGAGGAAACCGCCGCCTGATCCAGGCCCGACCTCTGTCGAAAAGACGGCGCGCCCTCCCGGGGCGCGCCGTTTTCGTTCGGGCTACCCCTTCCGCGCCGGCTCCGGCCCGTGACAGCCGTTGATCCCCGCCGGACGGGTTCCCACCTGGAATCGCGGATGCGTGGCGAGCCTGCGTCCGCCGCTGACCGCTGCCGGCCGCGCATCCGTCGCAAGCCCGATGGACCGATGCCGGAGGTCGCCCGTGCTGCTCGCCCGTATGTTCGACGCCCTGATCGTCACCGGCCGCCTGACGCTGATCGATGCCGACGGCCGCCGCTGGGAGTTCGGTGACGGCGATACGCCGCCGGCATCCCCAGAAACCCATCCCCCCGCGCCCCATCCTGTCGTCCGCCTGCACGACCGCGCGCTGCACTGGAAGCTGGCGCTGAATCCGGGCCTGTACGCCGGCGAGGCCTACATGGACGGCACGCTGACCCTGGACCGGGGCGGCATCCACGATCTGATCGCGCTGGTCCTGCGCAATGCCGGCCGCGGCGGCTATGGCCGCTGGGATGCGCTGCGCGACCGTATCCGTCCCCTGCTGCGCTGGCTGCACCAGATCAATCCGGCGGCCCGCTCCCAACGCAACGTGGCCCACCACTACGACCTGTCGGAACAGCTCTACGCCCTCTTCCTCGACCCCGATCTCCAGTATTCCTGCGCCTACTTCACCGAGCCCGGCCTGAGCCTGGAGGAAGCGCAGGCGGCGAAGAAACGGCACATCGCCGCCAAGCTGCTGCTGCGTCCCGGCCAGCGCGTGCTGGACATCGGCTGCGGCTGGGGCGGGCTGGCGCTCCATCTCGCCCGCACGGCCGATCTGGAGGTGACGGGCGTGACGCTGTCGCGGGAGCAGCTTGCCGTCGCCCGCCGCCGGGCGGAGGAGGCCGGCCTGTCCGACCGGGTGCGCTTCGAGCTGGCGGACTACCGCCAGCTCAAGGGGCGCTTCGACCGCATCGTCTCGGTCGGCATGTTCGAGCATGTCGGCCTGCCGCACTACGGCACCTTCTTCCACACGGCCCGGCGGCTGCTGAGCGAGGACGGGGTGATGCTGCTGCATGCCATCGGCCGGCTGGAGGGGCCGGGCAGCACCAGCCCCTGGCTGCGCCGCTACATCTTCCCCGGTGGCTACTCCCCCGCCCTGTCGGAGGTGCTGCCGGCGATCGAACGCTCCGGCCTCTACCTCACCGACATGGAGATCCTGCGCCTGCACTATGCCGAGACGCTGCGCCACTGGCGGGAGCGGTTCCTGGCGAACCGGGAGCGGGCGGCGCGGCTCTACGACGAGCGGTTCTGCCGGATGTGGGAATTCTATCTGGCCGGCTGCGAAGGTGCCTTCCGCTACCAGGGCCACATGGTCTGGCAGGCACAGCTCGCCCGCCGCGTGGACGCGGTGCCGCTGACGCGCGACTATGTCCAGCGGACGGAGGCCGCGACGACCCGGGCCGCGGGCCTAGCCGCCTGAGGCAGTTGCAGCGCTTATCCACAATATTGTCCACCTGCTGTGCACGGTTTGCACGGGCGGTTTCCTGCGGACGGGTTAGTCTCCCGGGCCCGCCCGCTGTTACACTGGCACCATGGAAACCAGACTGCTCGATCCGCCCGCCGACGCCGGCGACCGGCACCTGTCCTACCGCGTCCCGCCCCACAACGAGGAGGCGGAACAGGCTCTGCTGGGCGCCATCCTGGTCAACAACAAGGCCTACGAGAAGGTCGGGGAGTTCCTCCGCCCCGAACACTTCTTCTTCCCCGAGAATCAGAAGATCTTCCGGGCCTGCGCGACCCTGGTCGACCGCGGCCAGGTGGCGAACCCGATCACGCTGAAGGCCTATTTCGAGCAGGACGCCGACATCCGGGAGATCGGCGGCACCGAGTATCTGGCGCGCCTCGCCGCGGCCATCGTCACGGTGCCGAACGCCGAGGATTACGGCCGCATCATCCACGAATCCTATCTCCGCCGGCAGCTCATCGAGGTCGGCGAGGAGATGGTGAACACCGCCTACAAGCACGAGCTGGACATCTCCGCCGGGGACCAGATCGAAGAGGCGGAGAAGAAGCTGTTCGAACTGGCGTCGTTCGGCGACGTGCGCGGCGACTTCATCCCGTTCGAGCGCGCCCTGGCCGCCGCGATCAACACGGCGGAAGCCGCCTTCCGCCGCTCCAGCCACGTCACCGGCGTGACCACGGGCCTGCGCGACATCGACATCAAGCTGGGCGGCCTGCATCCGTCAGACCTGCTGATCCTCGCCGGCCGCCCGTCCATGGGCAAGACCGCGCTGGCCACCAACATCGCCTTCAACTCGGCCAAGGCCTGGATGACCAGCGGCGGCAAGGAGGGGGCGCCGGTCGGCTTCTTCTCCCTGGAAATGAGCGCCGAGCAGCTCGCCATGCGTATCCTCGCCGACCAGGCGGAGGTGAGCGGCGACAAGATCCGCCGCGGCGAGATCGCGGCCAGCGACTTTCCGAAGTTCGTCGAGGCCAGCCAGTATCTCAGCCGCGTCCCCTTCTTCGTGGACGACACGCCGGCGCTCAGCATCTCCGCCGTGCGGACACGCTGCCGCCGGCTGAAGCGGACCCAGGGCCTCGGCCTCGTCGTGGTGGACTACCTCCAGCTTCTGCGCGGCAGCGGGTCCGCCCGCAGCGAGCAGAACCGCGTGCAGGAGATCTCCGAGATCACCCGCGGCCTCAAGGCCATCGCCAAGGAGCTGGACGTGCCGGTCCTGGCCCTGTCGCAGCTCTCCCGCTCGGTCGAGCAGCGCGAGGACAAGCGGCCCCAGCTTTCGGACCTGCGCGAGTCGGGCTCGATCGAGCAGGACGCGGACGTCGTGATGTTCGTCTTCCGCGAACAGTACTATCTGGAGCGCGCCGAGCCGTCCCGCCGTCCGGACGAGTCCGACGACAAGTACAACGACCGTTACCAGCGCTGGCAGGAGCGGCTGGGACAGGTCCACAACACCGCCGAAGTCATCATCGGCAAGCAGCGCCACGGCCCTGTCGGGACCGTGAAGCTGTACTTCGACGGCAACTTCACCCGCTTCGGCGATCTGGACACGCATCACAGCAACTACGATGACTGACCCGGTGATCCCGGCGCTGGACGGCGTTCCGTCCCGCGCCGGTGCCGTCCTGGCGATCGACCTGGGCGCGCTCGCGGCAAACTGGCGGGACCTCGCGGCCCGCGTCGCCCCCGCCGAATGCGGTGCCGTCGTCAAGGCCGACGCCTACGGCCTGGGCGCAGGCCCGGTGGCCCGCCGGCTCCTGTCGGAAGGGGCGCGCACCTTCTTCGTGGCGGATACGGAAGCCGGCATGGCGCTGCGCGCCGTGCTGCCGGAGCCGCGCATCGTCGTGCTGCACGGGGTGCCGCCCGGAGCGGCGCCTGACCTTGCCGCGGCCCGCCTGCTGCCGGCCCTGAACACGCCGGGCGACCTGGAGCGCTGGCGGGCGGAAGGGCAGCGGCGCGGCGCCCCCCTGCCCTGCTTCGTGCATATCGACACCGGCATGAACCGGCTGGGCCTGACGGCGGCGGAACTGGAGACCCTGGCCGGCGACGCCGACCGGCTGCTGGCCGGTGTCCGGGTCGAGAGCTGGATGAGCCATCTGGCCTGCGCCGACCATCCGGCCGATCCCATGACGAAGACCCAGCTCGGCCGCTTCCGTGCGGCGCTGGCCCGGCTTCCCGCGGCCCGCGCCAGCCTCGCCAACTCGGCAGGCATCTTCCACGGGCGCGACTATCACTTCGACCTGGTGCGGCCGGGCATCGCCCTGTACGGCCCGAACCCGGCCCCCTGGACGGAGAACCCGATGCGGCCCGTCGTGCGGGTCTTCGCCCGTATCCATCAGGTCCGGCCGGTATGGCCGGACGACACGGTGGGCTACGACGCCACGCACCGGATCGGGCGCCCCGGCCGCATCGCCGCCCTGGGCATGGGCTATGCCGACGGCTATCCCTGGTCGCTGTCCGGCCGCGGCGAGGTGCTGTTCGGCGGTGCTCACCGCGCGCCCCTGGTCGGCCGCGTCTCCATGGACCTGCTGACGGCCGACGTGACCGATGTGCCCGAGCGGTTCCTGGCCGAGGGCGGCTGGGCCGAGGTGATCGGCCCGCACCGGCCGGTGGACGCGGCGGCGGCGGAGGCCGGCACCATCGGTTACGAGGTGCTGACCCGGCTCGGCAGCCGTTACCACCGGGTCCATCTGGACGGTCCGGGCGGCTGACCGGAAGGGAAAGGCGGGCCGGACCGGCCGAATCGGCGCGGAGCGGGCGGAATCCGGCCCCCTGATATTGACACCCGCGGCTACGGCGATTAGCCGTACCCCGACTTCCCGGCAGACAGGGCACGACGGATGGGTTTCATCGCCGGTATCGGCCGCGCAACGCTGGTCTTCATGGAGGCGACGGGGCGTCTGGCCCTGTTCACCGCCATCGCCCTGTCGCACTGCCTTCGCCCGCCCTTCTATCTGCGGCACATCGGCCGGCAGATGATCGACATCGGCTACTATTCGCTGCCGGTGGTGGGGCTGACGGCGCTGTTCACCGGCATGGTGCTGGCGTTGCAGAGCTACAGCGGCTTCAGCCGCTTCGAGGCGGAGAGCGCCATCGCCACGGTGGTGGTGCTGTCCATCACCCGCGAGCTGGGACCCGTGCTGGCCGGCCTGATGGTGGCCGGCCGCATCGGCGCCGCCATGGCGGCCGAGCTGGGCACCATGCGGGTGACCGAACAGGTGGACGCGCTGACCACCCTGTCCACCAACCCGTTCAAGTATCTGGTGGTGCCGCGCCTGCTGGCCGGCACGCTGATGCTGCCGCTTCTGGTGCTGGTGGCCGACATCATCGGCGTCTTCGGCGGGTTCCTGGTCGGGGTCTACCGCCTGAACTTCAACGCCGGCGGCTACATCACCAGCACCTGGAAGTACCTGGAGGTGATGGACGTCGTCTCCGGCCTCGTGAAGGCGGGCGCCTTCGGCTTCGCCATCTCGCTGATGGGCTGCTACCACGGCTACCATTCGCGCGGCGGGGCGCAGGGCGTGGGTGCGGCGACGACCAACGCGGTCGTCTCCGCCTCCATCCTGATCCTGGTCCTGAACTATCTGCTCACGGGGATCTTCTTCTCATGACGGCGGCTGACCTGCGCGGGCCCGGCAACGGCGCCACCCCGAAGATCTCCCTGCGCGGCGTGAAGAAGCGCTTCGGGCCGAAGGTGGTGCTGGACGGCATCGACCTGGACATCGCCGCCGGTGAGTCCATCGTGATCATCGGCGGCTCCGGCACCGGCAAGTCGGTGCTGCTGAAGTGCATCCTGGGCATCCTCCAGCCCGACGAGGGCACCATCCTGATCGACGGGGAGGACACGACCCACGCCTCCGGCCGCGAGCGCGAGGCGGTGCTGCGCAAGTTCGGCATGCTGTTCCAGGGCGCCGCCCTGTTCGACAGCCTGCCCGTCTGGGAGAACGTCGCCTTCGGCCTGATCCAGGGGCAGCGGATGCCCCGCCGGGCCGCGAAGGAGCGGGCGGTCGCCACCCTGGGCGCCGTCGGCCTGGGGCCGGAGGTGGCCGATCTCTACCCGGCGGAGCTGTCCGGCGGCATGCAGAAGCGCGTCGGTCTCGCCCGCGCCATCGCCACCCGCCCGGAGGTCATCTTCTTCGACGAGCCGACGACGGGGCTGGACCCGATCATGGCCGACGTCATCAACGACCTGATCGTGAAGTGCGTGCGTGACCTGGGCGCCACCGCCCTGTCGATCACCCACGACATGGCCAGCGCGCGCAAGATCGCCGACCGCGTCGCCATGCTGTACCAGGGCCGCCTGATCTGGGTCGGCCCGGTGTCGGAGATCGACAATTCCGGCAACCCGCATGTGGACCAGTTCATCCACGGCCGCGCCGACGGCCCGATCCGGATGCAGATCCGCGCGTTCTGACGGCCCCCGGGCCGCTAGAGCCGGCCGCTCAGCGTCAGGTCGAGCGGTCCCAGCGTGACCGATCCCAGCGCCACCGGCTGATCCAGCCGGCCCTGGACCTGGAAGGCCCGGCTGGCCGGGGTGAAGCCGACGGAGACACCCCCCGGCGGACCGTCCGCGGTCGCCACCGCCAGGGTCACCGGCTGCTCCGGCGATGCCGGCACGCGCAGCGCCGCCGTCAGCGCCTGCCCCTTCACGGCGAAGCTCATGGTCATCGACCCGGTAAGGGAGAAGCGGCGGCCCCCGGCCGTCCCGGTCCCGCCCGGATCCCCCTGCCCGGCCTGACCGCCGCCGGCATCGGCAGCGCCGGCCGGGACAAGCGCGCCGCCCGCTCCCGACGTCGGGGCCGCGGAACCGGCCGGGGGCGTGACCTCGGCGGCATCGGGATCGTCGGTCATCGGCGGCTCCTGCTGGGACGGCCCTGCTGGGCATATGACCGGGATGCTAGGACCGGCAGGGAACCGGGTCAACACGTACCCGCCAAGGATGTGCAAGCCCCCACCGCCTGCGCCCCTGAAGGTCCGCGTATGTTGCAAACGTGTTATGATGCCTCTCCGAAGCATGGACGGCAGGGGCCATATCAGCGAAACACTCCCTGATCGGACATCTTGAGCCGCCCGCAGGAGCCCCGACGCCTTGGCCCGCGCCTCCACCCGCTTCGTCTGCCAGTCCTGCGGCGCCTCCTTTCCGAAATGGGGCGGGCGCTGTGACGCCTGCGGTGCGTGGAACACACTGGTCGAAGAGCAGGTGCCCGAGTCGGCGCCGAAGGGGCTGGGTCCCGCCCGGCATTCCGGCCGCCGCATCGAGTTCGTGGCGCTCTCCGGCGTCTCCAGCGATGCGCCGCGCCGGCTGACCCGCAATGCGGAGTTCGACCGGGTCTGCGGCGGCGGGCTGGTCCACGGTTCGGCCCTGCTGGTCGGCGGCGATCCCGGGATCGGCAAGTCCACCCTGCTGCTCCAGGTCTGCTGCACGTTGGCGGTGGGAGAGAAGGTCGCCTACATCTCCGGCGAGGAGGCGGTGGACCAGGTGCGCATGCGCGCCGCCCGCCTGGGCCTCGCCGCGGCCCCGGTGGAGCTGGCCGCCGCCACCAGCGTGCGCGACATCGTCGCCTCGCTGGACGCGGCGGACGGGCCGCGCGTCGCCGTGATCGATTCGATCCAGACCATGTATGTCGATACGCTGGACAGCGCCCCCGGCACGGTGGCGCAGGTGCGCGCCAGCGCGGCCGAACTGATCCGCGTCGCCAAGCGCCGCGGCATCACGCTGCTGATCGTCGGCCATGTCACCAAGGACGGCCAGATCGCCGGCCCGCGCGTGCTGGAGCACATGGTGGACACGGTGCTCTACTTCGAAGGGGAACGCGGCCACCAGTTCCGCATCCTGCGCGCGGTGAAGAACCGCTTCGGCCCGACCGACGAGATCGGCGTCTTCGAGATGGGCGAGGAAGGGCTGGTCGAAGTACCCAATCCGTCCGAGCTGTTCCTTGCCGACCGGCGGGGGGATATAACCGGGACAGCGGTGTTCGCGGGACTGGAGGGCAGCCGCCCCGTGCTGGTGGAGGTGCAGGCGCTGGTGGCGCCCTCACCCCTGGGCACGCCCCGCCGCGCCGTCGTCGGCTGGGATACCGCGCGGCTGGCGATGGTGCTGGCCGTGCTGGAAGCGCGCTGCGGTCTGGCGATCGGTGCCAACGACGTGTACCTCAACGTGGCGGGCGGTCTCCGGGTGACGGAGCCGGCCGCCGATCTGGCCGTGGCGGCGGCGCTCGTCTCCTCCATGACGGGGGAGCCGGTGCCGGCCGATACGGTGGTGTTCGGAGAAATCGGCCTGTCGGGGGAGATCCGGGCGGTGAGCCAGACCGACCAGAGGCTGAAGGAAGCGGCGAAACTGGGATTCGGACGGGCGCTGATGCCCACCCCCCGGCGGACGCGGTCCGGCGGGCGGGGGGATGACGGGCTGAAGCGCATCGAACTGGACCAGCTTGCCGACCTGCTGCCCCTGTTCCAGGCGTCGCAGCCCCCCGCACGGGCCCGGAGCTGACATGATGGACGGCAGCAGCCTCAACCCCGTGGACCTCGTCGTTCTCGCCGTGGTCCTGCTGTCCGCACTGCTGGCCTTCGCCCGCGGTTTCGTGCGCGAGGTGCTGTCGATCGCGGCCTGGATCGGCGCGGCGCTGGTCACCCTCTGGGGCTTCAACGCCGCCGCCCCCATCGCCCGTGCCTATGTCGAGCAGCGCTACCTCGCCGACATCGCCACCGGGCTCTCCCTCTTCACCCTGGCGCTGATCGCCTTCTCGATCCTGACGCACTCCCTGTCCGCGCGGGTGCAGGACAGTTCGCTGTCGGCCATCGACCGCTCCCTGGGCTTCGCCTTCGGCGTGGCGCGGGGAGCCGCGGTCGTCTGCCTCGCCTTCCTCTTCAGCACCTGGCTGTGGCGGCCGGAGGAGGAGCCGGAGTGGCTGCGCTCCGCCCGCACCCGCCCGATGCTCGCCAGCGGGGCGGAGATGCTGCGCACCCTGCTGCCGGTACGGCCGGGCGACGGGACGCCCCTGCCGGCGGCCCCCGACCGCGACATCGGCGTGCAGCGCGCGCTGGAGCTGGAGCGCCTGTCCAATCCCGTGCCGGCGGCCGGCCCCCCGGCCCCCGAGACCAGCCGCGGCTACAGCCAGCAGGAACGCGGCCAGCTCAATCAGTTGTTGGAGAACACAGGCGGACAGGAGGCCCCCCCGGATGGCCGCTGACCTCATGCCCCGCCCAGCCCACACCGACCCCGCGAAAGGCGCCCGGACGATGCTCACGACCAATCCCTTCGACCCCGAAATGCAGGACGGGGACAAGCTGCGCGAAGAGTGCGGCGTCTTCGGCATCCTGGGGCCGCAGGACGCCGCGGCGCTCGCGGCACTCGGCCTGCACGCGTTGCAGCACCGCGGGCAGGAGGCGGCCGGCATCGTCAGCCTCGACGGCGGGGTCTTCCACCAGCACCGCGCCCTGGGTCAGGTCGGCGACATCTTCGGCAGCGAGCCGGTGATGCGGAGCCTGCGCGGCAACGCCGCCATCGGCCATGTCCGCTATGCGACCACGGGTGAGACGGCGCTGCGCAACGTGCAGCCGCTGTTCGCGGAATTCGAGTTCGGCGGCTTCGCCGTGGGCCACAACGGCAACCTGACCAACGCGAACATGCTGCGCCGCCAGCTCGTCCGCCGCGGTTGCCTGTTCCAGTCCACCACCGATACCGAGGTCATCATCCATCTGATGGCGACCGCCCGCGGCGGCAACGTCATCGACCGGCTGGTGGAGGCGCTGCGCCAGATCGAGGGCGCCTACTCCCTGGTCTGCCTCGCCAAGGATCAGGTGATCGGCGTGCGCGATCCCCTGGGCGTGCGGCCGCTGGTGCTGGGCCGGCTGGGCGAGGCCCCGGTGCTGGCGAGCGAGTCCGTGGCGCTGGACATCATCGGTGCCGACTATGTCCGGGACATCGAGCCGGGCGAGATGGTCGTGCTCGACGAGACCGGCGTGCAGAGCTTCCGCCCCTTCCAGAAGGCGCCGTCGAAGTTCTGCATCTTCGAGTACATCTACTTCGCCCGCCCCGACAGTCTGGTGGAGGGGCTGTCCGTCTATCAGGTGCGCAAGCGGATCGGTGCCGAGCTGGCCGCCGAGAGCCATGTGGACGCCGACCTGATCATCCCGGTGCCGGATTCCGGCGTGCCGGCGGCGCTGGGCTATGCCGAGCAGAGCGGCATCCCCTTCGACCTGGGCATCGTGCGCAACCACTATGTCGGCCGCACCTTCATCCAGCCGACGGACAAGATCCGCCGCCTGGGCGTGAAGCTGAAGCACAACGCGAACCGCCACCACATCGCCGGCAAGCGGGTCGTGCTGGTGGACGATTCCATCGTGCGCGGCACGACCTCGGTGAAGATCGTGGAGATGATGCGCGACGCCGGGGCGAAGGAGGTCCACATGCGCATCTCCAGCCCGCCGACCAGCCACTCCTGCTTCTACGGCATCGACACGCCGGAGAAGGAGAAGCTGCTTGCGCACAAGCACTCGGTCGAGGAGATGCGGCAATTCATCAATGCCGACAGTCTCGCCTTCATCAGCCTTGACGGCCTATACAAGGCTCTGGGCCATGCCGCGCGGAACGGCGCCAATGCGCAGTACTGCGACGCCTGCTTCACCGGTGACTATCCGATCCCGCTGACGGATTACGAGGCCAGCCCGGTGCCGCTGTTCGCGGAACGGCGGGCCTGACCCGCCGGAGGGGCGCCCCGCCCGGGGAAGCCCCTCCTCCGGCCGCTGCACGGCCACACCGACCCGACGAACCGCCAGCCAGGCAGGAACCATGACCGAACAGTCCCCCACCGGCCGCCTTGCCGGTCGCATCGCCCTGATCACAGGCGCCTCGCGCGGCATCGGGGCCGCCGTTGCCGAGCGCTTCGCCGCCGAGGGGGCGCATGTCGTCCTGGTCGCCCGCACCCAGGGCGCGCTGGAGGAACTGGACGACCGCATCCGGGCCGCCGGCGGCACGGCGACCCTGATCCCGCAGGACCTCGCCGACCTGGAGAAGCTGGACGTCATCGGCCCGGCCCTGTTCGAGAAGTTCGGCCGGCTGGACATCTTCGTCGCCAATGCGGCCCAGCTCGGCTTCCACGGTCCGCTGGGCCATGCCGCACCGAAGGACTGGGACAAGACCTTCACGGTCAATGTCACCGCCAACCATCGGCTGATCCGCACGCTGGACCCGCTGCTGCGCGCCTCCGACGCGGGGCGCGCCATCCTGGTGACGGACCGCGTCGGGCACGTTCCCGCGGCCTACTGGAACGCCTATGCGGCGTCGAAGGCGGCGGTGGAGATGATGGGGCGCCTGTGGGCGGCGGAGACGCTGCGCACCAACCTGCGGGTCAACCTGCTGGACCCCGGCCCCGTCGCCACCGCCCTGCGCGGCAAGGCCTTCCCGGGGGAGGAGCCGGCCTCGCAGCGGCAGCCGGCCGACGTGGCCGCTGCCTTCGTCGATCTGGCACTCCCCGGCTGCACCCGGCATGGCGAACTGGTGACCCTCTGCTGATCCGGGACGCGGCCGACGGACGGCGGTCGCATATCTGATCTGTCCCGGACTCATGCCTCAGACCCGGCTGTCGGGTCGGAAATGCAAGCAGGCGTGACCGCCGTCACAGATCGGGGGGCGGGGGTATCCTAGGGTGGGGTCGTTGGTTCCTCGCACTTGGGACGGACGGCACTCCCCCCCTCCCCACTGCCCGCCTGTCCGATCCCATAGGGCCCGCCGTTTCCCCGACGGCGGGCCCACCTCTTTCCGGGGTTCCCATCCTCCCGTTCCCGCCTGTGCAAGAGCCGTCCGCCCTGCGGTCAGGCGCGGGAGCGTTCCCCGGCACGCTTTCCAGGCGGTATCTCCGTAAGGCAGCATGTTTCCAAACAGGGGCCGGGACAACCGGCCACCGGACCGGGAGGAAACATGTTCGACTACGTCGTCGTCGGCGGTGGCTCCGCCGGGTGCGTCATGGCATCCCGGCTGTCGGAAGACAGGGACGTGAAGGTCTGCCTCCTGGAGGCCGGCCCCCCGGACAGGAGCATGGCGATCCATGTGCCCGCGGGCATGGTCGCCATGATGCGCAGCAAGGACCTCAACTGGAACTACTCGACGGAGCCGCAGAAGCATCTCGGCGGCCGCCGGCTCTACTGGCCGCGCGGCAAGACGCTGGGCGGCTCCAGCGCCTGCAACGCGATGATCTACATCCGGGGTCACGCGGGCGACTATGACGAGTGGGCCGAGCTGGGCTGTCCCGGCTGGGACTACGCCTCGCTGCTGCCGATGTTCCGCCGGGCGGAGAACAACGAGCGCGGCGGCGACGACCGGCACGGCACCGGCGGCCCCCTGAACGTGGCCGATCTGCGCTACACCAACCCGCTGGCCGAGATGTTCCTGCGCTCCGCCGAGGCGCTGGGCTACCGGCGCAACGACGATTTCAACGGTCCCGACCAGGAGGGCTTCGGCTACTATCAGGTGACGCAGAAGGGCGGCGAGCGGTGCAGCGCCGCCCGCGCCTACCTGCCGCCGGAGGTGCGCGCCCGCCCCAACCTGACCATCGTCACCGGCGCCCACGCCACCCGTCTGGTGGTGGAGAACGGCCGCGTCGTGGCGGTGGAGTATGTGCGCGACGGCGTGCCCGGCAATGCCATGGCCTATACGGAGGTGATCCTCAGCTCCGGGGCGCTGAACACGCCCCATCTGATGCTGTTGTCAGGCATCGGACCGGGCGACGAGATCCACCGGCACGGGCTGAAGGTGGTGCATGAGCTGCCGGGGGTCGGCCGCAATCTCCAGGACCATCTGGACATCCGACCGATGTACCGGGACGGCAGCCGGCATTCCTTCTCCTGGAAGCTGTCGGCCCTGCCCCGGAATCTGGTGGAGATCGTCCGCTACATGACCAGCCGGCAGGGGATGCTGACGAGCAACTTCGCGGAATCCGGCGGCTTCGTGAAAAGCGACCCGTCGCTGGAGCGGCCGGACCTCCAGTTCCACTTCCTCGCCTGCATCGTCGAGGACCACGGCCGCACCTATGTCACCGAGCACGGCTTCTCCCTGCATGTCTGCCAGCTCCGCCCGACCAGCCGCGGGCATGTCGGGCTGCGTTCGGCCAACCCGCTGGTCGCGCCGCTGCTGGACCCGAACTATCTGGCGACGGAAGAGGACCGCGCCGCCCTGCGCATCGGGCTGAAGCTGGCGCGGGAGATCGCCAATACCGGCCCGCTGGCCGCCGCCAACGTGGGGGAGATCGTACCGGGAGCGGACGTCACCTCTCCGGAGGCGATCGACGAAGCCATCCGCCAGCATTCGGAGACGGTCTACCACCCGGTCGGCACCTGCCGCATGGGCACCGACCCGATGGCGGTGGTGGACCCGCAACTGCGGGTCCACGGGCTGGACGGGCTGCGGGTGGTGGATGCCTCGATCATGCCGCGGCTGGTCGGCGGCAACACGAACGCCCCCACCATCATGATCGCGGAGAAGGCGGCCGACCTGATCCGCGGCCGGCGCAACCTGCGGCCGGGCGACCTCCAGGCGGCGGAATAGGAACCCGGCCAGGAACAGCGGCGGCGAGGCCGTCGCCGGTCAGTCCTTGCGGTCCGGGGCCTCCGGGTCGGGCGCCTTCGTCCGCATCGTGACGAACTCCTCCGCCGCCGTCGGGTGCAGCCCGATGGTGCGGTCGAAGACCTGTTTGGTGGCGCCGGCATTCATGGCGACGGCGACGCCCTGGATCATCTCCGGCGTGTCGGCGCCGACCATGTGGCAGCCGACCACCCGCTGACTGGCGCGGTCCACCACCAGCTTCATCAAGGTGCGCTGGTCGCGGCCGCTGAGCTGGTGGCGCATCGGCTTGAAGGTGGTGCGGTAGATGTCCACCGCCCCCAGCCGCTGCCGCGCCTCCTCTTCCGTCAGGCCGCAGGTCGCCACCGGCGGGATGCTGAAGACGGCGGTCGGGATGTTGTCGTAGCAGACATCGCGCGGATTGCCGCCGAACAGGGTATCGGCCAGGGCGTGGCCCTCGGCGATGGCGACGGGGGTCAGGTTCACCCGGTTGGTCACGTCGCCGAGCGCATAGATGCTCGGCACGCTGGTGCGGTATCCCCCGTCCACGATGACGGCTCCGGCCGCATCCAGGGCGACGCCCGCCTCCTCCAGCCCGATGCCCCGGCTCATCGGCCGCCGGCCGATGGCATAGACCACGGCGTCGCATTCGATGGAGCGGCCGTCGGACAGCTCCGCCATCAGGCAGTCGCCCGCCTTCTCGATCCGCTTGATGACCGTGTTGAGCCGCAGGTCGATGCCGCTCTTGACCAGTTCCTCGGTCAGGAACTCGCGCACGTCGCGGTCGAAGCCGCGCAGGATCTGCTTGCCACGGTAGAGCTGCCTGACCTTCGCGCCCAGCCCGTTGAACATGCAGGCGAATTCGGTGGCGATGTAGCCGCCGCCGGCGACCACGACGCGCTCCGGGAAGCGCTCCAGGTGGAACACCTCGTTGGAGGTGATGCCGTACTCCCGCGCTCCCGGCTCGTCGGGCAGTTCCGGCCAGCCGCCGGTGGCGATCAGGATGCGCTCGGCCGTCACCCGCTGACCGGCCACCTCCACCGTATGCGGGTCCACGACCCTGGCCCGTCCCTCGAACAGGGTCACCCCCGCCCCCTCCAGCAGCCGGCGGTAGATGCCGTTCAACCGTGCGATCTCCGTGTCCTTCGCGGCGATCAGGCGGGACCAGTCGTGCGTCCGCCCGCCCACGGCCCAGCCGTAGCCGGCTGCATCCTCCATGTCGTGGGCGTACTGGGCGGCATAGACCAGCAGCTTCTTCGGCACGCAGCCGACATTGACGCAGGTGCCGCCGAGCCGGCCCTCCTCGGCCAGCCCGACCCGGGCGCCGTGCTGGCTGGCGATACGGGCGGCGCGGACACCGCCGGAACCGCCGCCGATGGTGAACAGGTCGAAATCGTAGGCTGGCACCGCCGTCCTCCCTCTACTGCCCGGATCGTCATCCGCCCCTTGTGCCCCACGCATGCCCCCGGCGTCCACTTCACCGAGCCCACCGTGCCAGAGGAGGAAGCATAACGGTTTGCTAAACCGTCATACGAGGACTGGCCGCGGCCAGTCCGCGCGGGTGGTCCGGCGAAGGCGACTGGAGGCTGGCCCGCCCCGGCGAAAGGGCCTATCACCCAGGGGAGAAGGGAAGGAAGGGAACCGGTATGGCCATCCATATCGCGGGCGATTTCGCCCTCCGCCGCATGCGCCCGGATGATGCGCCGGGGCTGCTGGCCGTATGCAGCGACCCGGTGGTGATGCGCCATGTCGGCGACGGGACCGTGCTCACCTCGACCCAGGTGGAGAACTGGATCGCCAACAGCGCGGGCAACTATTCCCGCGTCGGCTATGGCAGCTTCATCGTGGCGGACCCGGTGGACGACCGGGTGATCGGCTGGGGCGGCTTCGTGCCGCCGGGCCGCGAGGCGCTGCCGGAGATCATCTACGGGCTGGCGCGCAACCGTTGGGGGCGCGGCATCGGCCGCCGGCTGGCCCGGGCACTGCTGGATTACGGCTTCCGCGAGCAGGGCTTCGCCCGGGTGCTGGCGACCGTGGATGCGGGCAACCACGCCTCCATCCGCATCCTGGAAGGTGCGGGGATGCGGCACGAGGCGACGAGCCTGGAATCCGGGGTGCCGGTCCGGCGCTACCTGCTGGAGCGCGGGGCCTGGCTGACCCCGCGCGCCCAGGCCAGCGCCTGACCGGACGGCTCAGCCGCCGCCGGGCCGGGCGTCCTTTCCGGCCCCGTCCTTCTGCGCCCCGTCCTTGCCCTTGCGTGACAGGTCCGCGGCGGGCGAGCCTTCGGGCTGGTCCTGGGTGACCTCCCACATCTCCAGCACGGTGCAGCGTTGCCCGTCGATGATCAGCGCGTCGCCGCCATAGCCACAGAGCTGGCTGCTGCGGGTGACGACGCCGATCGCCGTCTCATATTTCGGATCGCCGAAGCAGGCGCCGCTGAAGCGGACCAGATAGCGGTCGCGCACACCGCTGCGGATGATGACATGGCCGCGGTCGACCGGCTGCCAGTCGTCCACGTTCCGGGCCCAGGTGCAGGCGGCCTTGTCGCCCTTGACCCGGACCCCGGCGACCGTCTGGATTTCGCCGCCGGGCGGTCCGGCGGCCGGCTGGCCGGCATCGCCCGGCCGGGCCAGGGCGGCCCCGGACAGGAGAAGCGACAGGCAGACCGCCAGCACCGACAATCGGGCGCCCGGGGACAGCAGTGTTTTCATGGTGCCCTCACGACATCGTTCGAACACCCCCTCACGCGCCGGATCATAGAACGGGGCACCCCGTTTGGCGAGAACCACCAGGGCAGCGCAGGGCGGGCGTCAGGACGCGGCCGAGGCCGGCAGCATCAGGAGCCGCGGCGCCCGCGGGGGAAACCCGGCCGGTTCGGCCCCGTACCCCGTGCCGAGGCCGAGCCGGTGGCGGAGCATCTCCCGGATGTCGTCCGCGACGAAGGGCTTGCGCACGAGCGGCAGGTCGGCCGTGATCTCGTCCATCCCCTCTTCCGGCACCCAGCCGGAGATCAGCACCACGTCCAGCTTGAGCTGGCGGCGGATCTGCCGCGCCGCGTCCAGCCCGTCGGTCCCCTTCGCCAGCCTGACATCCAGCAGCACGAGGTCGGGACGGAGATGGTCGGCCAGCGCCACCCCGCGCGGGCCGGTCGAGGCCAGCCCGACGACCCGGCAGCCCACCTGGGCCGCGAGATTGGACAGTTCCAGCGCCGTGAGCGCGTCGTCCTCGACGATCAGGACCGTCGGCTGCTCGGACATGGCGATACCTCCCGGAGGGTGTCAGCGGGGCGCGCGGAGGCGCGACCCCCAGACAACACGAGTCCCCCCGGAAACGGCCCGCCGAACGGCCTGGGCATTGGGTGGAGCACGGAAGGGGTGCCCCCCCGACGGCACGCACCCGTCCGCGCCGGGGCGGCGCGGACGGGGTGCTTCAGGCGCCGATCCCGCCCATCAGCAGGTATTTGATCTCCAGATACTCGTCGAGCCCGTACTTCGAGCCCTCGCGTCCCACCCCGCTCTCCTTCATGCCGCCGAACGGGGCCACCTCGGTGGAGATGATGCCCTCGTTGATGCCGACGATCCCGTATTCCAGCGCCTCCGCCACCCGCCAGACGCGGCCCAGGTCGCGGGCGTAGAAATAGGCGGCCAGGCCGTACTCGGTGGCGTTGGCGAGCCGGATCGCCTCCGCCTCGTCCTTGAAGCGGAACAGGGGGGCCACCGGCCCGAACGTCTCCTCCCGCGCCACCGCCATGGCCGGCGTCACATCGGCCAGCACGGTCGGCTCGAAGAAGCTGCCGCCGAGCGCGTGGCGCCGGCCGCCGGTGACGATCCGCGCGCCCTTCGACACGGCGTCGCGGATGTGCTCCTCCACCTTCTCCACGGCGGCCATGTCGATCAGGGGCCCCTGCGTCGCCCCTTCCTCCAGCCCGTTCGCCACCTTCAGCCCGCGCACGGCCTCGGCCAGTCTGGCCGCGAAGGCGTCGTAGACGCCGTCCTGCACCAGCAGGCGGTTGGCGCAGACGCAGGTCTGGCCGGTGTTGCGGTACTTGGAGGCGATGGCGCCCTGCACCGCCGCGTCCAGGTCGGCATCGTCGAACACGATGAAGGGGGCGTTGCCGCCCAGTTCCAGGCTCAGCTTCTTCACCGTGCCGGCGCACTGGGCCATCAGCGTCTTGCCGATCTCCGTGGAGCCGGTGAAGGACAGCTTGCGGACGACGGGATTGGCGGTGAACTCGCCGCCGATGGCGCCGGCCGAGCCGGTGAGGACGGAGAGAACCCCCGGCGGCACGCCCGCACGCTCCGCCAGCACGGCCATGGCGAGCGCGCTGAAGGGGGTGTAGCTGGCCGGCTTCACCACCATCGGACAGCCCGCCGCGAGCGCCGGGCCGGCCTTGCGGGTGATCATCGCGGCGGGGAAGTTCCAGGGCGTGATGGCCGCGGTGACGCCGACCGGCTCCTTGACGACGACGATGCGCGATCCCGGCCGGTGGGTCGGGATCACGTCGCCATAGACGCGCTTCGCCTCCTCCGCGAACCATTCCAGGAAGTTGGCGGCATAGACGATCTCGCCGCGGCTCTCGGCCAGGGGCTTGCCCTGCTCGGCCGTCATGATGCGCGCCAGATCCTCCTGGTGCGCCAGCATCAGCTCGTACCAGCGGCGCAGCACCTGCGCCCGCTCCTTCGCCGTCTTCGCCCGCCAGGCCGGCCAGGCACGCTCCGCCGCCGCAATGGCCCGGCGCGCCTCCTCCGCCCCCATGGCGGGCACGGTGCCCAGCGCGCTGCCGTCGGCGGGGTTGGTGACAGCGATGGTCTTGCCGGAGTCGGCACCGACCCACTGCCCGTCCAGGAAGCAGGCCTGCCGGAACAGGCCGGGGTCCGAAAGGCCCAGGCGGGCCGGAGTCTCTGTGGTCGCGCTGTCTCTCGTCACGCTGTCGGTCGTCGCGGTGGCCATGGCGTTCCTGTCCCGGCGGGGTCTTCTGGCGGCCGCCTCCGCTGGCGGCCTCTTCCACCGACCCTAACAGCCCGCGGCGCCGGATGGGAGCGGGTGCCCGGCCCCCGCGCGGCGAATTCCACCCGGCCCTGGTTCGGGGAGGCGCCCCCTCAGCCCTTGGCCTTCTCCTTCGCCGCCTTCTCCGCCTGCTTGCGGGTGCGGTAGGAGGCGGCCCAGGCTTCCTTGACCACCTGACGGGTGCGGCCGAAGGCCAGGGCATCCGCCGGCACCTCCGTCGTGATGACGGAGCCGCCGGCGATGAAGGCGCCGTCCCCGATGCGGAGCGGCGCCACCAGCGTGCTGTTGGAGCCGACGAAGACCCCGGCGCCGATGGCGGTGCGGTGTTTCAGGAAGCCGTCATAGTTGCAGGTGATGGTGCCGGCGCCGATGTTGCTCTTCGCCCCCACATCGGTGTCGCCCAGATAGGCCAGATGGTTGGCCTTGGCACCGGGGCCGACGCGGCTGCCCTTCACCTCGACGAAGTTGCCGATATGGGCGCCTTCCCCGATCTCGCTGCCGGGGCGCATGCGGGCGAAGGGGCCGACCACGGCGCCCTTGCGGATGGTGACGCCGGTCAGGTGGCAGAAGGGCAGGATCTCGACCCCATCCTCGACCGTGACGCCGGGACCGAAGACGACGTTCTGGCCCACGGTGACGTCGCGGCCCAGCCGCGTGTCGGCGGCGAACCAGACGGTGGCGGGATCGACCAGCGTCGCCCCGCCCGCCATGGCGGCGCTGCGCAGCCGGTCCTGCATGAGCCCCTCCAGCGCCGCCAGCTCGGCGCGGGAATTGACGCCCAGCGCCTCCTCCGTCGCCCCCTCCACCACGGCGCAGGTCCAGCCGAAGGCCCGCGCCACGGCGACCGCGTCGGTCAGGTAGTATTCGCCCTTGGCGTTGTCGTTGCCGATGCGCTCCATGACGGCGCGCAGCCGGCCGCCGTCGAGCGCCATCAGCCCGGCGTTGCACAGGCCCAGGGCCCGCTCCTCCGGCGTGGCGTCGAGATATTCCACGATGCGGGAAAGGCCGCCGTCGGCGTCCAGCACCAGCCGGCCATAGGCACCGGGATCGTCCGGACGCATGCCCAGGACGACGACGGCCGGATCGGTGCCAGCGGCCCCGACCGGGGTCCGCCGCGCCTCCGTCAGCCGCGCCAGCGTCTCCGACCGGATCAGCGGCGTGTCGCCGTAGAGCACCAGCACGTCGCCGTCGAAGCCCTCCAGCAGCGGCAGCGCCGCAGCCAGGGCGTCGGCCGTGCCCTGCTGGCGCTGCTGCACGACGGTCGGGTGCGGCGCCACGGCGGCGGCGACGCTGTCCATGCCGGGACCGACGACGACGACGATGCGCTCGGGTTCCAGGCTGGCGGCGGCGTCCACGACATGGCGCACCATGGGCACCCCGGCCAGGGGATGCAGCACCTTGGGCAGGTCGGATTTCATCCGCGTGCCTTTTCCGGCGGCCAGCACGACGCAGGCGAGACGGCGGTCGGTCATCCTGTTCTCCTCGTTCCCCGATCGGAGTGCGAAGGATGCGGACGTGCCTTCGCCCCCGCGGCCCCCTATCTTGCAGTCGGGCGGGGTCCCGCGAGGCTTGTGCCACAGGCCACCCTGTCCGCCAAATCCAACTTTCGCGCCGGTCCGCTTCCGGACCGGCCCGTTCCGAGAGGGTGTCGTTCGGATGAGAGCCCCGGCCCGGTTTCCCGCCCTGCTGTTCGATTTCGACGGCACCCTGATCGACAGCGCGCCGGAGATCGGCTCCGCGCTGAACGGCCTGCTGGCCGAGCGCGGCCGCCCGCCCGTGACGGAGGCGCAGGTCCGCCAGTTCGTCGGCGACGGCGCGGCGAAACTGGTCGAGCGCGGCTTCGCCGCCGGCGGCGACCCGCTGCCGGAAGAGGAGCTTCCCGGCGCCGTGCGCCGCTATCTCGCCCTCTATGCCGAGGTGCCGGCCGTGCCCGGCTCGGTCTATCCGGGCGTGCCGGAGACGCTGGAGCGGCTGGTCGCGGCGGGCCACCGGCTGGGGCTCTGCACCAACAAGCCGGAGGGCATCAGCCGCACCCTGCTGCGCGACCTGGGACTGGGGCCGCGATTCGCGGCCGTGGTCGGCGGCGACACCCTGCCCCGGCGCAAGCCCGCCCCCGACCCGCTGCTGCACGCGCTGGAGACGCTGGGCCATGGCGCCGACCGCGCCGTCATGGTGGGCGACAACGGCAACGACGTGAAGGCCGCCCGCGCCGCCGGGATGCCGGTCATCGCCGTCTCCTACGGTTATCCGCGGATGCCGGTGGTGGAGCTGGGCGCGGACCGGGTCATCGACCTGTTCGCGCATCTGCCGGAGGCCCTGGAGAGTCTGGTGGACTGAGCCGCGTTTTGCTTACGCGTCGCGCGCCGCCCCGGCCGGGGACCTGCGGGTCAGAGCGGCGGCAGTCCGACCGTATCCCCGGGTCCCATCCGCTCCAGCCCGGACAGGTGGATCATCACCGTGCCCAGGGGACTCGACGCCTGCAACCGCACCGGCACCGGCGGCCCCTCCGGCACCGGCCGGCCGACCCAGAAGACGGGCGTGGTGTCGCGCGCCCGACGGGCATCGTCGTCCCGGTCGCGCCGCTGCGCCTGCCGCTCCTTCCAGCGCCCGGCCAGCGGCTTGAACTCGATGGCGCAGGCCACCGCCTCACCGGCAAAACTGGAGATGTCGTTGGCCGGAAGGGTCTCCCGGCCACGGTCGGCGAAGACGAGATCGTAACGCTGGCGCCCGTCATAGACGGGGACCGCCCCGCCGCAGCCCCGCCCCTCCGCCACCGACTCCAGGGCGGCGACGATGGCGGTCATGGGATCGACGGTCGCCGGCCGGAGATGCTCGGGCACGGGCTCCCGGTCCTCCTCCGGCGGCGGCTCGACCAGGGCCAGCCGGGGCGTGCCGTCCTCATACTCCAGGACCGTGTTGCGCGCCTTGCTCCGCCAGACGCTGAGGGCGCGGTACTCCTGCGGCCGGGGCAGCCCCGCTCCGTCCAGGCGGCCGTGCGAGGTGATGTCCGCCCGCCAGTCCGCGACCCGTCCGAGGAAGCCGTCGGTCGCCGCCCGCATGCCGATCCGGTAGCTGTCCCGCACCAGGGACAGATGCGCTTCGGCATCCATGACGTGAATGCCCCCGACATGGACCGCGTAGGAGAGCCGGTAGCCGCCTCCCGGTCCGGCCGCAGCCGGATCGTCCGCCACGGCCGGCAGGGCGGTCAGCGGAAGGGCCAGAAGCATGGCCAGGGCGGAAACGGCGGCGGCGCGAAGCGGACGCATGCGGAACCTCCCGGTGGCGATGCCACGAAGATGATGCCAGGAAGATAGGGCCCCGGACGGTGCCTGCAACGGCGCATCCGGGGCGTCCGGCGAGGATTGACGGGAACGCCTGCGATAAGTGGTTGACAGCCCCCGTTCGCCCGCCCTATATCACCGGCCCACGACGGATGGGCGCGTAGCTCAGCGGGAGAGCATCGCCTTCACACGGCGGGGGTCGTAGGTTCAATCCCTACCGCGCCCACCATCCGTCCCCTTCTCCTGACAATCCGGTTTCCACAGCATCCGCTCAGGACGTCGCCTGGCGTGCCGCAACGTCGGTGCGGTCCGGCGTCTCCACCGCGACGCTGCGGGGCGGCTGGTCGCCCTGACCCGGCAGCAACGGCCCCCGGCCCGTCGCCGGTCCGGTGCCGCCGCGCGGCGCGCTGGGCACGGCATAGCGGTCGTTCAGGCGGCGCACCTCGGCGGACACCTCGGCATGGATCTCGCGCAGGCGCTTGTCCGTGGCCGGCCCCCAGCCGACGGGCGTGCTGCGCGGGATCAGGGGCAGCCGCGTCGCCTCCTGGAACGCCTCGCGCACCGACAGTCCGAAGGCGCCCAGCTTCGCCGGCAACGACCGGGCGATGCGGGACGCCGCGGCGCGGGCGGTGACCACCCGCACGGCCAGCACCAGCAGCAGCACGGCCACGATGGCGATGTAGGGCCACGGCTCCTCCGCCAGAAGGCCGATGCCCCCCGCCCCGATGGCTGCGGCGATGACGGCGACGATGCCGACGACCAGGGCCGCCAGCGTGGCGGTGCCGGTGGCCTGGCGCCAGCGGCGCAGGGCATCGGTGATGCGCGGCACGGCCTCCTCCCGCACGTCCTTGGCGACCGCCTCAAGCCCGCTGGCGATGCGGTAGCCGCGGACGGAGGGGATCTGCTGGATGCGCAGCCGGATCTCCGCCATGTCGCGGCGGCTGATCTCCTGAAGGCGGGGATGCACCTCGGCGCTGCCGGCGGCGCGGTCGCTGTAGATCGCGTAGAAGCGGCCGCCGGTGATGCCGACCCCGGCCAGCGCCCGCTGCCAGGCGCCCACCACCTCTTCCAGATTGTCCTCGCGCGCCGTGGCGTCGATCTGGTTCAGCACGAACAGGAACTTGTTCGCATCCGGCCGGTCCCTGATGCGCGCCACCAGCTTGTCCAGCGTGTCGCGCATCACCCCCGGCTCGGGCTTGCGCGCGTCGAAGACGACCAGCGCGAGGTCGGAGAGGTCGAGGATATGGTCGATCAGGCGCAGGGTGGAGGCGCGGTACTCGTCGCTGTCGAAGCCCGGGCTGTCCACCAGGATCAGGCCCCGGATCTCCTCCGCCGGCACGGTCTTCAGGGCCAGGAAGCGGTCCACCATCTTGCCCTCGCCGGGCACCACCTTCTCGATCTCCGCCCCCATCTGGTGGAAGGGGAAGCGCGGGTCCACGTCCAGCGCCGTGCCCGGCAATTCGCGCAGCTCGTTGCCGTGGCAGATCACGGTGAACTTGTCGTCCACCGCCTGATTGCCCGTCCGCTGCACCGGCTGGCCCAGGAAGTCGTTGAGGATCGTGGATTTGCCGGCGGAATAGAGGCCGACGGCCGAAATCACCGGCCACCAGCCGATGCGGTTCGTCAGCGTCTCCTCCGGGCCGATCAGGCGCAGGCGCCGCAGCACGGCATCCATACGGCTGTAGGTTTCGACCAGGGGCACCAGGTCCGGATTCTCGGCCTTCAGATGATCCCGAAGGCTGTCGATGCGCGCGTCCGCGGCGGTGCGTGCCATCAGTTCGGTTCCCCCATCAGTTCGGTTCCGGTCGTATCGGTTTCCACCCGCTGCTTGAACGCCCGGGGCGCGGGTTCGTGCCGTGGACCGGATGAGCAAAACGCGCAGGCCGGGAGAGGCCCCGCGAAGGCAAGGGGCCGGAACCGCCCGACCCGTGCGGGTGTTGCTGCCCCGTGTCGGCGTTGCGCCGTAACCCGAAGGGGGAGACCCAGATGGAAATCCTGTGGACCCTGATCATCGGCCTGCTGGCCGGGATCGTCGCCAAGTTCCTGATGCCCGGCCGCGATCCCGGCGGGTTCATCATCACCACGCTGCTGGGGATCGCCGGCGCCTTCGCCGCCACCTATCTGGGACAGGCGATCGGCTGGTACAGGGCCGGCGAAGGGGCCGGCTTCATCGGCGCCGTGGTCGGCGCCATCATCCTGCTGGCCGTCTACCGCATGGTCGCCGGACGGCGCAGCACGACAGTCTGAGCCGGTCCGACCCGATACGGCATCCTGCGTGCCAGTTCCTGCGTTTCAGCCGCCGTCCGGGGTTTCCGGCCTGGCGCCGATCTGGCGTGACCGCCACTGCCAGGGCGGTTCCACCCGGCCGGCCCACATGCCCCGGCGGCGGCTGATCGCCTGGGCCTCGATCGCGGCATAGTCCTGGGCGATGCGGCGGTAGGACAGGGCCCAGCCGGCATTCACCATCATGCCCGCCAGATCGCGCCCCTCCACCTTGCAGACGCCCAGCTTGCCGGTGCCAACGCTGGGTTTGATCTCGCAGGTCACGTCGCGCCCGCCGATCAGGCGCTCCAGCGCGACCGACGACAGCGCGAAACAGTCATAGCTCTGGCTGCGGACATTCTCGCAGGTCTGGCCACGGTCGGGGGCGTCGATCCCGAACAGCCGGATCTCCGTGCCGTTGACGTTGATGGTATCGCCCTCGACCACCTTCGCCGGACCGGCCACCGTCTCGGCCCGCGCCAGCCCGGAGGCCAGCACTCCGCCCAGCAGCGCCCCGCCCAGCAGCGCCAGCACCGCCCTTGTGCGCCGTCCTGTCATAGCAGCCGCGGCTCCCGTTCTCCGTCACCACCCCCGTCAGGCCCGTCTCTGCCCGCCCCTTCTGCGCCCGCCCCGTCTTCCGACAAGGGGCGGATGCAGGCCGCATCGTCGTTGCGCACGGCATTGACCCGCGGGGACACCGGCATGGCCCGCAACAGATCGTCCGCCGCCGGGCGCAGCAAGGCCAGCGCCTGCGCGACCGGCGTCACCGGGTCCAGCCAACGGTCGCGGTCCCCCTCGGCCAGGATCACGGGCATGCGCCCGTGCAGCGGCCGCAGGGTGGCGTTCGCCTCCGTCGTGATGATCGTCGCCGTCAGCAGCGGCGGGTCCAGCGGCGGCTCCCCCTTCGGACCGCGCCAGCTCTCCCACAGGCCCGCGAAGGCCAGGACCCCGCCGTCGCGCCGGTGGATGTAGTGCGGCTGCTTCCGCCCGCCCACGGACGACCATTCATAGAAGCCGTCCGCCGGGATCAGGCAGCGCCGATGCTTCAGCGCCTCACGGAAGGCGGGCTTTTCCGCCAGCGTGTCGGCGCGGGCATTGATCAGGCGGGCGCCGATGCCGGCCTCCTTCGCCCAGAAGGGCACCAGCCCCCAGCGCATGGGGACGAGCTGGGCCGCGGGCCGCGGCTCCGCTCCCGCGCCGGCAGCCCCATCGCCGCTCATACCGTCGCCGTTCACCCCGTCGCCGTCCTCCGCCGCGGGCGGGCGGGCGCGGATGACGGCGATCTCCTGTGTCGGCGCCACGTTCCAGCGCGGCGCGAGGTTGGGGCGGTCGGGCACGCCGAACAGCCGGGCCAGCTCGGCCACCGGGGTGGCCATGACGAAGCGTCCGCACATGGCCGCGATCCTACCAGCCCGCCTGCCGCCCGGCCAGCCGCGGTGGGCCCCGTCAAATCTCTGGACATGCCGGCGGCGCTGGTGATGCTCGGGGGTCTGCCCGCCGCCGCCCGGCAGCGGGAGCCGTTGCAGGCCGTTCCTTGACAGGCTGACCCGATCGTGACGACAGACGTTTCCTCCGTTGCCCCGCTGCTCGGCCCCGTCCGCGCCCTCGCCGAGGAGGCCGGCCGGGCCATCCTGGAGGTCTACCGGCGCCGGACGGGCGCAGAGGCCGGGGCGGGCACCGGGGACGCGGGAGCCTGGGCCACCGCCACCTGGAAGGCCGACGGCAGCCCGGTCACGGCCGCCGACAAGGCGGCGGAAGCGGCGATCCTGCCGGCGCTGCGGCGGCTCACGCCCGGCATCCCCGTGGTCTCGGAAGAGGCGTTCGCCGCCGGCGACATCCCCGCCGTGGCCGGCAGCTTCTGGCTGGTCGATCCGCTGGACGGCACGAAGGAGTTCCTGCGCGGCAACGGGGAGTTCACGGTCAACATCGCCCTGGTGCGGGACGGCGCGCCCGTGCTGGGCGTCGTGCATGCCCCGGTCGGAGGCGCGACCTATGCCGCGGCCGGGCCGGGCACGGCCGTGCGCAGCCTGCCCGGGCAGCCGGATACCCCGCTCGCCGTCCGGCCGCCCCCGGCAGAGGGGCTGACGGTGCTGCATTCCCGTTCCCATGCCGATCTGGCGGCCCTGGCCCGCTGCCTGGACCGCCATGCCGTGCGGGAGAAGCTGGTCCTGGGCAGTTCGCTGAAGTTCTGCCGCATCGCGGAAGGGGTAGCCGACCTGTACCCCCGGCTGGGCGGGACGATGGAATGGGACACCGCCGCCGGCCATGCCGTGCTGGCGGCGGCCGGCGGCCGGGTGGAGACCCTGGACGGGAAGCCCCTGGCCTACGGCAAGACGGGCTTCGCCAACCCGCATTTCCTGGCCCGCGGCGGCTGACCCGGAAATGTCGCGGACACAATTGCAACATTCTGTGACGGGACGGACATTCATTTACCGCTTTTGATACAGGACTTGGACACACTCTCGAAACCTTGGCTTAAGACATTACGGCTACTGTCCTCACAGGGACGAACAATGGTGGCCGTCATGCAGACCGCTCAGCTCGACAAGGATCTTCCGACGCCGTTCGGCCGGGTGACCACCGCGCTGATCTGGGTCGTTCTGCTCGCCCTCGCCTGGTCGCTGCCGGTGCTGGACTATGTCCGCACGACGCAGGAGCGGCAGAAGGTCGAGTCCGGCTTCTACTACACGCCGAAGATGCCGGCCGAATGGTACGTGCAGCGCAGCGAGCCCTGACCCGGCACGGCCGCGCCCGCCAGTGGAACGGAAACGGCCGGGCCGCTTGACGCGACCGGCGCGGCGCCCATCTCCCCCGGATGACGGACGACCTTCCTGAGACCCTCTGTGATGCCGCCCTGCGGGTGCTGACCGTGTCCGCCCCGGCGGAGAAGGTGCGGCTGACCCGCCGTTTCGCCGCCGCCTGGCGGGAGGGGCGGATCGGGACGCTCGGGTCTGCGCCCCCGCCCGCGCGCCCGGCCCGGCCGGAGCGCCCGGTCCTGCTGCCCCCGCGGGAGATGCCGCCGCGGCGCAAGGCGCAGAGCGTGGCCGGGCGGATCGCCCTGCTGCACGCCCTGGCCCACATCGAGCTGAACGCCATCGACCTCGCCTGGGACATCGTCGCCCGCTTCCATGCGCTGCCGGACGGCAGCCCCCTGCCCCGTTCCTTCCGTGACGACTGGGTGGGCGTGGCCGACGACGAGGCGAAGCACCATGCCCTGCTGGCGGAGCGGCTGGCCGCCCTGGGCGCCGCCTATGGCGATCTGCCGGCCCATGACGGGCTGTGGCAGGCGGCGGAGGCGACGGCGGGCGACCTGCCCGCCCGGCTCGCCATCGTGCCGATGGTGCTGGAGGCGCGCGGCCTGGACGTCACCCCCGCCATGGTGGAGAGCCTGCGCCGCGCTGGCGACGATGCCTCCGCCGACGTGCTGCGGATCATCCATGACGAGGAGATCGGCCATGTCGCCGCCGGGCGGCGCTGGTTCGGGGCCTGCGCCGCCGCCCTGGGGCGCGACCCGCAGGCGTTCTGGCAGGAGCTGGTGCGGCGGCAGTTCGGCGCCGGACTGAAGCGGCCCTTCAACAAGCCGAGCCGGACCCGCGCCGACTTCCCCGCCGACTGGTACGAGCCCCTGGCGGCGGACTGAGCGGTCCCCGGTTCCGGCCGGCTGATACCGAACAGAAACATTACGGGTATTGGGGCATCGGCGCACGTTCGTTACCATCCCTGCGCCGCGCGGTCCGCGGGCCCCCGTTCCAACAGAAGACCAAGGTATCAGATGGCCATCCGCTCCTCCGCCCGTGCCCTGCTGGCCGGCGCCGCCCTGTCCGTCCTGTTCGCCTTCTCGCCGGGCCTGCCCGCCTACGCCGGGACCGGGGACACGCCCGCGGCAACGGCCGGCGTGCAGAAGACCGCCGAGGACGCGAAGCTGGACGCCTTCCTGGAGGATGCCTGGAACCGGGTGCTGGCGCGCAACCCCGACCTGCGGGTGCAGCTCGGCATGAAGGACACGGAGGGGCGCTGGACCCCGGTGTCCGATGCCTTCAGCGAGGAGAACGAGAAGATCGCCCGGGGCGATCTGGAGCGGCTGCGCAAGGAGATCGACCGCGACGCGCTCTCCCGCCAGGGCCGGCTGAACTACGACCTGTTCACCTATGTCATGGAGGACGGGCTGTCCTATGCGCCCTTCCGCTATGACAGCTACGCCTTCACCCGGCTCGACGGCGGCCACATCGCCATGCCGTCCTTCCTCATCAGCACGCTCCAGGTGCAGGACAAGGCGGACGCCGAGTCCTACATCCGCCGCCTGCGCGGCATCGGGCAGGTCCTCGCCGACATGGAGGCGGCGGCGCGTGTCCGGCTTGAGCGGGGCATCGCCCCGCCGGCCTTCAACTTCCCCTCCATCGTCTCGGCCTCGCGCGCCGTGGCGGCCGGCAAGCCCTTCGACGACGGCCCGAACGAGAGCCCGCTGTGGCTGGACATCCGGGCCAAGGTCGGCGCGCTCTCCATCGACGAGGCCGAGAAGACCCGCCTGATCGCGGAAGCCGAGAAGGCCCTGCGCGAGGATGTCGGACCCGCCTACCGCCGGTTCGCCGACGCGATCGAGGCGATGGGCGCCAAGGTCAAGGAGAACAACGGCATCTGGGCCCTGCCCAAGGGGGCGGAGCTGTACCGCGTCGCCGTCCGCTCCAGCACGACGGTGGACATGGACCCGGCCGCCATCCACGAGCTGGGCCTGAAGGAGGTCGCCCGCATCCAGGACGAGATGCGCGCGATCATGCGCAAGGTGGCCTTCAAGGGCGATCTGAAGGCCTTCTTCGAGTATCTGAAGACGGACCCGCAGTTCTTCTATCCCGACACCGAGGAAGGCCAGAAGGCCTACATGGCCCGCGCCACCGAGGTGATCGGCCGGATGGAGGCGCAGCTCGGCCGCTATTTCGGGGTGCTGCCGAAGGCCCGGATGGAGGTGCGCGCGGTCGAGAAGTTCCGCGAGGAATCCTCGCCCGGCGCCTTCTACCAGCAGCCCTCCCTGGACGGCAGCCGGCCCGGCATCTTCTACGCCAACATGGCGGACATGAAGGCGCTGCCGAAGTGGGACCTGGAAACCCTCGCCTATCACGAGGGCATCCCCGGCCATCACATGCAGATCGCCATCGCGCAGGAGCTTGAGGGCGTGCCCGCCTTCCGGCGCATCTGGAACACCTCCGCCTATGCCGAGGGCTGGGCGCTCTATGCCGAGCACCTGGGCAAGGAGATGGGCTTCTTCGAGGACCCCTATTCGGACGCCGGCCGCCTGGGGGCGGAGCTGTTCCGCGCCGTGCGCCTGGTCGTCGATACCGGCCTGCACACCAAGAAGTGGACCCGCGAGCAGGCCATCGCCTACATGAACGAGAACACCCCCAACGCGGAGATCGACAATACCCGCGAGGTGGAGCGTTACATGAACTGGCCGGGCCAGGCGCTCAGCTACAAGATCGGCATGCTGGAGATCCAGCGGCTGCGGGCCAAGGCGGAAGCCGCGCTGGGCGACCGTTTCGACATCCGCGGCTTCCACGACACCGTGCTGGCCAACGGCGCCGTGCCGCTGCCGCTGCTCCAGCAGCTCGTGGATGCCTGGGTCGCCAGCCGGGCCAAGGGCTGACCGGCGGGTCCGGCCTGGGGGACACGCCTGGGGCGGACATGAAAAAGGCGGCGGTCCCGCGGGGGGCCGCCGCCTTTCTTCGTCTGGAGCCCGGAGGGTCAGTGCGGGAGGTCAGCCCTCCTCGCCGTCCGCGTGGCCCTTGATGCGCTGGGCCAGGGCGGCCTGGAGGAAGCGGTCCAGGTCGCCGTCCAGCACGCCGCCGGAGTCGCTGGTCTCCACCCCGGTGCGCAGGTCCTTGACCATCTGGTAGGGTTGCAGGACGTAGGAGCGGATCTGGTGACCCCAGCCGATCTCCGTCTTGGTCGCCTCCAGGGCCGCGGCCGCTTCCTCGCGCTTGCGCAGTTCCATCTCGTAGATGCGGGCCCGCAGCATGTCCCAGGCCTTGGCCCGGTTCTTGTGCTGGCTGCGCTCCTGCTGGCAGGCCACGACGATGCCGGTCGGCAGGTGGGTCAGGCGCACCGCCGAGTCGGTCTTGTTGACGTGCTGCCCGCCGGCGCCGGACGAGCGGTAGGTGTCCACCTTCACGTCCTTCTCGTTGATCTCGACGACGATCTTGTCGTCGATCACAGGCGTGACCGAGACGGAGGCGAAGCTGGTGTGCCGACGCGCCTGGCTGTCGAACGGGCTGATGCGGACCAGGCGGTGGACGCCGGACTCCGTCTTCAGCCAGCCATAGCCGTTGTGGCCCTTGATCTGGATGGTGGCGGACTTGATGCCGGCCTCTTCGCCCGGCGTCTCGTCCAGCTCATCGACCTTGTAGCCGTGCTGCTCGGCCCAGCGGGTGTACATGCGCAGCAGCATGAGCGCCCAGTCCTGGGACTCCGTGCCGCCGGCGCCGGAGTTCACCTCCAGGAAGCAGTCGTTGGCGTCGGCCTCGCCGGAGAGCAGGCTCTCCAGCTCCATCTTGGCCGCCCGGTCCTTCAGCGCGGCGATCGTCTTCTCGGCCTCGGCGACCATCTCGGCATCGCCTTCGGCCTCGGCCATCTCGATCAGCTCCAGGCTGTCACGCAGGTCGCGCTCCAGTTCCTTGGTGCCGGTCAGCGCGTTTTCGAGCTGGGTCTTCTCCCGCATCAGCTTCTGGGCACGATCGGGATCGTTCCAGAGGTTCGGGTCTTCGGTCAGTGCGGTCAGTTCGTCGAGGCGGAAAAGGGATTTATCCCAGTCAAAGATGCCTCCTCAGCAGCGCCAAGGACTGGTTCACAGCCTCGGCGACCGCTTGGATCTCGGCCCGCATGGGGGTCTCCTGTCACCAATGGTCCAATCAGGGGGCCTTAGATAGCGTGCCCCGCCCGGGATTTGAACCCCCGGCACCCGCGGCGGCCGGAAAAAGGGAGCCGGAAAAGAGAAGAGCGCGGCGCCACGACGGCGCCACGCCCTCCCCCGTCCGCCTGAAACCAGGGATCAGAAGCGGTAGCCGAAGCCCACGCCGATGATCCACGGATCGAGATCGACATCCGCCTTGATGCGGCTGGGCAGGCCGGCGTCGATGGAGACGTCGGTGCTCAGCCACAGCTTCTTGACGTCCAGGTTCAGCACCCAGCGCTCGGTCAGCGCGAAGTCCACGCCGGCCTGAAGCGCGAAGCCGAAGCTGTTGTCATAGTCGATGTCGCGCGCAGCGCCCTCATCGACATTGTAGAAGATGGTGTAGTTGACGCCCAGGCCGATATAGGGGCTGACCTGACCCTTGGGATTGAAGTGGTACTGCGCGGTCAGGGTCGGCGGCAGCAGCCAGACATCGCCCAGATCGACCTTGGCGCCCAGCGGCGTGCCGGTGGCGTTGACGTTGTGCGGGGTCGTGCCGAGGATCAGCTCGATACCGACATTGTCATTGAGGAAATAGGTGAAATCGAGTTCGGGGACGAAGTGGTTGCCGACATTCGCCTTGCCGGGGATGCCGGTGCCGGCGAGGGACAGCGAGCTGGACTCGTCCGGCACGACGTAGATCCCGCGGGCACGCACCAGCAGGTCACCGGCCTGCTTGGCCGAAGCGGCGGGCACACCGGCGAGCAACGCGACGGCCGCGCAGGACGCCGCGGTAATGGCCAATCCTCTCATACTCAGCTCTCCTTTGCCGGGGGGCCGCCGGACGACGCAGCGCGCCCCTCTCCCTTGGTTATCTTTTACAAGGAAAGCGTTAGGCCGCCCCCCCTGGGGCGGCCCTGACCTGGATCAATTCCAAGATATACCCAAGCGTATAGGTCGGTCACCGCCAGCCCCCCGCGGAAGCCCGGGCGGACCGGGCGGAGGGGGCCCCGAAACGGGACGCGGCGGGCGTCAGTAGACGCCGCCGGTCCCGGTGCCGACATTGGCAGGGGGCTGCTGCGGCCGCTGCGCGTCGGGCCGGCCGATCTGGCTGGCCGGCAGGAACCCCGCCCCCTGGTCGCCGCCGTCCAGCACGGTCTGGTCGCCGGTCGGCTCGGTTCCGGGGACGAAGGCCTCCCAGATCGCCTTGCGGTTGCCGGTAGCGGCGGGCCGTCCGGTCTCCGGATCGACCCGGACCAGCCTGAGACCGGGCGGCACCCGGAAAGGCGTGGCCGGCGCGTTCTTCAGGGCGACCTGCATGAAGTCGCGGAAGATCGGCACCGCGACGGAGGAGCCCGTCTCCCGGTCGCCGAGGGACCGCGGCTGGTCGTACCCGACGAAGACGCCGACGACGAGATCGGGCGAGAAGCCGACGAACCAGGCGTCCATGCTGTCGTTGGTGGTGCCGGTCTTGCCCGCCAGCGGCTTGCCCAGCTCGCGCAGGCGGACGGCGGTGCCGCGCTGCACCACCCCCTCCAGCATGGAGACGACCTGATAGACCGTGCGGGGATCGGCGATCTGCTCCCGCGTGTCGGGCACGACGGGCACCGGCATGGCGACCGGGGACGCCACCTCCGCCGCGCCGCTGGTCGGTGCCGAAGTGCGGGCAGCCTGGAGGCGCTGCGCGGCGAAGGTATCGCCGGTCGGTTCGGCATCCATCCAGGGCAGACCGGCACAACCGTCGCAGGGGCGGTCGTCGTGGCGGAACACGGTCCGGCCGGTATGATCCTGCACCCGGTCGATGATGCTGGGAGTGATCCGGCGGCCGCCGTTGACCAGCATGGCGTAGGCGGCGGTCAGCCGCATCACCGTCGTCTCCCCCGCCCCCAGCGCCATGGAGAGCTGCGGCGGCAGGTTGTCGGTGATGCCGAAGCGGCGGGCCACGTCCACGACCGCATCCATGCCGATGTACTGGGCCAGCCGCACCGTCATGACGTTGCGGGACTTCTCGATGCCGACGCGCAACGGTGTCGGGCCGTAGAAGCGGTCGGTGTAGTTGGAGGGGCGCCACTTGCCCAGCCCCGGCCCCTGGTCCAGGGAGAAGGGCGCATCCAGCACCAGCGTGCTGGGCGTGAAGCCGTGGTCCAGCGCCGCCAGATAGACGAAGGGCTTGAACGCCGACCCCGGCTGCCGCTGCGCCTGGGTGGCGCGGTTGAACACGCTGATGTCGGAGCTGAAGCCGCCGACCATGGCCAGCACGCGGCCGGTGTGCGGATCGATCGCCACCAGCGCCCCCTGCACCTCGGGGATCTGGCGCAGGGCATAGGCGTCCTTCTTCTCCGACAGGCGCTCGACCATCACGACGTCGCCGGGGGCCAGGGCGTCCTTCGCCGATTTGACGGCGGGACCGACGTTCTCCCCCTTCTCGGCCCGACGGGCCCAGCGCAGTTCGTCCAGCGGAATGCTGCCGCGGCTGCCGTCGGCGAAGCCGATGCGCGCTTCCGCGTCCACCACCTCCAGGACCGCGGCCAGCGGCCAGTCCTCGGCACCGGCCGGCGGTCTGACCGCGGCCAGCCGGTCGCGCCAGCCCTCGAACCCGTCCAGCCGGGCGACCGGACCGCGCCAGCCGCTGCGGCGGTCCAGCGACTTCAGGCCATCGCGCAGGGCCTTGCGGGCGGCGCCCTGCAACTCGGGCTCCAGCGTCGTGCGCACGGACAGACCGCCCTTGTAGAGCGTCTCCTCCCCGTACATCCGGGCCAGTTCGCGCCGCACCTCCTCGACGAAATAGTCCGCCTTCACGAACTCCGCATCGCGTCCGGTGCGGAAGGTCAGCGGCTCGGCCACGGCGGCCTGCGCCTCTTCCGGCGTGATGTAGCCGTCCTCCTGCATGCGCCCGATGACATAGTTGCGCCGGGCGATGGCATCGTCGCGGAAGCGTTCGCGGAAATAGCGGTCCGGCGCCTTCGGCAGCGAGGCGAGGAAGGCGGCCTCGGCGATGGTCAGCTCGTCCAGCGGCTTGTCGAAGTAGTTCAGCGCCGCGGCGGCAACGCCATAGGCCCGGTTCCCCAGGAAGATCTCGTTCAGGTACAGCTCAAGGATGCGGTCCTTGGACATCGCCTGCTCGATCCGGTAGGCTAGCAGCCATTCCTTGATCTTGCGCTGGTAGCTCAGCTCGTTGGACAGCAGGAAGTGCCGCGTCACCTGCTGCGTGATGGTGGAGGCACCGATCGGGCGGCGGTCCTCGGCCAGCATGCGCACGTTCGTCACCATGGCGCGGGCGACGGCCAGCCAGTCCACCCCCTGGTGCTTGAAGAAATTCTGATCCTCGGCGGAGACGAAGGCACGCACCACGCGCTTCGGGATCGCCTCGATCGGCACGAAGACCCGCTTCTCGCTGGCGAACTCGGCCAGCAGCCGGCCGTCGCCGGCATGCACGCGGGTGGCGACCGCCGGCCGGTAGTCGGCAAGCTGGGAATAATCCGGCAGGTCGCGCCCGAAATAGAGGACGCCCCAGGCGATCAGGCCGGCAGCCGTGACCGCGGCCAGAACGAAGCCGGTGAAGAGAAGTCCCAGAAAGCGCATCGCGTACCACCGCGGAAAAAGGCCTGCGCGGGAAAGCCCGGCAGGAACCGGATCGAAGGATGCCGGCGACCGCCCTGCCCCCCACGGGGGCGGGTCACGGTCGGATCAGCGTAGCAGGATGGGGGGAAATGTGTCGTCCTTAAGACCGGCTCAAGACCGCGCCCGTCCGAAATAGCCATCCACCGCCTGAACGAGCCCGGCGGCAAGACGCTTGCGGTGGCTGGCGCTGGTCAGCAGCTTTGCGTCCTTCGCATGCGACAGGTAGCCCATCTCGATCAGCACGGACGGCACGTCGGGCGCGGTCAGCACCGCGAACCCGGCCGAGCGCAGCGGCGACGGCAGCAGCGTCACCTCCCGGCCGAGCCGGTCCACCACGAGGCCGGCCAGTCGCAGCGACTGGTTGCGGGAGTCGCGCTGGGCCAGATCGATCAGGATGGCCGCCACCTCCGCCGTCTCGGCCGAGAGGTCCAGCCCGACGATGGCGTCGGCCCGGTTCTCGCGCTGGGCCAGCATCTCCGCCTCGCGGTCGGTCGCCTTGTCGGAGAGGGTGTAGACGGACAGGCCGCGGACGCCGGGGCGGCTGATGGAGTCCGCGTGCAGGGAGATGAAGAGATCCGCCCCCAGGGACCGGGCCCGCGCCACCCGGTCACGCAGCTTGATGAAGACGTCGCGGTCGCGCGTCAGCGCCACCCGGTAGCGCCCCGTGGCCAGAAGCTGGCGGCGCATCTCCAGCGCCACGGCCAGGGTGATCTCCTTCTCGTGGACGCCGGTGACGGCGGTCGCCCCGGGGTCCTGGCCGCCATGGCCGGGATCGAGCACGATCAGGGGGAGCTGCGGCAGCGGCGGCTTGCTGCGCGGCACCGGAAAGCTCCGCAGGGCGGCCGGCAACGACTGTCCGGGAAGGACGCCGGGAGCCGGCGGCGGCGGGGCCGGGACCCGCAGCGCCACCGGCTGCACGCCGACGGGGGCGGCGCCGGCAGAGGGGGAAGCGGCCGAAGGGGACGGCGGGGGAACAACGGCGGCCTGTGCCGCGAGATAGCCCAGCGGATCGGTCAGGGCGATGTCCAGCACGAACCGGGGCGGCCTTCCGTCCAGCGGACGCAGCATGTCGGCCCAGACGACTTTCGCCGGCCCCGACGTTTCCAGCTCAAGCCGGATACGCCCGCCCGCCTCGCTGCGGCGGACGCCCCGCACCAGTCCCTTGGCGGGGGGCAGTTCCGGCACCGCCCAGGCGACGCCGTCGAACTCCACCACCACGCGCCAGGGATCGGCGGCCGTGGCGACACGGAACTCCGCCGCCCGGCTGAGATCGACGACGAAACGGGTCTTGTCGGGATGCAGGCCCAGACGGGCGTCGGTGGCCAGGGCCGCCGCCCCGGTAGCCGGCATGGCGGCGGTCTGCGTCCGCTCCGCCGCGCTGACGGGCGCTCCCTGGGACACGACCAGAAGCAATGCCGTCACGACGGCGGCAGCCCATCCGGACAAGCGTCTTCCCCAAGCGGCCACGTCCCATCCCTTTCCAGGTCACCCTGTCCGTTGTCGTTCCGTCGGCTGCCGTCACATGTCCGGATGCCCGCTGGCCCCGGCCGCGCCTGGCCGACTCCGGTTATAACGTCGGCGAATCAAGGCATTCAAGACCGATCATCAGATGCCGTCCGATGTTCGCCGGGGTGTGCCCGCAGGGCATCAGACGCCGACAGGCGGCCACAGACGGATGCATCGCCCCGAAATGTTGCAGTCGGGCATCTGTCGAATTCTTTCATTGTGGAATGGGGTAGGGACGTTTATCTTCCCACCTGCGACGAACCGTACCCTGCTTCGCCCCTCCCCGGGGCGCCGGCGTCGCCCCCGGATACGCGCGGCTGCTGCCAGACTGCCGCCCCGCGCCCGCGGGCGTGGCGCTTTCAGGATTGCGGTGCAGTGAAACCTCGAAGCTGGTTGCGACCTCCGGGTCGTAGCCCGGCGTCGGTCGCCCGACCCGTCCTGGCTGCTTTAAGAGAGCGCCGTTCGACGGCTTTCGGGTCCGATCCGCGTGCTTCGCACGAAACGATGGTGCGCCCATCCATCCGTCTGTCGCGCGGACCGGGCGGGGGCGCCATGGGGAAGGCGGAATGGCCAAGCGCATGCTTGTGGACGCCACACACCCGGAGGAAACCCGGGTCGTCGTGGTCAGCGGCAACAGGCTGGAGGAGCTCGATTTCGAGATCGCCAGCCGGAAGCAACTCAAGGGCAACATCTATCTGGCGAAGGTCATCCGGGTGGAGCCGTCGCTCCAGGCGGCCTTCGTGGAATATGGCGGGAACCGGCACGGCTTCCTGGCCTTTTCGGAAATCCACCCGGACTACTACCGCATCCCGGTGGCCGACCGTGAAGCGCTGCTGCGCGAGCAGGAGCGTGAGTACGAGGCCGGCGACCGTGAGCCCGCCTCGGTCGATCAGATCGAGGAGGCAGCCGCCGGCATCGAGGAGACCTCGGCCGGTACGGTCCCGGTGGACGAGATCGGCGGCGCCGCTCCGTCCCTGATGGATGAGGGGTCCGCGGGCGGCGACAGCGCCGACGAGGGACCCGAGGGCGAAAGCCCCCTGTCCGCCGGCGATCCGGAGGACGGCAACGGCTTCTCCGGCGAAAGCGGCGAGGGTGCGGAAGACGGGCCTGAAGGCCGCGCGGCGGAGCTGCGCCACTCCAACGGCCGGGAGGGCCGGCGTGACCGCCGCGCGACCGCCGCGGCCGAGGGCGGCGAGACCGTCGAGGAGGACACGGAGGAGGAGCGCCGCCGGCGTCCCCGCCCGCTGAAGTCCTACAAGATCCAGGAGGTGATCAAGCGCCGGCAGATCCTGCTGGTGCAGGTCACCAAGGAGGAGCGCGGCAACAAGGGTGCGGCGCTGACCACCTACCTGTCGCTGCCCGGCCGCTACTGCGTGCTGATGCCGAACACGCCGCGCGGCGGCGGCATCTCGCGCAAGATCACCAACCCGGCCGACCGCAAGCGCATGAAGGAGCTGCTGGAGGGCCTGGACGTGCCGCACGGCATGTCGGTCATCCTGCGCACCGCCGGCATCGAACGCTCCAAGCCGGAGATCAAGCGCGACCTGGAATACCTGATGCGCCTGTGGGACAGCATCCGGGAGCTGACCTTGCAGTCGGTTGCTCCGGCGCTGATCTACGAGGAAGCGAACCTCATCAAGCGTTCCATCCGCGACCTCTACGCCTCGGATCTCGACGAGGTGATCGTGGAAGGCGAGCAGGGCTACCGCACCGCCAAGGACTTCATGCGGATGCTGATGCCCAGCCACGCCAAGAAGGTGCAGCCCTACAAGGACGACATCCCCCTGTTCCACCGCTTCCAGGTGGAAGGCGCGATCGAGACCATGTTCGACCCGGTCGTGCAGTTGCGCTCGGGCGGTTACATCGTCATCAACCAGACCGAGGCGCTGGTCGCCATCGACGTCAACTCGGGCCGCTCCACCAAGGAGCGCAACATCGAGGAAACGGCGCTACGCACCAATCTGGAGGCAGCGGAGGAGATCGCCCGCCAGCTCCGGCTGCGCGACCTGGCCGGTCTGATCGTCATCGACTTCATCGACATGGAGGAGGCGCGCAACAACGCCTCCGTCGAGAAGCGGCTGAAGGAGGCGATGAAGGCGGACCGCGCCCGCATCCAGCTCGGCCGCATCTCGCCCTTCGGCCTGCTGGAGCTGTCGCGCCAGCGCCTGCGCCCGTCGTTGCAGGAGATCAACTTCGAGCGCTGCCCGCACTGCGCCGGCACCGGCCTCGTCCGCTCGGTGGAGAGCGCCGCCCTGGCGGTGCTCCGCGCCATCGAGGAGGAGGGTATCCGCCGCCGCTCTGCCGAGATCACGGTGACCGCGGCGGCCTCGCTGGTGCTCTACATCCTGAACCAGAAGCGCGAGAGCCTGACCGCCATCGAGCGGCGCTACGGCCTGCGCGTCTACCTCGCCGCCGATGACAGCCTGACCCCGCCGGCCCACCGGCTGGAGCGGCTGCGCGCCCGCCAGCCCGGCGACGACGTGCCGGTGGCGCAGACGACGGTCAGCGCCGAGAAGGTCTATGCCGAGACCGACCGGGCGCTGGAGGTCGAGGAGGCCGAAGAAGCCGAGGAACTGGAGGAGGAAGCGGAGGAAAGCGCCGCGACCGCCCCGCAGACCGCCGAGGAGCGGTCGCAGGGTGACCGCGACAGCCGCCGCCGGCGCCGCCGCCGCCGCCGCCGTCCGGGCGAGTCCCGCTTCGGCGATACCGAGACGTCCTCCCTTCCCGCCGACGCGGAGACGGTCGAGCGGGCCGAGGATGCCGGGGCCGAGGGTGCCGGCGCAGAGGGTGACGAGGACGAGGACGCCGACGACGAGGCGGGCGAGGAGTCCGGGGCCGAGGGCTCCGTCTCCGCGACCGGCGACGACGCCCAGTCCCTGCGCAAGAAGCGCCGCCGCGGCAAGCGGGGCGGTCGCCGCCGGGCGCGCCAGCGGATCGACGGCCTGCCGGAGATCCCGGGCGAGGCCCTGGCCGAAGGCGAGGACGCCGAGGGCGACGACGCCGAGGAGGGCGAGGCCGGAGAAGCGGCCGAACCGTCCGAGGGGCTGACCGCCGCCGGCGAGGCTCCCGCCCTGACCGGGGGGGAGACGACCGTCAGCGGACCCGTCGAGCCGTCACAGGGCGATACGGCCCCGGGCCCTGCGGTTCCGGACGAGGTCATCGCGGTGACGACTGGAACCGTCGTCACGGCCGCCGAACCGGCGACCGTCAGCACGGAACCGGCGGCGAAGCCCAAGCGCAGCCGCAGCCGCAAGAAGGCGGAGACGCCGGCCGAGGCTCCGGTGGAGGCCGCGGAGGCCGCACCGGCGGCCACGGTGACCGTCGCCCCCGCCGACGAGGCGGAGGAGAAGCCGAAGGCCAAGCGCACCCGCGCCCCGCGCAAGAAGGCCGCGGAGACGCCGGCAGCGGTGGCCGAGGCGGCTCCCGTGGCGGAAGCGGCTCCGACCGAAGCCGCCGAGGCGGCGCCGAAGGCGAAGCGCACCCGCGCCCCGCGCAAGAAGGCGGCCGCCGCGGAGACGCCGGCAGCGGACACGGTGACGGAAGCGGTCATGGAAGTGGCCACGGCGTCTCCGCCGGCCCCGGAGACCCCGGCGGAGACGCCGGCGGCTCCCGTCCCGGTAGAGGCCGCGCCGCAGGCCGTGGTCAACCCGCCGGTCGAGGCGCCGAAGAAGGGCTGGTGGCGCCGCTGAGGCGCCACCCACCCGCACGGACAGCCGTCCGGGAAAAGCAGTACGGAAACGGGGAGGCTCACGCCTCCCCGTTTCGCATTCGGGCACGGGTTCTGAAAGGGCTGCGACGGCAGCGACGGGTCGGGAGGATCAGTCGCGGAGCGACCAGCCCATCTCCCAGAAACCGGCTTCCAGCCGGCAGGCGGCATCGAAGCCGCGGACGAGCGAGGCGAAGCGCGCCTCCGCCCCCCGTTCGGCGCCGAGCCGGTCGAGCAGCGCGACGGAGGCCGCGGCCACCGCGCGGTATTCCGGATCGGCGTACATGCGGACCCAGTCGGCGTAGGGATTGCCGTCCAGCACGGTCGCCGGATCGGCCATCAGCGCGGCGGCGATCTCGGCATAGCCGATGATGCAGGGGGCAAGGGCGACGTGCAGGTCCAGCAGGTCGCCGCTCATGCCCCGTTCCAGCACGAAGCGGGTGTAGGCCAGCGTCGCCGTCGCCTCGGGCGTCGCGGCCATGGCCGCCTCGTCCAGGCCCCAGCCGGCGCAGTAGCGGACGTGCAGCCCCATCTCCAGGTCCAGGATGGCGGCCATGGAGCGCGACGCGGCCCGCATGTCCTCCAGCCGGTCGGCCTTGTAGGCGGCCAGGGCATAGGCCCGGGCGAAGTGGATCAGGAACAGGTAGTCCTGCACCAGGTAATGGCGGAAGCTGGCCTCCGGCAGGGTGCCGTCCCCCAGCCCGCGCACGAAGGGATGGCGGACATAGCTCTCCCAGGACGGCCGGCAGGCCGCGCGCAGGCGGTCGAACAGACCGCCCGGCGTGGCGAGATCGGGCAGGGGCGCGGGCGTGGCGTCCGCCATGCCGGGTCAGCCCTGGTTGCCGCCGGGCAGGCGCACGACCAGACCGTCCAGTTCCTCGGTAATGCGGATCTGGCAGCCCAGACGCGAGGTCTTGGTCAGGCCGAAGGCGAGGTCGAGCATGTCCTCCTCGTCCTCGCTGGCGTCGGGCAGCAGGTCGTACCACTGCGGATCGACGATCACATGGCAGGTCGAGCAGGCGAGCGAGCCCTCGCAGGCGCCTTCGAGGTCGATGTCGTGGCGGCGGGCAACTTCCAGGATCGACAGACCAAGCGGGGCATCGACCTCGCGGCGGGTACCATCGGTTTCGACGAAGACCATCTTCGGCATCGCGCCAAGACTCCCATGACTTGAACGGGCAGGACTTACGTTAGGCGGCGGCGCCGGCCGCGAGCCGCCGATGTTGTTACGTAGGCGCAGGCGTCAAGTCCAGTCCTGCGTGCTGCGGCGGACGCACCTCGACCACCCTCCGGTGGCGGTGTTTCCATCAGCCGCCCTCCGGCGGCGGGGCCAGATCGCGGCGGCGACGGCGGGCCGCCTCGGCCGCGGCCTGCAAGCGGCGCAGCCGGCCCAGCAGCACGGCGGCCTCCTCCCCCTCCTCCCGGCGGAAGGCGGCGGACAGGGCCCGCAGCACCGTCTCCCGCTCCCGGCCGATCTCCGCCGCTGTCCGGTCCAACGCGGCGGCGTCGCCGGCCGCCGCTACGGCCTGCGCCCAAGGGTCCGACAGCGGTTCCGCCGCGGCGGGCACGCCGGCCAGCTTCAGCAGCAGCGCAGCCCGCCGCATCGGGTCGCGCAGTTCGGCCAGGGCATCGTCCAGCGCGTCGCGGTGGGCCTGCGCCATCGCCTTCTCCCGCGGGCCGCGGCCCTCGAAGCGGGCGGGATCGAGCACGCGGTGGAAGCCCGCATGCTGGCGCTCCAGCTCCGCCGGTTCCAGGTCGAAGCGCCGCGGCAGGGTCAGCCGGGCGAAGGCGTCCAGCGCCGCGGGCGGCTGGATCGTGCCGCACTGGTGGCAGAACAGGGCACGGGGCGACACCGCCCGGCCGCACAGCCAGCAGGAGCCGAGATCACCGTCGATGGGGGCGGCGCGGCGGGGTCCGCTGCCGGGGGGCGCCTGGGTCATGGAGGATGCCGGTCAGAAGGGCGCCGGCGGCCTTCGCCGACGGGTCGTGCGGGTGATACAGGAGCGGGAGGCGGCGATGCAACGACGCGAATCGGCGATGGGCGAGCCCCCTCCCCCCGCCCGGCCGTCCCGGGCGGGGGCGGCGTGTCAGACCGTGCGCGCCAGGACCGGCTGCCGCTGCCGGGCGAGAAGCAGCCACGCCTCCGCGAAGCGGTCCAGCTCCGCCTCGGTCGTCAGCCAGCCGGCACTGACCCGGATGGCACCGGCGGCCAGATCGTCCGCCACGCCCATGGCGCGCAGCACATGGGAGGCATGGACCTTGCCGCTGGAGCAGGCGGCCCCCGAACTGACGGCGATGCCAGCCAGATCGAGCGCCATGAGCTGTGTCTCCGCCGGCACGCCGGGCAGCGCGAGGCAGAGCGTGTTGCCGAGACGGGGAACCCCGCTCCCGAAGCTCCGCGCCTGCGGCACCGAAGCGAGCAGCCGGGTCTCCAGCGCATCGCGCCGGCGGGCCAGAGTATCGTAGAAGCCGAGGTCCTGCCCCGCCGCCTGGGCCGCGGCACCGAAGCCGGCGATGCCGGCCACGTTCTCCGTTCCCGCCCGCCGCCGCCGCTCCTGCCCGCCGCCGCGCAGCAGCGGTTCCAGCGGCACGCCATCGGCCACGACCAGGGCGCCGACGCCCTGCGGGCCGCCGAGCTTGTGCGCGGACAGCGTCAGCAGATGCGCGCCCAGCGTCCGCAGATCGAGCGGCAGGCGTCCCGCCGCCTGGGCCGCGTCCACATGCAGGAAGCCGCCGCGGGCGCGGACCAGGGTGGCGATCTCCGCCACCGGCTGGATCACGCCGGTTTCGTTGTTCGCGGCCTGGACGGAAACCAGCACGGGACCGGGAGCGGCCTCCAGCAGCACCGCCAGCGCCGCGGGATCGACACGCCCATCCGCGTTCACCGGAATGCGCCCGGCGTCGGGCGCGGCGTCGAGGACCGAGACATGCTCCACAGCCGAGACGAGACGGCAGGCGGCAGGCGTGCGCAGGGCCAGGGCATTGGCCTCCGTCCCACCGCCGGTGAAGACGACCTGCTCCGGCGAGGCACCGACCAGGGCGGCGACGCAGAGCCGCCCCTCCTCCACCCGACGGCGGGCCCGCCGGCCGAAGCCGTGGACGGAGGACGGATTGCCGACCTCCTCCAGCGCCGCGAGCATGGCCGCCCGCGCCTCCGGCCGCAGCGGGGCCGTCGCGTTCCAGTCGAGATAGACCCCGGCCGCCATCATCCGCCCGCGGTTTCCGCCACCCGGCCTATTCCGCCGCGACCGGCGCCGGCCGGGCGTCCTGGATCAGCATCTGGCCCGTGCTCAGGACGCGCCGCTCGACCACGTCGGCCAGCGACACGGAGCTGAGATAGAGGTGGATCTGGTTGCCCAGTTCCTCCCACAGGTCATGGGTCAGGCAGCGGGTCTTGTTGGCCCGGCAGCCGGCCGGCGAGTGGGCGGCGCAGCGGGTGGCGCGGATCGGTTCGTCCACCGCCAGGATGATGTCGGAGATGCGCATCGCCTCCGCCGGGCTGGCCAGCAGATAGCCGCCGCCGGGCCCGCGCACGCTCTTGACCAGCCCGCCCTTGCGCAGCTTGGCGAAGAGCTGTTCCAGGTAGGAGAGCGAGATCTCCTGCCGGTCGGCGATCTCCGCCAGGGCCACGGGATGGCCCTTGCTGCTCTTGGCGAGGTCGACCATCGCCATGACCGCGTAGCGGCCCTTCGTACTCAGTCTCATCTTGTCCCTCCGTAACCGTGACGGGTCCCGCCGTCAGGCCGGCCCCGTACCTTCGCGGTAATTCCGGCGGTCTTCGCCGCCGTTGGTCGGAACGGGACCGGGGGCGGAACCGTCGTCCGCCAGCCGGTCCCGCTCCAGTTCCTCCACCCGCTGGCGCAGGCCGTGGACCTGATCCAGCAATCCGTTGAGCGCCCGGGCGACCGGGTCGGGAATGTCGCCGCAGGGGGTGCCGTAGGCCAGGAAGTCCTGCGCCACGGCCTTCGCCCGCGGCATCACCTGACGCGCGGGAATGCCGACGACCGTCACCCCCGCCGGAACATCGGCGACGACCACGGCGTTGGAACCGATGCGCGCACCGGCGCCGACGGTGATGTTGCCCAGGACCTTGGCGCCCGCGCCGATGATAACCCCGTCCTGGATCGTGGGATGGCGCTTGCCCTTCTCCAGCGACGTGCCGCCCAGGGTCACGGCATGGTAGAGATGAACATTGTCGCCCACCACCGCCGTCTCACCGATGACCACGCCCATGCCGTGGTCGATGAAGAAATGCCGGCCGATGCGGGCCCCGGGATGGATTTCGATCCCCGTCAGGAAGCGTGCCAGATGCGAGATGAAACGCCCGAGCAGACGCCACTCCGCCGTCCAGACCCGATGGGCGATGCGATGCAGGAGGATGGCGTGCAGGCCGGGATAGCACAAAGCGACTTCGAGCCGGGACCGCGCAGCGGGATCACGGGCGATGACGGCATCGATTTCTTCTCGAAGACGCTTGAACACTGATGCTCCCGCTGTGGTATATTCCGCGCCCTGACCGGCTCGCCCCAGCGTGCCGCGGATCTGCGGATAGTACGCCTCCGGGCGCCCATGGGCAGCGATATATGATGACCTACCAGTATGGTCAAGTATTCCCCCGTGAGAATCTCGCCGCCGCCGCCCGTCCGGAGAATGGAATTTCGGCATTCCGCCGTGCGAGCATTGGAAAAGCACTGAACCGGGACCGGTAACAATGCCTGACGTCATCATCAACGGGCCGGCCGGCCGGCTTGAGGGTCGCTACACGCACGGCAAGACGCCCAATGCGCCGATCGCCCTGCTGCTGCATCCGCACCCGCAGCACGGCGGGACGATGAACAACCGCGTCGTCTACACGCTCTTCCATGCCTTCGCGAAGCGGGGCTTTTCGTCCCTGCGCTTCAACTTCCGCGGGGTGGGCCGCAGCCAGGGCAGCTACGACCGCGGCGAGGGCGAGCTGTCGGACGCCGCGTCGGCGCTGGACTGGTTGCAGACCTACAACGCCAACGCCAGCGCCTGCTGGATCGGCGGTTTTTCCTTCGGCGCCTGGATCGGCATGCAGCTTCTGATGCGCCGGCCGGAGATCGACGGCTTCATCTCCGTCGCCCCGCCCGCCAACATGTTCGACTTCAGCTTCCTGGCCCCCTGCCCCGCCTCGGGCCTGATCATCCATGGCGAGCGGGACGAGCTGGTGCCGGAAGCCTCGGTGGCGCGGCTGGTCACCAAGCTGTCGCACCAGCGCGACATCCGGATCGACTACCGCAAGGTCCAGGCGGCCAACCACTTCTTCGCCAACCAGGCCGAGGAGCTGACCCGGCTGGTGGACGACTATCTGGACACGACCCTGGACCGCCGGATGCCGGCGGTCGCGGAGTAAGGCACCGCCGGATGCCGGCGGTCGCCGAGTAGGTCAGTCCCGGTCCGGGGCGGGATGGAACCGGCCGCCGGACAGCGGCCGGGGCACCCCGGTCGTTCCCGGCAGCGACAGCGCGAGCCCCAGGCCCGCCCGCACGGCCAGATAGGCGAAGGCTTCCGCCTCCAGCGCGTCGCCGTTCCAGCCCACGGCCTCCACCGGCTCCACCGGAACGCGCAGGCGCGCGGCCAGCATCGCCATCAGGGTGGCGTTGTGCCGCCCGCCCCCCGTCACCAGCCAGCGCGCCGGCGGCTCCGGCAGGTGCGCCAGGGCGGCTTCCACCGCCGCGGCGGTGAAGGCGGTCAGGGTCGCCGCACCATCGGCGGGCGACAGCCCCTCCAGCGCCGCGGTATCCCAGGCGTCGCGGTCCAGCGACTTCGGCGCCGGTCGGGAGAAGTAGGGGTTCCCCATCAGCCGCGACAGGACCGCATCGGCCACCTGCCCGGTCGCCGCGACGGCGCCGCCGGCATCCAGCGCGCAGCCGGTCCGGGCCAGCATCCAGTCGTCCAGCAGGGCGTTGCCCGGCCCGGTGTCGAAGGCCAGCACCTCCTCCTCCCCCCGGCCCAGCCAGGTGACGTTCGCCACGCCGCCCAGGTTCAGCACGGCCAGCGGCCGCTCCAGCCCCGCCGCCCGCGCCCGGTGGTAGAGCGGCGCCAGCGGCGCCCCCTGCCCGCCGGCCGCCACGTCGGCGCCGCGGAAGTCGTTCACGACGGGGATGCCGGTCAGCGCCGCCAGCCGGGCGCCGTCGCCGATCTGCCAGGTGACCCGCTGCTCCGGCGCGTGCAGGATCGTCTGGCCGTGGAAGCCGATCAGATCGACCTGCCCGGGCAGCAGCCCCGCCTCGTCCAGCAGGGCCTGGACCGCCGCGGCATGCAGGTCGGTCAGCTCCCGCTCCACCGCCTCCACGTCGCCGCGGCCGCCCAGGGTGCCGCGCAGGCGCTCCCGGAAGCCGGGTTCGTAGGGCAGGCTCAGGAACAGGCCGGGGCGCACCCGGTCCTCCCCGTCCGTGGAGAGCAGGGCGGCATCGATGCCGTCGAGGGAGGTGCCGCTCATCAGGCCGATGGCGGTGGCGCTGGGACCGGGCATGGCTGCCTGACGCTGTGACGGTACGAGCGATGTTGGTCGCCCTTTCGTACCTGTGCTAACACGCGGCTTCCATCCCTTCCATTGAACAAATCCAGGTCAAGGCCATGAACACGCCCGTCCCGGCTTCGGTGAAGTCCGACTTCCTCCGGATCATGCTGGAGCGGGGCTATTACCATCAGGCGACGGATCTTGAGGCGCTGGACAAGGCGCTGCTGGCGGGCGGGCTGGTCGCCTACAACGGCTACGACGCCACCGCCGACAGCCTGCATGTCGGCCATCTGCTGCCGACCATGATCCAGCGCTGGCTCCAGAAGACCGGCGGCCGGCCGATCCTGCTGATGGGTGGCGGCACGACCCGGATCGGCGACCCCTCCGGCCGCGACGAGACCCGCCAGCTCCTGACCGACGAGGTGATCGCGGCCAACATCGCCGGCATCCGGACCGTCTTCGACCGGCTGTTCGACTTCGGCCCGTCCGGCGCCAGGCTGGTGAACAATGCCGAGTGGCTGGACCGGCTGGAGTACATCCCCTTCCTGCGCGACATCGGCCGGCATTTCACGATCAACCGCATGCTGACCTTCGACAGCGTGCGGCTGCGGCTGGACCGCGAGCAGCCGCTGACCTTCCTGGAGTTCAACTACATGATCCTCCAGGCCTATGACTTCGTGGAGCTGAGCCGGCGCTACGGCTGCGTGTTGCAGACCGGCGGTTCAGACCAGTGGGGCAACATCGTCAACGGCGTCGATCTGGGCCGCCGCATCGCCAACCGCGACCTGTTCGGCCTGACCTGCCCGCTGCTGACCACGGCCAGCGGCGCCAAGATGGGCAAGACGGCCGCGGGTGCCGTCTGGCTGAACCGCGAGCGGCTGTCCGACTGGGACTTCTGGCAGTACTGGCGCAACACGGAGGATGCGGACGTGGGCCGCTTCCTCCGGCTGTTCACCGAACTGCCGCTGGACGAGATCGCCCGGCTGGAGGCGCTCCAGGGCGCCGAGATCAACGAGGCGAAGAAGATCCTGGCGACCGAGGTGACGCGGCTGGTGCGCGGCGGCGAGGCCGCCGACGCCGCGGCAGAGACGGCGCGGCGCACCTTCGAGCAGGGTGCCCTGGCCGAGGGGCTGCCGACGGTCGAGCTGCCGGCCGACGAACTGGCGGCAGGGGTCGCGGTCTATGTGCTGCTGGCGAAGGCCGGTCTCGTCGCCTCCAACGGCGAGGCGCGGCGCCAGATCAAGCAGGCGGCCGTGCGCGTCAACGACCAGCCGGTGACGGACGAGTTCGCCAAGGTCGGCAGCGGCGACCTGACGGCCGACGGCGTCATAAAGCTGTCCGTCGGCAGGAAGCGCCATGCGCTGGTGAAGCCGGCCTGACCGCAGGCGGCGGTCACTTCGGCGGGGTGGCCGGGCTGCCGGCCGCCCCGCTCCTGGCTTCCCCGCCGGCCTTGCCGTCCGCGGGAGGCGTCGGCGACGGTTCCGCGTTCTCCCCGGCCGGTTCGGGCATGAAGAACAGGTTGCGCAGGAAGCCCGGCGCCAGCACGGCCAGCGGGTTGACTCCGATCTGCGGATCACCCAGCGGACCCTTGACCGAATAGGTGGCGGCGAACAGCCCCTGCCCCTCGCCGCCGACCAGCAGGCCGCCGACCAGCGGGATCGCCCCGATCAGCCGGTTGACGGTGGAGAAGGGCACGATCGTGCCCTGCAACGCGGCGACCCCGTCCTTGATGTCGATGTCACCTTCCAGGGTCAGCCCCACGGCAGAGCCCGAGGTCCGCACCTCACGGAAGCTGATCCCGCGGCGGTGCCAGCGGAAATCCCCGACCAGCCGGCTGAAGGAGATCGGCTGGCCGCCCAGGAAGTCGGCGAAGCCGCGCGGCGAGGCGGCGGAGAGCAGCCGGGCCAGCACCGGGGCGTCCTTCACCTCGTAGTCGCGCAGGTCGATCCGGCCGGCCACCGTCTCCCGCGCGTCGCCCGGCGTGCTGTGCCCGGTCACGCTCAGGGTGCCGCCGCGGATCTGGGAGAGGATGCCCAGCTCCCGCAGGGCGGCGCCGGCATCGTCGCTCTCCATCGCCAGAGCCAGCCTGTCGCCCTCCGGCGAGTAGCGGACCTTCAGCGATCCGGTGTCGCCGACCCGGGCGTCCAGCACGGCGCTGCGCCAGCCCGCCTCCGTCCGGCTGGCGCTGCCCTTCGCGGCGCGCAGGGCCTGCCCCTCGTCGCCCATGACGATGCGGTCCAGGTCGAACGTGATCTCCAGGGGACGGACCGGCTCCGCCCCGTCGTCGCCGGCCGCACCGTCCTTGTCATCCTCCCGCAGCGGTCGGGCGTCGAAGCTGCGGCCGCGCAGGTCGATGGCGAGACCGTCCTTCGGCCGGCCCTCCAGCACCATCCGGGCATCGGTCTCGCCCAGCCGGAAGGTATCGAGCACCAGCCGCGCGATGCCGTAATCCTGCGGCCGCAGGTCCAGCCGGCCGGCGGCGGCCAGCTCCGCCGTCTGCACCGTCAGGCGCGGCAGGTGGACCGGCTTGCCGCCCACGAACTCCACCCGCAGGGCGCCGCGCCCCGGCAGCCCGGCGGGCTTGCGCCAGTGCAGCGGGTCGATGCGCAGGACGGACTCCGTCAGATCCAGGTCCGCCACGATGGATTCGGCGCCCCGGTCCGTCTTCTCATAGGTCATGTCCACGGCAGCCGGGCCGTTCAGCCATTCCGGGAAGTCGAGCCCGAGGGCGGCGCGGCCGCCATCGTCGGGAGCCGCCTTGATGCGGACGCGGGTGCCGACCGGCGCCGCCTTCGGAAAGAACTCCTGCCATTCGATGGCGGAAGGCACGCCGTTCAGCAGCGCCGTCCCGGCGAGGCGGAGGTCCTTGGGCGTGACGACGATGTCGAACCGCCCCTCGGTCCCGGTGATGTCCGGCACGATTCCGGCGACCTTGACGCCGGCCAGGGTGCCGGAGGTCTGCATGGTCACCTCCTCCCACTCCAGGTCACCCAGCAGCGGGAAGTCGAAGCGCAGGCGCAGGTCGGCCGTGCCGCCCACGGAGCGGGGATCAAGGTTCACCTTCTGCGCGTAGCGGAGCGGTTCGTGGTCCAGCACCTCCAGCGCCGACGACACCGGGCCCGAGACGGCCACGTCGATGTCGATGAACTCCGGATCGCCCTCCAGATTGTAGATCTGGACGGTCGAGGAGGGGCCGAGCGTCATGTCCTTCAGCCGGCCGGCCCCGAGCCGGATGTCGAAGGCCCTGCCGTCGAACACCGCCGTGCCGGAGACGCCCGTGACCGGCGGCAGCGTCTCCATGTAGCGCACGTCGAAGCCGGAGAAGGCGAAGCGGCCCTGCATCCGGGTCGGCTCCAGCGCCGCCGGATCGTCGGCGGGGGCCGTGGCCTCCAGCTCGAACTCCGTGCGGTCGTAGCTGCCGCGGGTCAGGTTCTCCACCATCCAGGTCCGCGCCTTCGGCTTCAGCGACGGCGGCCAGTAGCGGGCCAGATCCTCGGCGGTGAGCTTCACCAGCTCCGTCCGCAGCGTCAGGGTCAGCGCCTCGTCGCCGCGGCGGACGCTGCCGGCAGCCGTCAGCTTCGGGCGGCCGAGGTCCAGCTCGAAGCGGTCCACGTCGAGCCGCCGGCCGCCTTCCAGCAGGCGGCCGAGAAGCTGCACATGGTCGAAGGCGACCGGGGCCGGAAGCTGGTCGGGCAGGATCAGCCGCCCGGCCCCGCCGGTGAGGGCGAGGCTGACATGCAGCGGCTTGAGATCGGCGGAGAAGGCGGCCGCGGCCGTGCCGGAGAAGCTGACGTCGAGCGCCTGCAAGGGCTCCAGCACCGGCGCGATCTGCGAGAAGTCGGCCGGCCGCACGGCGTCGAACCGGCTCTGCATCTCCAGATGGCCGTCGGCGAAGGTGTAGGCGATGGAGACCTGAAGGTGGTTCGTGCGCCCCGACAGCTCCAGGTCCAGGCCGGCTTCGCCCGTGATCCCGCCGGCATCGCGCAGCAGCGAGAGGTCCAGCCGCGGCGCCGACCAGGTGAGGTTGCGGCGCTGGTCCTCCACCTGGAGCCGCGCCTCGCTGATGCGCAGCTCGGTGATGGCCCCCAGCGGGTCGAGCAGGTCGGGCGGGCGGCGCAGGCTCTCCAGCAGTTCCGCCGCGATCGCCTCACCCGCCCCCTCCTCGGCCGCCAGATCCTCGTTCCGGATATCCAGCGTGAAACTCCCGTCCTCGGTCCGCAGCACCTTCAGCCAGGGCCGCACCAGTTCGAACCGGGTCAGGGCTGCGCGGCCGCGCAGGGCGGCCGGCAGAGAGAACTGGAGCTTCAGCTCCGGCAGGCTGGCGACGGCGCTGCCCGAGCGGCCGTAGGCGACGACATCGACGGCCTTCACCTCCAGCGGCGCGCCGAATCCGGCCCAGCTCAGCACGGTGCTGCCGATCTCGGCGCGGACGGGGGCGTTCTCGTTCAACGCCTGTTCGAGGTACGGGGTCAGGGCCGCGACCTCCAGCGGCCCCTGGGTCAGGCGCCAGCCGACCAGCCCGACCCCCAGCATCAGGACCAGCAGGAGTCCGGCCGCGATCTCCAGGACGACGAGCGAGAAGTGGCGGATCATCCGGTGGAACCCGTCAGTCCGGAGGGAGGGCCGGACTTGACCTCTGCGGCGGCAGGGGCGCACCCTCCCGCGGCCCCATCGCTGGCATAGCCCGGTCCGCCGCCCATGTTCAATGCCGATTCCTTCCCCAGGCCCGCCGATCCGCAGCTTGCCGCCCTCGGCCTCGAACGCTGGTTCGAGGCGGCGGAGTCCGCCGGGCCCGAGGCGGCGGCCTTTGCACGCGGGCTGGCGGAGACGCCTGACGGGGCCGCGCTGCTGGCCGCCGTGCTGGGCAACAGCCCCTATCTGGCCCAGGCGCTGGTGCGGGAGCAGGCGTTCCTGAAGGAGCTTCTGGAGAGCGGCTGCGATGCCGCGTTCGCCGGGCTGCTGCGCGATCTGTGGGACGGATACGGGGACGGGACGGACACCGACCGGCTGATGCGCGGCCTGCGCATCGCCAAGCGGCGGGCGGCACTGCTGATCGGCATCGCGGACATCGCCGGGCTGTGGCCGCTGGAGCGGGTCACCGGCGCCCTGAGCGATCTGGCGGAGACGTCCCTGCACCTCGCCTGCCGGCTGCTGCTGCGGCAGGCGGCGGCGTCGGGCCGGATGACCCTGCCCCACCCGGACGACCCGGAGCGCGGGTCCGGCCTGATCGTCCTGGCCATGGGCAAGTTCGGGGCGAAGGAGCTGAACTACTCCAGCGACATCGACCTGATCGTCCTCTACGACGACGGGGTGACGCCCGTGCCCGAGGCCGAGATGACCCGCACCTTCGTCCGGCTGGCGCGCGAGCTGGTGCGGATCATGGAGGAGCGCACGGCGGACGGCTACGTCTTCCGCACCGACCTGCGGCTGCGCCCCGATCCCGGGGCGACGCCGCTGGCGGTCAGCGTCTCCGCGGCGGAGAGCTACTACGGCAGCCTGGGCCAGAACTGGGAGCGGGCGGCGATGATCAAGGCGCGGCCCGTGGCGGGCGACGCCGAGGCCGCCGAAGGCTTCATGCAGATCATCCGGCACTTCGTCTGGCGCCGCAGCCTGGACTTCGCCGCCATCCAGGACATCCACTCGATCAAGCGCCAGATCGGCAGTCACAAGGGCCACCGCCAGAAGACGGTCAACGGCCACAACATCAAGATCGGCCGCGGCGGCATCCGCGAGATCGAGTTCTTCGCCCAGACCCAGCAGCTCATCTTCGGCGGGCGCGACCCGTCGCTGCGGGTGCCGGCCACGGTGGCCGCACTGCATGCGCTGGTCGCCGCCGGCCGCGCCGGGCCGCGCGTCGCCGAGGAGCTGGAGGAGGCCTACCGCTTCCTGCGCCGGGTCGAGCACCGGGTGCAGATGCTGGAGGACCAGCAGACCCACGAGCTGCCGAAGACCGACGAGGCGGTGGCCCGGCTGGCGGTCTTCCTGGGCTATGACGAGCCGCAGCGGTTCCGCACCGACCTCTTGGACACGCTGAGCCGGGTTGAAGACCACTATGCCCGGCTGTTCGAGGAGGCGCCGCCGCTCTCCGGCCCCGGCAATCTGGTCTTCACCGGCACCGAGGACGATCCCGAGACGATCCAGACCCTGCGGAACCTGGGCTACCAGAACCCGTCCGCCGTGGCGGCGCAGGTGCGGGCCTGGCACCACGGCCGCTACCGCGCCACCCGCAGCACCCGGGCGCGCGAGCTGCTGACGGAGCTGATCCCCACCCTGCTGGCCGCCTTCGGCACCACGCCCCATCCCGATCAGGCGTTCCTGAGCTTCGACGAGTTCCTGGCGAAGCTGCCGGCGGGGGTGCAGCTCTTCACCCTGTTCTACGCCAACCCGCGGCTGCTGGAGCTGACGGCGGAGATCATGGGCACCGCCCCGCGGCTGGCGGAGCAGCTCGCCCGCCGGCCGGTGGTGCTGGACGCCGTGCTGACCCCCGGTTTCTTCGATCCCCTGCCCGGCCGGGAGGAGCTGGAGGCATCGGCCGCGGCGACGCTGGCAGAGGCGCGCGACTTCGAGGACGTGCTGACCCTGACCCGCTGCTGGACGAACGACCAGCGCTTCCGCGCCGGTGTCCACATCCTGCGCAACATCAGCGATGCCGACCGCTGCGGTCCGTTCCTGACGGCCGTGGCGGAGATCGGGCTGGCCCGCATCCAGGCGGCGGTGGAGGAGGATTTCGCCCGCCGCTACGGCCGCTTCCCCGGGGCGGGCTTCTGTCTGGTCGCCATGGGCCGGCTGGGATCGGGAACCCTGTCGCTGCGCTCGGACCTGGACATCATCACCGTCTTCGACGTGCCGCCCGCCGCCGACGACAGCCCGCCCCTGTCGGACGGGCCGAAGCCGCTCACGCCCACCGACTACTTCATCAAGCTGACGCAGCGGCTGGTCAGCGCCATCACCGCGCCGACGGGCGAGGGCCAGCTCTACGACGTGGACATGCGGCTGCGGCCGAGCGGCAATTCGGGGCCGCTGGCGGTGAGTTTCGAGGCCTTCGGCCGCTACCAGCGCGAGAGCGCCTGGACCTGGGAGCACATGGCCCTGACCCGCGCCCGCGTGCTGACCGGCCCGGCGGAGCTGCGCGGCCGGCTGGAGGGCACCGTGCGCGCGGTGCTGACGGCGCCGCGCGACCCCGACCGGCTGCTGGCCGACGTGGCGGACATGCGCGCCCGCATCGACCAGCAGCACCATACGGACGACATCTGGGACGTGAAATATGTCCGCGGCGGCATGATCGACATCCAGTTCATCGCCCAGTACCTGGCCCTGCGCCATGCCGCGGAACATCCCGAGGTGCCGCATCCGAACACGACGGAACTGCTCGGCCGGCTGGCCGAGTGCGGCCGCCTGGACCGGCCGACGGCGGACGCGCTGATCCGCACCATGCGGCTGTGGCGCCGGGTGCAGGGCTTCCTGCGGCTGACGACGGAGGGACGCTTCCGCGCGGCGGAGGCGCCGGCGGGCCTGCGGGCGGCGCTGGCGCGGGCGATCCTGAACGACCGCGGCGGCGACCTGACCACGGGCGGCTCCGGGGACGCGGGAGCGGCCGGGGAGACGACCGGAGGGGCGGCCGTTGACTTCGCGGCGGTCGAAACCAACCTCAGACGCGCCGCCGAGGAGGTGTACGGACACTTCCGGCGCATCGTCGAAGACCCCGCCGCCGCCCTCTCCCCGGGGGCCGCCCGCAACGAGGAGACAAGCCCGCCATGACCGTGGCCGAGAAGACCGTCGATGTCGGTTCCCCCGCCCCCGACTTCACCCTGCCGACGGACGGGGGCGGCTCGGTGACGCTCTCGCAGCTCCGCGGCCGGCCCGTCGTCGTCTACTTCTACCCGAAGGACGACACGTCGGGCTGCACCAAGGAGGCCTGCGGCTTCGGTGAGGCGATGCCCGACTTCGGCACGGTGGACGCCGTCATCATCGGCATCTCCAAGGATTCCGTCGCCAGCCACGACAAGTTCAAGGCCAAGTACAGCCTGCCCTTCATCCTGGCATCCGACGAGGGCTCGGACGTGACCGAGCGCTACGGCGCCTGGGTCCAGAAGAGCATGTACGGCCGCACCTACATGGGCATCGACCGCTCCACCTTCCTGATCGACAAGGAGGGCGTGGTCCGCGCCGTCTGGCGCAAGGTCAAGGTGCCCGGGCATGTCGAGGCCGTACTGACCGCCGCCAGGGGACTCTGACCCCGCCTTTCAGCAAGCCGGCCCGTCAGCAGCCGGCCCTGTCAGATGCCGCCCCCTCAGGAGGCGGCGTCTGCCGGCGGCGGGGTCGGGGTGTCCTTGGGGCGCGCCTCCGCTGACCGTGTCTCGGTCTCGGTAGCCCGTGTCTCCGCAGCGCGCATCTCCGCAGCCCGCGTCTCCGTGGAACGCGCCTCCGGGGTCTGGTCCGCCCGGTGCCGGTCCAGCGCCACGACGCCGACCGCCGGGGAAACCACACCCTGATCCGCCGCCGGGGCGCCGGAACCGTCATCCGGGCCCCCTTCCGGAGCAGCGCCCGGAGCGCTGTCCGGAGTACCGCCCGGGGAGGCGCCGAGCAGATCGTCGAGCGACAGGTCCTTGTCCACCGGCACCCCGCCGGCCTGCGCCTGCCGCAGCAGGGCGATGGCGTCGAGCAGCGTCTTGCGCCCGAAGACTTGCAGGATGTCGATGGCGAGCGCCACCTTGCGGGCGGTCCCGCCGTTCCCGAGCCGTGCCGCGAGGGCCGATGCCGCCGCCCCCAGACGCGCCGTCTCCGATGACGGCGGCCGGCGCAGGCCGACCAGGGTCACGGCGATGTCCAGCAGTTCGGCCACGTCCGCGTCCGGCATCTGCGCGATGGTGTTGACGATCCGCATCTCCCCCTTGGACGGGCGGGCGAGGTCCGGCTTCAGCGCCTCCACCATCCGGCGCAGCACGTCCTCTCCCAGCAGGCGGAGCAGCAGCAGGCCAAGATTGTAGGTCTTGATCTCCTCCTCCACCTGCTCCTGGGCGAGGGTGGCGATGTCCTTGGCGATCCCCGTCTGCTCCTCAAGGCTGACATTCTGCATGAGCTGGAAGGCGTGCAGCGGCAGCAGCGAGCGCGCATGTTCGAAGCGCACGTCGCGCATGATCTCCATCACCAGGGTGGAGCGGGACGTCGCCAGCAGCCGGTCGCAGGCACGGTCGGCCGCGGACAGCACCGCCTGGAGCAGGGCCGCCGGACCGACCGCCACATCGGTCTCCCCCAGCCGGACGGTGAACAGCGCGCTGCGGAAGAAGGCCATGCTGCCCAGCGCCGCCACCAGCACCTGGGACAGCGCCTGCGGCAGGGTGCCGTCCGCGAACAGGTCGTTCAGCCGGATCAGGCCGAAGGCCGCCGCCGCGGCGGCGCCGTTGACGACGATGTAGACCCAGCCCGGCTTCGTGCGCAGCGGGGCCAGCGGGTTGTCGCGGTAGCGGGAGATCAGCTCGGTCAGGCCGACGAAACTGCCCAGCCCGGCGGAGACGAGATAGAGGGCGGCCGTCGTCCCCTGCGGGTGCAGCACCGACAGGACCAGCGCACCGGCATAGAGGACGCCGACCTGGATCAGCGTGGTCGGGGTCATCGGACGGCCCCCCGCACCGGGCGCGGAAGATGCCGAACCTGCACTGCTCTGTCCGTCGGCCGGCATGCCCCCCTCCCCGGCAGGGCCGGAGCCGCGGACATGGCGGCGGCAGAGCCGGTCAGTCCTCGAAGGCCTCGGCGTAACCCTTGGATGTCAGCCCGACCAGATATTGCCCGTTGGACTGGCGCAGGTCGATGGCTTTCTTCGCGCGAAGGTCGTTGACGGTCTTCACCACGACCTCGGGATCGAGATCCACCCGCCCGGGCAGGTCCACCACCGGCACGAACCCGTCCGTCAGGGCGCCCAGCACCCTGCGCGTCACCGGGTCCTTGCCGGGAGCCGGGGCGCTTTTCTGCATCGCGTCGATCACGAGGGAGAGCCCGCTGAGCGGGCTGCCGGAACCGGGACTGTTCGCCATGGACGATCTCCATCCGCTCTGGGCGGGGATGATACCCCAAGCCGGGAGCGGGCTCCACCGGCATCGGTGGGGCGCGGCCCCCCTCACGCCCTCAGGTGGTGATCGCCGCCCCCGGAGCCAAGAGCCGCCGGGGCCAAGAGCCGCCGGGACCGCTCAGCCGGCGCGGCGCAGAATCTCCGCCGCGAGGTCCTCGATCTCCTCCACGCCCTTGGCGCGGCGGTCCGTCTCCATCAGGGTCAGCCCCTCCATGATCGCGCCGGCGAAGCCGATGCGGTTGCCGATCGAGGTGTCGGCCACCGGCACGCCCAGTTCCTGTGCCCGCGCCGCCACCGCGTCCAGCAGCTTCCCGCGCGACGGCACCCGGTTCAGCACCAGCAAGGCCGGCCGCTTCTCCGCCCGCGCGACCTCCAGCGTCGGCCGGGTGGCCCAGAGATCCATGGGGCTGGGTTGCACCGGCACGACCACCAGCCCGGCGGCGCGGATGGCGATGCGCGCCTCCGTCTCCGCGTGCGGCGGGCTGTCGATCACGACCACGTCGTGCTCCCGCGCCAGTTGCTCCACCTCCTTCTGCACCCGCCAGCCGGAGACCTGCACATGCGTCAGGGCGGGGTCGCCTCCGCCCAGGGTGGCGGCCCGGACCCGCGCCCATTCGGTGAGGCTGCCCTGCGGATCGATGTCCACCGTCACCACCCGCCGGCCGCCAAGGCTCCAGGCGACGGCGAGATGGATCGCCAGCGTCGTCTTGCCGGCGCCGCCCTTCTGCTGTGCGATGGTGACGACCCGCCCCGCCATGCCCCTCTCCCGCGTTCCCCGTGCCGCGCCCTGCCTGCCACTGAGGGGGCGAGTGTGCGCCGGCCCGGCTGCAACGGCAAGTGTGCGGCGCACAAGAGCCCCCGCACCGACCCGATGGCCCGCACCTGTTGGACAGCCCCCGCCCCGGGCGCTAGAACACCGGGGCCGGCCTTCCTGTTCGCTTCCCCGAGGACCCGCCCGTGAGCACCGCCCGCCCGCCCGAGATGTTGCAGCCCACCGCGGCGGCCCATGCCCGGGCCGCGCAGGCGCTGGCCGAGGGCGGGCTGGTCGCCTTCCCCACGGAGACGGTCTACGGGCTGGGGGCGGACGCCGGCAACGACCGCGCCGTCGCCTCCATCTTCGAGGCGAAGGGCCGGCCGCACTTCAATCCGCTGATCGTGCATGTCCCCGACGCCGATGCCGCCGGAAAGCTGGTGGCGGTGGACGACCGCGCGCGCCACGCCATGGAGATGTGGTGGCCCGGCCCCCTGACCCTGGTGCTGCCGCGCCGGCCGGATGCGCCCCTGTCGCTGCTGGTCAGCGCCGGGCTGGACACGGTGGCCGTGCGCTGCCCCGGCCATCCGGTGGCGCGGGCGCTGCTGGCCGCGGCCGGGCGGCCGGTGGCGGCGCCGAGCGCCAACCGCTCCGGCCATGTCAGCCCGACGACGCCGCTGCATGTGGCGGAGGAGTTCCCCGACGGCGCCGGCGGCCGGCTGCGCCTGATCCTGGCCGGCGGCCGCTGCCCCATCGGGCTGGAATCCACGGTGCTGGACCTGACGGGGGAGCGGCCGCTGCTGTTGCGCCCGGGCTCGGTGACGCGGGAGGAGCTGGAGGCCGTGCTGGGGCCGGTGGAGCGGGCCACCGCGGCGGACGGGGTGAAGGCGCCCGGCATGCTGACCAGCCATTACGCCCCCGCCCTGCCCGTCCGCCTGGAGGCGGCGGCGCCGGAGCCGGACGAGGCGTTCCTCGCCTTCGGGCCCGACCAGTTCATCCGCGGCGGGCGGGAGCGGCTGAACCTCTCCCCCACGGGCGACCTGCACGAGGCCGCCGCCAACCTGTTCGCCATGCTGCGGGCGCTGGACCGGCCCGGCGCCCGCGGCATCGCCGTGATGCCGGTCCCGGAGACGGGGCTGGGTGCCGCCATCAACGACCGGCTGCGCCGGGCCGCCGCCCCGCGCTGAGCGTTCCGTTCCCGTCCCGCCACCGCAGGGCTGCCGCCATGACCGACACCGCCTCCGCCCTCGCCCGACTGACCGACCGGCTGGGGCCGGCGGCCGTGCTGACCGGGGCGGAGGCGATGGCGCCCTATGCCTTCGACTGGCGCGGCATCGAGGAGAGCCACCCGCTCGCCGTGCTGCGCCCGGCCGCGACGGAGCAGGTGGCGGACTGCGTCGCGCTGTGCGCGCAGGCCGGGCTGGCGCTGATCCCGCAGGGCGGCAACACGGGTCTGGTGGGGGGCACCGTCGCCCGCCGCGGGCAACCGGCCGTGCTGCTGAATCTGGGCCGCATGGACCGCATCCGCGACGTGGACGCGCTGGACTTCACCCTTGTGGCGGAGGCCGGCTGCACCCTGGCGGCCGTGCAGGCGGCGGCGGAGGCGGTGGACCGGCTGTTCCCCCTGAGCCTGGGCTCGGAAGGGACCTGCACCCTGGGCGGGGTGCTGTCCACCAACGCCGGCGGCATCCTGACCATCCGCTACGGCAACGCCCGCGATCTGGTGCTGGGGCTGGAGGTGGTGCTGGCCGACGGCCGAGTCTGGAACGGCCTGCGCCGGCTGCGCAAGGACAATACCGGCTACGACCTGAAGCACCTGTTCCTGGGGGCGGAGGGGACGCTGGGCGTCGTCACGGCGGCGAGCGTGAAGCTGTTCCCCCGTCCGCGGCAGGTGGAGACGGCCTTCGCCGCCGTGCCGGACCCGGACGCCGCCATCGACCTGCTGGCGCGGCTGCGCGCCGCCGCGGGCGAGGCGGTAACGGCGTTCGAGCTGCTGCCGCGCTTCGCCATCGACGGCGCCGCCGCCTTTCTGGACCGGCGCTTCGACCCGCTGGCCGCCCCCGCCCCCTGGTACGTGCTGCTGGAACTGGGCGGGGGCATGCCCGGCAGCGCCCTGCGCGAGGCCGCGGAGGAGGCGCTGGCCGAGGCCGCGGCGGCCGGCACGGTGCTGGACGCCACCTTCGCCGAGACAGGGGAGCGGCGGCGCCAGCTCTGGGCCATCCGCGAGGGGCTGCCGGAGATCGGGCGGACGCTGGGCGGCGTCGTCCACCACGACGTCTCCGTCCCGGTCAGCCGCATCCCCGCCCTGATCGCGCGCGGCACGGCAGCACTGGAGGCCCTGATCCCCGGCGTCCGCCCCTACCCGTTCGGCCATGCCGGGGACGGCAACATCCATTTCAACGTCGGCCGTCCGGAGACGATGCCCGGCAAGGATTTCCTGGCCCGCGCCGGGGAGGTGACGGCACTGGTCCACGGCATCGTGCGGGAGCTGGGCGGATCGTTCAGCGCCGAGCACGGCATCGGCGGCCGCAAGGCGGCGGAGCTGGCCGCGCACAAGGACCCGGTGGAACTGGATCTGATGCGCCGGATCAAGCGGACGCTGGACCCGGACGGGCTGATGAACCCCGGCAAGGTGCTGCCACCCTGAAGGTATCGCCGCCCTGAGCGGGGCCGGCGCCGCCGTCAGCTCGGCACCGCACCGGCCAGCAGATTGGGTGTCCGCCGGTTCTCCTCGTCCTCGCGTCCGTCACCGTCGCGCCCGGCGCCGGCTCTCGTGCCCTTCTCCCCGTCCGTCGTCGGCGGCAGCAGGGCGCTGAGCTGCATCACCGTGAAGGTCGAGATCGGTTCCCGGGCCGAGCCGGTGGAGCGGGAGGAGAGCCAGGGCTGGGAGGTCGTGTCCTCCGCCAGCCGGGTGCCGAACACGCTGTCGGAGGCCACCTGCGTGCCACCGCCGAAGCGCCGGTCGAAACGGTCGTAGATCTGCTGCAACGAGCGCGCCTGACCGTTCTCGTCGTAGAAGACGCTGCGGTTGGCCCGCGCCGCCTCCGGCAGCAGCTTCGCCGCCGGCTGGGACGGGTCCTTCTCCATCGCGGACAGGAACTTGCCGGCACCGCCGGCCCCCAGGAAGTGGGCGAGGTAGAGGTCGGTGTTGTCCACCGGCCGGTCGAGATCCGCCTCCAGCGAGCGGCGGTTGTCGTTCGCCAGCTCGCCCGCCAGCAGGGCCGAGAGCCTGGGGTCCTTGCGCAGCTCCAGGATCTCCTTCTTCAGCGCGGGATCGGCGACATAGGGATCGCCCGAGGCGTCGCGCCGGACGGCACTGGCATAGCGCCCCAGCCCGTGCTTGGCGCCGTGCTGCTCCACCATGTCGAGCCAGGTCCTGTCCACGAACTGGTAGAGGCCGGTGGCGCTGCTGGTGGATGCCTTGACGTCGGTGCGGTAGCCGCTCTCCACGGCAGCTTTTTCCATGAGGTAGGAAAAATCGACCCCCGTCCGGGCGCTGGCCTGCTGCACGGCCGCCAGGACCCGGGCCGACGCGCCGGACTGCGCCGGACGGCTGCTGGACTGGAGTTCGCCAGGGCGGGCGATGGAAAGGGTGCTGGTCACGGTCTGCCTCGTTGGCATCGGTCTGCCCGGAAGGGAAGCAACCGGCGTGCCAACCGCGCCTGCGCGGGCCGACCACGCCCCCTTGCCCGGCGGCGGGCTTCCGGCCATGTTAGCCGGCGACAGGGCGGGCCCGTCCCCGCCCGACGAGAATGTGCCGTGTACCGGCCGGTCACCGCCGGGCCCCTTGCAGTCGGCCCGGCCATCCTTGGGAGGACGCCTGCAACCATGATCCCGTACAACGCACCGATCCAGGACATCCGCTTCACCCTCAACCATGTGGTGGACCTGCCCGCCGTGGCCGCCCTGCCGGGCTACGAGGCGGCGTCGCCCGACCTGGTGGACGCGGTGCTGGAGGAGGCCGGGAAGCTGGCCCGCGACGTGCTGGCGCCGATCAACTGGCAGGGCGACCAGGAAGGGGCCGTGCTGGACAACGGCGTCGTCCGCACCCCGACCGGGTTCAAGGAGGCGTACAGGGCCTATGCCGAGGGTGGCTGGAACAGCGTGCCCTTCGATCCGGACCATGGCGGCCAGGGCCTGCCCTGGACGCTGGCCATGCCGATCCAGGAGATGTGGAACGCCGCCAACATGAGCTTCGCCCTCTGCCCCATGCTGAACCAGGGGGCGGTGGAGCTGCTGACCGAGCACGGCAGCGAGGAGCAGAAGCGGCTCTATCTGGAGAAGATGATCTCCGGCGAGTGGACCGGCACCATGAACCTGACCGAGCCGCAGGCCGGTTCGGACGTGGGCGCCGTGCGCACCCGGGCCGTGCCGGCCGGCGACGGCAGCTACCGCATCACCGGGCAGAAGATCTTCATCACCTACGGCGAGCACGACTTCACGCCGAACATCATCCACATGGTGCTGGCGCGCACGCCGGACGCACCGCCGGGCGTGAAGGGCATCAGCCTGTTCATCGTGCCGAAGGTCATGGTGAACCCGGACGGCTCGCTGGGCGCGCGCAACGACCTGCGCTGCGCCGGGCTGGAGCACAAGCTGGGCATCCACGCCTCCCCCACCGCGGTGATGGCGTTCGGTGACAATGGCGGCGCCACGGGCTTCCTGATCGGGGAGGAGAACCGCGGCATCGAGTACATGTTCACGATGATGAACAACGCCCGCCTGGGCGTGGGCGTGCAGGGCGTCGGCATCGCCGAGCGCGCCTACCAGCAGGCCCGCGACTATGCGAGAACGCGCGTGCAGTCGCGCGCGCTGACCGGCCGCGATCCCGCCCCCGTTGCCATCATCAACCACCCCGACGTGCGCCGCATGCTGCTGACCGCCAAGTCGCAGATCGAGGCGGCGCGGGCGCTCTGTTACCTCACCGCGGCGGCCTTCGACCGGGCCAAGCGCCACCCCGACGCCGAGGAGCGGCGCCGGGCCAAGGCGCTGAACGACCTGCTGACCCCGATCACCAAGGCGTGGTGCACCGACCTGGGCGTGGAGTCCGCGTCGCTGGGCGTGCAGGTCCATGGCGGCATGGGCTTCATCGAGGAGACGGGGGCGGCACAGCACCTGCGCGACGCCCGCATCGCCCCGATCTATGAGGGCACCAACGGCATCCAGGCGAACGACCTGGTCTTCCGCAAGGTGGCGCGCGACGGGGGCGAAACGGCCCTGCGCCTGCTGGCGGGGATCAGGGACACGGCCGCCGCCGCCAAGGACCGGCCGGGCGACGACATGGCGGTGATCGGCGGCAATCTGGCGGACGCCGCGGCCGCGCTGGAGCAGGCGACGACCTGGCTGGTGGAGGCGGCGAAGAGCGATCCCGCCGCGGCCGCCGCCGGGGCCGTGCCCTACCTGCGGATGTCCGGCATCGTCATCGGCGGCTGGCTGTCGGCCAAGGCGGCGATCGCGGCGCAGGCCCTGATGGCGGCGCCGGGCGAGGACCGGCGCTTCCTGGACGGCAAGCTGATCACCACCCGCTTCTACGCCGACCAGATCCTGCCGCAGGTCCACGGCCTGCTGAAGCCCGTCGTCGAGGGCCACCGGGCCGTGATGGCGCTGGACGCCGAGCAGTTCTGAGAACGCCGGACCGGGTCCCGCCGACACGCGGGACCCGGAGCCCTGGCTCTGCACCGTGCCTGAACGCGCCGGGGTTGCGTTTCCGCATCCATGCGGCATCATCGGCGGCCCCGCCTGGGGTCAACGCCTGTGACCGGACGCACGTCCGCCCTCCTTCTCCTCCTCTGCCTGCTGCTGCCCGGCACCGTCCGGGCCTCACCGCCCCCGCCCCTGCCGACGGGACGGCCCGACGCCGTGCTGCCTGCGGACGGCAGCGGCTGGCTGGCGCTTGAAACGGGCCGCGACGGCGCGGCCGTGGCCGCGGGCCTGCGCCCCCTGCCCGGCCTGCTGCTGGGTCTGCGGCAGGCGCCCGGCGGGGACGCCGGGGCCGATCTTTCGTGGCAGGTTCTGCCGGCCGGGCACACCACGCCGTCGCTGCTGGCCGGGATGCGCGGGCTGGGCGGCGGCGGCCCGGACCGCACCGGATTCCTGGCGGCGGGAACCTGGATCGGCCCGCTGGACCTGACCCTCGGCGCCGCCTGGACCGACAGCGCCGTGCGGCCCTACGGCACCCTGCGCTGGGCGCCGTCCGGGGGCGATCTCGCCCTGTCGGCCGAGGCGGGGCGGGTGGGGCGGCTGGAGCGGCCCCGCCTCGCGGCGCAGTGGCAGGCCCTGCCCTGGCTGACGCTGGGCGCCGGCGTGGAAGCCGGTACCGGCCCCTTCCTGACCCTGCGCCTGACGGCGACGGATGCGACCCTGCCCCGCCCGCCGGCGCGGGCGGCACGCCTTGCGGTCACGGCCCCGGGCCGGGCCGTGGCAGAGGTTCCGGAGGAGGCGGAGACGGCCGCGGTGGCCGGCCGCGCGGCACGGGCTGCGGGCGCCGGTGCCGACGGCCGGGTGCGCGTGGACCTGACCGCGGGCGACCTGCCCGGCGTCCGGCTGGATCTGCCGGCCGCCGATCTGGAGCGGGCGCTCCGGGGCCGCGGCAGCGTGGACGAGATCGCCCGGCGGACACGGCTGGCCGCGGCGGAAGGGCCGCCGCCCCGCCCCCCGTTGCTGCGCCCCCGCCTGGACCTGCTGCTGGAGCAGGGGCCGCTGCCGGCGGAAGCCGGCTGGGGCCAGCGCCTGAGCGCCGACCTCGGCGCCCTGCTGCGGCCGCTGCCGGGGCTGCGGCTGGAGGGCAGCACACGCCTGACCCTGGCGGCATCGCACGGCGACATGCCGGAGGACGGCGAGGCCCCGGACCGGGGGCGTGCCGATGCGGCGGCCTTCGCGGCGCGGCGGCTGTCGCCATCGCGTCTGATGGCGTCCTGGGTGGCCGGTCCCGCCCCCGGCTGGTCCGTGCTGGCCGAAGCGGGCCTGCTGGAAGAGATGTATGGCGGAGCCGGCGGCGAGGTGATGCTGCGTCCGCCGCTGGCCCGCTGGCGGCTGGGCGCGGAGCTGCATCGGGTCTGGAAGCGCGAGCCGGAAGCCCTGCGCTTCCTGCCCTGGGGGGGCGTCACGACGGGCTTCGCCGTGGCCGGCTACGACCTGCCGGGCGCCGATGCGGAGGTGGAACTGCGGGCCGGCCGGTATCTGGACGGCGGCTGGGGGGCGGCGCTGGCGCTGGAGCGGCGGCTCGGGGACGGGGCAAGCCTGTCCGGGGAGGTCGGGCTCGCCGGCGGGGTCACCGTCGCGCTGGGCCTGACGCTGCCGCTGGGTGCCGTGGCGGAGCCCGTCGAGGGGCGGGCGGCCCTGAGCCTGCACCCGCTGGCCCGCAAGGCCGGACAGCGGCTGGACCGCCGCGGCGGGCTGGCCGCCCTGACCGATCCCGCCGGCGCAGGCCGGCTGACCCGCGGCTGGCCGCACCTGCTGGACGGGGCATCCTGACGGCCGGACCCGGCCGTCAGCGGCGGGCGACGATCGTCCCGCTGGCGGGGTCCAGCACCACGGTCACCTCCTGCCCGTCGCCGTCCACCGCCTCGGCGACGTAGGTCTCCCCCTCCCGGCGGAACTCGCGCACGTCGGAGAAGCCGAGCTGGCTGAAGCGGTTCAGCAAGGTGGTCTGCATCACGGAGAGGCGGCGCTGGGCCGGCCCCAGGCGGGCATCGTCCACCTCGTCGATCTCGACCAGCACCTCCGTGCCGCCAGTGGCGGGAGCCTGTGCCGCATCCAGCCCGGTCCCGGTCCCGGGCGCAGCGGGATCGGACAGGTCCGGCGCCCTGCCCTGCTGCCCCGGCTGATCCTGGCCCTGGGGCGGCTGGCCCTGCGGCTGCTGAACCGAAGGCTCCTGGGCCGGCCAGCCCCCCGGACCGGCGGCGCCACCCGCATCCTGCGCCAGCGCCGGCGCGCTTCTCAGCAGCAGGGCCGCCGCCAGCGCGGTCATGGTGCTCGTCCTCATGGATCGTCCCTCGTCCGTTACGGATGATGCCGGCACAAACACGGGGGCGGGGTGTCGCGTTCCCGCAACTCTCCCCACCCCCTCCCCTTGGCGGACGAAGGACATAGGACCATTTGGGGAGACGTATCACCGCGACCCTCACGCTAGGGTCCGGGGTACAGCGGACCGGTGGTGGGGACGGCCGCAGGAGACGAGCATGAGCGAGACGAAGACCCTAGAACTCCGGGAACTGGCCAGCCGGATCGCCACGTCCTACACGAAGGCGAATCCGACCCCCGTCCAGGCTCTGCCGGAGGTGATCCAGCTTGCCTACCAGGGACTGCTGAGCTGCACCCGTCCTCCCGCCCCGCCGCAGGCGCCGGCGCGCAAGCGCCGTGGCCGGCGCAGCCGCGACACCTGACCCCGCGACCTGACCCGGGCGCCTGAGCCGGTCCTGCCGCACGCCGTCCGGTTCCCCGACGTCCCTCCTGTCGGCCCCCCGCAAGCCCCGGTCCTGCTGCCCGGGGCTTGCGGCCGCACCCGACTGGACGGTCCCGCCGCCCGGACCAGCGGAACTTTTGTGCCTGCGGTCTCGTTATCCGCTCGAACAAGGCCCGACGCCCGAAGGGATCGGCGGGCCTGCGCGAGATTCGGAGGACGCGATGCTCTACTGGGCCCTGATCTTCTTTGTCGTCGCCCTGGTCGCGGGCGTACTCGGCTTCGGCGGAATTTCCTCGGCATCGGCCGGAATCGCCCAGATTCTGTTTTTCATCTTCCTGGTGATCTTCGTCGTGTCCCTGATCATGGGACTGGTCAGGCGCCGCTGACGACGCTGCCGCCCCGGCAGGTCCGTGGGCGGGACAGTCTTCCAGGCGAGGTAGCCTCCACTGCAAGGGCGGCTCCGGTCCGGAGCCGCCCTCTCTTTTGCCCCCGACCTCCCGGCCGGTGCCCGGAAGATGCCAGCCACCGCCCCAGGGCGGATCAGTTCACGAAGACGGCCATGCCGGTGCCGAGCCGGTGCAGCACCAGCATGCCCAGAAGCGCCGTGCCGACCGATGCGGCCAGCGCCGCCGACAACAGGCCGATCCGGCGGGCAGCACCGGCCCGCGCCGGGATCAGGACGGCAGGCACCGGTTGCGCCCGGTGCCGGGCATCGCGCACCCGGGCCAGGAGCATCTCCGGAATCGGTTCGTCCAGCACGGGATCGTAGAGCGCATGCAGCCCGTCGATCTGGGCGCGGTAGGCCGCGGCCCGGGCCGCCATGTCCGGCAGCGCCGCCACCCGGAGACCGAGCCGGGCCGCCGCCAGCGGAGACAGCGCACCGTCGACCCAGGCGTTGAGGTCATCCTGAAGGCTGTCGGCACCGCCAGCGCCGCCTGTCACGAGCGTCAGTCCGGGCCCCAGTCCGGGCCCCCGTCCGGGACGGCGGTCCCCCTCCGCCGTGTCAGGCCGTCTCGCGCTCATGCACCGGCTCGTAGGCGGCGTCCGCACCGCCATCCATCAGGATGCGCAGGGCCCGCCGGCCCCGCGAGAGGCGCGACTTCACCGTCCCGATGGAAACCTGGAGGATGTCCGCCGCCTCGGCGTAGCTGATGCCTTCCAGCCCGATCAGCAGGACCACTTCGCGCTGTTCGGTCGGCAGCCGGTCCAGTGCCCGGCGCAGATCGCGCAGCTCCAGCCGCACGACCTGGGAGCCATGGCTGCCGCCGAGACCCGCCTGCACCTCACCGTCGATGTCGACGAAGGTCTGCTGCCGGCGGATGCCATTGATGTGCAGGTTGCGCAGGATGGTGAACAGCCAAGCGCGGAGGTTCGTGCCCGGCTGCCAGAGGTGCAGACGGCTCAGGGCCCGCTCCAGGCATTCCTGCACCAGATCGTCCGCCAGGGCCGCGTCGCGCACCATGGCGCGGGCGAAGCGGCGCAGGCGGGGGATCTCCTGCTCTATCTGGGCGATGACCTCGGCATCGGAGCTGCTGCTGCGAGGCGGGACCGCGTCCGCCCGTGCGACGGTCGCCGCCGCCGCCGTGCCTTCGGCCGGGTGAGTCCGGTCCGTCCGGACCGGCAGGTCACCTTCCATCACGGTTCTCCCTGGATCGCTCGTGGGTCGCTCTGTCTGTCCCCGGAACATACGGGGCACTGGAAGTATGGGCAGCGCCGACAATGATTGCGCTGTCTAAATCGGTCCGAGCCCCCGTCAAATCGGGTGGCCTTGAATAGCCAAATGCCCCCGGAAGCGTCCCCGGTCAATATTCGTAAAAAGTGTTATGGCATCGGGCCTAGGGCCAGACCTCGGCCGATACGCCTCCTCCACTACTCCTCCGCTACGCCCATCGGGGGGCCGGACCCTTCGGCCTACCGGGCCATCCGGTTCGCGCAGCCTGGATTTGAAGGGGTTTCAGCTAGACCCTTCGGTTATGGCGTCTGGCCCACTTGGTCATGCGGAGTCCGCATGGTAAGCCGGCCCCGGGGCTGACCAGAAGAGAACGGGGACCATGCGACGCTTGCGCCGTTATTTGTCTCTCGCCGCGATTACTTTTGTCACAGCGTCTCCGGCGGTGGCGGGAAACTCACCCGCGCCCGTCCTGCCGCCAGCGACTGCCGCGGGGGGATCGCCCGACGCGCAGTACGGGCTGGCGAAACGCTATGAGCGGGCGGAGGGGGTGGAGAAGGACACCGCGGCCGCCCTGGACCTCTACTGCGCGGCGGCGCGTCAGGGGCATGCCGACGCCGCCTTCGCCGTCGGCTGGATGTACCTGACCGGAACCGAGGTAGCGGCCGACCGTGCCGTCGCCGCGGCCTGGTTCCGCAAGGCCGCCGCCGCCGGCCATGCCAGCGCCCGCCGCATGGCGGACCGCATGGGCGATGTGCGCCGCGCCCCGGCCGCCTGCCACGGCGCGGAGCTGGCAAGGGCGGAGCACCGGGCACCGGCGCACCTGGTCCGGCTGATCGACCGCATGGCGCCGCGCTACGGGCTGGACCCGGCGCTGGTGTTCGCCGTCGTCGCCATCGAATCCGGCTTCCGCACGGACGCCGTCTCGCCGCGCGACGCCATGGGCCTGATGCAGCTCACCCGCGACACCGCCGACCGCTTCGGCGTCGACGATCCCATGGACCCGGCGGAGAACCTGAAGGGCGGCATGCGCTACCTGCGCTGGCTGCTGGGCCATTTCGACGGGGACGTGACGCTGGCGCTGGCCGCCTACAACGCCGGCGAAGGGGCGGTGCTGCGCCACAAGGGCATCCCGCCCTACAAGGAGACCCGGGCCTATGTCGAGAAGGTCCGGCGCTACTACCGGGAGGACCGCCACCCGGTCGGGCCTCTGGACGGTCCGGCGACCGTCTCCCCGCGCCGGCAGAAGCCGGCCGGCATCCTGGTGGTGGATGCCGGCGCCGCGGCCGTGACAACGGACCAGCAGGTGGCGCAGCAGGCGGATTGAGCCGCCAAGGCCCTGCCCGCACAGCCCCACACGCTATTCGAAGCGCAGCGCCTCGATCGGGTCCATGCGGGCGGCGCGCCGCGCCGGCCAGAAGCCGAAGAAGATGCCGATGGCGGCGGAGATGCCGACGCTGAGCAGGATCACGTCCGGCTGGATCAGGACGGGGAAGTGGATCAGCCTGGCGATGGCGATGGACAGGCCGATGCCCAGCGCGATGCCGATCGCCCCGCCGATCAGGCAGAGGGTCACCGCCTCCACCAGGAACTGCAACAGGATGTCCCGCGGCCGCGCGCCGACGGCGAGGCGCAGCCCGATCTCCCGCGTCCGCTCCGTCACCGACACCAGCATGATGTTCATGATGCCGATGCCGCCCACCAGCAGCGAGATGGAGGCGACGGCCGCCACCAGCAGGCTCATGGTCCGCGCCGTCTCCGCGAAGGTGGAGAGGAACTCCGTCATGTTCCGCACCTCGAAGGACTCGCGCGAATCGGCCGGGACCCGCATGCGCTGACGCAGCAGCGCCGTGATCTCCGCCCGCGCCGGCTCCAGCCGCTCGGCCGTGTCGGTCTTCACCATGATGAGGTCCACCCGGCGCGGCTGCGCGCGGCTGTTGCCCAGGACCTTGCGGGCGGTGGAGAGCGGGATCATGACGATGCGGTCCTGATCCTGGCCGAAGGTGGTCTGGCCCTTGGACCGGAGCGTGCCGATGACCGTGACGGGCATCCGGTTGACCCGGATCGACTGCCCGACCGGATCGGAATCGCCGAACAGCTCCGTCGCCACCGTCCGGCCGATCAGGGCCACCTGCCCCGCCGTGCGCACCTCCGACGGGGAGAAGCTGCGGCCCGCCTCGATCTCCCACTCGCGGACCGCCAGATAGTCGATCGTCACCCCTTCCAGCCGTCCGTAGGAGTTGAAGCGGCCGGCGATGTACTGGCCGCTGCCGGTGCGCGACGGGGCGACATACATCACCCCCGGCACCTCCCGCGCGATGGCCTCGGCATCGTCCTCCGACAGGCTCTCGGAGCCCTGCATCATGACGCCGCCCGCGCGCCGCGCGCCGGGCGTCACCATCAGCAGGTTGGCGCCGATGGAGGAGACCTGCTGCTGCACCTGCTCGCTGGCGCCGGAGCCGACCGCCACCATGGTGATGACGGCGGAGACGCCGATCACGATGCCCAGCACCGTCAGAAGGCTGCGCAGGGTGTTGGCCCGGATGGCGGACAGGGCGATGACGATCCCGTCGCGGAGTCTCATGGCGCGGCGTCCTCTTCCTCGGCGGGCGGCAGGGCGGCAAGCTCGGCGGCGAGGTCGCGCGGCCGCTCGTTGCGGCGGTCGGAGACGATGCGGCCGTCGCGGAAGGTCAGCACCCGTCCGGCCGCCGCCGCCACCTCCGGGTCGTGCGTCACCACCATCAGGGTGATGCCCTGGCGGTTCAGGCGCTGGAACAGCTCCAGCACCTCCATCCCGGTGCGGGTGTCGAGCGCCCCCGTCGGCTCGTCCGCCAGCAGGATGGCGGGATCGTTCACCAGCGCGCGGGCGATGGCGACGCGCTGCTGCTGGCCGCCGGAAAGCTGCGAAGGCTGATGGTCCATGCGGCTGGCCAGCCCGACCAGTTCCAGGCAGCGCCGGGCGCGGTCGGAGCGGTCGGCCACCGGAACCGGCGCGTACATCAGCGGCATTATCACGTTGGCCAGGGCCGAGGTGCGGCGCAGCAGGTTGAACTGCTGGAAGACGAAACCGATGCGGCGCGAGCGGATCTCCGACAGCCGGTCCGCGGAGAGGTGAGAGACATCCTCGCCGTCGATCTCGATGCTGCCGGCGCTGGGCGTGTCCAGGCAGCCGACCATGTTCATCAGGGTGGACTTGCCGGACCCCGACGGCCCCATGACGGCGACGAACTCCCCCCGCTGCACCTCCAGCGTCACGTCGCGCAGGGCATGCACGATGCCGCCGCCGAGCGCGTAGTCCTTGGCGAGTCCGCGGCAGCTGATGATCGGGCGGGCCTGCATGCTCAGAACCTCAGCCCGGCGGGACGCTGGTCCGCGCCCTGCCGGTCGGCCCGGACGATCACCCGGTCGCCGGGCTTCAGCGCCCCTTCCAGCACCTCTGCCCAGTCCGCGTTGCCGAGGCCGAGCCTGACCCGCACCGGCTGCGGCTGACCGCTGTCGCCCAGGGTCCAGACCGTGGCCGCCTGGGGATCGGTCTCGGCCAGCCGTCCCATGGCCCCGCCGGTGGCCCCGCCGCTGGGGCCGCCGACGGACGCACCGGCGGGGCGGGCCGCCGCTCCGTCCTCCGCCCGCGGGCGGAATCGCAGCGCCTGGGCCGGGATCCGCACCGCCCGCTCCTTCTCCCCGACGACGATGTCCAGCTTGGCCGTGAGGCCCGGCAGCAGGCGTTCGTCCGGGTTCGGGGCGGAGACGAGGACCGTGTAGGTGATGACGTTCTGGACCTCCTTGGGCGACTTCTGGATCTGGGTCACCGTGCCCTGGAAGGTACGGCCGGGGAAGGCATCGACGCTGAAGCGCGCCGTCTGGCCGACGGCGACGCGACCGATGTCCGCCTCGTCCACCCGCGCCTGTACCTCCATCTCCGTCAGGTTCGTCACCAGCTCGAACAGGGTCGGTGCCTGGAGGCTGGCGGCGACGGTCTGGCCCGGCTCCACCTCGCGCTTGATGACGACGCCGGTGATCGGCGCCCGGATGTAGGTGCGCTCCAGGTCGATCTCCGCCTGGTTCAGGGTCGCCTCCTGCTGCAACACCGCGGCCCGCGCGTTCAGGAGCTGGGCCCGGGCAAGGTCCAGGCCGACATCGGCCGTGTCGAGCCGCGCCTGGGCGATGTCGTAGTCCCGTTCCGAGAGGTTGCCGCCCTTGCGCAGCGCCTCGCGCCGGCGGTAGTCGCGGCGGGCGTCCGCCAGTTCCACCTCGGCGCGGCGCACCTGCGCCTCGGCCTCCGTGACCCGGGCCCGGGTGACGGCCAGCAGCGCCTGGTTCTGGCGCACCCGCGCCTCATAGGTCTTGGGGTCGAGCCGGGCCAGCACGTCGCCCTCCCGGACGACGCTGTTGAAGTCGACCAGAACCTCGCTGATCTGGCCGGAGAGCTGGGAGCCGACGATGACGCTGGCCGCCGGCTGCACCGTGCCGGAGGTGGACACGGCCGAGACGATCGGTCCCTCCGCCACCTCGGCGAAGCTGTAGACGGTGCCTGGCGCCGCCCCGGGCGCGAAGGCGAACCACAGGGCGACCGCCCCGGCAAGGCCGGCGGCGACAAGGACAAGTCTGGACCGCTGCACGCGACATCCCCCGGCATAGGACGATCGGCACCCCGCCGGGGCCGCTCCGGCCCGAAGGTGTAGCAGGGACTGATGCCGAAATCACGCCACCCCGGCCGGGATGACATGCTGGAAGATGGTACGCGGGAAATCCGGACACCCTGCGCTGTGTCCGCCTGGAGAGTTATCTCCGGGATCGCTGGCAGCGGTGCTGTTGAAGAAGGTCAGAAAGGGTGACTGTCTGATGGAACTGTAGATGGAGAACATTCTGATGTTACATCATATTGATATGGCTCATGAACGGACGAAAACGAGACGCAATGGTGAGAGCAAGCCGCGCACTCGGCCTTATACGTGAGAAGAAACGTTGTCCTTGTTGGCCGTGACCTGCCGTGGGAAATCTCCTCCAGTTTGAAGTAGAATCCGGCCCCTCAGAGGACGGACGACATGAAGCGCAGCAGGTCTTCAGAGGAACAGATCATCGGCATCCTGAAGGAGCAGGAGGCCGGGGCTGCGACGGCGGATGTGTGCCGCCGGCACGGTATATCGAGCGCCACCTTCTACAAATGGAAGGCCAAATATGGCGGCCTGGACGTGTCGGAGGCCCGACGGCTGAAGGCGCTTGAGGATGAAAACGCCCGGCTGAAGAAGCTGCTGGCGGAATCCATGCTCAACGAGGCCGCGCTCCGCGATCTTCTGGGAAAAAAATGGTAGGGCCTGCCGCCAAGCGGGAAGCTGTCGCCCATCTGCGGAGTACTTTCGAGATGAGCGAGCGTCGGGCCTGCACGGTCATCGCGGTGGATTGCACGATGATCCGCTACCGCTCCATCCGGCCCGACGATAGCACCCTGCGCGACCGCCTGCGCGGGCTTGCTCAGGAGCGCCGCCGGTTCGGCTATCGGCGGCTGTTCATCCTACTGCGGCGCGACGGCGAGCCGTCGGGGATCACCCGGATCTACCGGCTTTACCGCGAGGAAGGCTTGGCTGTGCGCAAGCGTCGCACCCGTCGCAAGGCCATCGGCAGCCGCGCACCGATCCTGGTGGAGGCCAAGCCCAATGCCCGCTGGTCGCTGGATTTCGTCCACCACCAACTGGACAACGGGCGGCGGTTCCGCGTGCTCAACATCGTCGATGACGTGACGCGGGAATGTCTGGCCTCGGTGCCCGACACCTCGATCTCGGGCGTGCGGGTGGTCCGCGAGCTGACGGCGCTGGTGGCCCGATGCGGCAAGCCGGAGATGATCGTGTCCGACAACGGCACCGAGTTGACCAGCAACGCCGTGCTGAAATAGACGCAGGACCACTGCATGCAATGGCACTACATCGCCCCCGGCAGGCCCATGCAGAACGGCTTCGTCGAGAGCTTCAACGGCCGCATGCGCGACGAACTGCTCAACGAGACGGTGTTCACCAGCATGGCCCAGGCCCGCGCGGTCATCGCCGCCTGGGTGGCCGATTACAACACCGCCAGGCCGTACTCGGCCCTGGGCTACCAGACACCGGCGGCCCATGCCGCCAAACTCAAAACAATGGGGCCGGTCTCTCCGCCCCTCCGGGGCTCCGAGCCCGGCCCCATTGCTCAGACCGCGCCACACGGCGTAACTTCGCCGGAGGCTCTACTTCAAACTGGAGGAGATTTCCCGCGGCAGGTCACCAGTGCAGTCCACTGATCATCCCAGCGCTATCAGCTCCCGCAAGGCGGCCGAGACCGGACGGTTACCAACGCAATCTAACGAGTGCAACAGCACTGCGCGTCCTGGGAGCGATCAAACTTCCGTTATCCGCGTCAATGGCATAGCAGCGGTGCCAGGCGCTTCCCGACGACAGCAGCATCCAAACACATCAGCGTACCATCAGGATTCTTGTTGCAAATCCGCTCATCCGATCAACAAAGTTTGCACCTCAGCCGTTCAAGCACCCGAAGCGCATTCTGGACAGCCATATGATCAACTTCCCCGTCATCCAGTCGATCACATTCCAGGGATATCTGCTGTACCCGTGCTCAATGCAGAGCCCTTTCCATATACCCTTCCTGCCAGGGCCGAGCCTTATCGCAGGAGTGAATGGAAGTGGGAAGTCGACGTTAATTGGCGCCGCCCTTCGTTTGCTGACGGGACCTTACGATCTTCCCTCATCGACGACGGAAAGCGAACTCGGCCAAGTCCGACATAAGCCTGTTGCCCTAAGCCGTTACGATCGCCAAACGTTTGCCCGTCGGGTGGCTGACGGAGCTGTGGACGCCGTTGCGACCATTGAGATAATTCTCGGCGATAAGCATCTATCTATAAAACGGACTCTCTCGGACCTATCCTTGCTCTCAGTTCTCGTCGATGGCGAAGAAATTCTATTTAGCCGACGCTCCGACGAACACGAGGACGCCACTTATCACAGGGTCATTTGCGAGAACGTAGGGATCGGATCATTCTTCGATTTCCTGATAATTCTCCAGTACATTACGTTTATGTTGGAGGACAGAAGGGCTTTGGTCTGGGACTCAACTGTGCAACGCCAGATTTACAGAATTCTTTTGCTGTCTAAAGAGAGGGCTGGCACATTTGCCAGTGTCCAGCAAGAACTTATTTCCGCAGACAGTGCTCTACGAAACGCTCAAAGTCTGATCTCGCGCCAGCAAAAAAACAAGGCCAAGGCAACACGCAGAGCCGGATTGGTCCCCAAGGCTGAAGCTGAAATGCGCGTCAAATCAGCTCAAGTTTCGGCTCTCAGGGAACGACTTGAGTCGCTTGCCGCTGTCCGCGTTGAAGCGGATGCTGAGCGAAGGAGGGGGCGCCTTGATAAACTCAAAGCGATCGAAGTGCGCGACTCCTACGCTCGCGAACTGGAGCGATTAAAGCTGAACGCGGTGAGCCATTGGCTCTCTCCAGATAAGGATACTGCTCGATATATCATAGGACAGTTGCTCTCCGAAGATCTCTGTCTCGTCTGCGGAACACACCCGGCACCGGTCAAAGAGACTGTCGAGAAGCGGATCAAGGATGCCGCCTGCCCATTCTGCGGCACGGTTCACGCGATCGAACAAAATATCGTGCACACAGCTGAAGTGGATGCTGCGCGCATTCAACAATTGGAGGGAAACATTACTTTGGCCAACGCGCAAATTGAGGAAGCACAAGAAAGGCTATTTGATGCGCAGGAGCGACTGATATCTGCAGATGACGCATATCGGGACGTAGAATCCGAGGTGTTCGACCTAGAGAAGCAGATAATCGCACTTCTGAAAGAGATTCCCTCCGAACGATCTGCTATAAGATCCGTGGATTCTGAAGTTGCTACTCTTGAGCGGATCGTTGAGACCGAACGTGATCGTCGCACTAAAACAGAAAAGCAGTTTAGAGATCTTGTGACTGAAATGGCCGGAAGAGTTGCTTCGGCGCAGAAAACTGTCAACGATTCATTTGTTCACTATACATCCTTGTTCTTGAAAGAAGAGGCAAGACTAGTGTATCAGACGGTCGAAGTTAGAGTAGGACAGGGCGGATCGCTATTTGCTTTTCCAATGCTAAAGCTTGATATGAGTAGCGGCGCAAAAGCCGGCACATCAATTCGGAACCATCCCAACGAAGTTTCTCAGTCCCAAGCCGAGTTCGTCGACCTTGCTTTCAGAATGGCACTGATGACAACGCTAGCAAGCGATCAATGCGGCACGCTGGTAGTCGATGCACCAGAAGCTTCACTCGATTTTCTGTTTGCAGAGAGGGCCGGCACACAACTTTCAAGCTTTTCCTACGCCGGACCGCGAAATCGCGTGATCGCCACATCCTACTTACCGAGCAAACACTTCGTTTCGTCTTTCCTGGTGCGCGTCAAGGAGGTGGATGAGCGCAAAAAGCGTGTAGTCGATCTGATACGTTATGCCGCTGAGAACGCAGCGTTACGCGCCAACAAGCCGCAGTATGAACAGTTCCTTGACGAATTGATTTCAGGAGAGTGAGGAAAGGATGGCGCATCAAACTGCACTGTTAGACCGAATCCGCGTGTTGCTGCTGCTTGACGCACTGGAAGCAGCTGACATGGGACCAGTACCTGTGATGCGCCTACATGCGTTTGCGCTCTTGGCAGATTTGCTTGGCCCGATTTGGGGCGTAGATAGTCATGACGGTAAAATCCTAAAGCGGCAAGGAGGGGCCTACTATCCACGTTTGCAGCGGCAACTGGATATGTTGGTAGGGTTGGGGTTCGTTGAGGTAACGAATGTATCATACGCGTTTGAAAATGGGCTGTCGCGGTTGGAAGGCTGTTTCCAGATTGCCTCAGGGCGAGCTGAAGAGGTCATTGCCTCTGTCAGAATGTTCTCTGAAGAAGAAAGGGCGGTCTCATTCCTTCGTCGCTTGGCATTCTCACTTCAACGCGTGTCTCTGCCCATTGAGAAGCTCATTAGAGTAGATGCCACATGGGCAGATCAACGTACCGGAACCGGTGATGTGATCGATTTCTCTGAGTGGAAATCTGCTAATTATTCTGCTTATTCAGCACAGCTTTTCGCTAGGCTGGTGGATCCTGACCTGAAAATTGGCTGTGGCGAGAGGACCCAGTTGTACGTTCGGCTGTTGGAGCATCGAGCTCATGGTTAAAAGTAACGTGCCTGCGCAGAAGTCCACCGGCATTGTGAGATCGGACGGGATTGCTGATTCTAGACTGGTTGATCCGGGCGATCCAAATCCACTGGGCGCATGCAATGAAGCTCAATTGGAGACGGTTCTCATTGAGAAACTGGGTGAAGACCCCGCTCTGGATGACAGTGAACTCTTCATCGCTGCGCAAGCGCTTGCGGAGGCATTATACATCCGAATGAAACATCCTGACGCCACTTCGGATCCTGAGGCGCCTATTATCGTACTTGTATCTTCGCGTGCAAAAGAACTTGCTAAGGGGATTGGCGCAGTCGTAGAACCCGTTTTGAACGATGGTAGTTGCTGCCTTTCGGGTTACCTATGGATTACCACTCCGGCTCTCGCTTCAGGCTATAAATTATCGTTGACTGGATCAACTCCAAATCAGCTCTTCGCCCAGATTTCGACGCTTAATCTTGGTTATCTGCCGGCTTTGTATGTTCATCCGAGCGCAACCGTTCCGGAGATTCGTTGCTATCCCAATGGCATGGAATCGCCTGATACTGTAATCAGGATCAGATTGTTGCTCGACGAACTTTCAATTGGCTATTTGGACCAGATCCTTTCCGACTGGCATTCCAGTTTCCGAACTCCTGACGCAGGATGCGGTGGGCATACACCGTGGAAGGAGTCAAGGAAATACGTTCCGCGCCCTAAGACAGAGGAGTTTCTTCAAGGATCGCTACAGCAGACATTGCGCGTTGCTCTCTTGCAAAAGAAGAAATACCGGATTCAATTCGAAGTACCTGGAGATGAGGGACGGTGTGACCTATTGATAAAATCCAAGCATCCGACGGTGAATAACTGCTGGGTATACGACGCGGTCTTCGAGCTAAAGGTACTGCGTTCATTGGATGCGGGAGAAAATCCCGTATCGAAGAGCTCAAACAAAGATGCGATTGATAAGGGCGTTAATCAGGCAATCTCGTACAAAGACGAGAACGATGCTCGGATGGGCTTGCTGTGTTGCTTTGATCTCCGTAAACCCGATCATTGCGACGGGGAAATATGCCTTGATGCTGTTCGTCCCCTGGCTCAGAGACATTCAATAGAGCTACGCATTTTTCGGGTTTACGGTTCCGCCGATGACTTCCGTCGGGAAAGATCTCTATCGCCGGCTTAAGATGACGAGCGTCTCTGCGAGGGATGGATCTCCGCCTTGCTGGGCTGAGGACCTCATTGACCTGCACGGTTCGACATTGATCACATCAAGGTCTGCATCGTATGCGAGTTCAGCCATTACTGCCGCAACCGGGATGTCGACGCCGGCGTATCGGCTGTCTCCCACTACCATCCATATTTGACCATTCCTCGGTAGCTTACTAGCGACAGAGCGGACTGTGCGATCAAGGTCCGAGAAGTACCCCGCCACCATCTCCGGGATACGGACGTTCCACAGCTCTCGGCGCTTTGCCTCAAGCATCAGGACCGTCTCATTGAGGATCTCCGATCCAGTTGGCCGTGCGCCGAAGCTCCTGCTTACCTGGACGTGTGAGCAAAGTGTCTCTCGCCGTAGAAACTGGTTCTCCTCGAAATTTCTGAGATATCCGAGCATCCATAACTCTAGATTGTACACGTCAGTATAGTCAAACGAGTTCGGATACGGAGGAGAAAAAATTGATATATCTACGGCCTCCACATTGTCGATATGTGCTAGGCAGCTTCCCCGGTAAATGCTGTACGACATCTCAGATCGTGCCCGGAAGCGGGCAATGTCAGCTGCTGCTGCTTCAACCGCCTCACAGATGTACTCGTCGATTTGCTCGGTAGTAATTTTCCGGTCTTGCCAGTTCCCCCTGTAGCGCCGCCCCTTCCCACTGATCACTACATTACTCACATCAGTGAGAATTCCACCAATGAGCACCTTGAATAGCCTACGATTCTTTGGGCAACTGACCTGCTCCAGTGCGTTGATATATGCAGCTAATCGCGCAGCGACATCATAGTTGAATATCCAGCGGTCGTTCTTTCCTGGCTCCACAAAGGTAGGAGGAAGCCCGGCGAAAAATTCATTCGGATTTACATGATCACTTGCACTGAAATTTATCCATGACCCGAACTCTGAGGCAAGAGAATGCAAGTCATAGCTGCATAATTTCGCCTCTATCAGATCTGCAAGAAATGGATTTACCTCAATAGTAGCTGGTCGCACCCCTAAGAATTGCGAACAGAGCGCAGTGGTTCCTGATCCCCCAAACGGATCCAGACTTTTGGATACTGGCACTGGGCTGCTTGAGATTGCGCGGCGCACTATTTCAGGTGTGAACGCCTCTTTGAAGTGCCTCCAACCTTGGAACGGAATCTCTTGCGTACCCGCATTCGTCCCGTAGGACGCAACTGTGCGGGCGCGGGTCCACTCCTCAAAGGATGATGTCGTCGGCTTCATCTCAGTGCTTGCCCTTTGATTTCGGAATCGCTAATTTCGAAATATGCCGCGACCTGGTGAAGAAGACAAGCTTTCAGCGAATGAGATCGCACGCCTAAGGGAATGCGTTGCACGTGGGGTCGAAACCTACGGCTCTGCAAAGGCCTTTGGCGCTGCGATTAACGTGCGTCCGCCCGTGATCAGTCTTGCTCGGCATGGGAGATTGGTTGCGCGGACAGATAGTGCTCTGGCGATCCTGAATTTCGAAATCGGAAGCGGTCGGGACGTACAGACACCGAAGCCAAGTTCCGGAATGGCGTCGGACCCTGAAGTCTTGCTGCTGATCGGAAGGCTGACGCAAGGGACAGATGAGGGTAAGCGTCGGCTAGTTAGGATGCTTCGAGCCACGTTGGCCCTGAAGAGCACCGATCTGCCCAATTCCACTACTGAGGGGCCGTTTACGAGGGAATCAGACTAGGGCCGGGACTCATAACCAGTAACTGACGATGGCGGCGATCTGGACGGCGGCCAGGAAGTTGACGGCCAGCCGGTCGTAGCGGGTGGCGATGCGCCGGAAGTCCTTGAGCCGGTTG